>NZ_JZEX01000124.1 GCF_000969415.1 Devosia geojensis | reverse complement strand
CCCCGTCGACCTCTCCACGTCTTTATACGAGACCGCCCCCGACCCTATTAATCCATGAACGGCTCCAGCTAGGGAACGGCTCCAGCTAGGTCCAGGTCCGATCCCATTGCCGGGCTTGTCCCGGCAATCCAGTGCAATGCCGCGGCATCCCCTGGACCACCGGGACAAGCCCGGCGGTGACGACAAAAGCAGAGGTCAGAGGCCCGCCATTACGCCTGACTACTCCCCGATCAGCACCACCGTGCCGGCCTCATAAGCCTCACGGCAGTCGGCGGCGTCGCGCAGCTCGTCGCTGTCGAGGAGCGTGGTCGCCGTGCCCGGACCCTCGAAGCGCGGGTCGTCGCATTCGCCGTCATTGGCGTAGGTCGAGGAATCGTCGCCGAAGTCGACATGGGAAGAGTCGTGCGGACCGGCCGCGGCATAGGCCGGGTCGTAGACCTTGCGGATCTCGATCTCCCCGGCGTCGACCAGCGCACGGCAGTCGGTGGCGTCGCGCATTTCGTCCTCGACGAGGAGCTTCTTGGCCATGCCGGTGCTGCCGGCAAAGCGCGGATCGTCGCACTCGCCGTCATTGGCATAGGTCGAGGAATCGTCGCCATAGTCGAACTCGGTCGGGCCCGAGGGGCCGCTGCTGTCGTCGGCCAGCGTCACCGTGCCGGCCTCGAAGGCGGCGCGGCAGTCGGTGGCGTCCTTCATGCGGTCGCTGTCGAGCAGCTCGGCGGCGGCGCCAGGGCCGGTGAAGCGCGGGTCGTCGCACTCGCCGTCATTGGCCCATTGGCTGGAATCGTCGCCGAAATCGATGTCGTCGGCGCTGGCGCCCTCGCCCTTGAGTGTGATGGTGCCGGCTTCGTAGGCCTCGCGGCAGTCGGTGGCGTCGCGCCGCTCGTCTTCATCGAGCAGGGTCGTCGCCGTGCCCGGGCCGGTGAAGCGCGGATCGTCGCATTCGCCATCGTTGGCCCAGTCGCTCGAATCATCGCCGAAGTCGATGTCGTCGATGCCGGTGGCGGCGCCCCCATTCCCGCCCTTGAGGGTGATGGAGCCCGCCTCGAAGAGCGCGCGGCAGTCGGTGGCGTCCTTGCCTTCGTCCTCGGCGAGCAGTTCGCTGGCCATGCCGACGCCGGCAAAGCGCGGGTCGTCGCACTCGCCGTCATTGGCCCAGCGGCTGGAATCGTCGCCGAAATCGATGTCGGCGGCGTCGGCAGGCTCGTCTCCACCTTCTCCGGCAAGGGTCACGGTGCCGGCCTCGAAGGCCTGCCGGCAGTCGGTGGCGTCTTTCATGCGGTCGGCCTCGACCAGCTCGGCGGCGGCGCCGGGGCCGGTGAACCGCGGATCGTCGCACTCGCCATCGTTGGCCCATTGGCTGGAATCGTCGCCGAAGTCGATGTCGGCGGCCTCGGGCGCGGTCTCCTTGCCGCCCGTCTCCCCGCTGTCGTCTTCGACGAGCGTCACGGTGCCGGCCTCATAGGCCTGCTGGCAGTCGGTGGCGTCCTTCATCAGGTCGGCATCGACGAGCTCGGCGGCGGCCCCGGAACCGGTGAAGCGCGGATCGTCGCATTCGCCGTCATTGGCCCATTGGCTGGAATCGTCGCCGAAATCGATGTCGTCGAGCTGGGCGAGCAGCAGTGCTCCTGAAGGTCCGGGCAGGACGGCCGGCTCGGTCGCGGGCGCGGCGAACCCCGGAGTCGCCGCGGCGAACACCAGGGACAACCCGACGAGCGCTCCGCGAAGCAGCGGAATTGCAGACGGCATGAGGATGTCCTCCCAGAAAAGTGAACTGCGATTCAGCGCGACCTTACAGCGGCTTTGGCCGGACAGATAGTCGTTACCTCGCCCTTTGGCGTCATCCGGTGACGAGGGCCTTGCGCTCGGCGCGCCCGAAAAGGGTGATGCCGGCGATGACGAGGGCGGTGCCGATGGCGTGGAAGATCGTGAAGGCTTCGCCCAGCACGACGACCGCAATGGCGGCCGTCGCCACCGGGCCGATGCCGGCTGTGGTCGAGGTGGCGCGCGCCCCGATCCGCGAGATGCCGGCGTTCATCAGGAACGAGGGCAGCACGGTGCACAGGATGCCGAGCGCCAGGCCGTAGCCGAGCGTGTGCGCATCGACCGAGGCGAGATTGCCGGGTCCGTGCACCACCGCATCCTGCGCGATGGCGGCGATCCCGGCCGTCGACATGCCGACGCAGGTGAAGATCCCGGCGCCGATGATCTTCATCTGCCGCCTGGCCAGGTGCTGGTAGAGCGCGAAGGTGAGGGCCGCCGCCATCACCAGCGCCGTGCCGGCGAAGAGCCCCTGCGGCTCGGCGACGAGGTTCCAGCCGAAGATCACCGCGAGCCCGAGATAGGAGATCACCATCCCCGGCACCACGCCCCAGGCCATGCGGTCGCCGAAGAACCAGACGCCGAGCACGAGGACGAAGAACGGATAGGTGAACAGCACCAGCCGCTCGTACTGGGCCGAAACGAACTGCAGGCCGGCGAAATCGAGGTAGCTCGAGACATAATAGCCGAGCAGGCCCACCAGCATGGTGGCGACGAGCGTCCAGCCCCTCAGCTTGCCGAGGATGCCGGGGGTGCGCCTGGCGAGCACGAGGAAGATCACTGCGTAGACCGGCAGCGCCACGGCCATGCGCAGCGCCAGCAGCGTCTCGGTCGCAACGCCATGGGCGTAGGCGAGCTTGATGAAGATGCCCTTGGTCGAGAACAGCACCGCCCCGCCGATGGCGAAGGCATAGCCCAGGGTGTCGAAACGTTCGGCGGAGGCGGCGGAAACGGGCGGGGCGGACATCGGGGAACCTCTTTAAGGCGCCCGTCCATCGGTCACCGGAGACATCCCGGGCCTGATGGCCGGGCCGGTGAAACGAAATCGCTTGAGTATAAGGATGTCAGCGTTCGCCCCGGCACATGTGGGTGCCAAGAAGCCAGACTTTCGCAAGAAGCATCGGGTGCGAGCGCATGACCCATTCCCCTACATCGGCGCACCGTGCGCGTAAAGCCGCATTCGGGTGCCGCAGCGTCAGCACTTTGCCAACCCATCACCCCCGCGGGTGGGCCTTGCGGTAGCTCTCGAGCAGCCGGTCGGTATCGACCGCGGTATAGACCTGCGTCGTCGAGAGCGAGGCGTGCCCCAGCAGCTCCTGGATGGCCCGCAGGTCCCCGCCACGGCCCAGCAGATGCGTGGCAAAGGAGTGCCTCAGCGCATGCGGGGTCGCCGAAGGCGGCAGGCCGAGGGCCCCGCGCAGCTGGGCCGTGCGCATCTGGATCAATCTGGGCGAAAGCGGCCCGCCCCGCACGCCGCGGAACATCGGCTCGTCGCGCGGAAGCGCGAACGGGCACAAGGACTTGTAGGTCTCTATCGCCTGCCGGACGGCTGCGATCAGCGGCACCATCCGCACCTTGCCGCCCTTGCCGGTGACGCGCAGCGCCTGTGTTTCGAGATCGGCCGGCGTCACTGCCAGCGCCTCGGAGATGCGCAGCCCCGAGCCGTAGCAGAGCGCCAGCACCGCCATGTCGCGCGCCGCGATCCATGGCCTTTCTTCCAGCTCTTGGGTGGTCTCGATGGTTCGGCGCGCCTCGATGACGGTCAGCGCCTTCGGCAAGGATTTCGGGATTTTGGGCGTCCGGACCGTCGTCAGCGCTTCACTCTTCAGCACCCCCTCGCGCTCGAGGAAGCCGAAGAAGGATTTGAGTGCCGAGAGCACCCGGGCGAGCGAGCGGGAGCCGAGGCTTTCCGCCCGCCGCGCGGCCATGAAGGCGCGGATGTCGGCGGCGCGCAGCTCCTCGAGCGTCCTCAGCGAGACCGGCCCGCCGGTGTGGCCGGAGAGAAAAGAAAGGAACTGCCTGAGGTCGCGGTCATAGGCTTCGAGGGTCTTGCCGGCCAGCCGCCGCACGGCGCCGAGCTCGCGCATCCAGCGGGCGATCTCTCGCTTGACGGTCTCGTCGGCGGCAAAGGCGATATCGGTCATGGCGGCATCTTGGCTGGGCAGGGTAAAGGTGCGGTTTAATCCGCGGCGCCCTAGCCGAATCGGCGCCAGGCGCTATGTATGGAGCCAAGAGAACAGAACGAGCACACATGTACGGGCCAGGCGACATCGTTGCAGTCATGGTGGGCGTTGCCGTCGAGGGACCCTATTCCTACCGGGTGCCGGACGGGGCGGAGGTCGAGCGCGGCTCGATCGTCGCCGTGCCGCTGGGGCCGACGCTGACGCTCGGCGTCGTCTGGGGTGAGCCGAAGGACAATGTCGCCCACAACCGGTTGAAGGACATCGCCCACGTCTTCGAGGTGCCAGCGCTCTCCGACGAACTCCTGAAGCTCGTCGACTGGGTCGGGCGCTATACGCTCGCCGCCCCCGGCATGGTCATGCGCGGGGCGCTGCGCAGCCGCGAGGCGCTGGAGCCCGAGCGCCCGATCACCGCCTTCCGCAAGACCGGATTCGAGCCCGAGCGGCTGACCGATGCACGGCTGCGTGTACTCGACGTCGTCGCCGACGGCATGGCCTGGGCCAAGGCCGCGATCGTCGGGGCGAGCGGCGTTTCGGCTTCGGTGATCGAAGGGCTGGAGCGGGCCGGGGCGCTGGAGCGGGTCGAGATGCCGCCGCCGCCGGTCGTCATGCCCCCCGACCCCGACGGTAACATGCCGACCCTCAGCCCCGAGCAGCAGCAGGCGCTCGGCGCCATCCGCGGCCTCGACCCGCACCGGTTCGGGGTCGCCCTCCTCGATGGCGTCACCGGCAGCGGCAAGACGGAGGTGTTCTTCGAGGCGGTAGCCGATACGCTGCGCGCCGGGCGGCAGGCGGTGGTGCTGCTGCCCGAGATCGCACTGACCCACGCCTTCCTCGAGCGCTTTTCCAAGCGCTTCGGCGCGCGGCCGGCCGAGTGGCATTCGGACATGACGCCGGTGCAGCGGGCGCGGGTGTGGCGCGGTGTGCTGACAGGGCAAGTGCGCGCCGTGGTCGGCGCGCGCTCGGCGCTCTTCCTGCCGTTCCGCGAGCTCGGCCTCCTCGTCCTCGACGAGGAGCATGACGGGGCCTACAAGCAGTCGGACGGGGTCAACTACCACGCCCGCGACATGGCCGTGGTGCGCGCCCGCCTTGCCGACGCGCGGGTTCTGCTGGCCTCGGCGACGCCGTCGGTCGAATCGCGCAACAACGCCAACCAGGGCCGCTACCGCCACGTCATGCTCTCCTCGCGCTTTGCCGAGGCGGCGCTGCCGGACGTCACCGCCATCGACATGCGCGAGGAAGGCCCTGAAAGGGACCGCTGGATCGCTCCGCGCCTCGCCCGCGAGATCTTTTCGACCCTCGACCGGGGCGAGCAGGCGCTGCTCTTCCTCAATCGTCGCGGCTATGCGCCCTTGACGCTCTGCCGGGCCTGCGGCCACCAGTACCAGTGCCCGCACTGCTCGGCCTGGCTCGTCGAGCACCGCTTCCGCGGCGTCCTCATGTGCCACCATTGCGGGCACGAGCAAAAGATCCCGAAGAGCTGCGGATCGTGCGGGGCCGAGGACTCGCTGGTGCCGATCGGGCCGGGCATCGAGCGCGTCGCCGAGGAGGCGGCGGAGCGCTTTCCCGATGCGCGCCGGGTGATCCTCTCGTCCGACATGGGTTCCAACGCGGCGCTGCGCGAGCGGTTCGCGGAGGTGGCGCGCGGCGAGTACGACCTCGTCATCGGCACCCAGCTCGTCGCCAAGGGGCACCACTTCGAAAAGCTCACCCTCGTCGGCGTGATCGATGCCGACCTCGGCCTCGCCCACGGCGATCCGCGCGCGGCCGAAAAGACCTTCCAGATCCTGACGCAGGTTGCCGGCCGCGCCGGGCGCGCCTCGCGCCACGGCAAGGCGTTCCTGCAGACCTATCATCCGGCCCATCCGGTGATGCGCGCCATGGTCACCGGCGACCGCGAGGCGTTCTATGCCCACGAGCTTGCCGCGCGCGAGGCGGGAAGCCTGCCGCCGTTCGGGCGGCTCGCGGCGCTCGTCGTCTCGGCCAACGCGCACGAGGAGGCGATGGACTACGCACGCCGCCTCCTCTCGGTCGCGCCGATGGCCGAGCACCTCAAGCTCTTCGGCCCCGCAGACGCACCGGTCGCCATGGTGCGCGGCCGCCACCGCGTCCGTCTTCTCGCCCAGAGCCCCAAGGACTTCGACCTTTCCGGTTACGTGCGCTTCTGGCTCGCCTCCGCCGAGCGCCCCAGGGGCAGCCTCAAGGTGCAGGTCGACATCGATCCGATGAGTTTTTTTTGAGAGATTTTTGTATATACATAAATTGACGTCGGGGACGCCGTGAACGAAGAACGCCAAGAATCGGGCCAAGCACAAGATCGACTTTTCCCTGGCGCGAGACTTCGATTGGGACCACGCAATCATCGAGCCCGACCTGCGCCGCGATTACGGTGAGGATCGCTTCCTCGCGCGCGGGATGGGACCCGACATGGTCGGATATCATGTGGTTTTCACCATGCGGGATGGCCGCCTTCGTATCATCAGCATGCGACCATTCAACCGAAAGGACAAACGGCTATGGATGGGAAATTGAAGCACGAGCCGAATGATGATGAGTTTGAGGAGACGATTGGACTCGATGAGGACGATGCTCCTGAACTCACCGAAGAAGCGCTGAAGCGTTCGATTCCGGCGGCGCAGTTCTTTGCCGAACGTGGCTTGCCGATGCCCGGCCGCCCCAAGTCTGCGAACCCCAAGGTCTCGGTCAGCCTGCGGCTCGACCGGGAGGTGGTGGAGGGGTTCAAGGCGGACGGACCGGGTTGGCAGACGCGCATGAACGCCGCGCTGGCGGAAAGCCTCAGGAAGGCTCGCAAGAGCGCTTGAGCAGACTTACGCGCCGCACCCGTGGCTGCGACATTTTCGCCTGCGCCGAATCGCCTGCCCAAGCCTTGCAAGCCGCGTTGCGCTTGTGATAGAGCGAGCGCGACTTTAGGGGCTTGGCGGACGGGCTCCTCCCAAAAACAAGACGCTAAACGTCGGCGGCCGACCGGGTAAGTTTTCCGGGACGGCAAGCAGGCGGGCAATCGAGAGGGTGAAGCGGCATTGGCAGCGCAGAATTCAGTTCTCGTTGGGATCGCGCGGCCATATGCGTCGGCGCTTTTCGATGTCGCCCGGAGCGAAAATCAGCTGGCATCGGTGGAAACGGCCCTGAGCGACGTCTCCCGGCTGGTGGGTGAGAGCGAGGATTTCTCGCGCTTCCTCAAATCGCCGGCGATCAAGGCCGAAGAGAAGGCTCAGGCGCTCGACGCGATCCTTTCCAAGACGCAGACAAATCCGCTGGTCGCCAACCTGCTGAAGCTCGTGGCGCGCAACGGGCGGCTCTTCGCCCTGCCGCAGATCGTCGATGCCTTCAAGGCGCTGGCCGCCGAAGCGCGCGGAGAAGTGACCGCCGAGGTGACCTCGGCCGCGCCGCTCTCCGACGCCCAGGCCAAATCGCTTTCGCAGACGCTCGCCGAAAAGGTCGGCAAGGTCGTCACGCTCAACCAACATGTCGATCCCTCGCTCATCGGCGGCCTTCAGGTGAAGGTCGGCAGCCAGTTGATCGATTCTTCCCTCAAGACAAAACTCGCAGCGATGAAGATCGCCATGAAAGAGGTCGGATAATGGACATCAAAGCCGCGGAAATCTCTGCGATCCTCAAGGACCAGATCAAGAATTTCGGCCAGGAAGCCCAGGTTTCCGAAGTCGGTCAGGTGCTCTCGGTCGGCGACGGCATCGCGCGTGTCTATGGCCTCGACAACTGCCAGGCCGGTGAGCTCGTCGAGTTCCCGGGCGGCATCAAGGGCATGGCGCTGAACCTCGAAGAGGACAATGTCGGCGTCGTGATCTTCGGCGACGACCGTTCGATCAAGGAAGGCGACACCGTCAAGCGCACCGGTTCGATCGTGGATACCCCGGTCGGCAAGGGCCTGCTCGGGCGCGTCGTCGACGGCCTCGGCAATCCGATCGACGGCAAGGGCCCGATCGAATACACCGAACGCCGCCGCGTCGACGTCAAGGCGCCGGGCATCCTGCCGCGCAAGTCCGTGCACGAGCCGATGTCGACCGGCCTCAAGGCCATCGACGCCATGATCCCGATCGGGCGCGGCCAGCGCGAGCTCGTCATCGGCGACCGCCAGACCGGCAAGACCGCCATCGTTCTCGACACCTTCCTCAACCAGAAGCCGGCGCATGCCGCCAACGCTTCCGAGACCGAGAAGCTCTACTGCATCTACGTCGCCGTCGGCCAGAAGCGCTCGACCGTGGCGCAGTTCGTCAAGCAGCTCGAGGATTCGGGCGCACTCGAATATTCGGTGGTGATCGCCGCGACGGCGTCCGACCCGGCTCCGCTCCAGTACATCGCGCCCTTCGCCGGCTGCGCGATCGGCGAGTACTTCCGCGACAATGGCATGCACGCCGTGATCGCCTATGACGACCTGACCAAGCAGGCCGTCGCCTACCGCCAGATGTCGCTGCTGCTGCGCCGCCCGCCGGGCCGCGAGGCCTATCCCGGCGACGTCTTCTACCTGCACTCGCGCCTCCTCGAGCGCGCCGCCAAGCTCAACGAAGATCACGGGCTCGGCTCGCTGACGGCGCTGCCGATCATCGAGACACAGGCCAACGACGTGTCGGCCTACATCCCGACCAACGTGATCTCGATCACCGACGGCCAGATCTTCCTCGAGACCAACCTCTTCTTCCAGGGCATCCGTCCGGCCGTGAACGTCGGCCTCTCGGTGTCGCGCGTGGGTTCGTCAGCCCAGGTCAAGGCGATGAAGCAGGTGGCGGGCTCGATCAAGGGCGAGCTGTCGCAGTACCGCGAGATGGCGGCCTTCGCCCAGTTCGGCTCGGACCTCGATGCGGCCACCCAGCGCCTCCTCAACCGCGGCGCGCGCCTCACCGAGCTTCTGAAGCAGCCGCAGTTCTCGCCGTTGAAGACCGAAGAGCAGGTCGTCGTGATCTTTGCCGGCATCAACGGCTATCTCGACGATCTTCCGGTCAACAAGGTCGGCGATTTCGAGAAGACCGTGCTCTCGGCGTTCCGCTCCAAGCACGCCGATATCCTCGGCGCGATCGCCAAGGAGAAGGCCCTTTCGGACGAGCTGCGCGCCAAGGTCAAGGACGCGCTCGACGCCGTCAAGAAGACCTACGCGGCCTAAGGCCATCCGCGACAACAAGAATGAGGGCGATTTGCCGGAACGGCAAACGACCTGAAGGAGACGATGGGCTCATGCCGTCGCTGAAGGACCTCAAGAACCGGATCGGCTCGGTCAAATCGACCCAGAAGATCACCAAGGCCATGCAGATGGTGGCCGCCGCCAAGCTGCGCCGTGCGCAGGAGGCGGCGACGGCCGCCCGTCCCTATGCCGAGCGCATGGGTAAGGTGCTGGCCGGGCTCTCTTCGGTTTACGAGGGCCGCGAAGGCGCCCCGACGCTGCTGGCCGGCACCGGCAAGGACGACGTGCATCTGCTGGTCGTTGCGACCGGTGAGCGCGGGCTTGCCGGCGGCTTCAACTCCTCGATCGTGCGCCTGGCGCGCGATCACGCCAACCGGCTCATCGCCGAGGGCAAGACGGTCAAGATCCTGACTGTCGGGCGCAAGGGCAACGATGTCTTGAAGCGCACCTTCGGCGACAGGATCGTCGATTACATCACGCTGCGCGAAGTGCGCCAGATCGGCTTTGCCAACGCCCACGACATCGCCGCCAAGATTCTTGAGCGCTTCGAGGCGGGCGAGTTCGATGTCGCCACGCTCTTCTATTCGAAGTTCGTCTCGGTCATCAGCCAGGTGCCGACCGCCCAGCAGATCATCCCGGCCAAGTTCGAGGCCGAGCAGGCGAATGCCGCGGCCGGCGCCGATCTCGACTACGACTACGAGCCGAGCGAGGAGGCGATCCTTGCCGACCTTCTGCCGCGCAACATCGCCGTGCAGGTGTTCCGGGCGCTGCTCGAGAACAACGCTTCGTTCTACGGCGCGCAGATGACGGCCATGGACAACGCGACGCGCAATGCGGGTGAGCTGATCGGCAAGCTGCAGCTGTCCTACAACCGGCAGCGCCAGGCCCAGATCACCAAGGAACTCATCGAAATCATCTCGGGCGCCGAGGCGCTCTAAAAGAACCACGAGGATTTGACTATGGCAGACAAGAAAGCCGGTCGCATTTCGCAGGTCATCGGCGCCGTCGTCGACGTGACGTTCGACGGGCACCTGCCGGCCATCCTGAACGCGCTCGAAACCGACAACAACGGCAGCCGCCTCGTCCTCGAGGTCGCCCAGCACCTGGGCGACAACACCGTGCGCACCATCGCCATGGACTCGACCGAAGGCCTCGTTCGCGGCGGCGAAGTCGTCGACACCGGCTCGGCCATCGCCGTGCCCGTTGGCGATGCGACCCTCGGGCGCATCATGAACGTCATCGGCGAGCCCATCGACGAGGCCGGTCCGATCGGCGCCGAGGCCAAGCGCGAGATCCACCAGCCCGCTCCCGAGTTCGTCGAGCAGAACCCGGAAGCCGAAGTGCTGGTCACCGGCATCAAGGTCGTCGATCTCATCGCCCCCTATGCGCGCGGCGGCAAGATCGGCCTCTTCGGCGGCGCCGGCGTCGGCAAGACCGTGCTCATCCAGGAGCTGATCAACAACGTCGCCAAGGCCCACGGCGGTTATTCCGTGTTCGCCGGCGTCGGCGAGCGCACCCGCGAGGGCAACGACCTCTACCACGAGATGATCGAATCGGGCGTGAACAAGGACCCGCACGAGAACAACGGCTCGGCGGCCGGTTCCAAGTGCGCGCTCGTCTTCGGCCAGATGAACGAGCCCCCGGGGGCCCGCGCCCGCGTCGCGCTGACCGGCCTCACCGTCGCCGAGAACTTCCGCGACCAGGGCCAGGACGTGCTGTTCTTCGTCGACAACATCTTCCGCTTCACCCAGGCGGGTGCGGAGATGTCGGCGCTGCTCGGCCGCATTCCTTCGGCGGTGGGCTACCAGCCGACGCTGGCGACCGACATGGGCGCCATGCAGGAGCGCATCACCACCACCACCAAGGGCTCGATCACCTCGGTGCAGGCCGTGTACGTTCCGGCCGACGACATCACCGACCCGGCCCCCGCCTCGACCTTCGCCCACCTCGACGCGACCACCGTTCTCGATCGCTCGATCTCGGAAAAGGGCATCTACCCGGCCGTGGATCCGCTCGGGTCCACCTCACGCATCCTCGATCCGCAGGTCGTCGGCCAGGAGCACTACGAGGTTGCCCGTTCTGTCCAGCAGATCCTTCAGCGCTACAAGGCCCTGCAGGACATCATCGCGATCCTGGGCATGGACGAGCTCTCCGAAGAGGACAAGCTGACCGTGGCTCGCGCCCGCAAGATCGAGCGCTTCATGAGCCAGCCCTTCGACGTGGCCGAAGTCTTCACGGGCGCGCCGGGCGTCTTCGTCCAGCTCGAGGACACCATCAAGGGCTTCAAGGGTCTGGTGAACGGCGAATACGACCACCTGCCGGAAGCGGCCTTCTACATGGTCGGCACCATCGAGGATGCCGTCAAGAAGGCCCAGAAGCTCGCCGCCCAGGCGGCCTAACAAAAGCGAAGATCCATGGCCGAAGGCATCAAGATCGACATCGTATCGCCCGAGCACCTGGTGCTGTCGGAAGAGGTTCGTTCGGTGACCGTTCCGGGCACCGAAGGATACTTCACCGTCATGGCCGACCATGCGCCCTTCATGTCGACGCTGCGGCCGGGCTTCATCACGGTGTCGGGCACCGACGGCAAGGCCGAGATCTACTTCGTGCGCGGCGGCTTTGCCGACGTTTCGCCGGAGGGACTGACGATCCTCGCCGAGGAAGCGTCCTCGCTTGCTGATTTCAGCCAGGCCGAGCTCGAAGAGCAGATCAAGCAGGCCCAGGAAGAGCTGGAGCGGGCCGAAACGCATGAGGACCGCACCTATGCGCAGGAACTGGTCAGCGCGCTCCTCAACCTCGCCATCGAGGCCGGACAGATCAACGGCGCCCATATCCACTGATCGCGGATAAACCGCCGGTTACAATCAGCCGCCCCGGCTCCGCCGGGGCGGTTTTTTGTTGGGCAGCAGATGAAGGCCACCCGGCGCTCGCGCGCACCTCTCCCTTGGGGAGAGGTCGACCCGCAGGGGTCGGGTGAGGGGGCCCTTTGCCGCGGAGCATTTGCATACAAATTGTGCAAACTGCCACGGTTGCCCCAATCGCGTTCTCCCTTAAGGCCCGATTAAGGTTTTGGACGGCACTCTGCCCCCTCGGATGGACTTTTTTGGGGGCCGGACGACTACCCGGCGTTTTTGGGGTAACGCCAGATGAGACTGTTCTCGCGTCTCTTTTCCAATATGAGGCTGACATTCGCCATTGCCGCGCTCGCCATCGGCTCCATTGCCGTCGCCATCGCCGCGGTCATCTTCAGCCTCACCGTCAACCTTTCCGCCTCGGTCCGCGAGGAAGCCGATGCCGCGGTAACGAGCGGCTTGCGCATCAGCGGCGAGATCCTGCGGGTCAACCTGCCGAGCCTCGAAGTCGTCAAGGACGAGGCCGGCGAGGTCTCCGCCTTCGTCGTGCGCAACATGCCGCGTTTCCGCAGCAACGACGTCATCGACGCCATCGCCGATGTCGCCGGTCAGGATGTCACCATCTACGTGCACGACCCCGAGCAGGGCCCGGATTTCGTCGCCGGCACCACTAGCATCGCCCGCGCCGATGGCACACGGGCGCTCGATTCTATTACCCCGGGCACCGCTCTCCACGAGGCGCTGATCGCCGGGCAGCCCGTGCGCGGCGAGTCGGTCATCGAGGGCGTCGGCTATTACACCCATCACCAGCCGATCGTCCATCCGGATGGCCAGGTGCTCGGCGCGCTGATGGTCGCGGTCGAGCGCGCGCCGATCAACGCGCTCATCGGCAATACCCGCAACCTTCTGCTGATGGTGGGGGCGCTCTCGCTCGTCGTCATCGGCGGGCTCGCCTTCCTCGTCTCGCATGCCCTGACGCGTCCCATCCCCCGGCTCTCGCGGGTGATGGCGGCGATCGCCGAGGGCGAGTTCGAGAGACAGGTGCCCTATACCGGACGCAGCAACGAGATCGGCGTCATGGCGCAGGCGGTGGAGGTCTTCCGCGGCAACTCCAAGCGGATCGCCGAGCTCGGCGAGGAGACCCGCCGGCACCTCGAGGAGGCGGCGGACCATACCGGCCAGCTCGCCGCCATGTCGAAATCCCAGATCGTCGTCGAATTCACCCTCACCGGCGAAGTGATCTCGGCCAACGACAACTTTCTTGCCCTGGTCGGCTACGACCTGGAGGAGGTCGTTGGCGCACCCAACGCGAAATTCCTCTTCGATGCCGATCCTGGTTCGGAGGCTTATCGGCGATTCTGGGCCGATCTTGCCGGCGGCGAGTTCCGCAGAGGCGAGTACCGCCGGCGCACGCGCGACGGGCGGGAAGTGTGGATCCAGTCGACATTCAACCCTATCCTCGGCATCGACGGGATTCCCTACAAGATCGTGCAGCTGGCGAGTGACGTCACCGCGAGGAAGCAGACCGTCGCGGCCGTCGGCGAGGCGCTGGAGCGCCTGTCGGCCGGGGACCTCACCGCCAGCATCGAGACGCCGTTCCCCGCCGAGTTCGAGGACCTGCGCCATGCCCTCAACGGAACGGTCACCCAGTTCGGCGCGGTCGTCGCGCAGATCAAGCGCACCTCCCGGTCCCTCAAGATGGCGACGGGCGAGATCCTGTCCGGGGCCAACGACCTTTCCGGGCGCACGACCCGGCAGGCGGCGACCATCGAGGAAACCTCGGCGGCCATGGAGCAGCTCGCGGCCACCGTGCTGCGGAACGCCGGGAAGGCGCGCGATGCCAGCGGCAACGCGCATCGCGTCGCGCAGACGGCCGAAGAGGGCGGCGCGGTGATGGGCCGGGCGAACGAGGCCATGGAGCGCATCTCGGCATCGTCGGCCAGGATCTCGTCGATCATCGGCATGATCGACGACATCGCCTTCCAGACCAACCTCCTGGCGCTCAACGCGTCCGTGGAAGCAGCGCGCGCCGGAGAGGCCGGCAAGGGGTTTGCCGTCGTCGCCGTCGAAGTGCGCCGCCTCGCCCAGTCGGCGGCCGAGGCGTCCTCGGAGGTCAAGGCGCTCATCGAAAAATCGGCCGACGAAGTCAATGGCGGCGCGAGGCTCGTCGCCGATGCCGCCGCCAAGCTGGCCGCCATGCTCGAGGAAGCGCGCGCCAATACGCAGCTCGTCGAATCGATCGCGGCCGAGAGCCGCGAACAGGCCGCCGCCATCGAGGAGGTCAACGGCGCCGTGCGGCAGATGGACGAGATGACCCAGCACAACGCCGCCCTCGTCGAGGAAACCAACGCGGCCATCGAGCAAACGGAAGCGCAGGCCAACGAACTCGACCGCATCGTCGACGTATTCGTCGTCGAGGACGCTGCGGAAGCCGCAGACCGCCGTCGCGCTGCCTAGACTCTGTCATGTTCGACCGGAGGAGGCCGGCTCCCCTCCCCCTTGAGGGGAGGGGGCGGGGGTGGGGGTCCATCAGCGATCCACACAACCCCCCTCAAGGGGAGGGAGGCGAAGGAGTGGTCGATTCCGCACCGCTTGAGGTCTACTCCAGCGCCGCGGCGACCAGCGCCTTGGCGTGCAGTTCGGTGGTGTCGTAGACCGGCAGGGGACTGACGGAGTCGTCGATCAGCATGCCGATCTCCGTGCAGCCGAGGATCACCGCCTCGGCGCCGCGCGCGGCGAGCAGCTCGATGGCGGAAACGTAGCGGCGGCGGGAGTCCTCGGTGACGATCCCCCTGCACAGCTCATCGTAGATGATCCCGTTGAGGTTGGTCACATCCACCTCCGGCACCAGCACGTCGAGCCCGCGCGCGTTCAGCCGCTCGCGGTAGAACGGCTTTTCGAGCGTGAAGCGCGTGCCGAGGAGCCCGACCCTCCCGAAGCCGTCGGCGAGCAGCGCCTCGGCGGTCGGATCGGCGATGTGGACGAAGCGGGCGTCGAGCCCCGCCGTCATCTCGTCGGCAACGATGTGCATGGTGTTGGTGGCAAGCCCCAGCACCTCAGCCCCCGCCGCGACGAGCCCGCGCGCAACGCCTGCCAGGCGCACGCCCGCCGCCTGCCAGTCGTCGGCGCGCTGCATCGCCTCGATCGGCGCGAAATCGACCGAGTGCAGGATCACCTCGGCCGAATGCAGGCCGCCCAGGCGCCGGGCGGTCTCCTCATTGAGGATGCGGTAGTAGTGGGCGCTCGATTCCCAGCTCATGCCGCCGATGAGGCCGATGGTTCGCATGGCTTTAGACGTGGGTGAAGCGGCGCGGGATGTCGGCGAAGGCGGCGGCGACCTGCTCGTATGCGTCGCGTTTGAACGGCACGATGATATCGGGAGCCCTGTCGAGCAGCTCCCAGCGCCAGGCGTCGAATTCGGGCTTGTGCTTGCCGCCGCCGGGCGCGGCGACGTCGATCTCGCCGTCGGGTCCGGTGAAAGCGAAGGCGAACCAGCGCTGGCGCTGCCCGCGGTACTTGCCTTTGAGCACGACCCCCAGCAGCTCGTCGGGCAGGTCGTAGTGGATCCACTCGGGCGCCTCGGCGACGAGGCTGACCGAGGAGATGTTGGTCTCCTCGAAGAGCTCGCGCAGCGCCGCCTGGTAGGGCGTCTCGCCCGGATCGATGCCGCCCTGCGGCATCTGCCAGGGCGCGCCCCTCTCCGGCGCATTTTCCGGGTCGCCCTCGGGCATGCGCCGGCCCATGAACACCTTGCCGTCCCGGTTGAACACGGCCACCCCGACGCAGTCGCGATAGGGCAGCTTTTCGCGCAGGGTCGCGGGATCATGCATGGCAAAAAGTCCTATTCCATCAGCGCGCTGGCCGGCACCAGCGTCACGTTCTTGGCTTCGAGCGTCGCCGCCCACTCGGCGACGGTGCGGATCGACACCGGCAGGGCGCTGACGACGCCGATGGCGCTGCCGGTCTGCCTTGCCTTGGCTTCCAGGTCGGCGAGGGCGGCGAGGATCGCGCCGCTCTCCGGGTTGGTATCGAGCGTCATGTCGGCACGCGAAAACGGCACCTTGTTGGCGGCGGCGAGTTCACGCGCGAGGGAACGGTTGGAGGAGCCGTCATCGAGATAGCCGAGGCCGCGCAGGCCAAGCTCCTCCATCACCGGGGCGAAATCGACGCCCGAGGCGGTGAAGCGCGCGCCCATGTTGTTAACGACGCCGGCATAGCCGGAAAAGCGCGAAAGCAGCCAGAAGAGTTTTTCGAGGTTGGCGCGCGGCTCGGCCCCGGTGACGAGCGTCTGGGGGCCGGGATCGTTGTCGGGATAGTCGAAGGGCTCCAGCGGCACCTCGAGGAAGATCTCGTGGCCGGCGCCGCGGGCGGAGGCGACGACGGTCCCGAGGGAGCGGCCATAGGGCGCGAAGGCAAGGCTCACCGCATCGGGTAGGCGCTCGATCGCCTCGAGCGAGCCGGCTTCGTTGATGCCGAGTCCGACGACGAGGATGGCGACGGCCGGACGGCCGGGCGTCAGGGGCGCGGCGAGCGGGCGTTTATAGGTGGCGAACGGCGTCTTGCCGGTTCCCGAGGCGCGGGGGATGGGGCCCTGCGGCCCTTCCTCGATGAGGTCGGGGTCGATGACGGCGGTACCGGCAGGGGCCTCTGCCTGCGCCAGGGTTGCGGGAGAAGCCGGTGTTTCGCCGACTGGGTATTGCTGGGGGTCGGCAGTGATGGTCACCTGGCCGGGCGTCGCCGCGACCTGCCCGGCGATGGCGTTGCCGTCATGGGGCGACCCGATGGGCGCCTCTGCGACAGGCCTGCCCCCATCGGGATCGTCGGAGAAGACGAGCCAGCCGGCGACGACGCCGACAATGAGGAGGATGAGGGCCGCGCCGATCCGGGCAAGCGGCAAGCCGTTCCCCAGGCGCCCGGCGTCCGCGGCGCGGCGCCGGCGGCTGCGTAGTGGTGCGCTGAGATCTTCGGCCATGGCCCCCAAGGCTCGCGAAGTGAACGAAAGCTGGCCGGAGGGCGAATCACGCCGCCCCGGCCAGCCCCTCATTTAGCACATCAGCTCTCGGGCGTCGGCGGGAAGGCCGGATTGGTCTCTTGCCCGTTGATCAGGCGGATCGCGTACTGGAGCTGGGTGTCTTCGGTCTGCTCGATCGGCACGTAGACCGAGGAGCCGACCGTCGGTTCCTCCTCGGCTTCGCCGGCGATATGGCCGGCAAGCCCAGCCTCGCCGATAATCTCGTCGCGGCCCTGGAATTCCTCCGGCACCACCTGCGTGACGACGATGTCGGGCTGGATGCCGGCGGCCTGGATGGAGCGGTTGTTGGGCGTGTAGTAACGCGCGGTGGTCAGTCGCATCGCCCCGTTGGGTCCGAGCGAGATGATCGACTGCACCGATCCCTTGCCGAAGGAGCGGGTGCCGACGAGCGTGGCGCGCTTGTGGTCCTGCAGGGCGCCGGCGACGATCTCGGCGGCCGAGGCCGAGCCGCCATTGATCAGCACCACCAGCGGCACTTCGGCGATCTTCTCGTCGAGCGCGTCGGGCTTGGCGTCGTAGCGCGCGCTCTCCTCGGGCAGACGCCCGCGGGTCAGCACCACCGAGCCTTGCTTGAGGAACGCATCGGCGACGAACACCGACTGGTCGACGAGCCCGCCCGGATTGTTGCGCAGGTCGAGGATCAGGCCCTTGGGCGGCTCGCCGCCGCGCTCGTCGTAGATCTCGTTGATGGCGTTCTCGATGCCCACGAACGCCTGCTCGGAGAAGCGGGCAAGGCGCAGCACGCCCACATCCCCTTCCATCGACCAGCGCACCGCGCGCAGCGCGATGATGTCGCGCGTCATCGAGAATTCGAGCGGCTGGGACACGCCTTCGCGCACCACGGTGATCTCGATGTCGGTGCCGACGGGCCCGCGCATCTTTTCCACCGCCTCGTCGAGGGAGAGGCCCTGGATCGACTCTCCGTCGATCTCGACGATGAGGTCGTTGGCGAGCACCCCGGCGCGGGCGGCCGGCGTTTCGTCCATGGGCGTGACGACCTTGACGATGCCGTCCTCCATGGTGACCTCGATCCCGAGGCCCCCGAAGGTGCCCGACGTATCCTCGCGCACCTCGTCGTATTCGGCGGGCGGCAGGTATCCCGAATGCGGGTCGAGGGAGGTCAGCATGCCCTGGATCGCGGCGCGGATCAGCTCCTTCTCGTCCGGGGCGTCGACATATTCGGCGCGGATGCGGTCGAAGATCTCGCCGAAGAGGTTGAGGTCCGAATAGATTTCGAGCGGATCGCGCTCGACGCTCGCGGCAGCGTCCACCGCGGCTTCGTCCTGGTCCTGGGCGAGGGTCGTCGAGACAGGCAGCGCCGGCAGGAGCAACGCCAGGGTCAGGGCGGCCGAACGGAGAGTCGTGAGGCGCATCAAGAAATCATCCACTTTCAGTTTGGGCTTCGCGCGCCCACCAGCCGGTGGGATCGATCGGCTCGTTGTCGCGGCGCAGTTCAATATAGAGGGTCGGTTGCGAGTTGCCAGCGCTGGTCGTGACCATACGGCCAATTGTGCGTGATCCCATGGTGCCGACCGGCTCGCCCATCAGCACGAACTGGCCGATGTCGACGGTCACGGTTTCCAGCCCGGCGAGGAGCGCGGTGTAGTTCTGGCCTGTATTGAGAATGACGATTTGGCCGTAATTGAGGTAGGGACCCTTGTAGAGCACCCAGCCGTCGGCGGGCGAAACCACCTGCGCCTCAGCCCTGGTGACCAGAGAAACGCCGTGGGCGATGCCGCCGAACCCGTCATTGGCGCCGTAGTCTACCACGGTGACGCCGTTGGCCGGGCGGGCGAGCCAGCCGCGCACCTGCTCGAAGGGCACCGCCGGTTCGGTTCGGGCGGTGTTGGCGAGGGCGACCTGGATCTCCTCCTCGCTGAGGGTCGGCACGGTGCCGGCCTCGGCGACGGCGCTTGCCGCGTTCATGCGCTCGTTGAGGCTGGCGATGAGGTCGCGCAGGGTCGTCGCCCGCTCGGCGAGCGCGACGGCCTCCTGCTCCTCGACCGCCAGTTCCTCGTTCATGGTGTCGACCCCCTGTTTCCTCGCAAGGATCAGGGTCGCGATGCGCAGCTGCTCTTCTTCGAGCACGGCGAAGTTGGCGCGCAGCAGCTCTTCTTCCTCGAGCATCTGCCCTTTGATTTCCGTCAGGCGGGTGAGGTCGGCGGTGATGGTCGCGGCCCTCTCCTGCAGTTGCGGCAGGATGGCCGAGATGAGGAGGGCGCCGCGGGCCGACCCCAGCGCGTCGGATGGATCGACGAGCAGGGCGGGGGGCGGGTTGCGCGAGATGCGGGCGAGGGCTGCCAGGACGTTGGCGATCTCGGCGTCGGCCCCGTCGAGGCGCCCCCGCACCTCGAGCTCGGAAACGATCAGCTCGTCGAGCCGCTGCTCGATGTCGGCGACCTCGATTTCGGCCAGCTTGACACGCTGGGCGGCAGCGATGAGGGCGGCATTCTGCCGGGTGCGGTCGCCCTCCATCTCGGCGATCTCGCCCCGCAATTCGTCGGCCCGCTCGCGCGAAAGGGTGATCGAGCGCTCGATCTCGGTGAGGGTCTCCTGCGCTTCCTCGACGGTCTGCGGCTCGGTGGATGTTTCGGCGTCCGGCGCGTCGGCCGGCGTCGGCTCGGCGGGGTCGGCCCCGGTTGCGGGCGCCTCGGGCGCGGTCTCGTCCTGCGCCGGCGGGCCTTCTTGGGCCGGCGGAGCCTGCGGCTGCGTCTGGGCGATCGCCGGCCAGCCGAGCGCGAGCGCAAGGCCGAGCCCCGCGCCCATCGTCATCCATCGCAAACCGGGCAGAACCGCCACCGCCGCCTTCTCAGCCTCTTCTCATCGCGCGCCGCGAATCAACGGCGGCGAGCTTAGCAACCGGGTCCACAACCGGAAGTTAACATTGCTTAACCATAAGAGGCGGCGATCCGTCTTCAGTCTCCCCGGTGGTAGGGGTGCCCGGCAAGGATGGTCGTTGCGCGATAGAGCTGCTCGGCCAGCATGATGCGCACCATCTGGTGCGGCCAGGTGAGGGGCGAAAAGCTGAGGACGAGGTCGGCCTCGGCAACGAACTCAGGATCGAGCCCGTCGGCGCCGCCGATGATGAAGCTCACCGCCGGTCGGCCGTCGTCGCGCCAGCGCGCGATCCTTTCGGCGAATGCGGCCGAGCCCATGGATCTGCCGCGCTCGTCGAGCGCGACGCGTACGCCTTCCGGCAGGAGCGCCGAGAGCGCGCGGGCTTCCTCGGCCTTGCGGGCGGCAGCGGCGGCCGCCCGGGATTCGGTGGTTTCGGAAACCTCGAACCCGGTCAGCGCCAGCGGCTTCCCGCCGCCGGCGGCGCGCTCCAGATAGCGCGCAACAAGCTCTCGTTCCGGCCCCGCCTTCATGCGGCCGACGGCGGCGATGGAAATCCGCATCGAGACGATCGGCTAGTTCGGGTTATCCGAGAACTCGGCCTGCCACATCTTCTCGATGTTGTAGAACTCGCGCACTTCCGGTCGGAAGATATGGACGATGACGTCGCCGCCATCGACCAGCACCCAGTCGCAGTGCGGCAGTCCCTCGACGCGCGGCGAGCCGTATCCCTCGTCCTTGAGCGCACGCATCAGCTGGTCGGCGACGGCGCCGACATGCCGGTGGGAGCGGCCGGAGGTCACGACCATGTGGTCGGAGAGCGAGGATTTGCCGGTGATGTCGATGGCGACGGTGTTCTCGGCCTTGGCATCATCGAGGCTGTCGAGCACCACGTCGATCATGGCGCGTTGAGGAGTTGCGGGGTTCGCCTTGGCGGCCTCCTCAGAGGCCTTCTGGGGCAGGGTCACCATCAGCAATGGCTTCCCGCCCACGCGTTGTCAGCATGGGTCATGCGTTGTCAGAGCATCCTCTTGAGTTGTGCGAATGGACCTTGTCTGTCGTACCAGGAACAAGCGGTCATTCCCATATGGTGATCACGATCACGCCTCATCAATATGCGCTTTGCAGGCTAGCGGTGCAAGATGGCGGGATTATTTCGTCCCGCGCGAGTTGTCGCGGGCGCGGATGGCCGTCGAGGAGAGGCTCGACATCAGCCCATGCAGATAGACCCAGGCCGGCGGGCGCCGGTCGGCAAGCGTCGCCGCCTCGCTCTCGTCGATCCGGTAGCGGGCGAGGGCCGTCGCGGCGCGCGAGGCGGGGGCAAGGCGCGAGGAGCCCGGGCGCACATAGACCGCCATCGGCAGGAGCCGCGCGATGTCGCGCCAGCGCTCCCAGCGGTGGAAACCCACCATGTTGTCGGCGCCCATGATCCAGACGAATTTCCGGTCCGCCAGGCTCGCCTTCAGGAATTTTATGGTCTCATAGGAATAGCGGAACCCCTTGGCCGCCTCGAAGCCGGTGACGCGGATCGAGGGGCTGCCCATCAGCGCGCGCGCCCCTTCCACCCGTTGGCTGAGCGGAGCGAGCTCGGAGTGGTCCTTCAACGGGTTGCCGGGGGTCACCAGCACCCAGACCGCGTCGAGGTCGAGCTTCTTGATGGCCTCCTCGGCAACGAGCTTGTGCCCGTCATGCACGGGGTTGAAGCTGCCGCCGAAGAGGCCGATGCGCATGCCGCGCGCCGAGGGCGGCAGGTCGGTGATGCCGGGAATGATTTGACGACGATGGGTCAGCAAGTGGTGCGGTCCTGCGAGCAGGGGCGGGCTCGCAGGGCGCGCGCCGAGGCCGGGAGGGGGGTGTACCTCGATATTTCCGTCAGAGCTGGCAACTACGGCCTCGTCTGGCCGTCGCCGCGCACGCGGTACTTGAAGCTTGTCAGCTGCTCGACGCCGACGGGGCCGCGCGCGTGCATCTTGCCGGTCGCGATGCCGATCTCGCCGCCAAAGCCGAATTCGCCGCCATCGGCGAACTGGGTCGACGCGTTGTGCAGCAGGATCGCCGAGTCGATGGCGGCGAAGAACTTTTCGACCGCCATCGGGTCCTCGGCGATGATCGCCTCGGTGTGGTGGGAGGAATAGTGCTCGATGTGGGCGATGGCGTCCTCGACGCTGCCGACCACCTTGACCGAAATGATGGCGTCCTCGTATTCGGTCCGCCAATCCTCTTCGGTTGCGGCTTTGGCTGAGGGCAGGCGGCGCATCACCTCGGCGTCGCCGCGGATTTCGCAGCCCTTGGCCATCAGCGCCTTAAGGATCGGCAGCAGGTGCGTGTCGAGCGCGTCGCGATGGACGAGCAGCGTCTCGGCCGCCCCGCAGATGCCGGTGCGGCGCATCTTGGCGTTGAGGGTAACGGTCACGGCCTTGTCGAGGTCGGCGGATTTGTCGATGTAGACGTGGACGATGCCCTCGAGATGGGCAAAGACCGGTACCCGCGCCTCGGTCTCGACGCGCGCCACCAGCGTCTTGCCGCCGCGCGGCACGATCACGTCGATATTGCCGTTGAGGCCCTTCAGCATCTCGCCGACCGCCTCGCGGTCGGTCACCGGCACGAGCTGGACGGCATCGCGCGGCAGGCCGGCTTGCTCCAGCCCCTGCCAGAGGCATTCGACGAGGGCGCGCGAGGAATGGACGCTGTCCGAGCCGCCGCGCAGGATCACCGCGTTGCCCGATTTTAGGCAGAGCGCCCCGGCGTCGGCGGTGACGTTCGGGCGGCTCTCGAAGATGACGCCGATGACGCCGAGGGGCGTCCTCACCCGCTCGATGTGGAGGCCGTTCGGCCGGTCCCATTCGGCGATGATCGAGCCTACGGGATCAGGAAGCTCGGCGATGGTGCGCAAGGCGTCGACGATGCCCTCGAGCCGCTGCGTATTGAGCTTCAACCGGTCCAGGAAAGCCTTGGAGATGCCCTTTTCCTCGGCTGCGTCCATGTCGAGGGCGTTGGCGGCAAGGATGGC
This sequence comes from Devosia geojensis, assembly GCF_000969415.1. Classification (GTDB taxonomy): domain Bacteria; phylum Pseudomonadota; class Alphaproteobacteria; order Rhizobiales; family Devosiaceae; genus Devosia; species Devosia geojensis. The sequence goes on along the minus strand of NZ_JZEX01000124.1, from coordinate 113,818 downwards.
GTCGGCGTTGCGGCGCACCGTCTCGGCCGCGCCGATGAGGGCTGCGTGCTTGCGCTCGGCGCTCGCCGTCGCCAGCACTCTGGCGGCAGCGCGCGCCTTGACGCCGATCCCGGCCATCAGCTCGGCCAGCGACTGGTTCTTTTCCAGCGCGCTCATTCAAACCTCCTCCGCTTGCCCTGCCAATAGCACCAGATTGTCCCGGTGCACCAGTTCGGCGCGCGTGCCGAGGCCCAGCATCTCCTGCACGGCCGGTCCCTTCTTGCCCTTGACGAGGCGCGCTTCTTCGCCGTCGAGGCCGACGAGCCCGCGCGCGATCTCGCGGCCATCGGGGTCGAGAATGGAAACCGCGTCGCCGCGCTCGAACGTGCCCGTGACCTTGGTGACGCCGACCGGCAGCAGCGACTTGCCGGTGAGGAGCGCCTTCACCGCCCCGGCATCGAGGGTGAGGCTGCCGCTAACAGCGAGCGAGCCCATGATCCAGCGTTTCCTCGCCTGCGCCCGGCTCTGGGCGGGCTGGAAGAGCGTGTGGCGCGCGCCCTCGGCAATAGCGCGGATCGGGTGCGCCTCGGTGCCGCGGGCGATGATCATCGCCGTGCCCGCCTTGGTCGCGATCTTGCCCGCCTCGATCTTGGTGGTCATGCCGCCGCGCGACAGGTGGCTCGCCGCGCCGCCCGCCATCGCCTCGATGGCGGGCGTGATCGCCGCGACCTCGCCGATGTGCCGGGCTGCCGGGTCCCTGGCCGGCGGGGCGGTATAGAGCCCGTCGACGTCCGAGAGCAGGATCAACAGGTCCGCCTCGATCATGGTGGCGACGCGCGCCGAGAGCCGGTCGTTGTCGCCGTAGCGGATCTCGGCGGTCGCGACCGAATCGTTCTCGTTGATGATCGGCACAGCGCCCATGCCGATGAGCGTCGAGATGGTGGTGCGCGCGTTGAGGTAGTAGCGGCGCTCCTCGGTGATGTTGGGCGTGATGAGGATCTGCCCCGTGACGATGCCATGCTCGGCAAAGGCCCTGTTCCAGGCCTCCGAGAGCGCGATCTGGCCGACGCTGGCCGCCGCCTGGCTCTGCTCCAGCGACAGCGAGAGAGCGTCGAGCCCGAGGATGCGGCGCCCGAGCGCGATGGCGCCCGAGGAGACGATGACGAGCTCGCGCCCCTCGGCCTTGAGGGCCGCGAGGTCCTCGGCAAGGCCCCTCAGCCATTCCGCACGCGGCCGGCCGGTCGCCGCGTCGACAAGCAGCGCCGAGCCGATCTTGATGGTGATGCGCCTGTATGCGGAAAGGGGGCTCGTCAAGGCTTCCAGCTCCCCTCGATCTTGCGGCGCTCCGCCTCGGCCTTTTCGGCGCGCGCCTCGTCGAGCGTCCTCACCACCGCATAGAGCACGTCGTCGACGCCCTTGCCGGTCACGCCCGAGACCTCGTGGACCTCCTGCTTGCTGGCCTTGCGGAGCGCGCGCACCTTCTCCTTCAATTCCTCGGGCGCGATGGCGTCGACCTTGTTGAGCACAACGATCTCGGCCTTCTCGGCCAGCTCTTCCTTGTAGAGCCCGAGCTCGGAGCGGATGACGCGATAGGCGTTGGCGACGTCGTCCTGGGTGCCGTCGATCAGGTGGATCAGCACCTCGCAGCGCTCGATATGGCCGAGGAACCTGTCGCCGATGCCGATGCCCTCGCTCGCCCCCTCGATGAGGCCGGGAATGTCGGCCAGCACGAAGTCGTTGCCGCCGATGCTGACGACGCCGAGATTGGGGTGGAGCGTGGTGAAGGGATAGTCGGCGATCTTGGGCTTGGCGGCCGAGACGGCGGCAAGAAAGGTCGACTTGCCGGCATTGGGCTGGCCGACGAGCCCGGCATCGGCGATGAGCTTCAAGCGCAGCCACACCCACTTTTCCGCGCCTTCCTGGCCGGGATTGGCGTGGCGCGGCGCCTGGTTGGCGCTGGTCTTGAAATAGGCGTTGCCGAAGCCGCCATTGCCGCCCTTCAACAGCACGACGCGCTGGCCGACTTCGGTCATGTCGGCGATCAGCGTTTCCCGGTCGTCCTCGAGGATCTGCGTGCCGACCGGCACGCGCAGGATCGAATCCTTGCCGTCGGCGCCGGTGCGGTTCTTGCCCATGCCATGGGTGCCCTTGCCGGCCTTGAAGTGCTGCTGGTAGCGATAGTCGATGAGGGTGTTCAGCCCGTCGACGCATTCCACGATCACGTCGCCGCCGCGTCCGCCATTGCCCCCGTCGGGGCCGCCGAACTCGATGAACTTCTCGCGCCGGAAGGACACGCACCCGGCCCCGCCGTCGCCGGCGCGAAGGTAGATCTTGGCCTGATCGAGGAATTTCATGTCTTGCGTGCCTTCCAGACGCTACGCGTCAGTTCCGTGTCGATATGCTCCAGCTCGGCCCCGCGCGCAAGGCAGACGAGCCGAGAGCGCCCGATGACGGCAAAGCCGAGCTTCTCCTGCACGGCGAGGGAAGCGGCGTTGAAGTGGAAGAGGCCGGAGAGGATGCGGTTCGCATCGGTCCGCTCGAAGAACCAGTCGACGGCCGTTCCCGCCGCCTCGGTCATCAGGCCCTGGCCCCAGAACGGGCGCGCCAGCCAATAGCCGAGCACCGTGCCGTTGACCCCCTGATGAAAGCCGACGACCCCGACGCACCCCTGGGCGGGAATATCGATGGCAAAGCTCGTTTGCGCAGGGGTCAGTCCCGGTCGCCGGGTCTTCAGCCACGCCTCGGCATCCGCCCGGCCATAAGGGAACGGCACGCGCGCCAGGTTTCCCGACACCGCGAAATCGTTGAGGTATTTCGCGATGTTGCCGGCGTCGTCCATCGTGGGCTCGCGCAGCGTGAGGTGGGGTGTCGTCAGGGTCACGCTCATCGCTCGAACTCCAGCTCGAGATGGACGGTCGGCTTGCCCTTGTGGCGGTCCGAGTCGTCCGGCACTTCGCGCACGCGCTGGAAGCCCTGCTTTTCCAGCACCCGCAGGGAAGCCTTGTTGTCGGCGAGCGCCTTGGCCGCGAGCATCGGGGCAAGGCCTGTTGCCCGCGCCGCGGCAACGAGCGCGCCGAGCGCTTCGCTGGCATAGCCGCGGCCCCAGAAGGGCTCGCCCAGCCAATAGCCGACTTCGGGAAGCTGCGCGTGGAACATGAGGCTGGCGACGCCGATGAATGCGCCGTCCTCGTTGCGCAGCGCATAGGGCTTCTGGTCCGCGCCCGTCGCGATGTTCTCGACGAAATCGACGCCGTCGGCATGCGCGTAGGGGTAGGGCATGCGCGTGGTCCAGCGGGTGACGTTCTCGTTGTCGGCGAGCGGCACCAGCTCGGGCAGGTCCGTGAGCCGCGGCGGGGCGAGCGTCAGCCGCGCCGTGCGCAGGGTTTCGGGCAGGGCCTCACGCAGCTTCGTCATTGCTTCCTCCCAGAAATCGCACATCCTGCCCGTCGACCACGATTGCTTGTCCGTCGCGCAGCGTCCGGTGAGCGAGCCCCAGGCGTTCGAGCCGCAGGGCGGTCGCCTTGGCCAGCGCCGATTCAGGATGATCGGATTCGAAATGCGGCACGATGGAGAAATCGACGAGGTTGAGGCCGTCCCAGACGATTTCGGGATCATAGCCGCGCGGAATCCCGTAAGGATCGTCCATCAGCTCTATGCCGCGCAAGGTGGGCGTTGCCACCACCGCTCCGGCGCTGAAGCCGCCGTAAACGAGGGCGTCGGCGGCAAGAAGCTCGACGATCACCTTCTCGAACCCGCTCATGCGCATCGCCCGGCGCAGGACGAAACTGTTGCCGCCCATCACCCAGACGAGGTCGGAGGTTTCGAGCCTTGCCCGCAGTTGCGCAGGGGTGCCGGCCAGCCTCAGGTCAATGAGCTCGGCCGCGATGCCGAGACGGGCGAACTCGGCCACCGGGTCGTAGACGTTTGCCCGGTAGGCTTCGCGCCGCTCCGCCGGAATGGCGTCGAGGGCGTTGGCGACGATCAGGGCGCGGGTGCCGCCACGCATCAGGGTCACGAGGTCGCCGGGCGTGTCGCCGAGCCGGTAGGACGAGAGATAGAGCCGCATCTGGCTTCTCCAACGAGAAAGGGGAACCGGCGACCGGCTCCCCTTCGATGCTTTTGGCTCTAGCGCCTGCCGGGGAGAAGGTCTCCGGCAGGGGTTGAGGTCCGTGCCGGGTTATTCGGCGGCCTCTGCCGGGGTCACGGACACGAAGACTTTCGAGTTGGCGCGGGTGCGGAACGTCACGTTGCCGTCGACGAGGGCATAGATCGTGTGGTCCTTGCCCAGGCCCACGCCCGTGCCGGGATGCCACTTGGTGCCGCGCTGACGCACGATGATGTTGCCGGCAACGACGGTTTCGCCACCGAACTTCTTGATGCCGAGACGGCGGCCGGCCGTATCGCGACCGTTGCGGGAAGAACCGCCAGCTTTCTTGTGTGCCATCTTCTAGCTCCTTATTCCTTGTCCGCCTTGGCGCGCGGGGGCTTGCCGGCGATGAGATCCTTGGCCTGGCCGATCCAGTCCTCGCGTTCGATGCGACCCTTGAAGTTGAGCTCCGCGTCGAACTTGGCAACGTCCTCGTCGGTCCAGGCGGCGATCTGGGTGAGGCTCGTGACGCCGGCGGCGGCGAGCTTCTTTTCCAGGGCCGGACCGACGCCGCCGATGAGCTTGACGTCGTCCTTGAACTCGGCCGCGGGCGCGGCGGCTTCGGCCGGCTTGGCCTCCGCCTTCTTGGCCGGAGCCTTGGCGGGCTTGGCCTCGGCAACGGTTTCGGTCTTCTCGGCCTTGGCCGCGGCCTTGATCGTCGGCTTCTTGCCGCCGGTCAGGATCTCGGTGATCCGCACGGTCGACAGCAACTGCCGGTGGCCGTTGCGGCGGCGATAATTGTGGCGACGGTTCTTCTTGAAGATGATGACCGTCTTCTGCTTTTTGGTTTCCACCAGCTCGGCAGCGACGAGCGCGCCATCCACCAGCGGAGCGCCGACGGTGTCGCCCACCATCAGCACCTCTTCGAAGGTCACGATCGAGCCGGGCTCGGCATCGATCTTTTCGACCTTGAGGACGTCGTTGGCGGCGACCTTGTATTGTTTGCCGCCGGTCTTGATCACAGCAAAAGTCATATTCCCACGCACCGGAACTTTCCCGTTCCGATCCTTGTTCTGTCGCGCCCTGTGGCGCCGCAGGCATTTGCCTTGTCCTGCGGGCTTCATCGAGAGTGCCGGATGTCCGGCAGGCGGCCTCGAGCAGCGGATTTCATAAAACGAACGCGCGCCAGCCAGGGCCGGCACGCTTCCGGTTGGGGCTTATCGATGGAAACGCCCCGTGAGTCAAGCCTTTTGGGCTTAACCTTCAGCCCTCGCCCTCGCGATACCAGGCGCCGCGCCGCACCTCGGTCAGCGGCTGGACCAGCTCCTCGAAGGCGTCGAGGTCGCTGCCGCGGTAGTGGTAGGGATAGACGATCGCCGGCTGGAAGGCGTTGACCGCGTCGGCGGCCTGCTCGACGTCCATCGTATAGGGTAGGTTCATGGGGATGAACGCCACCTCGATGCCGGAGAGCGCGCGCATCTCCTCGGTGTCCTCGGTGTCGCCGGCGACATAGACCAGCTTGTCGGCGAAGGTGAGGATATAGCCGTTGTCGCGCCCTTCCGGATGGTACTGCTGGCGCTCGGGCGTGGTGTTGTAGGCGGGGATGGCGCGCACCTGGATGCCGCTGACGCTGCCGCTCTCGCCATTGGCGAGGGCGGTCGCGCGCGCCTGGAGCGCCTCGGGCAGCATGTTGTAGACGGCCTCGTTGACGATCAGCGGCGCTTCCCCGGCGACGGCCTCGAGAGTCGGCAGGTCGAAATGGTCGCCGTGCTCATGGGTGATGAGGATGCCGGTCGGGGCCGGCAGGTCGTCATAGAGCTCGGCCCCGCCGACCGGATCGACATAGAGCACGTGCCCGCCCCAGGCGAGCAGGAGGCTCGCATGCTCGACGGGGCGGATGACGAGATTGCCCTGGGTGGTCTCGACCGTGTCGCCTTCCATCACCTGCTCCTCGGGCGGGGCCTCTTCCGGTTCCTCTTCGGTCCCTTCCTGCGCCAGGACAGGGCCGAGCGCTCCACCTGCGAGCTGCGCCACCGGCAGCGCGGAAAGGCCGAGGACGACGTCACGACGTTTGACCATCTTATTCTCCCTTGAATGAAAAAGTCCCGGATGGCACTGCCCTTGGTGCGCCCGGATTACGCAAGCCTTGCGGATTTATTGCGGCAAGTTGGCGTCGCCAACGGTTTTGTGATCGTACGCTAGCGCGGCTGCGGACGGTGGCCGAACTCGCCGGCGAGCATCGCCGTCTTGTGACGCACCGTCCAGTCCTCGAGCGTCCATTCGCGCGCTCCGGCGCCGATTTCGACGACGGGCATGTAGGTTTCCGCAACAACGGCCCCCCGCCCGGTTGCGACGCGAACGGCGTCCCGCCGGTACTCGTGCGCCTCGAAGGCGTCGAGCATGGCCAGATCCGCGCCAGTCAGCCCCGTCAGCAGCAGGCCATGCGCTCTCTGCCCTTGCGCCGGGGCCAGCGCCGGATAGGACCGCCCGGGATAGAATACCGTGCGATAGCCGGGGAGGGTCGCCGGCTCCGCCTCGACATCGCGCCCGAGCACCGCGGCGCGGATGTCGGGATCACGCAGCGTTCCATAGACGAAGAGCGGGCTCATCTGCATGGGGCTCAGCGAGGGTTGCGAACGTTGCCGCGAATGCGCAAATGGGGTGTTGCGGCAGGCAGATTGCTATGCCATAAGCCCTGCCTTGTCGACCGGTCGCGCGGATTCCCATCCGGCGATGACGACCTCGCGGAGAGGTGGCAGAGCGGTTGAATGCACCGCACTCGAAATGCGGCATAGGGGCAACTCTATCGGGGGTTCGAATCCCTCCCTCTCCGCCATCCTGCGCTTTCGCCGGCCGAAGACGCCGGTAGCCCCCAGTCCATCGGCGCGCCTAGTGCGCTTTCCTGCCCTCTTGCTGGGCTTTCTTCAGGTCCTCGTCGAAGAGCATGCGCTCGTCGGGATCGGCGGTGTCGCGGCCATCGGGGGTGAAGCGGAGCTTTTCCATGTAGGGCGTCGGTTTCTTGCGCCGGTAGTCGGCGAATTCCTTGGCGTAGTACGCGCGCGCCTCCTCGACCGACTTCGCGCCGGTGACGATATCGTGCATCAGGTTGAGCGCCAGGAAGTTGGCCTGCTCGTCGTGGCAGCGCGCCGAAACCTCGCCGGCGGTGCGCTCGACGATGACGCTGCCGTCGAAGGCGGCAAGGTCGGAGAATTTCTCGGGCGGCACGTGATAGTCGATGAAGGATTCGACCGAGTCGATGTGGGGCGCGGGAAAGTTGTGGTTGAAGAACGCCTTGCTCGCGACGATCCGCTTCCAGGGGCCGGCCTTGTGCCAGATGAGCTGGCTTTGACTCGTCTCGTCGGGTTCGCCATAGGCGTCGAGCACCAGCTTGGCGGCTTCGCGCGATTCCTCGGGCCAGGTTTGCATGATGTCGGTTGCGGCCATTCTCGGGTCTCCTCGCTCGTGCCAGGTCGGTGCTAGGCGAACCGCGCACGCCATGTCGGGGTTGCATGGCTTGATCCATGCCAGCTTCACCGCCGTTGACCCGAGTCCCCTGCCGCAGTAGCCCTTAACGCTCCCATGACGTGAAGGAGTCGGTGCAATGGACTACCGCTATCTCGGCCGGTCGGGCCTCAAGGTTTCGGTGCTGAGCGTCGGGACGGTGACGTTCGGCGGCGACGGGCTGTGGGGCGATACGGACGTCACCGGCGCCGCCCGGCAGATCGACATGTGCCTCGATGCAGGCATCAACCTCATCGATACCGCCAATGTCTACAACAAGGGCGTTTCGGAAGAGATCACCGGCGAGGTGCTGCGCGACGGCGGTCGGCGGCAGCGCGCGCTGATCGCCACCAAGGTGCGCTTTCCGTTCGGCGACGGTCCCAATGACCGCGGGCTGTCGCGCCACCACATCATCGCCCAGTGCGAGGGCAGCCTCAAACGCCTCCAGACCGACGTCATCGATCTCTACCAGGTCCATCAGTGGGACGGGCAGACGCCCCTCGAGGAGACGATGGAAGCCCTCGATACCCTGGTGCGGCAGGGGAAGGTCCGCTACATCGGCTGCTCGAACTATTCGGGCTGGCACCTGATGAAGGCGCTCGCCGTCGCCGACAGCCGCGGCTACCAGCGGTTCGTCGCCCAGCAGATCCACTACACCCTCTATTCGCGCGAGGCCGAATACGAGCTGCAGCCGATCACCGTCGACCAGGGGCTCGGCATACTCGTCTGGAGCCCGCTCGCCGGCGGGTGGCTCTCGGGCAAGTACACGCGCGCCAGCCAGCCCGAGGACGGCCGACACGTGCGCGGTTTCCGCGAGCCGCCGGTGCCCGATCCCGAGCGGCTCTACGACATCGTCGATGTCATCAATGCGGTTGCCGCCGAGCGGGGCGTTTCGGGCGCGGTCGTTTCGCTGGCTTGGGCTTTGCAGCGCAAGGGCGTCTCGTCGGTGATCGTGGGCGCGCGCACCGACGCGCAGTTCGCCGATAACCTCAAGGCCGCCGATCTAAAGCTCAGCGACGACGAGGTCGCCCGGCTCGACGCCGTCAGCCAGCGTCCGCTTCCCTATCCCTATTGGCACCAGTCCTTCACCGCCCAGGACCGCTTGAGCGAAGCCGATCTCGTGCTGCTCGCCCCTTATCTCGAGGAGTACAAGCGTGGCTGAGTTCGTCGTTCCGCGCCCTGCGCAGGTATCCGTGCCCGTTGCCGGCGGCGGGCTCTTTCCGGTGCGGCGCGTCTATTGCGTCGGGCGCAACTATGCCGAGCACGCGCGCGAGATGGGCAATGATCCCAAGGATCCGCCATTCTTCTTCGCCAAGCCCGCCGATGCGCTGGTGATCGGCGGAGGGAGCGTGCCCTACCCGCCGCAGACGCAGGACCTCCACCACGAGGTCGAGCTCGTCGTCGCCATCGGGCGCGACGGGTTCGGCATCGAGGTTGAAGACGCGCTCGCCCATGTCTATGGCTATGCCGCCGGCATCGACCTCACCCGCCGCGATCTGCAGGCCGCCGCCAAGAAAGCCGGCCGCCCATGGGAGATGGCCAAGGCCTTTGATCATTCCGCGCCGATCGGCGAAATCGTGCCGGCCGAAAAGATCGGCCATCCGGACAAGGGTGCGATCACGCTTGCCGTCAACGGCGCCGAGCGGCAGCGCGGCGACCTTGCCGACCAGATCTGGACCGTCGCCGAGACGATCGCCTATCTCTCGCAGTTCGTGGCGCTGAAGGCCGGAGACCTCGTCTTCACCGGCACGCCTGCCGGCGTTGGAGCGGTCGTTGCCGGCGACGTGATCGAGGGGGATATCGAAGGGATCGGCACCGTCAGGACGCAGATCGTCTGATGGTTGCCTGGTCGGCCCAGCAGGACGCTGCCCTGAAGGCCGTCTCGGCCTGGCTCAAGGACACGGACGGGCCGCAGGTCTTCCGCCTCTTCGGCTGGGCCGGCACCGGCAAGTCGACGCTGGCAAGGCACCTGGCCGAAGGGGTCAACAGCGTCAAATACGCCGCCTTCACCGGCAAGGCCGCCCTCGTCATGAGGAAGCGCGGCTGCAAGGGCGCGCAGACCATCCATTCCCTCATCTATTCGCTGGTCAGCGAAAAGGAGGGCGAACCGCGGTTCGTGCTCGATCCGGAAAGCCCGGCGGCCGACGCCGACCTCATCGTCATCGACGAGGTGTCGATGGTCGACGAGCAACTGGGGCAGGATCTTCTGTCCTTCGGGGTCAAGGTGCTGGTGCTCGGCGACCCCTTCCAGCTGCCGCCGGTGCAGGGGGCCGGGTTCTTCACTGCCGACGAGCCCGATATCATGCTCACCGAAATCCACCGGCAGGCGGCCGACAACCCCATCATCCACCTTTCCATGCAGGTGCGCGAGGGCGGGCGGATCGAACGCGGCCAATATGGCGAGAGCCGGGTCATCGGCCGGGACGCGATCGATACCGGCGATGTGCTCGATGCCGATCAGGTGCTGGTCGGGCGCAACAAAACGCGCCTCATGTACAACGACCGCCTGCGCGAATTGAAAGGCCTGCCGTTCCACGAACCGGTCATCGGCGACCGGCTGGTGTGCCTGCGGAACAATCCAAGGAAGCGCCTGCTCAACGGGCAGATCTGGATCATCACCGAAGTGAGCCGCAAGGCCAACGGCCGCTACCAGCTGCTGCTCGGGGCCGACGAAGGTCGCGGGGAGGCCAAGGTCCTCACCCACAAGGCGTTCTTTTCCGGCGAGGAGGACCAGATGGCCTGGCCTGAGCGCCGCCAATACGACGAGTTCACCTTCGGCTACTGCCTCACCGTCCACAAGGCGCAGGGCAGCCAGTGGGACAAGGTCTTCCTGTTCGACGAAAGCTTCGTCTTCCGCGAGGAGCGCGCCCGCTGGCTCTATACCGGCATCACAAGAGCGGCCGAGCAGATCACCATCGTGAGTTGAGGCAGGGGCGCCCCCAATGCTTCCCACCCCCGATGTCACCCCGGCGTAAGCCGGGCCCAGCCGCTCAACCGGTTTTCTCACCGCAGCAATCCCGCCCCCCAGGGTCATCCCCGCGAAAGCGGGGACCTCCGTTTGCTGCACCGCAATAGGAAAACAGAGGTTCCCGCTTTCGCGGGAATGACCCGGTGGCAAAGTTGTTAGCGCACGAGAATCGTCGGGTCAGAGTGTACTGGGTCCGGCTTTTCGCTGGGATGACGGCCGGTGGGTATGGATGTTTTGATGCCCCCTCGGTCGTCATTCCCCGCATCACGTCGATTTAACCCGTCCGCCACATCCGCGACGGAATCGCCCCGCATGAAAACGCCAGCCCAACCTGTGGCGGATGCGTGAATTTTCGGCAGGCGAGATGCTTGCGCGAAACGTGTTCATACCCCATTTTGCCACTAGACATTTACATCATCGCTGAGTTTGCCCGGAGGCCTTAATGCACCACGAGACCCCTCTGATCACGACGATCGTCGCGGGTCTCGTATTGGCATTCATCTTCGGCGCGATCGCCAATCGCCTGCGCCTGCCGCCGCTCGTCGGCTATCTCTTCGCCGGCATTCTCGTCGGTCCCAACACGCCCGGTTTCGTCGCCGATCAGGAGCTGGGCCTGGAGCTCGCCGAGCTCGGCGTCATCCTCCTGATGTTCGGCGTCGGCCTGCATTTTTCGCTGCGCGACCTGATGAGCGTGCGCGCGCTCGCCATCCCCGGCGCCGTCGCGCAGATGGCGGTGGCGACGCTCCTCGGCCTCGGGCTTGCCGTGCTCATGGGCTGGAGCATTCCGGCCGGCCTGGTCTTCGGCCTCGCCCTTTCCGTCGCCTCGACCGTCGTGCTCCTCAAGGCCCTGCAGGACAGGCGCCTCATCGAGACCGAGCGCGGGCGCATCGCCGTCGGCTGGCTCATCGTCGAGGATATCGCCATGGTGCTGGCGCTGGTGCTGATGGCGGCGCTCGCCGGGCTCGCCGGCAATGGGGAAAGCGCGGTCCACGACCCGTTCGTCTCGTTCGTCGAGCGGATCCTCGGCATAGATGTCGGCATCTGGGGCATTCTGGCGCTCACCATCGTCAAGGTCGCCGCCTTCGTCGGCTTCATGCTGATCGTCGGGCGCCGGGTCATCCCCTGGGCACTGCACGCCACCGCCCATACCGGCTCGCGCGAGCTCTTCCGCCTCGCGGTCCTCGCCATTGCGCTCGGCGTGGCGCTCGGTTCTTCGATGCTCTTCGGCGTCTCGCTGGCGCTGGGCGCGTTCTTTGCCGGCATGATCCTGTCGGAGAGCGAGCTCAGCCATCGCGCCGCCCAGGAGACGCTGCCGCTGCGCGATGCGTTCGCAGTGCTCTTCTTCGTATCGGTCGGCATGCTGTTCGACCCCTCGATCATCCTCACCAATCCGCTGCCGCTCATCGCCACGGTCTTCATCATCGTCATCGGCAAGTCGCTGGCGGCCTTCGCCATCGTCGTGCTGTTCCGCCGGCCGGTGTCGACGGCGCTGACCATCTCGGCGAGCCTGGCGCAGATCGGCGAGTTCTCATTCATCCTCGCTTCGCTCGGCGTGTCCCTCGCCCTGATGCCGCCCGAGGGGCAGGATCTCATTCTGGCGGGCGCGCTCATATCCATCATCCTCAACCCGCTGGTGTTCGCGGTGATCGACTTCGTGCGGCCAAGGCTCGAGAGCAGGATCGCCATGCGCAGGGCCGCCCGGCAGGTGCCCGAGGAGCCGTTCGACGGCCCGCTGATGCCGTCGGAGACCGTCACGGCCAACGACGCCATGTCGAGCGTCGCGCCCGAGCCGCAGGTTGCTTCCGGCGAGGCCGCAGAGGCCGACGCGGAAGCGGACGAGGAGGAGGCCGCCGGCCCCACCAGCCAGAGCGAGCACACCATCCTTGTCGGTTTCGGGCGGGTGGGCAGCGTCGTCGGGGAAGGCCTTCATGCCGCCGGCGCGCCGCTCGTCGTCATCGAGGACTCCGACACCTCGATCAAGGCGGCGCGCGACATGGGCATCGAGGTGGTGGTGGGCAACGCCGCGGCGGTCGACGTCTTGAAGCTCGCCAACATCGCGGGCGCGCGCACCCTCCTCATCGCCATTCCCAATTCGTTCGAAGCGGGGCAGGTGGTCGAGCAGGGCCGCAAGCTCAACCCGGCCATCCGCATCATCGCGCGCGCCCATTCTGAGGAGGAGGAGAGCTATCTCGCCAATCTCGGGGCCGATACCGTCATCATGGGCGAGCGCGAGATCGGGCTCGGCATGCTCGCCTGGGTCAAGGGCGAACGCGAGGCGATGGCGGCGGCGGTGGCCGAAGCGATCCGGCTCGCCCCGACCGAGAACGTCATCGACGCAGCCATCCGCCCGGCGGCGGACGAGGAGGACGCAAGGCCCGGCGCGGACGACGTACCTCCTGGCGAGGCCGCGGTGGACGTCGCGCCCGCTGCCGACGCCGAGCCGGAAGGTGAAGCCGAGCCGCCGGTCGAATCTCCTCCCCCCGACGTCCCCGAAGCGGTTGTGGATGAGCCGCCGGTCGAGGGTAAAAAGAGCGGAGCACGGCAGAGGACGAGGGCAAGGAAGCGGAGCGCGGCTCAGGCCCCAACCGCAGAACAATCCATCCAGCCGCTGCCCGACGAGCCCGTTCCCCTGCCGCCTTTAAGCGAGGAGGACGCGCCTGCCGCCGACGAGGAGACCGAACCGGTTGCCGAGGAGACCGGCGAAGACGCTGACGGGACGCAAGCCGAAAAGCGCCAGGTTCCGGCGGTCGAGCCCGAGCCGCGCAAATGACGCGGCGGCCGGGCATTCCGCGTAAGGAAGGTACGCAATGATCTCGCAAAAGGCCAAATATGCCCTGCGCGCGCTGGTCGCCCTGTCGCGCACGCGCACGGGCGCGACGATGATGATCGGGGAGATCTCGCGCGAGCAGGCGATCCCCAAGAAGTTCCTCGAGCAGATCCTGCTCGAATTGAAGCGGGCCGGGATCGTCATGAGCCTCAGAGGCCGCTCGGGCGGCTATGCGCTCCTCAAGGCGCCGGAGGAGGTGACGTTCGGCGAGGTGTTGCGCCTCATCGACGGGCCGGTCGCGCCGCTGCCGTGCCTCTCGAAGATCGCCTACCGGCGCTGCGAGGATTGCCAGGACGAGACGAGCTGCGAGGTGCGGCACGTTTTCGAGCGGGTGGCGCTGGCGACGCGCGGGGTGCTCGACAGCACCACGTTGGCCGACGCCCTCAAGCTCGAGGACATGCCGATCTAGCGCCCCACCCCGATGCTGCGTTCACCAACTGTTAGCATTTGGCGGGCAATCGGTTATTAAATTTTATCGATATGTGCGGGGCTGTTTGAATCCTGTGGCCTTGCGCTTCAAGAGAGGAATGAAATTCCTCCGCCGCCGGTTTGTGGCGAAATGGTGACCTTGCCAATTCCCGACTGTTCCGATAGAGTTTACTCACAACATCTGTCGGGAGACGGAATGAAAGTCTTGGCAACCGCTCTGGCCTACGCGGCGCTCGCCGCCTCCGTGGCCTTCGGATTCCTGGTGATCACAGCCCACGCGGAACCCTCGCCGGCGCTGATCTCCGCCCCCGCCGACGGCAACTTGTTGGCGACCCTCTTCTAATTTCCGGTATCCATAACCGCTGGCGGACCATGGTCCCCGCGGCAAATTAAAAAGGGCCGTCCTGCAAAGGACGGCCCTTCCTGAGTTTCACGGCCTTTCAAGGGCCCGGCCGGCAAGCCGGCCGAAAGGAAGCAGGTGCTTCTAGCGGAGGGCTACCTCCGACACGACCACCTTGAATCCAAGCCCTTCGTTACGAGCCGTAACCTCATGAGACATTGGATCACCTCCTTTCGCTGATTGAACATGTCGTGAGCATGCGTGGGTTTGGCGGACCTGTCCAGTCACAATTTTCGTGAACGGCCTTAGTGGCGCGACGCCCCGATGTGGCGCAGCTTGTCTGGGTTGCGCACGATATAGATGGCGGTGATCCGTCCGGCATCGAGGGCCAGGGCGGTGGTCTGGAGCGTCTCGTCTTCCTCGATGGTCACGAAGCCCGGCAGGCCGTCGATAACGCCGTAGCGCACGAGTTGCGATGTGCCGCGGGCGAAGGACAGGGCCAGCCGCTCGTGCACGGCCATGACTGCTTCGATGCCGATGACGGGCTCCGGCGTCGCCGGCTTGCGGCCGCCGCCGTCGGAATGGGCGACGACATCGGCCGAGAGCAGGGCGCGCAGGCGCTGCATGTCGCCGCCGCGCGAGGCGTCAAAGAAGGCGGCGGCGATCTCCATCGCTTCCTTGCGTGGCACCGGATAGCGCGGTTTGGCCTCGCGTACCGCGAGGCGGGCGCGGCTGGCAAGCTGGCGGCAAGCCGTCGGCGTGCGGCCGATGGTTTCGGCGATTTCGGCAAAGTCGGCGCCGAAGACGTCATGGAGGAGGAACGCGGCGCGCTCGAGCGGCGAGAGCCGCTCGAGCGCGAGCATCAGGGGCAGGGTGATGTCGTCGAGCAGCTCGTCCTCGGCAGGCGCATCGATGAACGGCTCCGGCAGCCATGGACCGACATAGGTCACGCGCCGCCGGCGCGCCGACTTCAACTGGTCGAGACAAAGCCGGGTGACGATGCGCGTCAGAAAGCCTTCCGGCTGACGCACCGCCGCGCGGTCGGCGGTGTGCCAGCGGATGAACGCGTCCTGCACCACGTCCTCGGCATCGGCCAGGGACCCGAGCATGCGGTAGGCGACGCGTAGGAGCCGCGGCCGCAGCGGGGCGAAGACCGCGCCTGCCTCGTCGGTGGACGGCATCGCGGCCTCACGCGGCCTTGGCCGCCGCGACCGGGGGGTGGCCGACGGCAAAGCCTACTCCCAAGCGATTGAAGCCGTTGACCAGGGCGATCATGAGGGTCAGCCTCACCTGTTCCTCCTCGCTGAACTCGGCTGCGAAGGCCTTGTAGACATCGTCGGGCACGCCGGCGGCGCTGACGAGGGTGAGGGCTTCCGCCCAGGCAAGCGCTGCCCGCTCGCGGCTGGAAAACAGCGGCGAGCGGCGCCAGGCGGCGAGCACGCCGAGGCGCTCTTCGCTCTCGCCGTTCTCACGGGCCAGCCGGAGATTGTTGAAGAGGCTCGCGGTGCATCCGTTGATCTGCGAGGCGCGGATGCGCACGAGGAACGACAGGCCCGCATCGAGGCTGGAATGCACGCTCGCGCCGAGGTCGACCAGCGGCTGGATGAGGGCGGTGTGGGCGATGAAAGGGTTCGGTCTCGTCATGGTGATGTCCTTACGTGGCAGGTGGCAAGGACAAGACGAGACGGGCACGCCGTTTGTGACATGCATTTGGGCGGAAGGACGCGCCTTTCCTGTCGATCAGGCCCGCGCCCGTTTCGGGCGGGCGCGGAGCTGGAAGATGGTGGCGGCGACGACGCCGAGGGCGACGATGCCGATGATGATGGTGGCAAGCGCGTTGACGTCGGGTGAGACGCCGAGGCGGACCTTGGAGAAGATGACCATGGGCAGGGTCGAGGAGCCGGGACCCGAAACGAACGAGGCAATGACGAGGTCGTCGAGCGAGAGGGTGAACGCCAGGAGCCAGCCCGAGACCAGCGCCGGCGCGATGATGGGCAGGGTGATGTCGAAGAAGACGCGCGCCGGCGTGGCGCCGAGGTCCATGGCCGCTTCCTCGAGGCTGAGGTCGAGGTCGGAGAGGCGCGACTGCACCACGACGCAGACATAGGCCATGCAGAAGGTCGAGTGGGCGATGGTGACGGTCAGCATGCCGCGCCCGGAGGGCCAGCCGAAGAGGCCTTCCATGGCCACGAACAGCAGCAGCAGCGAGAGGCCGGTGATGACGTCGGGCATGACGAGCGGGGCCGAGACCATCCCGGCAAGCGCCGTGCGCCCGCGGAAGCGCTTGAAGCGCACGAGCGCCACGGCGCAGAGCGTGCCCAGCACCAGCGCGATGGTGGCGCTGATGGCGGCGATCTGCAGGCTCAGCCACGCCGCGCCGAGGATCTGGGGATCGCGGAAGAGCTCGCCATACCAGCGCAGCGAGAAGCCGGACCAGACGGTCACCAGCCGGTTCTCGTTGAACGAGAAGACGACGAGCGAGACGATAGGGGCGTAGAGGAAGACGAACCCCAGTGCCGCCGCGAGAGGAAGGAACCAGCCGCGCCGCATCACTTCCTCCTCTCGACGACCGCATCCTGGGCGCGCTGCATCAGCATGATCGGCACGACCACCACCACCAGCATGGCGATGGCGACCGCCGCCGAGCGCGGCCAGTTGGTGTTGGCGAAGAACTCGTCCCAGAGGACGCGCCCGATCATCAGCGTGCCGGGGCCGCCGAGGAGCGAGGGGATGACGAACTCGCCGATCGCCGGGATGAAGACCAGCATGGAGCCGGCGATGATGCCGGGCATGGAAAGCGGGAGCGTTACCGACAGGAACGTGCGCCAGGGTTTGGCGCCGAGGTCTGCCGAGGCTTCGAGCAGCGCCGGATCGAGCTTCACCAGCGTCGTATAGAGCGGCAGGATCATGAACGGCAGGTAGGTGTAGACGATGCCGACATAGACGGCGAAATCGGTCTGCATCATCACCAGCGGCGGGATACCGAAGAGCCCGAGGAAATTGTTGATGACGCCATTGCCGCGCATGAAGCCGGCGAGCGCGTAGACGCGCAGGAGGAACGAGGTCCAGAACGGCAGGATCACCAGCATCAGGAGGATGTTGCGCCAGGGGTCCTGCGTGCGGGCGATGAAATAGGCCATCGGATAGCCGATGAGGAGCGCGATGGCGGTCGCGATGGCGGCGATCTTGATCGAGTTGAGGTAGGCGTTGACGTAGAGCGCGTCGGTGAAGAGGCGGATGTAGTTGGACAGATGCAGCGTCAGCTGCACGGTGCCGTCCTCGGCCGTCAGCAGGTCCGTATAGGGCGGGCGGCCGAACTGCTTGACGGCGAGCGAGATGCCGAAGACGACGGCCAGCGGCACGAGGAAGAAGACGATGAGCCACAGGGCCGGCGCGAAGATGACGAGCGCGCGGCCCGACAGGCCGATGCCGGCGAGGCTGCGCTCGATCAGCGACCAGGGACGCTGGCGCGGCGGCGGCAGATCGGCGTCGAGCGTGCTCATACCGTCAGCACCGAGCCGGCCGAGCCCGCCCAGGTGGCGTAGACCGGTTCGTCCCAGGTGATGGCGTCGGGATTGCCGCGCACGGTGTTGGTCTGCGTGACGCGCAGGCGCTTGCCGCTGTCGAGGACCACCTGGTAGACGCTCATGTCGCCCAGATACCCGATGTCCTCGACGATGCCCTTGGTGACATTGGCGCCGTTGTAGGCCTCGGGCTTGTCGCGCGAGAGGGTGATCTTTTCCGGGCGAATGGCCCACCAGAGGATCTGGTCGGGCGCGCAGTCGACGCCGTGGTCGACATAGATGTCGCAACCGAGTTCGCCCGAGCGGATGCGCACGTGGTCCGGCTCGTCCTCGACGACGACGCCCTCGACCATGTTGACCGAGCCGATGAAGCCGGCGACGAACTTGGAATTGGGGAATTCGTAGATGTCGGTCGGCTCGCCGATCATGGCGATCTCGCCGAAGTTCATGACCCCGATGCGCGTGGCAAGGCTCATCGCCTCTTCCTGGTCGTGGGTGACGACGATGAAGGTGACGCCGAGGGTTTCCTGGATCTTGACGAGCTCGAACTGGGTCTCCTCGCGCAGCTTCTTGTCGAGGGCGCCCAGCGGCTCGTCGAGCAGCAGGAGCTTGGGGCGCTTGGCGAGCGAGCGGGCAAGGGCCACGCGCTGGCGCTGGCCTCCGGAGAGCTGATGGGGCTTCCTGCGGCCGTAGTCGTCGAGCTTGACGAGCTTCAGCAACTCGGCGACCCGGTCGGCGATCTCGCCCTTGCCCATGTGGTCGCGCTTGAGGCCATAGGCGATGTTCTGCTCGACGCTCATGTGCGGGAAGAGCGCGTAGGACTGGAACATCATGTTGACCGGCCGGTTGTAGGGCGGCACGCCGGTCATGTCCTGCCCGTCGATCTCGATGCGCCCGGCCGTCGGCTCCTCGAAGCCGGCGAGCATGCGCAGAAGCGTCGACTTGCCCGAGCCTGAACCGCCGAGCAGGCAGAAAAGCTCGCCCTTGTAGATGTCGAGCGACACATCCGAGACGGCGAAAATGTCACCGAACTTCTTGGTGACGTTGGTGATGCGCACGAACGGCTTGGCGGCGGGATCGCGCCAGGGGCGGGTTTCGGCGGCGATCTGGGGCTTCTTGGCCATTGGAAGCGGTCCCGAAAAGCAAAAGGGATGGCGGGGTGGGACCCCGCCATCCACAATGGTTCTTACTGGCCGGTCTTTACCCGGGTCCAGCTGCGCGTCAAGAGCTCATCGTACTCGGGCGTGTGGGCGTTGAGCGGATAGAGATTGGCGGCGACTTCGGCGGGCGGGTAGATCGCCGGGTCGTTCTTGACCTCGTCGTCGATCAGCTCGAGGGCGGCGCCGTTGCCGGACGCGTAGTAGACGTAGTTGGTGTTGGCTGCCGCGATGTCCGGGCGCAGCATGAAGTTGATGAAGGCGTGGGCGTTGTCGACGTTGGGCGCGTCGGCCGGAATGGCGAACATGTCGAACCACTTGAGGGCGCCTTCGGCCGGGATCGTATAGGCGATCTCGACGCCCTGGCCGGCCTCGGCGGCTGCAGCCTGGGCGATGAAGACGTCGCCCGAATAGCCCATGGCCAGGCAGATCTCGCCGTTGCCGAGATCGTCGATGTACTGCGAGGAGTGGAAGTAACGGATGTGCGGGCGCACCGAGAGCAGCAGCTCCTCGGCCGCGGCAAGGTCTTCCTCGCTCTCCGAGTTCGGGTCGAGACCGAGATAGTTGAGGGCGGCCGCATAGACCTCGGCCGGCGCATCGAGCACGGCGACGCCGCAATCGGCGAGCTTGGAAACGGTTTCCGGATCGAAGAGCAGATCCCAGGTGGCAAGGTCCGCATCGGCGCCGAGCCGTTCGGTCACGGCCGCGACGTTGTAGCCGAGGCCGGTGGTGCCCCACATGTAGTCGACCGCATGCTCGTTGCCCGGATCGTGGGCGGCGGTCTCCTCCATGATCTGGGGATCCATGTTGGAGAGGTTGGGGAGCTTGCCCTTGTCGAGCGGCTGGAAGAGGCCGGCCGCGATCTGGCGCTCGAGGAAGAAGCCCGAGGGCACCACGACGTCATAGCCGGAATTGCCGGCAAGCAGCTTGGCCTCGACGATCTCGTTGCTGTCGAACACGTCGTAGTTCACGGCGATGCCGGTTTCGGCGGTGAACTTGGCGATGGTGTCCTCGGCGATGTAGTCGGACCAGTTGTAGACGTTGACGACCTGATCCTGCGCGAGGGCGGGCGTCGCGGCCAACAGGCTGGCGAGGGCGATGGCGAGCGGTGTTCTCATTGTTTTTCGGGCTCCTGTCTCGAATTTTGCAGGGGTTCGGTCCTGCCTGATCGGTCTCAGCCGCAAGACTGTGCGGCGCAGTCTGGCTCACATGCCGTTCGGCCCGCCGGCGCGGTCGGCGCCAGGGCGAGAGTGCGGCAGGTGTGAAACGGATTTGTGAAGGCGCGGATATGTGGCGACGAAGGCGTCGGCGCACGCCTTGGAGGAAGGACCGGCAATGAGCCCGGAGCCGGGCGCGTATCGATGGGCGGGCATGCCGCGGCCAACAATGCTCGTGTTCAGTGCAGTCGTCCTTCGCCTGGAAACGCTTGAGGTTTCGCTGCGCAAACTAGAGCGAAACGAAAGGTGCGACAAGCGGCTCGGCCGTAAGTTTTTGCGGGTATTGACCTTATGCCACATCCGAGCGCAAAACCCGCTCGAGCGGCGCCGGCGCGGCCCTAGTCCCATACGTTCAGCGAGATGCCCGACATGAGCGCGAAGGCCTATCTTTCGATCACCGCCGACATCAAGAAGGCCCTGGCCGAAGGCAGGCCGGTGGTGGCGCTGGAATCGACCATCATCACCCACGGCATGCCCTATCCGCAGAACCTCGAGATGGCCAATGCGGTCGAGGCCGTGATCCGCGACAATGGGGCGATCCCGGCGACCATCGCCATCATGGACGGGCGGTTCGCGGTCGGGGTTTCGGGCGAGGATCTCGAGCGGCTGGCCCAGGAGGGCGGCACGGCCGCCAAGGCGTCGCGCAGGGACGTCGCGAGCCTTCTCGTCAAGGGCGGACTCGCCGGCACGACCGTCGCCACCACCATGCAGATCGCCGCGCTCGCCGGCATCAAGGTTTTTGCCACTGGCGGCATCGGGGGCGTGCATCGCGGGGCCGAGGAGACGTTCGACATTTCGGCCGACCTGGAGGAACTGGCGCGCTCGCCCGTCGCGGTCGTCTGCGCGGGCGCCAAATCCATTCTCGACATCGCCAAGACGCTCGAGGTGCTGGAAACCAACGGTGTCCCCGTCATCGGCTACGGCACCGACGAATTCCCCGCCTTCTGGGCGCGCGAGAGCGGGCACAAGGTCGACCACCGGTTCGATACGGCAGAGGAGATCGCCAGGGTCGTGGCGCTGCAGGGCGAGCTCGGGCTCGGCGGGGTGCTGGTCGCCAACCCGATCCCGGAAGCGGATGCCCTCGAGGCGCAGGCGATCGAGGCGCGCATCGCCGAAGCGATCGCCGACGCCGAGGCTGCAGGCGTGTCGCGCAAGGACCTGACGCCGTTCCTCTTGAAGCGCATCTTCGAGTTGACGCAAGGCAAGTCGCTTGCGGCCAATATCGCGCTCGTCGAGAACAATGCGCGCCTTGCCGCCAAGATCGCCGTGGCGCTCTCGGCCATGCATGCGGGCCAGCCGGCGATCCGGCGCGCATGAGCCGGCGCATCCTCGTCGTCGGGGACGTGATGACCGATGTCATCGTCCTGCCGGACGGACCGATGGTCCTGGGGTCCGACCGGCGGGCGCGCATCCGGCAGCGGCCAGGCGGGTCGGGCGCCAACCAGGCGGTCTGGCTCGGAGCGCTCGGGGCGCAGGTGACGTTCGCGGGCCGTGTCGGCATCGCGGACCGCGAGCGGTGGGACGCCTATTTCACCGCCCGCGGCGTCAGGCCGTTGCTGGCGGCCGACGCAGAGCAACCATCGGGCGTGCTGGTGACGATCCTCGACGCCGCCGGCGAGCGCAGCTTCCTCACCGATCGTGGCGCCAACCTCAACCTGTCTCCGTCCGACTTGCCGGATGCGCTTCTTGACGGCGTCGCGGTGCTGGCCGTCTCGGGCTACAGCCTCTTCGAACCGGGGCCGCGCGCCGCTGTGACGGACCTGATGGCGCGGGCGAGGGCGCGTGACATTGCCATCGCCATCGATCCGGCGTCGGCCGGGTTCATCGAGGAGGTCGGTGCGGACGCGTTCCTCGGCTGGACGGCGGGAGCGACGCTCATCCTTGCCAATGCGGACGAGGCGCAGGCGCTGACGGGGCCTGCCGACAGGCAGGCGCAGGTGCGTGCGCTCGCAGCTCACTTCGCCACGGTGGTGGTCAAATGCGGTGCGACCGGCGCGGTGCTGGGGGACGCGGGCGGCATCCGCCTCGAGCGGTTGGCGCCCAAGGTCGAGACGGTCGACAGCACGGGAGCGGGCGACGCCTTCGCCGCCGGGTTCCTCAAGGCGTGGTGCGAGGGCACGGACGAGGCGGCGTGCCTCGAAGCCGGGATAGCCGCCGGGGCGCGGGCCGTCGCCACGATCGGCGGACAGCCGCTTTGACCCAGTTGACCCAGGACGGCTCGACCGGCATCCATGCCCGTGGCATCGTCGGCGACGGCAAACGGAGGTGCGTGTGCGGATCTGTGCAGCAATACTGATGATGATGGTTGCGAACGCGCCAACCCTCGCCGGTCCGCCGCCGACCGATGACCTCGGCGACAAGGCCGCGTCGGGGCTGCTCCGCCGGTTGGTGACGGCCAATGTCGCCTCGTCCAACTGCGCCGGATACGAGGTCAGCAACGCGCAGTGGAAGTTCGTCGTCGATACCGCCGACCAGGTCGCCAACCAGCTCGGCCTCGACAGCGCCGGCTATGACGAGCGCTATTACGGTCCCGCATTCGATGCACTCGACGACGATCCGCAGTTCTGCGAAACGCAAGGGCCGCTGGTCGCGCCGCTGATCGAGGAGATGGTGGCGCGCGGCGGCACCATCGACAAGTACAAGGCCGGGGGCTGAGCGATGCCGACGGTTCCGACGCTCGAAGAGATCGAGGCGACCGTTCTGCGGATGGAAGCAAAGTGGGTCGGTTCGGCGCACTTTGCCGCCTATCGCGATCTCTGCCGCCGGTTCGAGGCTGACCTTGCCGATCCGCGCGATCTTGCGCTCGCCAAGAGCGCGGCGCTGATGCTCATCAAGGAGCTCGAGGGGCGGGATTCTTAGCCGGCGAACGCCGCCAGCACCCGCGCCCAGCTCCTGATGCCCTTGTGGAAGCTTGTCAGGTCGTATTTCTCGTTGGGCGAGTGGATACGGTCGTCGTTGTGGGCGAAGCCGATGAAGAGCGTGTCGAGACCGAGAAGCCGCTTGAAGTCGCCGCCGACGGGGATCGAGCCGCCCGAGCCGGTGATGACGGCGGGCTTGGGCCATTCCCCCGACAGCGCCGCCAGGGCCTTGTTGAGGAGCGGGCCGTCGGCCGGGACGGTGAGCGCCGGGCTGCCTCCATGCTCCTTGAACTCGACCGAGCAGTCGGCGGGCAGGCGGGCCCGCACATGGTCGCGGAAGGCTTTGCGGATCCTGTCCGGCTGCATGCCGGAGACGAGGCGGAAGGAGATCTTGGCGCTGGCTTTGGCGGGAATGACGGTCTTGAAGCCTTCGCCGGTGTAGCCGCCCCACATGCCATTGATCTCGCAGGTCGGCCGGCTCCAGAGCTGCTCGAGCACCGAGCGGTCCTTTTCACCGGCGGGAATGGAAAGGCCCGCGCCAGCGAGGAACGCCTTCTCGTCGAAGCCGAGGCCCTTCCATTGCGCCTTGACCGTATCGGGGAGCTCGGCGACGTCGTCGTAGAAGCCGTCGATGGTCACGCGCCCGTCGGCATCGCGCAGGGACGCGACGATGTCGGCCAGCACCTGGTTGGGATTGCGCGCGGCGTTGCCGAACATGCCCGAGTGCAGGTCCTTGTCGGCGCAGGTGATGGTGACTTCCTCGCCCACCAGCCCGCGCAGCATCGTGGTGATCGAGGGGGTCTGGCGGTCCCACATGTCGGTGTCGCAGACGAGGGCGATATCGGCCTTCAGTTCCTCAGCATTGGCGGCGATGAAGGGGGGCAGGTTCTTGCCGCCGCTCTCCTCCTCGCCTTCAAGCAGGATCGAGACCCCGACCGGCAACCTGCCCGTCACCGCCCGCCAGGCGCGGCAGGCCTCGATGAAGGTCATCAGCTGCCCCTTGTCGTCGGAAGCGCCACGGCAGACGAGCTGCCTGCTTCCATCGGAAAGCGTCACCAGCTGCGGCTCGAAGGGATCGGTGTTCCACAGATCGATCGGATCGACGGGCTGCACGTCGTAGTGACCGTAGAAGAGGACGTGCGCACCTGGCGCGCCCGTATCGTGGGCGACGACGACCGGATGGCCGGGAGTCGGGCGCACGGAGGCTTGGAATCCTTCGGCGGCCAGATCCTGCGCCAGCCACTCGGCCGCCCGCCGGCATTCTTCTGCATACGCCGGATCAGTTGAGATCGATTTGATGCGCAATAGCGCCTTCAGGCGTTCGAGGCTGGCTTCGAGGCCCCGGTCGATCTCGGCGAGAACGGCGTCGAGTTGCGGGGCTGCGGGCGTGGTCATGGGGACAATCCTCGGGATCAACGGTGTGCGCACAATGGCGCGAGGGCGGGGGCGATGTCCATGCCACGCGGTCCACCTTCTCCGGGACGCGAGGGCATGCCGGATCAAATGACTGATAAAATTGGGTAATCGCGATGTTATCCCCGCATGCGGGGAGCGGCCTAGACTTGTCCGCAGTTTGAAGAACGGAGACAGGTCATGACCGATCCCTATGCCGATCAATCGGCAAGCCTCACCTCGCCGGCGTCGGGGGCGTTCGCCATCGAGCCGCATGACGCCAATGCCCTCCCCCTGACCACGCGGGCGCTCTACGTCGGCATCGGCGGCGATCTCGTCGTCGAGATGCAGTGGGGCGCGGTGGTCAGCTTCGCTAACGTGCCGGACGGGGCCCTGTTGCCGGTGCGGGTCGACAAGGTGCTCGCCGCAACGACCGCAGCCTCGATCGTCGGGCTCGTCTGATGCTGGGGGCGGGTGCGGTAGCGCTGTCCGGCGGGCAGGGCAGCGTATGCGTCTCGCGCCGGCGCGCAGGCAATACGCCGCCGGCGCTGTTCGATGCGGATTTCGCCCGCGGACGTTTCTTGATAGGCGGCGCGCCGGCCGCGACGGAAGCTGCGTTCCTTGCCGCGCTCGGCGGCTCGGTGGTTGCGGGCGGCCACCGGTTCGGTCCTCATGTGGCGGATGACGCGCCGGAACTGCTGACGAACGGCGATTTCAGCGCCGGCACGACCGGCTGGCAGACATCGGGCGCCGCCTCGCTCGCGGTGATGGGTGGGGTCGGCCTGCTCTCGGGCGGCGGGGCGAATTCGCCCGTCGTCGCCCAACTGATCGGAAGTCATTCCGGATCAGGAAAGGCTTACCGCTTCAAGGGGCGCTATGCGCGCGGGACACAGAACAACAGCGTCACCATCGGTGTCTTCAATTCCAGCGGTGGAGCCCCTGATGCGTTCAGTCAGTCCACCGCCGCGCCCGGCCAGACCATGGTCGAAGGGATCATCCATTGTGGCGGTATTCCCCTGGGAGGTCTTTTCGGTGGCAAGTCCTACGGCAACCCGATGACCGGCACGGCGCTGTTCGAGGCCATGTCGATGAAGGAGGCGGTGCCATTTCCCGGATTTGTTGCCGGCGGCATCAGAGTGGTGGTGGCGGCGCGTACGCCCGCAAGCGCTGCGGGCATGCAGATCCTCTGGCAGGCAGATGATGCGGCCAGCAACCTCGGCAATCCCCTCGAGCGCAACTTCGTGCGGCTCGTGCGCGACGGCACGCAGCGTCTGCGCCTTATCGTCTCGAGCGGGGCGACCGGGACTGCCGTCGAGCAGGCCAATCTCGATCTCGGCACCGTGCCGGCCGATACGGCGTTCACCGTCGCTTTTTCGGCAAGCGCCAACGCCTTCGTCGCCAGTCTCGACGGCCGGCAGGCGGTTGCCGACATGTCGGGACAGATGCCGGGCCTGGCTGCCATGCGCATCGGCCACGGTGCGACCGGCTATGCCTGGACGGGGGAAGTCCTTCGGACCACTGTTCACGCCGGCCCCTGCAGCGCCTTCGAGGTCGAGAACCTCGCCTGCGCGCCGGCGTGGCTCGTCGCCGCCTGGGGCGACAGCCTGACCGCGGGCGCCGGCTCGACGGGTGCAGGCGGCTATCCTTCTGCGGCAGCGGCCCTTCTCACGCCGCCACGCGCGGTGGCCAATATGGGCATAGGCGGGCAGAGCTCGACGCAGATCGCCGCGCGCATGAATGCAAGGCCAATATCGGTGAGCGTTGCCAGCGACACCATCCCCGCCTCGGGCCCGGTTGCCGTCACCGACAAATCGGTCAACATCCTCATCGGTTCGGGCGCCTTCGTCGGCAGTCAGGCAGGCTCGTTGGCGGGTGTCGCGGGCATGATGACGACGGATGCGGCGGGCAACTGGACGTTCACGCGCATGAGCGACGGACCGCCCGTCGCCTGTCCGCCCGGCTCCCGGTTCATCACCAGGCTCGGGGAGAGCCTGCACCCCCGCACGCACTGGCTCTGGCTCGGGCGGAACGGCGCGCAGTCCGGATTTTCGGTCGAAGAGGACATTGCCGCAATAGCGACGCATCTGCGACATGGCCGCTTCCTCGTCGGGGCGATCCTGCCGTCCGCAGGCGATAGTGCCGCCGCGATCGCGGCCATCGCGGCGCGCAATGCCCATCTTGCTTCCGCCCATGGCCGGCGCTTCGTCGATTTGCTGGCGGTTCTGCAGGCGGCGGGCGATGGCTCGTCCGGCGATGCGGCGGATATCGCGGCGGGCCTTACTCCCCGCTCGTTGCGTTCCGACGACGTTCATCTCAATGACGCCGGCTATGCCCTCGTCGCGTCGGCCTTCGTGCAGGCGCACGAGGCCATAGGCTGGTAGTGCTCAGGTGAGGCGACTGACGAACGGCGTGCGCCGCCCGATGGGTCTTGCCGGATTACCGGCATAGATGGTCCACGGCTCGAGGTCCTTGACAGTGACGCCCCGGGCTCCGAGCACCGCACCTTGCCCGATTGTGACGCCGGGGCCGACGAAGGCCTCGGCGGCCACCCAGGCTTGCGCGCCGATCTCGATGGGGCGGGCGACGAGCTGAAAATTTGGGTCGTCGAGGAGATGCGTGCCGGTGCATAGATGCGCGCGTTGGGAAATGACGGCGCGCTCGCCGATGATGATGCGATCCATGGCATAGCAGATGACGCCGGGTCCGAGGGTCGCCTGCGAACCCATCACGAGATTGGGCGGGTACCAGATGCTGGCGCTGGCATAGACGCGCGCATTTCCCGCAACCTTGGCGCCGAAGAGGTTGAGCAGCAGCACGCGCCAGCGATGGAAGGGCGGCGGTGTCCAACGCGCCAGCACAAGCCAGGCCAGGACCCAGGCTAAGCGAAAGAGGCGGTTGGAAAGAGTGAAGGACGGGGCCCCGGCAAGCGTATCATGCCGGCCCGCATCGAGGATAACTGAAGGACGGTCGGTCGATGTCATGGCCGAGCCTCGCGGATGCGGCGGTAGTGATCCAGCATCTGGCGGGCGACGTCCGTCCAGAGATACCGCTTTGCATAGGCGCGGGCGCTCGTCGCGCGTTCGGCCTTTTCGGTCGGAGACATGGCGAAAGCGGCCGTCGCGATGTCCGGAAAATCGCGGAAATCGGAGGAAATCGGCAGGGCGATATCGTGGGCGAAGAGCTCGGGCAGGTTGCACTGGGCGGTGATCAGGGGGATGGCTCCGAACTGGAGGGCCTCGAGCACTGCCATCGGCAAGCCTTCGCTCAGCGATGGCAACACGAGGAACGCGGCCGAACGCAGCGCCGCGGCCTTGGCCTCTCCATAGAGCGCACCGACGAAGAATACGCCTGGCGTCGACGCGGCAAGAACCGCGACTTCCGTCTCGTAGGCTTTCTCCCCCCAACCGGCGATTGTCAGCCGTTCCTTTCGGAGGCCGGGCACGGCGGCCCAGGCGCGGATCAGCTCGAGCACCTGTTTCTTTTCATGCAGGCGCCCGAGATAGAGCATGCCGGAACGGACGCCGGCGGTATCCGCGTCATCCGCTGCCGATATGCCGTTGGGCACCACGAAGGTGCGGCGGGCAAGATCGGGCATATAGGCGAGAGCCGCCTCGCGCTCCGCCTGGTTCAGCGCATGGAGGTGCGCTTTTGTCAGCATCGGGCGCTCGAAGAGCCAGGCATGAAGCGCCTTGAGGCGCGGGCGCCGGGCCAGGATCCACGGATCGAGCATGCCATGCGAAGACACGATTACATCGATGCCGCGGGCGACCGCCAGCCGGCCATAGGCGGAGGCGGCCGACCAGATGCCGTGGATGTGGAGGATGTCCGGTTTCAACCGGGCAAGCTCGCGCAGGATGCCGGGATCGAGACCGTAACGGCCGAAACGGAAGGGGAAAGGACGCACCGGCACGTCGCCCCAGACCGCGCGGTCCTCCGCGAAATGCCGATCGGCGCCGCCGATGACGGTGATATCGGCGCCAAGGTCCGCCAATCCCTGAGCGAGACCCGAGACCGAGTAGTAAAGGCCGCCGGCCGACCGGGAAAGGGAGGTGGCATAGTGGACTATCTTCATGAGCCCCCGCATGAACGACTGTATCACCAGGGTCCAACTCTGCGGGCAAACCCGAAGAAAGCAAGCGGTTTAACTCAACGCTCGCCATAAGACTGATCTGCGCAAATATCGTTTACGCCTGAGGCTGCGAACTGTAGACCTTTGTGGGGCAGGACGCGTGGGGGCGAGGACGGCATGAGCGAAGCGGACGCGGTGCTGGCCGCCGATGCCAGGCGCAGCGAGGCAAGCGCCGCGAGACGCGGACACATCGGGTTGGCGGCGATGTCGCTGGGCGGCGGCGGCGCCGAGCGGGTGGCGGTCAACCTGGCGCGCGGGTTCATCGCGCGCGGGTGGAAGGTCGACATGATCGTCGCCAGCGGGGCCGGCAGCTATGGCGCCCTGCTGCCGGCTTCTGTCGAGGTTCATGTGGTCGGCAGGAGTCCCTGGTCGATGGCGCGGGGCCTCAGCGCCTGGTCGCGGCGGAGCCCGGGGGCGGTGCTGCTTTCGTGCCAGGCCAATCTCAGCCGCGTGGCGGGGCTGTGCGTGGCCGCCGGATGGCTGCGCAATCCGCTCATCGTCCGCGAGCCCAACATCATCAGATCCGTGCCCCTCAAAGGCCAGTCCCGGCTGTGGGCTCCCTTCGTCCCCTTCCTCTACAGGAGAGCGGGGGGATTCATCGCGCTTTCGCAGGCAGCGCGCGAGGATCTGGCCGCGATGATCGGCCGGGCGCCGCACGATATTGCCCTCATCGGCAACGGCGTCGACCAGGCGGAGGTTTTGAGGCGCAGCCGCGAGCCCGTCGAGGAGCCGTGGCTGGGCCCGGACCGGCCGGCGCCGGTGGTGGTGACCGCTGGCCGGCTGACGGCGCAGAAGGGGTTCGAGACCCTGCTGGCGGCGATGGCCGAGGTCAACGCGGTGCGGCCCACCCGGCTCATCATCCTCGGCGAAGGCGAACTGCGCGAGACGCTGACGAGGCTCGTGGCCAGGCTCGGGCTGGCGGGGACGGTGAAGATGCCCGGTTTCGTCGAGAACCCCTATGCCTACATGGCACGCGCCGATCTCTTCGTGTTGCCGTCGCGCTGGGAGGGAAGTCCCAATGCGCTCATCGAGGCGCTGGCGACCGGGACGCCCTGCGTTGCCACCGACTGCCGCAGCGGCGCGCGCGAGATCATGACCGATCCTGCCTGCGGGCGGCTGGTGCCGGTCGGGAATGCGCCGGCCATGGCCAAGGCGATGCTCGGGCTTCTGGCAGCACCGGGCGACCGGGCCGAGCGGATGGCGTTCATCGGCGGCGAGCACGGGTATGAGCGCTGGATCGACCGCTATCTTGCCGTCGTCGAAAGCGTGATGCAGAGCGGCGCCATGATCGGGGAGCGGGTATGACCGTCGCAATCGCGACGGCGGAGCGTCGCACCGATGTCTCGCCGCGGCGAACGGGCCTCAGGGACGTTGCCGTCTTTGCTTGCCTGTTCGCGGTCCTCAGCATCGAGCTCTTGTTCTTCTATTCGCCGAGGGTTTCCGTGGCGGGGGTGCAGGTGCGATACCTGCTGACCGCGGCGTTGCTCGCGCTTGCGCTGGCGGGGATCGTCCATGCCGCGCTGCGGCGGGGAAGCCTGACCGTCAACCGGTTTCATCTCCAGCTTCTCGCTCTCGTCGGGCTCATCGTCTTCAATGCGCTGGCGGTGGCGGTACTTGCCGGCAACTTCTCGACGAGGACCGCGGTCATCCTCTTCGTCCAGCCGACGGTGCTCCTCGTCGCGCTCATCGCTCTTTGCGGCAACCGGCCGCTGCGATTGATCGCTGTTGTATTGGCCGCCGCCAGCATGAGCAGCGTGTTAGCGGTGCTGCAGGCGCTTGATCTCGCGGTCGCCTGGCAGGTGCAGGGGTTCTTTGCCGAAGCCATCCCGACCGGCTACCGCCTCGACGGGCGGGTCGCGGGGCTGACGGCCGACCCCGTCCGGCTCTCCTATATCAGCCTGCTTGGAGCGGCCATTTCTCTCGGGTTGTTGGCCGGAGGGGCGCGGCGGCTGTTGCTCCTCTTGTTCCTCGTCAACGGTGCAGCGACGATCCTCAGCGGCACGCGCTCCGCTGTCGTTGCGCTCGTCGTCCTGCTCGCCCTTGCCGCGTTCCTGCGGGTCCGCAAGGCCGACAGGCCGGCCGCGCTGGCGCTCATCGGCATCGGGCTCCTGATCGCCTATAGCGCGGTCCTGGTGGTTGCCGAGTTCGGCGAAGGACGGTTCCTGTCGACCGACGATTTCAGCTCCGCGTCACGCGGCGTGCTGCTCGAGGCGGCCCTCCACCAGATCGCCGCCATGCCGTTCGGCATCGGCTTTGCCAGCTTCGCCGAAGCCGCGCTCGGCCTCGATATCTATTGGAACGAGCATGCCGTGGTCGCCCGCTTTGCGATCGGCACCTTCGAGCCGCACAACTATTTCATCAATTTCGCGATCTACTACGGCGTGCAGGGCGTCGTTCTCATCGGCGTCTTCTACTGGCTGATGCTGCGGGCGGCGCAAAGGGCCCGCGTGAGCGACAGCGCCACGGTGGCGGCGACGGGCCGGGTGGCGCTCTATGCGCTCTTCTCCTTCATCGTGCATGTGCTCGTGCACAATTCGGGGCCCTTCAACGGGGATACGAGCCTCATCACGGTGCTCGCGCCGCTGGTGGCGGTCTGCGGGTGGCGCACCACGCGATCCCGATTGGCGTGATGACCCGATCAGGAGCCGGCGCGTTCGTCCGCGGGAGCATATCCTGCTGGCGTGGGATCGATCAGTTTCGGCACGAGGCGCGCCAGGATCGCCTCGCCGCTCCAGCGCTCGACGGCCCGCTCCCGCGCCGCTGCCGATGCGTGCGCATGCAGCCCGGCATCGTCCATCAGGCGAACGATGGCGTCGGCGAAGGCGCCGGCGTCGGCAGGTGGCGTGACGAGGCCGCAGCCCTCGACCTCGGCGGCAAGGCCGGTGCCGGGTGCAGCGGTCGCGACCACCGGGCGGCCCGATGCGAGCATGTTGGCGAGCTTGCTCGGCAGCACGAGGTCGGCGGCGCCGGCCAGTTGGGGCAGCAGGTGGATGGTGGCGAGACCGAGGAGGTCATTTAGGCGTTCCCTCGGCTGCAGGTCATGGACGCGGAAATTGGCAAGGCCGCGCACCCGGGCCGTGAGGTCGGCGCGATTGGACCCCTCGCCGCAGACGACGAAGGTGAGGTCGGTGCGGTGCGCAAGGCGCCGGGCAGCCTCGACGACGATGTCGATGCCCTGCTTGTTGGCGATGTTGCCGGAGTAGAGCGCGACATGGGGCGTCGCGATTCCCCATTCCTGCCGATAGCGCGACGGGGTGGCGAGCGGACGAATGCCCTCGGTATCGGCCCAGTTCCGCAGCTCGACGATCCGATCGGACGGTACGCCCTTTTCGGCGAGCTTGGCGCACATCTGCGGGGAGATGGTGCTGAGCGTGCCGAACCCCGTCAGCACCCGCTTTTCGAAGGCGCGCGCGAAAACGCCCAGATATCCGTCCGCCTTGATGAGGCCGGTGGCAAAGGCGGTCTCGACCTCGAAGTCCTGGACATGCAGCCAGGACCGCGCGCCACAGAGGCCTGCGGCGATGCGCGCGGCAGGCGCGGCGGCGAGCGACGGGGCGATCGCCATGACGACGTCCGGACGCCAGGTCAGCGCCTGCCAGATGAGGGGAAAGGCGCTGAAGACGGCAAAGCTCGCGTGATGGGCCAGGCGCCTGGGACCCGTGGGTGAGGCCGGGATGTAGTGGGGCACGCGCGTGATCTCGACGCCCGCTTCGCGGTCGCCGTCGAAGGTGAAGGCCCGGTGGCCTTCGACGAGCCGCCAGGCCGGATAGTAGGGCTTGCCGGCGATGACCCGCACCTCATGGCCGACACGCGCGATCGCCTCCGCCATGCCGGCCGTATAGACGCCGGTGCCGACCTTCTCGGGGGCATAGTTGAGGCCGAGGACGAGGAGCTTCACGTCATGGCTCCATCGTTTGCGTATTCCGCAACTTGCCCGCGTTTCGTCGTGCCCCCCAACAGCGTGACGTTCTTTCCTGCTATTCTGCCGCCGCACTCTCGGGGATATGGGCTTCCCCATCTCCCGGCCGGCCGATGCTGTGGTAGGTGAAGCCGGCCGCCTCGACTTCGCGGCGCCGGTAGACGTTCCTCAGGTCGATGAAGAGCGGCGTCGCCATTGCCG
This sequence comes from Devosia geojensis, assembly GCF_000969415.1. GTDB lineage: Bacteria > Pseudomonadota > Alphaproteobacteria > Rhizobiales > Devosiaceae > Devosia > Devosia geojensis. Next base: position 81,290 of record NZ_JZEX01000124.1, on the reverse strand, counting down.
CGCGGAGCCGCTTGAGGTCGAGGGAGCGGAACTGGTTCCATTCGGTCACCAGCACCAGGCAATCGGCGCCTTCTGCGGCCGCGTAGGCATTGTCGGCATAGTCGACGCCCTCCATCAGCGCGCGGGCGGCGGACATCCCTTCCGGGTCGTAGGCCCGCACCCTGGCGCCGGCGTCCCGCAACGCCTGGATGATGGCAATGGAGGGGGCTTCGCGCATGTCGTCGGTATTGGGCTTGAAGGTGAGGCCGAGGATGGCGACGGTCCTGCCGCGGACCGAACCGCCGAGCGCGGCGACCACCCGCCGTCCCATGGCGCGCTTGCGCTGGTCGTTGACGGCCACAGTCGTTTCGACGAGCCGCAGGGGGCTGTCATAGTCCTGCCCGGTCTTGACGAGAGCGAGGGTGTCCTTGGGAAAGCACGAGCCGCCATAGCCCGGACCAGCATTGAGGAACTTGGGGCCGATGCGCTTGTCGAGGCCGATGCCGCGCGCGACGTCCTGGACGTTGGCGCCGGTCTTCTCGCAGAGATCGGCGATCTCGTTGATGAAGGTGATCTTCATGGCGAGGAACGCGTTGCCGGCGTATTTGATGAGCTCGGCGGTGCGCCGGCCGGTGAAGAGGAGCGGCGCCTGGTTGAGGTAGAGCGGGCGATAGACCTCGGTCATCACATCGCGGGCCCGTTCGTCCTCGAGCCCGACGACGATGCGGTCGGGGCGCTTGAAGTCTTCGATCGCCGCGCCTTCGCGCAGGAACTCGGGATTGGAAACGACGGCGACGTCGGCTCGCGGGTTCGTCTCGGCGATGATGCGCTCGACGTCGTCGCCGGTGCCGACGGGAACCGTCGACTTGGTGACGACGACGGTGAAGCCCTCGACGGCCCCGGCGATGGCGGCGGCGGCGGCGTGGACGTAGGAGAGGTCGGCATGACCGTCGCCGCGGCGCGAGGGCGTGCCTACGGCGATGAAGACGACGTCCGCCTGCGCCACGGCGGGGGCGAGGTCGGTGGTGAAGCGCAGCCGGCCGGCGGAGGCGTTGTCGGCCACCAGCCGGTCGAGGCCGGGCTCGAAGATCGGGATCTCGCCACGTTCGAGGGCGGCGATCTTGCCGGCGTCGAGATCGACGCACACGACCTCATGGCCGAAATCGGCAAAGCAGGCGCCGCTGACGAGCCCCACATAGCCGGAGCCGATCATCGCAATGCGCATGGGGCGCGCCCCTCCCGTCGCTTACCGGACCGATGCGGATGCTCGCATGAGGAGCAACGCAAGGTAAAGGTGAAGGCCGCACGATTTGCGCGGGCGGCCCCGGCATGGCAGCCATGCGCCGCGTCCCAGACGCACCGATATCAGCTCGCGGCCATGTAGTCGGCGCGATACCAGTCGACGAAGGCGCGGACACCTTCCTCGATGCCGGTCTGCGGGCGGTAGCCGGTCAATGCCTCGAGCAGGGCCGGATCGGCGAAGGTCTCGGTGACGTCGCCGGGCTGCATGGAGAGCATGGTCTTCTTCGCGACGCGGCCGAGGCACGTTTCGATGGTGGCGATGAAGTCCATGAGGCCCGCCGGTTGGCCGCCCCCGACATTGACGCAGCGCCAGGGGGCGATGGGCGAGAGGGAATCGGTGACGCCTTCGGCCATGACGGGGTGGCCGGTCTCGGGTATGGCGGCCATCAACCGGACGACGCCTTCGACAAGGTCGTCGACATAGGTGAAGTCGCGCTGCATCCGGCCCTCGCCATAGACCTCGATGGGCTCGTCGTTCTCGATGGCCGAGACGAACTTGAAGAGCGCCATGTCGGGCCGGCCCCAGGGCCCGTAGACGGTGAAGAAGCGGAAGCAGGTGACCGGCAGGTGGAAGAGGTGGGCATAGGAGTGGCTCATAGCCTCTCCCGCCTTCTTGGTCGCGGCATAGAGGGAGGCGGGGAAATCGGTGCGGTCGGCCTCGACGAACGGCATCTTCTCGTTGCCGCCATAGACCGAGGAGGTCGAGGCGATAAGGAGGTGTCCGGGCGGATGCGCCCGCGCGGTCTCGAGCAGGTTGAAGGTGCCGATAAGATTGGCGCCGATGTAGCTCTCGGGGTGCTCGATGCTGTAACGCACGCCCGCCTGGGCGGCGAGATGGACGATCACTTCGGGGGCAAAGCCGGCGACGGCCGCTTCCAGGGCATCCCTGTCCTCGAGCATCGCCTCGACGGCGGAAAAGGCGTTGGAGCGCCTGAGAAGCGCGTGGCGCCTCTCTTTCAGCGACACGTCGTAGTAGGGGGTCATCCCGTCGAAGCCGACGACCTGATGACCATCGGCGAGCAGGCGCCTGGCGAGATGAAAGCCTATGAAGCCGGCGGTGCCGGTGATGAACACTTTCACATGCGCCCCCTTTGTTCCCGCCTGCCGCCTTCGGCAGGCCGCCGCCAATTGCCTACAGACAAAAGGCGGCGGACGAAAGGGCGCAAGGGCGCGGGGTGGGTTTTACCTTTTGGCCTCCTCGCCGGCGGTGCGTAGGCCCGCATATTGCAGGGTCACGGCCTCGATGTTGCTGTCGAGCCACTCGGCCATTGCCTGCTCTTCCTCGAGGTTCTGCCGCAGGGGACCGATGGCGCTGCGCATGCCCGCCTCCTCGGCGAGGCAGAGGAGCGATTTATAGGCGGCGATCTCGTAGTTCTCGAACGCGAAGTCGGCAAACGAGTTCTTGACGATCTCGTCGGGCGCGAGGGTGTGGCCCATGGCCGCCATGGTGCCGCCCATGGAAAGGGCCGTGTCCTTGAGGGCGGAGCGGTCCTCGCCCATGTCGTCGAGGATGCGGTCGAGCCGTTCAATCTGGCCTTCGGTCTCCAGGATATGGTCGCGCAGCCGCGCCTCGACCTGCGGGTAGTTCTGAATGCGGTCGGCCTGGGGTTTCATGATCGCAAGGGCCTGGTTTTCCATGGCATGCGCGTTCTTGAGGCCGGTGACGAAGATGTCTCGGGCGTCATGGTGGGCCATTTGATCTTGCTCCTTTTTGGGATCGGTCCTTCCGGACAAACTCGTCTCGCGCGCGTTCGTTGCCACAGGTTAATCCAGCCTCGCGACGGATCCGCGCGAGACGACGACGCTCCACGGCATCGACATGTCCTCGCAGACCTTCCCGGTCGTCCAGATATGCTCGCCGGCCTCGGTCGGAACACCGGCCGCAGGCTGCGACCCGAGATTGGCGGTGATGCGCCAGCGGCTGGCGTCGGCGAGCCGCCAGCAGACATCGAGGATGCCGCCATCGGCCCGCAGGATTTTTCCCGCGTGGCCGCCTATGCCGGCAAGGCGCGGCACGAGCTCGCGGCGGCGCACCTCGATGAGGCGCTTGTAGACGGCGAGGGCCTGCGCATGTCCGTCCTGGCGCCTTTCGGTCCAGTCGAGCACCGCAGAACGCCAGGTCAGCTGCTCGCAGGGATCGGGCATGCGGGACCATATGGTCGGGTCGGGAAAATCCGCCATCTGCCGGCGCCGCGAGGCGCGAACGGTTTCGCGCAGTTCAGGCGGCATGTCGGCGAAATAGGGAAAGGGCGTGGAGGCGGCCCACTCCTCGCCCATGAAGATCATGGGGATGGTGGGGCTCAAGAGGCAGATCGTGGCGAGCGCCAATACGCGCTCGAGGGGCACCGTCTCGTGCAGGCGCTCGCCGAGCGGGCGGTTGCCCACCTGGTCGTGGTTCTGCACATAGGAGACGAAGGCGGTGGGCGGCAGGAAGGCGCTGGGGGCGCCCTTGGACTCGTTCGAGCGCGGGGTCGGCTCGCCCTGGTAGCCGAAGCCTTCCGTCAGCGCGCGGGCGAGCTTGGGCAGCGCATCGGCATAGTCGACGTAATAGCCCCAGGTCTCGCCGGTCGCGGCGACGTGCATGGGGTGATGGATGTCGTCGTCCCACTGGGCGGTGTAGAGGTGCGGTTTTCCGCCTTCGTCGCGGCGCAGGAGGGTCACGTCGTTGTTGGCGTTCTCGACGAGCAGGTGGATGCGCCGATCCGGCAGGCGGGCCTTCACCGCTTCGGCGATCTCGACGACGAGATGCCTGTCGCTGTCGTCCTTGAGCGCCTGCACGGCGTCGAACCGCAGCCCGTCGAAATGGAACTCTTCGAGCCAGTAGAGCACGTTCTCGAGGATAAAACGGCGCACCGGCCCGCTGCTCGGCCCGTCGAGATTGGGCGGATCGCCGAACTCGCCGTCGTGCTCCTCGGAGATGTAGGGCGCGTAGGTTGGCAGGTCGTTCCCGTCGAGCCCGAGGTGGTTGTAGACGACGTCGAGGGAGACCATCATGCCGCGCGCATGGGCGGCGTCGACGAGGGCGCGCAGGTCATCGGGGCTGCCGTAGCAATTGGCCGGCGCATAGAGCAGCACGCCGTCATAGCCCCAGCCGAAGCGGCCGGAGAAATCATGCAGCGGCATGATCTCGAGCGCGTTGACGCCGAGGCCGGCAATGGCGTCGAGCCTGCCGATGGCGGCGCGGTAGGTGCCCTCAGGCGTGAGGGTGCCGATATGCGCCTCGTAGTAGACGACCTCGTGCCAGTCGATGCCGGTCCATTCCGCGTCGGTCCAACGATGACCGGAGGCGTAGGCGACGCTCGGTCCATGGACGCCCTCGGGCTGCCAGCGCGAGGCCGGATCGGCCACCACCTGCCCGCCGTCGAGGCGGAAAGCGTAGCGTATCCCCGACGCGGCGCCGGCGACGAAGAGATCGAACCAGCCGCCGGCGCGCGCCTGCATGGGCAGTTCGACATGCGCGAGGCAGAGATCGATGCGGCGGCAGAACGGGGCCCAGAGGCGGAAGGTGACGCCGCCGTTCCCGAAGACGGGACCGAAGGCGTAGTCGGTGGCATCACCAGGCGGGGGAGCAAGCGATTTTTCCATGGCCTGCCTGCAACGGCGCAGCCGCGCGCCGGTTCCGGCAGGTTAGACAGCAGCTTCAGGCGAGGCCGAGATTTTCGTCGCGAATGTCGATATAGCTGCCGGAAAGATCGTCGTGCGCGCCGGCCGCGAGGCGGGCGATCGCGCGGGCGGGGATCTCGGGCGGCAGCAGGTTCTCGCGGGGGATGTCCGCCACGCGGTTGATGCGGCTCTCGCGGATGGCGGCCTGCATGTCGGTGTCGACGAGGCCGGGCGCGAAGGCGAAGCCGAGGATTTTCGCATCGGCGCCTTCGAGGGCGATGGAGCGGGTGAGCATCAGGAGCGCGGCCTTGCTCGTGCAGTAGGCGGCCCAGCCGGGCAGCGCTTCCCTTGCCGCGCCACTCACCACATTGACGATGCGCCCGCCGCCGCGTGCGGCCATCGCCGGCCAGAGCGCCGCGACGAGCGCGGCGGGGCCGGAAACGTTGACGCGCATGGCAAGATCGAAACCGGCCGGATCGAGCCGGGCGAGCGGCGCCATCGGCTCGATGGTCGCGGCGTTGTTGACGAGGATGTCGATGCCGCCATGGCGCAGGATCGCCGCCGCGACGCGAGCGGGAATGGCGGCAATGTCGGCGACATCGAGGGCGAGATCGTCGGCCTTGCCGCCCTCGGCTTTGATCGCCGCGACGACATCGGCGCAATCGCCCGGCCGGCGCCCGCAGGCAATGACGGTTGCGCCGAGATCGGCAAGGGCGATGGCGGTCGCGGCACCGAGCCCCCGGCGCGCACCGGTGACGAGGGCGACCTTGCCGGAGAGCGGCCTCATGCGCCGGGGCCCCGCGCCGCCGCCTCGCGCACCGCATCGGCATCGGGTGCGGCCGCGTAGGCCTGGAAGCCGCCGGTGATGTTGATCAATTCGCCGGTGACGAAGCCCGTTTCCGGGCCCATCAGCCACGAGACGCCGCTGGCGACATCCTCGGGCCGGCACCAGCGGCCGAGCGGGATGGTCCTGACGACGTCGGCCTCGAAGTCTTCCCAGCTCTTGCCGAGCTTTTCCGCCTTGGCGCGGAACGCTGCCTCCATGCCGGTGCCGGGTCCGACATGGCCGGGGGCGATGGCGTTGACCAGCACGCCGCTCGAGGCCATCTCGATGGCAAGGCATTGCGTCAGGCCCCAGACCGCGTTCTTGGAAGCGATATAGGCCGCCGAGAACGGATTGCCGAAGCCCAGCTTGGTGACGACGTTGACAATGCGGCCCTCGCCCTGCCGCGCCATCAGCCGGGCCGCCTCGCGACAGACGAGGAAGGTGCCGCGGCTGTTGACCGCCTGGATGCGGTCCCAGTCGGCAAGGCTCGTTTCGACGACGAGGGCCTGCATGTGGATGCCGGCGCAGTTGACCGCGCCGTGGAGGCGCTCGTGGCGGCGCGCGATCGCCGCGACGCCGGCCATCACCGAGGTTTCCGAGGCGATGTCGATCTCCTCGAACTCGCAGCCGATCTCGCGCGCGGCGGCTTCGCCGGCAGCGCGGTCGCGGTCGGCGAGGACGACGGCATAGCCGTCGGTAACGAGCCGGCGGGCAATGGCCCGCCCGATGCCGCCGGCCCCGCCGGTGACGAGGACGGCGCCCGTCATGGCGCGCTCCAGGCGCGGAAGAGGTCGCGCATCTTGACGGTCTCGGTCAGCACGTCGTCGTGAAGCGTGTCGAAATAGCCCTGGTGGACGTATTCGCTGGCGAACCACCCGTCATAGCCGGCGTCGCGGAAGGTTGCAAACATCGCCGGGAAGTTGAGGGTGCCTTCCTCCAGCTTGGCCTGCAGGGCGCCGGGGCGGGCCTGGCGCAGGTGCGCGTGGCCGAACCATTGCGCCAGCGCGTCGATCTCCTCCTGCCGGTAGCCGGAAACGGCGAAGTGCGCATAGTCGATGGCGAGCTTCACGCCCGGCGCACGCTCGCACATCTGCGCCGTGATCTCCGGGCTTTCGAGATAGGAGTGGACATGCGGCTCGACGCAGACGGCGACGCCCGCCTCGCTGCCGGCTTCAATGAGGGGCTTTAGGGATTCGACGGTCTCGTCGAGCGCCTGGCTGCGGCTCTGGGCGCCGTTGATCATGCCGGGCAGGATGAAGACCGTGGGTGAGCCGACCGCCTTGCAGAACTTTAAGGCCTGGCGGAAGTCGGCGAGGTTCTCGGCGCGATGGGCCGGGTTGGCGAGGTTGCGCTCCAGCGTGTCGCGCCCGAAGAGGTGGTAGAGGTTGGAAACGGCGACGGGCAGGCGCTTGCGCACCTCCTCGCCGTAGCGCTCCGGCTCGGCCAGGAGCCGCGCCTTGTCGAGGGCCGAGCGGTAGAAATAGCCGATGTCTATGGCCTCGATGCCGAGCACCTTGGCAAGGCCTCCGACCTCGTCGAGGGTGAGCTGGGGGAACGACCAGCTGGTGACGCAAAGTCTAATCATCAAACCTCCTCCATCCGCCCGCTTTTTGCCGAGCGGTACATCGCATCGAGCACGAGGGTGGCGCGCATCCCCACCGTGCCGTCGGCGGGGTTCACCGCGGCCTTGCCCCGGCAGAGGTCGACGAGCAGGGTGATCGGCGCGACCGACTCGTAGTCCCCCGCTCCCGGCCCCAGCTCTTCGACATGCGTCCTGCCGTCGTGACGGATCGCCTCGACCCGGGCACGCTCGATGTCGAAGAGCAGCATACCCTCGGTTCCGAAAATGCGAATATCGATCTGGTAGCTGCGCGACTTGGGCACGGTCGCCGAACCCGAGAGCACCATCGTCGCGCCGTTGGCGAACTCAACGACGGCAGCATCGTAGAAATCGACGCCGGCGGGAGACAACCCCGTGCGGGCGAAGACGCGCACGGGATCGATGTCGACCATGCGGAAAAGCGCGCCGAGGCCGTGGGTTAATTGCCCCCAGCCATAGCCGCCCGATTTTGCCGGGTCCGCCCAGGTCGAGACGGGTGGGCGGAAGAGATGGTCCTGCGTCTCGGCCATCGGCTCGCCGCCGAAGAGGTCGGCCAATGCCGAGGCCATCTGCGCCACCACATGCCGCACTTCGCCGACCCAACCTTCCGCGACGAGCCGGTGCGCCGTCTCGACGACGGGCCGGTAATTCCATCCATAGGGCAGCACGATCTCGACGCCCTTGTCTTTGGCCGCCGCGACCAGGGCGCGGGCGTCGGCGGCGGTCGTCGCCATCGGCCTTTCGATGAGGACGTGGAGGCCCTTGTCGATGGCGAGGCGCGCGTGCTGGGCGTGCAAGGTGTGCGGCGAGGCGACGACGATGCCGTGGAGGGCTTCGCTCGCCAGCATCTCTTCGGCGTCGAGATAGGGTTTTGCGCCCGGGAAGATGGCGGCGACCTTGTCGAGCCCCTCCGCGTCCGGGCGGTTGACGGCGATGGTGCCGACATGGGGATTGTCGCGCAGCGCCGGGATGTGGCTGAGCGTCGCCCACCAGCCGGCGCCGATGACGCCGATATTGACCTTGTCGTTCATCGCACTCCTCCCCTGGCGGCGATCGATTCGGGCACGGGCCGGCGCAGCGGCCGGCCGGCAAGATGGGCCGCGATATCGTCGGCGACGAGCTGCTGCAGGCGCGTGATCGCCGCGTCCGAATACCAGGCGGCGTGCGGCGTGAGGATCAGGTTCGGCGCATCGCGCAGCGGCGAATCGGCGGGCAGCGGCTCGGTCGTGAAGACGTCGAGGGCGGCGCCGGCGATGGTGCCGCTCGCGAGCGCGGCGGCAAGCGCCGCCTCGTCGACGAGGGCGCCGCGGGCCGTGTTGACGAGGACGGCCGTGCGTTTCATGCGCGAAAGGCGCTCGGCATTGACGAAGCCGGTGGTCTCGGGCGTCGCCGGAACATGGAGGCTCAGCACGTCGGCGCGCGCGACGAGCGCGTCGGCCGTCACCCGCTCGACGCCGAGGCCGGCGGCGGTCGCTTCGTCGAGCGCCGGATCGGCGACGATGAAGCGGAAGCCCGAAGGGGCAAGGCGCTTGACCACCGCGCGGCCGATCTGGCCGAGGCCGAGGAGGCCGATGGTCGTTTCGCCATAGGCGGGCAGGGGCGAGGCGATCTTGACCGCCGCCCATTCGCCGCGCCGCACGCTCGCGTCGAGCGGCGGGATTTTCCGCAGCAACGAGAGGATCAGCGCCGTGGTGTGGTCGGCGACCTCGTCGAGGCAGTAGTCGGGCACGTATCCGGCGGGCACGCCATGCGCGTTGGCGGCGGCGAGGTCGATATTGTCGTAGCCGATGCCGTAGCGGATGACGGCGGCGTTTGGGGCAAGTCCGGCAATCGCCGCGCGCGTCATCGGGGCGAACTGCACGACCGCGACATCGGCGCCCTTCACCGCCTCGGCGACCTCCTCGCCCGTGCGGCATTGGAAGGCGGCGAACTCGGCGCCGGCGGCGCGCGCGGCGGCCTCCTCGGCAGAGAGCGCGGGAAAGGTATAGTCGGTGACGACGACGCGCATCATTGGCCCTCGAGATAGTCGTGGAGGATCTCGCCCGGCACCAGGGTGAAGTCGGCGCGCCAATAGAAGGCTTCGAGCGGCTCCAGGACGGGCAGGCGGAAGACCGGCGCCTGCGCGTTGGGCCGCAGCTCCACCGTCGCCGGCCCCCGCCAGCATTCGTGGACGACGACATCGGTCAGCTTGCGCGAGGTGATCTGGCGGATAGCCGGGCGACCATCGATGTGGTCGATGGCCTTGAGGTTGAGGTTGGTCGAAAAATCGAAATGGGCGCGCATCTCAGCCGGGTCCGCCAAGCGCTGTTTATATGGCGTGGTGACGGTCACCACGTCGATGCCGTTGCGCTCGACGCCGGCAACGATCAGGTCGCCACGGAAGTCGAGGAACGGATCGGCGAGCTTCTTGGGCTGCCCGTGCACCTCGCGGCCATGGGCGACGCCGCCGTCCGAGGAGAGGAAGAGGTAGGGCGAATAGGCGCCGCTCCCGCCAGAGGGCAGGCGCGCGCCGAACATGACGTTGGCCTCGTGGTAGGGGCCGATCCAGCTGGTGTCGTTCATCTTGTAGATGTGGATGCAGACGAGGTCGCCGACGGGCACGACCGGCGGCGGAGCGAGGAAGGCGAGGGCGGCGGGGTCCGTGCGCCAGAAGACCGTCAGGATCTGCGCATTGCGGAAGGTGAAGGGGAAGGGCGGTACGAACGGCGCGTCCCAGGGGGTCGAGAACCCGCCCTTGCGGATGTCATCCTGCGTCACCTTATCGATGCCCCAGCGGCGTTCGGTCATGGCTTGCTCCCCATCGAGGCTTTGGTCGATTGCAGCACGTGGTCCATGTGGGTCGCCATCGCTTCGCGCGCTTCCGCGGGATTGCCGGCACGGATGGCGGCGAGCACGGCGCGGTGGTCGGCGATGGAGGTGGCGATGACGTTGGGCGTCTCGGAGGCGATCTTGCGGAACTCCTGGCCGAGGATGTTGAGGCTCTGGGCGGCGCGGGCGAGGAATTCGTTGCCGGCGAGGTCCCCGAGGCGCTTGTGGAAGGCTGTGTCGACGTCGCGGTAGCGGGCGGGGTCGGCCTTGGCCTCCTCCTGCCGGTCGATCAGCGCTTCGAGCTCGTCATGGGCAGCCGCATCGCCCCGTTCTGCGGCGAGCGCGGCGATCTCGCCCTCGATCAGCCGGCGCGCCTCGTAGAGTTTGTCGACTTCGGTCGAGCGCAGCGTCAGGAAGAAGGTGAGGGGGCCGAGCAGGTCGCTCGCCTCCAGCCGCGAGACGAAGACGCCGCCGCCGTGGCGCACCTCGACGACGCCGAGGACGGCAAGGGCGCGCAGCGCCTCGCGCAGCGTCGGGCGGGAGACGTGGAAGGTCTCGGCGAGCTTGCGCTCCGGCGGCAACTGGTCGCCGGGCTTGAGGCTGCCGGTGGTGACGAGCCCGAGGATGCGCGCGACGAGGAGCTCGGTGAGCCCCGCCCGCTTCAGAGGCGCTTCCCCGCTGAAATCACTGACCGGCACGCGTTCCTCGCTCCCTTGCGCCCTGCGGTTCGTTCCGCTGCTTCGGCATGAATTGGACAAATGGTCTGACCACTTCTTGACGTAACAGGGGATCGGGTGCTAGTCAACGTCCGCCGGGAGTTGATCCCCCGGCAGAGACCGAGCCCGGTCAACGGGCCGCTCCGGAGGATTTCAGCCCCATGCGCATCGGCCGCATCCGCAGCTATGTGATCCGCTACGAGGACACCAACGACCACGGCAACTGGCGCCATACGGTGCTGGTGCGGGTCGAGACGGCGGATGGCGTCGTCGGCTGGGGCGAGGGCATCGCCATGTGGCCGGAAGCGTGCAAGGCGACCAGGCTCCTGATCGACGAAGGCTTCGGGCCGCTGCTGATCGAAGCGGGAGATATCACTATCGACGAGGCCTGGCGCCGGATGCGCACCCATGCCTGGTGGTACGGAGAAGGCGGCATCGCGTGTTTCGCCTATTCGGCGCTCGACATGGCGCTCTGGGATATCGAGGGCAAGATCGAAGGCAGGCCGATCTGCGATCTTCTCGGCGGCAAGGTGCACGAGAGCCTGCCGGCCTACGTCGCCAATCACGTCAACAAGGCGACGCGGGAAGAGAACATCGCCGAGGTTGTCGGCTTCAAGCAGCAGGGTTACGCCGGCTGCAAGCTCGGCTTCGGCAAGCGCGGCCTTTCCGACATCGGGCGGGATCCGGACAATGACGTCGCGTTCGTCGCCGAGCTGCGCGCGGCGGTGGGACCGGATTTCGATATCGTCGTCGACGCCGGCAACGGCGTCGTCTGGGACCGGCAGACCGGCATCGACACCGTCCGGCGCATGGCCGAGTACGGCATCGGCTGGATCGAGGAGCCGTTCTATCCGACCCGCATCGAGGATTACCGGGCGCTGAAGGACGCGCTGCCCAACGTGCCGATCGGCACCGGCGAGCGCGAGTTCACCGTCACCCAATACAAGCGCCTCATCGAGACCGGCACGGTCGACGTCGTCGGCGTCGATCCGGCGCGGGCCGAGGGGATCACGGGCTTCCGCAAGATCGACGCGCTCTGCGGCGCGGCCGGCATCGCCATCAACGCCCATGCATGGAGCACGGCGATCCTGACGGCGGCGAGCCTGCAGCTTTCGCTTGCCTCACCCAATGCCCGGCTCATCGAGCTCAAGCCCTTTCCCGTGCCGGTGCAGGGCGACCTCGTCGAGGCGCCCATCGGCCAGGAGAACGGCGTGGTGCGCGCGCCCGCCGGTCCGGGGCTCGGCATCCGCGTCAACGAGGCGGTGGTCGAGCGGCTGGAGATCACATGAGCTCAAATGCGCAACTTGACTGACAAGTTGCGAAGTGAGATGGTTTTGGAAAGTTCCGGTGTGCGGCCGAGGAGGGCCGGCGCGGACCAAAGGCGGAAAACCCGCCAAGGAGGAGAAGCGAAATGAAGACATTCGCCAGGGCGCTCGCGCTCGGTGTGGCCGCCGGCGCCCTTTTCGGCGCCGCCGCGCTCGCGCAGGATTTCCACGGGTTCGATCCCGCCAGTTATGACGGCAAGCGGCTCTCGGCCGAGCAATACGCGGCCATGGTCGCCGATGCGACCGCTGCCACGCCGCCGCGCAATGGCGAGAAATACGTCATCGGGTTCGCCAACCTGCAGCGCGACATCGCCTTCGGGGTGGCGGTCGAGCGCTCCATCCAGGAGAACGCGGATCTCGCCGGCGTCGACCTCGTCATCGCCGACAACCGCCTCGACGGGCCGACGGCGCTCGCCAATGCCCAGAGCTTCGTGCAGCGCAACGTCGACTACGTCATCGAATTCCAGACCGACAGCAATTTCGGCCCGACGGTGATGAACGTCTTCAACGAGGACGGGGTCAAGGTCGTCGCCATCGACATCCCCATGCCCGGAGCCACGTTCTTCGGGGCCAACAACCCCAAGTCCGGCTTCATGGGCGGCTCGTACCTGGCGCAGGCGGCCATCGCCAAGTTTGGCGAGGAGCGGGTGATGGAGGGCTATTTCGTCGTCGGCGAGCTGCCGCAGTCGGGCGCCATCCCGCAGATGCGCACCGAAGGCCAGGTTAACGGGTTCCTGTCGGTGCTGCCGGAGTTCGATCCGGAAAAGATGCTGCGCATCGACACCAAGAACACCCAGCAGGAATCGTTCACGCAGATGTCGAACCTGCTGGGGCGCATCCCCGAGGGGGTGCCGATCATGATCACCGCCATCAACGACCAATCGGCGATCGGGATGCTGCGCGCCGTGCAGCAGGCCGGGCGCGAGGCGGACGTGGTGGTCGTCGGCAACGGCGCAGACGAGACGCAGGCGCTGGTCGACGAGGCGGACCTCGTGGCCGCGACCGGCTATTTCCCGGAGACCTACGGCAACTACCTGCTGCCCATCGCGCTTGCGACCCTCGCCGGTCAGGAGTTGCCCCCGGCCGTGCTCGTCAACCACGTGATGATCACCAAGGCCAATGTATGCGAGTACTATCCGGATTTCGAATGCGGTGAGGACCCCGGGTTCGAATACCAGTTCCCGCAGGAAGAATTCTCGGCGTACCTGACGGAGCTGCGCCAGGAGGACTTCCTCGAGGGCTTCGAGGATCTGGTGCCGGCCGAATAGCCGGGCACCACAGGCCGCGCGGCGACGTCCCGAGCGCCGCGCGGCCCCCGATTTCTGATTGGACGCAAGAGCATGCCCGGAACGCGTATCCTCGACATGAGCGGCATCGGCAAGGCCTTCGGCGGCGTGCCGGTGCTCGCCGACGTCGCGTTCCACCTCGATGCCGGCGAGGTGGTGGCGCTGCTCGGCGCCAACGGCGCGGGCAAGTCGACGTTGATGAAGATCCTTTCGGGCAATTATACGCGCGATGCCGGCACCGTCGTCGTCAACGGACGCACCCATGCGCTGCGCACGCCCGCCGACGCGCTGGCGCTCGGCATCCGCATGCTGCCGCAGGAGCTCTCGGTCTTTGCGGACCTGATGGTTGCCGAAAACATCATGATCGGCGGCCTGCCGGTCAAAGGCGCGCATGTCGACCGGCGCGCGATGACGGAGCGGGCGCAGGCGCTGCTCAAGCGTATGGGGCTCGATTGGCTCTCGCCCGGCACTCGCATGGGCAGCCTCTCGCACCACGTGCAGCGGCTCGTCGAGATCGCCCGGGCGCTCAACGGGGACGCGCGCGTCCTCATCATGGACGAGCCCACCGCATCGCTCGCCGCCGACGAGGTGGACATGCTCTTTTCCATCATCCGGCGGCTGCAGGCCGAGGGCATCTCGGTCATCTACATCTCGCACTACCTGAAGGAAGTGTTCGCCATCTCCGGGCGGATCGTCGTGCTGCGCGACGGGCGCAATGCCGGCGATTTCGTCACGGGCAATACCAATGTCGACGAGGTGCTGCACGCCATCGTCGGCAACCGGGTCGGCGACCTCTATCCGCCTTTCGCGCAGGGCGTCGAGGGGGCGCAGGACGTCGTTGCCGTCACCGGCCTCACGGTTCCCGGCTGGCTGCGCGACGTCGATTTTTCCGTCAAGCGCGGCACCATCACCGGCGTCCACGGGCTCGTCGGTTCGGGCGTCGAGATGATCGGGCGGGCGCTCTTCGGCGCGGCCCCGCGGGCAGAGGCGCGCAGCGTTGCCATCGGCGGAGAGCCCTACCGCATATCGACGCCGGGCAGGGCCGTGGCGGCGGGGCTGGGGCTGGTGGCCGCCGAGCGCAAGCGCGAGGGAATCGTCGCGATGCTCAGCCTGCGCGAGAACATGTCAGTCGCCAACATGCCGCTCTTTACCCACGGGCTCCACGTCGACAGGACGAAGGAGGCGCGCACCGTCGGCGAGTGGATCAAGCGGCTCTCCATCCGCGCGCGCGACGCCGAACAGCCGATCGGCACGCTTTCGGGCGGCAACCAGCAGAAGGTGTGCCTTGCCCGCTGGCTCCTGGGCGACCTCAAGGCGCTGATTCTCGAGGAGCCGACGCGCGGCGTCGACGTCGGTGCACGCCAGGAGATCTACCGGCAGATCCGCCAGTTGGCCGACGAGGGCCTGGCGATCCTCCTCATCTCCTCGGACGCCGAGGAAGTGGCGGGGCTCGCCGACCGCTCCGTCGCGCTCGCCTCCGGCGTCGTGACGCAGACTTTCGAGCAGCCGACCAGCGCCTCGGCACTGATGAGCGCGGCGAGCAAATCCGCCGCTGCCTGACAGGGATTTTGTGAAGATGAGCCAGACCTCCACCCTTCCCGCCGGCACCCCTGCCGCTAAACGGCCGATACGGGCGCTTCTGGGCCACCCGTTTGCGGGGGTGGCTATGCTGCTGGTCTTCTACCTCCTGCTGATCGCGGCGTTCTCGGCGCTTTCGCCGTTCTTCCTCACGGTCAAGAACCTGCTTTCCATCGGCTCCAACATGGCCTTCATCGGCCTGATGGCGGCGGCGGGCACGCCGCTGATCGTCGCCGGCGGGCTCGATCTCTCGGTTGCGGCGGTGGCGGGCATATCCGGGGTGGTCGTCGCGCTCTGCTATGCGGCGGGCATCGACATCTGGGCGGCCTGCCTCATCGCCGTCGCGGCGGGCGGGCTGATCGGCGCGGGCAACGGGGCGCTGACCAACGGCTTGAAGCTCAATCCGTTCATCGTGACGCTCGGCACCATGTCGATCATCACCGGCGCCTCGCTGGTCCTCACCGGCGGGCTGACGCAGCCGCTGATGATCGAGGGCTTCAACTGGATCGGCTCCGGCCGCATCGGCGGCTCGGGCGGCGTGCCGGTACCGCTGATCATCATGCTTGTCGCCTTCGTCCTCATCTGGTGGATGATGGCTTTTACCCCCTTCGGCCGCTACATCTACGCCTCAGGCGGCAATCCGGAAGCCTCGCGCATGCTCGGCATCCCGGTCGACCGCACGCAGGTCACGCTCTACATCCTCTCGGGCATTTCCGGGGCCATCGCCGGCATCATCGTTGCGGCGATGCTGGGGGCGGCGGCGCCGGACTCAGTCGGCAAGCACCTCCTGACGGTCATCGCCGCCATCATCCTCGGCGGCACCTCGCTCTTTGGCGGGCGCGGGTCGGTATGGGGCACGCTGCTTGCCGTCCTCATCCTCGGCACCCTCAACAACGGGCTGACGCTGATGAACGTCTCGAGCTTCTGGCAGGACGTGACCAAGGGCGCGGTGCTGCTGCTGGCGGTCGGTCTCGACCAGCTGCGCGTGCGCTCGCAGGCCTGAAAGGGGGAACGCCATGCTGCTCGAGGGCAAGCGCGCAATCGTCACCGGAGGCTCGCGCGGTATCGGGCGGGGCATCTGCCTCGAATTCGCCCGGCAGGGGGCGGACGTGGTCGTCAACTACTATGCCGGGGCCGACAAGGGCTTTGCCCGCGATACCGCGGCCGACGAGGTGGTGGCCGAGATCGAGGCGCTGGGGCGCCGGGCCATAGCCGTCGAGGGCGATATCGCCGATCCGCAGGTCAGCACGGCCCTCGTCGAGGCTGCGATCGACGCATTCGGCGGCGTCGACGTGCTCGCCTCCAACGCCGGCATCTGCCCGTTCCACGCGTTCCTCGACATGCCCGCGGAGCTCTTCAAGCAGGTCGTCGACGTCAATCTCGGCGGCGCCTTCTTTGCCGTGCAGGCGGCGGCCAACCGGATGAACGCGCAGGGAACGGGCGGAGCGATCGTTGCCACCTCCTCGATCTCGGCGCTGGTCGGCGGGGCGCTGCAGACGCACTACACGCCCACGAAGGCCGGCGTCCATTCGCTGATGCAGTCGGCGGCCATCGCGCTCGGGCCCTACGGCATTCGCTGCAATTCGGTGATGCCGGGGGCCATCGCCACCGACATCAACAAGGACGACTGGTCGGACCCCAAAAAGCGCGACTATCTCGACAAGCGCATCCCGCTCGGCCGGTTCGGCGAGCCCGAGGACGTTGCCAGGGTCGTGGCGTTCCTTGCGTCCGACATGGCCGCCTATGTCACGGGCGCCGCGCTCCTCGTCGACGGCGGCCTTTTCGTCAACCTGCAATAGGAGGGCGCCATGCCCGAACGCATCGCCTTCCGCATGAAGGTCCACCCCGGCAGGATCGCCGAGTACAAGAAGCGCCACGACGAGATCTGGCCAGACCTTGCCCAAGCGCTGCGCGACGCGGGCGTCTCCGACTATTCCATCTGGCACGATCCGGAAACGGACTACCTCTTCGCCACACTGGTGCGCGCCGACGATCACACCATGGCGAGCCTGCCCAGGACCGACGCCAACAGGCGCTGGTGGGCGTTCATGGCCGACATCATGGACTACAACGACGACGGCACGCCCACCGTCGTCGACCTCAAGCAAGTCTTCCACCTGCCGTAACGAGCGCTGATGCCCAAGGATTTCATCATCACGGGCGTGCGCGTCCATCTCGTCGAGAGCGAGGGGAACGGCGGCGACTATTTCCAGCAGGGCCGCGGGCACTGGCTGATCGATACGCTCATCGCCAACCCGATGTCGGGGTACCCCCGCTGGAAGGCATCGCGCCAGTCCTGGGGCATCGGGGTGCTCGGCTCGATCGTCGTCGAGATCGAGACCGCATCGGGCGTCACGGGGGTGGCGACGGGCTTTGGCGGGCCGCCGGCGGCCTGGCTCGTCGTCCACCACTTTACCCGCTTCCTCCTCGGCGAGGATGCGCGCAACGTGGCTAAAATCTGGGACCAGCTCTTCCGCGCCTCGATGCCCTACGGGCGCAAAGGGCTGCCCATCGCCACCATCTCGGTCGTCGACCTGGCGCTCTGGGACCTCCTCGGCAAGATGCGCGAGGAGCCGGTCTACAACCTCATCGGCGGACGCTGCCATGAAGAGATCGCCTTCTACTGCACCGGGCCGGCGCCCGATGCGGTCAAGGCGCTGGGCTTCTGGGGCGCCAAGGTGCCGCTGCCGCACGGGCCGGGCGACGGGGAGGCGGGGCTGCGGCAGAACGTCGACTTCCTCGCCGGTCACCGCGCGGCGCTCGGGCCCGGCTATCCGCTGATGGTCGACTGCTACATGTCGCTCACCGTGCCCTACGCCATCCGCCTCGCCGAGGCGGCGCGCGACCTCGACATCTACTGGTGGGAGGAGGTGCTCCACCCGGACGACGTCGAGGGCTACCGGCTTTTGAAGCAGGCGCATCCGACGCTCAAATGGACGACCGGCGAGCACGAATACACCCGCTACGGCTTCCGCCGCCTCATCGAGGAGCGCACCGTCGACATCCTGCAGCCGGACGTGATGTGGGTTGGGGGCCTGACTGCGCTCCTGCAGATCGCGGCGCAGGCGGCGGCCTACGATATTCCGGTCATCCCGCACGGGTCGGGACCCTATTCCTACCATTTCATCATGAGCCAGCCAGGCCCGGCGCTCTGCGAATACGTGGCGGCGAGTCCCGACGGGCGTTCGATCCGGCCGATCTTCGGCGCTCTCTTTTCCGGCGAGGACCTGCCGCGGGAGGGCAGGCTCAAGCTTAGTCCGGCACCCGGCTTCGGCATGGAGATCGCCGACAGGGCACTGCTCAAGCCTTTCAGCTAGACCGCGCCGCGCATGCCGGACATTCTGGCCACCTTCGAGTCGTTCATTTACAGCATCTTTCGGACAGCACCCCATGAACCAGATCGACCTCAACGGCCAGGCGACCGTCATCACCGGCGGCGCGCAGGGCATTGGCTTCGCCATCGCCCGCCGGCTCATCGCCTCGGGCGCGCGGGTCACCCTCTGGGACATGAACGCCGAACTTCTCGCAAGTGCCGCGCGTGAACTGGGCGAGGCCGCCTCGGCGGTCACCGTCGACATCACCGACTATGCGGCGGTGGAAGCGGCCGTTGCCGAGACGGAGCGGCGGCTGGGGCGCATCGACATCCTCGTCCACTCGGCCGGCATCGCCGGCAAGAACGCGCCGCTCGACGAATACGAGCTCGACGAGTGGCGCCGGGTCATCGACATCGACCTCAACGGCGCCTTCCACGTCAACCGGGCGGTGCTGCCGGGGATGAAGGCGCGCAATTACGGGCGGATCGTCAACATCGCCTCGATCGCGGGCAAGGAAGGCAATCCCAACGCCTCGGCCTATGCGGCGGCCAAGGCCGGCGTCATCGGCATGACCAAGGCCGTCGGCAAGGAATGCGCCAAATACGACATCGCCATCAACGCCATCACCCCCGCGACCGCCAAGACCCGCATCCTCGAGGAACTGAAGCCGGAGTTCATCGACTACATGCTCTCGCGCATCCCGCGCGGGCGGTTCCTCGAGGTCGAGGAGGCGGCCAACATGGTCGCCTGGCTGGTCTCGAAAGAGAACAGCTTCACCACCGCCTCGGTCTTCGACCTTTCGGGGGGACGCGCGACGTACTGACCGACCTGACACAGTCGTGTTCGCCGGGCGCTTGTGCGCCCGTCCGGCCCGCACTAGTTTCGCCCGCGTGACGAGATTGGTGCGTATCGTTCTCCTGATTCTGATGACGGCGAGCTTCGCCGTGCCGTCGCATGCCCTGGCGCCAGTCGACGTCACCTGTCCCTCCCAGCAGCCGGTGAAAGCCTGCCCCGATGTCGGCGGCGGGTATGCCGGCATTCTCTTTTCGGCTGAAACCTCCTGCTCGGGACAGGCGGTCATCGTGAGCTGCGGGATGATTCCGAACAGGACCGCCGCCGCGATCCACCCGCACCCCGTTGCGAGCGATCGTCTCGAGGGACTTGCCGGCGGCGGCATCGAGCGGCCTCCGAGGGCCCTGGCGTCATAGTCGCCCATAATCAGGGCAAACTTCCCCCGAACATCCTCAGAATTTTGCCGCATCGCTGCGAAGCGCGGACGCGTCTGCGGCGCCGTTTGCGGCACACAGGAACTCAAGACATGTCAGATATCACCGATACCCGCGTTCCCGAACGCATCCCCGCTATCGGGCGCATCTATTCGGCGCTCGACGTGCCGGCGGAGACCATTCTCCGCATCGTCTGCGGCATCGCCCTTGTCACCCACGGCTTCCCGAAGATCCTCGATCCGTTCGGCGCGATCGGCATGGTCGAGGGGCTGGGCTTCTATCCGGGCGTCTTCTGGTCCCCGCTCCTTGCCGCCACCGAATTCTTCGGAGGCATCCTGCTCGCGATCGGCCTTTTGACCCGACCGGCCGCATTCGCAACCACGATCGTCCTTCTCGTCACGGTCTGGTTCCATTGGATCACGATGGAGCAGGGCTATGCGGGGGCCGAGAAATCGATCCTCTGGGCCGCGATCACTTTCTTCTTCATTGTGCGCGGCGCCAACCGGCAGAGCGTCGATCACCTTCTCGGCCGGCAATTCTGACCGGAAAGCAGGGGAGGCGCCGGCCTGGCGCTTCCCGCACCTGCGGTGTAGAGGCGCAGCGTGCATACGCGCGCTCACACGGCGGCAAGAGGCGACCTTATGCGGAAGTTCGTGGAAGGGTCGGAATGGTGGAGCTGAGGGGAATCGAACCCCTGACCTCATCATTGCGAACGATGCGCTCTCCCAACTGAGCTACAGCCCCGCTCCGATGCAGCGGGTAATAGCGAAAACTTTGCGGCGAGAACAGCCCCTTTTTTCGCTCAGATGAGCTTGTGGGCCACGAGGCTCCTGACGCTCGCGCCGATGGCCTCGCGCGCCGGAATGAGCGGGTGGCCGAGAAGGGCGACGGCTTCGCGCGAATCGAGGCGCTTGAGGATGCCGAGTTCACCCAGGTTCCCGCTCACGTCGGCATCGAAGAGGCCATAGATGCGCACCAGCCAGTCGGGCATGGTCCAGCGGGTTATCTTTTTTGCTCGCTCCGGGTCGGAGGCGGCGCGGGCGGCGTCGGCGATCTCACCGAGGAACATGGTGCGGTCGCCTATCGGGAAGCGCCGGCCGCCGGCTTCGGGCGCCTCCATGGCTCTGACGTGGAGCTCGGCGACGTCGCGCACGTCGACGATGGTCAGCGGGATGCGCGGGGCCGCCGGGGTCGAGCCGTCATAGAGGCGCACGAGCAGGGCGGCGGAGGTGCCGGGATCCTCGTCGAGCAGGGGGCCCAGGATAGCGCTGGGATTGACGGCGGCGAGGTCCTTCTCGCGGCCGGCGGCACGCATCAGCTCCCAGGCGCGACGCTCGGCGCGGGTTTTGGATTCGATATAGGCGTTGACGGTCCGGCTCTCGAGGTTTGTCCAGTCGCTTGAGGTGAAGGGTGCTGTGCGGTCCTTGTCGTGGCCATAGGCAATGGCGGCCATGGACGAGGTGAGGACGACGCGTTCGACATTCGCGGCGAGGGCAGCATTGATCGCCCGCTCGGTGCCGGCGATGGCGGGGCCGACGAGCTCCATGCGGTCCCTGGGCATCTGGATGACAAAGGGCGAGGCAGTGTGCTGGAGGTATCGGCAACCCTCGGCCGCCTCGCGCCAGCCCTCGTCGCGGGTCAGGTCCAGCTCGACGAATTCCAGCCGGCCGACATCGGCGCCCTGACGGGCCAGCGTGTCGCGCACCTTGCCCGCCCGGTCGAGCTTGCGCACACTGCCGCGTACGACATAGCCGACCTCGAGGAGCTTGAGAGCAAGATGGCCGGCGAGAAAGCCTGAGATGCCGGTGAGGAGGACGCGATCGGGCATGGGAATGGTTCCTTGCAGTTGAACGATATATACGATAATCGTTCAGTTAGTTCAATGTAGCGGGAGACGGCATGGCGAACCTGGATCGGACGGGAGAAAAGCGCGAGCGGATCGTCGAAGCTGCCCGCGAACTCTTCCTGCGGCAGGGTCTGCGCGGCACGACCATGGAAGCGATCGCACGCGCCGCGGGTATCGCCAAACCGACGCTCTATGCCCAGTTCTCCGACAAGCACGCCGTGTTCGGCGCCATTCTCGAGCGGCTTGTCGTGGCCAAGATCGCAGCCTTCGAGGCGGGCATCGCGGGCGAGGAGCCGGTGGCCGAGCGGGTCGGCAGGGCGATCGCCGATATGTACAGGGTGCTTGGCGGCGTGCTCGACGGGTCGGTGCATGCCGACGAGCTCTTTCAGGCGCACAAGCAGGCAGCCGGACTTTTCGCGCAGGCCGACGCGCGGATCGCGGCGCGGTTGGCGGCGGAACTTGAGGCGGCCGGTATTGCCGATGCACGGCACCTGGCGCGCCTGCTGCTCGACGCAAGCTACGGGCTCGCCAGCAAGACCATCGGACGGGAAACGCGCGATGCCGACATCCGCCTGCTTGCCGAGCGGGTTATCGGACCTGCGCTCAACCGAAATCGCTAGAGCATGCCCCGTTATGATTGAATCAGAACGGGAGCGATAAGGTTTATCTTTGTCGCGTTTTCGGACCGGAAAAGTGGTGTCCACTTTTCCCGAAACTGCTCTAGTGGGGTTCGCGCGCGTCGGCGACGCCGAGGCGCCAATAGCCCGCCGCTTTCACCCATTCCGGATTGAAGCCGCGTGTCTCGACGAGATGTTTCTTCAACGCGCGCGACATGTCGGCTTCGCCAGCGATGAAGGCGTAGGCGTCGCCGTGCGGCAGGTCCATGCGACCGACCGCCGCTTCGATGAGCCGGGTAGTGCCAGCCTCGGCGCCGTTGCGGTGCACCCAGGTGAGGGTGAGATCGGCGGGGCTCGCCAGATCCTGCTCCTCTGCCGCATCGGCAACCTCGATGACGACGATAGCCCTGGCACCCGCCGGCAGCTCGGCGAGGCGCCGGGCGATGGCGGGAAGCGCCGTCTCGTCGCCGGCCAGAAGGTACCAGTCGAAGGTCAGCGGTACGATGGCTGAGCCGCGCGGGCCGGCGACGACGAGCTTCTGGCCGAGCCGCGCCTGTGCCGCCCAGCTCGAGGCAGGGCCATCGCCGTGCAGCACGAAGTCGAGATCGAGCGTCAAGCGCTCGGGATCGAAATTGCGGGGTGTGTAGTCGCGCATCTGCGGCCGCTCGCCGTCCGGAAAGCGTACGCCGTCAGGTCCGGTTTCGGGGATGACCGGCGCGTCCGGATCCGGCGAGAAGAAGACCTTGACGTGATCATCGTAGCCGGGACTGACAAAGCCCTCCAGCGCCGGTCCGGCAAGAGTCACCCGCCGCATCAGCGGCGTGATGTCGGTGACGGAAACGACGTCGAGCACCCGCACGCGGATCTCGTGGCGCTGGCGCACAATGGCGCGGTCGGCAATAACGGTCATGATTTAAATCCTGAATTCTGAATTCAGGATTTAGCGGATGGGTGGGATGCGATCAAGGAGCCGGCCGGGCTAAAGTTTGTCCTTGTCGGCAGTGTTCAGAAGGGTCGCGACTTGCTATGGGCTCCCCGCAGATCCGAGTCGCCCGCCCACATCATGCTGTCCAGAGCCACCCGCTACCTCGCCCGTCACGAACCGCGCACCGACTGGCGGTTGCATATCAAATCGAGCGCAGGCGCGTTCCTCGGCGTGTTGGTCGTCGGCGGGCTTTCCGCCTGGTCCGGGTTGCCGCTGCTCATTGCCCCGCTCGGGCCGACGGCGCTGCTGATGTTCGCTCAACCCGAGATCGCCCCGTCGCAGCCGGTGGCGATCTTTGCTGGTTATTTCCTCGGCGCGACGTTTGCCAGCATCATGGAAGTCGCCTTTCCGGGGTCCTGGTGGGCGGCGGTCCTGGCGGTCGGGCTCGTCATGCTCACCATGCTGATGCTGCGGGTGACGCACCCCCCGGCGGCTGCCGTGCCGCTCGTCGTCTATTCCAGCCCCATTGCGCCGCAGGTGCTGTTCCTGGTCATGCTCACGGCCTGCGTGGTGCTGACGGGCCTCGCTCTCGCCTGGCACCGTATTCCCCCGAGGGTGGGATATCCGCGCTGGTCTCCCGCCGAGCCGGAGACGCCATAGCGTTTGTCGAAACCGCCGTCAGGCTGCCGGAAGGCCGAACATCTGGTCCTGGCGCTGGCGCAGGGCATGGAGGCGGGTGGAAGTGTCCGGTTCGGCGTTGGCGCGGGTCAGCAGCTCGCCCTTGCGGACTGGCGCCTTAACCCGCCCACCTTCGAGGAGGCCCACGGGAATGGCGTTGGCGGCACGCGCCTCGCCGATGGTCATCGTCCACGAGCGGTAGCAGGTCTCCCCGATCGCATCGAGCGGTTCACCGGCTGCAAGGTCGCGCTTGGCGACGGCGCAGACCTCGGCGACGGGCGTGGGCAGCGGCACCATGTCCGGCTTGCCGTAGAGCATGATGCGCGCGCAGGTCAGCGGCACCTCGAGGCTCGTCAGGTGGTAGGGGCGGAAGAACGCATAGTAGGGCCCGTGGCCGATATGCAGATCGTCCATGCGCTCGATGATGCGCGGATGCTCGGCCTTGGCAATGACGAAGACGCCCGGCGCCACGCCCTTGCCGATGGTGTAGTCGACGACGCCCATGCGATCGAGGATGCCGCCGTCCGCCTTCGGGATCAGGACCTTGGCCATGTCGTCGCGGTCGGTCCTGGGGCCGTGCATGCCGGGCACGTCGGGCACGAGGCCGGTGGCGTTGGCGATGGCGGCCATCTCGACCATGGTCTTGGAGCCGTCGACGAACTCGACGAGCATGCGCGGGTTCATATTGCGCCGCTCGGCCTCCTCCCGGTATTCGTCCGGCACGGCGTCGTGGCGCAGGGGATTGTTCTTGCCTTTGCCGGCGGCGACGATCGGCAGACCTAGGGCCGAGACGAACTCGATCAATTCCATGCACGAGGACGGCTCGTCACCGGCTCCAACGGTGTAGACGACGCCGAGGCGATCAGCCTCCTTCTTCAAGTATGGGCCGATGGTCACGTCCGCCTCGACGTTCATCATCACCACGTGCTTGCCGTGCTCCATGGCGAGGAGGTCGTAGTCGGCCGCGACCCCGGGCTTGCCGGTCGCGTCGATGACGATGTCGAGCTCGGGGATGGTGACGAGCGTTTCGGCGCTGGTGATGGCGATCCTGCCGTCGCCGATGGCGGCGCTGGCCTTGGCCGGCGTCTCGGCTTCCCTGCCGCGGCTGTCGTCGCCATAGGCGATGCGGATGGCGTCGAGCGCCGTATGCGGGCGGCGGGTGGCGATGGCGGCGACCTCGATGCCCTTCATCAGAGACCCTTGTGTCACGAGGTCGGTGCCCATTTCGCCCGAGCCGATGACGCCGACCCTGATCGTCCTGCCGCTATCGGCCCGAGCGGCCAGATCGCGGGCAAGTCCGGTAAGGGTGACATTGGAAGGCATGGAATGTCTCTTTTGAGGATCGCGGCTCACTACCACCGGGCGGGCCGCAAGGAAACCACCGCTAAGCGCTTTAACGCGCAAACCCCCGCATCGCCGCGCCTCAGCGGTTCTGCTTAGCACTTCTTAAAGAGTTGGCGTGGAAACTGCCGACGGGGAAAATCTCCCGGGGGCTCCCTTCGTCATGGCCAGAACAGCCAGCAAACGCATCGTGCTGCCCGCAGTGGTCGATCTCGATTCACTCGACGGCATCCGCGACAGTCTCATCGACGCGCTCGAGGTGGGCGCCGTCAGTGTGGAGGCGGGCGCGGTCGAACGCGTGGCGACCAATGCGCTCTTCATGCTGATGAGCGCGGCTGAGACCGCAAGGCAGCACAGTTTCGCGTTTTCCATCGAGACCCCGAGCGCTGCCATGCTCGCGGCCGTTGACCGGCTGGGCCTCGACGGACACTTTCAAGGAATGATCAGACGATGACCGGCTTGCGTGTTCTCACTGTCGACGATTCCCGCACGATCCTGGCCATGCTCCACCATACGCTCTCGAACGCCGGGTTCGAGGTGCTGCAGGCCGAGGACGGCAAGCAGGGCCTCGAGGTCCTCGAGAGCCAGGACGTCGACGTCGTCATCACCGACATCAACATGCCGGTGATGGACGGAATCGAATTCATCAGGAACGTGCGGGCCTCCGGCCAGCACCAGAGCCTGCCGATCCTGATCCTCACCACCGAGACCAGCCAGGACAAGCGCGACCAGGGCAAGGCCGCGGGCGGCACCGGCTGGATCGTCAAGCCGTTCGATCCGGAAAAGCTCATCAGCGTCATACACCGCGTGGTGCACTGAGCGCGGCTCCCAGCCGCGATCCACAAACCAGAAGGTTTGGGTAGACGAGAAGAATGAGCGAACTCGACGACTTCAAGGCCACCTATTTCGACGAATGCACCGAGCTCCTGACCGAGCTCGAGGAGCAGTTCGCCGCCATCGAGGCGGGCGAGCGCGACGCCGATCGGCTGAATGCCGTGTTCCGCGCCATCCATTCGATCAAGGGCGGGGCCGGCGCCTTCGGATTTACCGGCCTTGTCGGGTTCGCCCATGCCTACGAGACGCTGCTCGACCATGTGCGCGACGGGCGCGTGGAGATGAGCGACGACGTGGTGGCGCTGTCGATCCGCGCCAACGACATCGTGGCCGACCACGTCAACGCGGCGCGGTCCGGGGAGGCGTTGCCGGCCGACTACGGCGCCCACGAGAAAAGCCGGTTCGATGCCCTTTGCCGGGGCGAGGCGGTGGATGCCGATGCAGACGGCGAGCCGGTCGAGGAGTTCGACATCGAATTCACGCCCGTGCGCGTCGACATCGGGGCTGTCCCGGCCGACGACGCCTTCGAGGCGCCGCCCTTTTCGGCGCCCGCCGGGCATTGGGAGATCCGCTTCGCGCCACACCAGGCGCTCTATGCGCGAGCCAACGATCCGCTGCTGCTGCTGCGCGAGCTTGCCGCGCTCGGCGAGGTGAGCGTGCGCGCGGTTGTGCGCGATATCCCGGTGCTCGCCGATTTCGAACCGTTCGGCGTCTACTGCACCTGGGAGATCAGCCTCGTAGCGCCCGGCATTACGCAGGGGCAGATCCGCGAGGTGTTCGAGTTCGTCGAAGGCGACTGCGACATTTCCATCGTCGAGCTCGGGGCGGATGCATCCGCCGCGCAGCCGGCGCCGGCTGCAGAGGCTCTGCCGGAACCGCTCCCGGCCGAACCCGACTTCCTCAGCCTAGCCGAAGACGAGATCGGCGCGATCGGCGTCAGCGCGCTGGCGGGCAGCGCCGGAGAGGCCGGGCCGGAGGGCGATGCCTTTGCCGATTCTCCCGTGCCGAGCTTTGCCGAGCTTGCCGAGGCGATCAAGCCGGCGGTGGCTGCGGAAGCGGCGCCCGCTCCGCAGCCCATGGCGCCTGCCGCTGCGCCCGCGAGCGCTCCGCCCGATGACGGCGAGCGGCGTGGTGGCGGCGTGCAGTCGATCCGCGTCGACCTCGACAAGGTCGACCGCGTGGTCAACATGGTGGGCGAACTCGTCATCACGCAATCCATGTTGACCCAGCAGATGGACGAGACTTTGCGCGCCCGCTACACCGAGCTGGTGCGTGGCCTCGAGGTGCTCGCCCAGACGACGCGGGGCCTGCAGGATTCGGTCATGGCCATCCGCGCTCAGCCGGTCAAATCGGTCTTCTCGCGCATGCCGCGCCTGGTGCGCGAGCTCGCGGTCAAGACCGGCAAGAAGATCCGGCTCGAGACGATCGGCGAGAATACCGAGATCGACAAGACGGTCATCGAGCAGCTTTCCGACCCCCTGACGCACATGATCCGCAACTCGGCCGACCATGGCATCGAGACGCCGGAGAGGCGCCTGGCCGCCGGCAAGTCCGAGACGGGCACCATCCGCCTCTCGGCCGAGCAGGCGGGCGGCAACATCCTCATCGTCATCGAGGACGACGGGGCCGGGATCAACCGCGAGAAGGTGCTGCAGCTGGCGCGCAACAAGGCGCTGGTGGCCGCCGACGTGCAGCCGACCGATGAGCAGATCGACCAGCTGATCTTCGCGCCGGGCTTCTCGACGGCGGAGGCCGTCAGCGACATTTCCGGGCGTGGCGTCGGCATGGACGTCGTCCTCTCCAACATCAAGAAGATCGGCGGCTCGGTGCATGTGCGCTCGTGGCCGGGCCGGGGCACGCGCATGACGCTGCGCCTGCCGCTGACCCTCGCCGTTCTCGACGTGATGCTGGTCCGGGTTTCGGAGAGCCCCTATGTGGTGCCGCTCTCCTCGATCGTCGAAACCATCCAGTGCTCGCGCGCGCCATTCGAGCGCGTGCCCTCGGGCGGCAAGGTGCTGCAGGTGCGGGGCGAATACGTGCCCGTCATCGACCTCGCCCAGCGCTTCGGCATGCCGACGCAAGCGGACCCGGAGAGCCGCATGGTGGTGCTCTGCGAGGCCGAGGGCGGCTCCAAGGTCGCGCTCATCGTCGACGACATCATCGGCCAGCAGCAGGTGGTTATCAAATCGCTCGAGGAGAACTTCGAGCAGGTGGAAGGTATCGCCGGCGGCACGATCCTCGGCGACGGCAACGTTGCGCTCATCGTCGACGTGCAGGGTCTCAAGTCCACCATCCATCACAAGAATGCGGCCTAGCGGCCGCGATGTCAGCAGTGCCGTCCAGAAGGGCGGAGAAAGGCCAGAAAATGGAAGTCCTCGGCATCCGTGACGATGTCATCGACAAGGCGGCCGTCGCCGCTCACAACTCCCTCCAGCTCATCGCGTTCTCGATCGGCGAGCAGACTTATGGAGTCGAAATCACCACGGTGCGCGAGATCCGCGCCTGGAACGGTGCAACGCCTCTGCCCAACACGCGTGAATATGTACGCGGAGTGATCAATCTTCGCGGCACAATCGTGCCGATTTTTGATCTTCGTGCACGGTTCGGCGACGGACAGACCTCGCCGACCAAGAACCACGTCGTCGTGGTCATGAGCGTCGGCGACAAGTGGGTCGGCATCCTCGTCGATGCGGTCAGCGACATCCTCACCGTGTCGCGCGACGACATCCATGCGGTGCCCGAGGGCAACTCGATCGACACCGAGCTCCTCAACGGCATCGTCACCCATGAGGGGCGCATGGTCGGGCTCATCGACCTGCATTCGATTGTCGCGGGCAGCAAGCTCGACGGCTAGAAATTCACTCAGCGGAAAACGAAAGGGCGCCCAGCGGCGCCCTTTTTTCAATCGGTCCTGAAGCCGGCTCAGAAGAGCTCGGCTTCCCCGTGGCGGGAGTGGGCAGCGATGCCCGAGAGGGCGGGCACGCGCAGTTCGTCGAGGGTGAGGCTCGACCAGATCTCGTCATAAACGGCGTCCGGTGCGGTCGGCGGCAGCAGGGCGAACTGGCGCACCGCCAGCGCCAGGTTCTGGCAGCGCTGCTCGATGCGATCCTGGCCTTGAAGGGCGACGACGATCATCTCGATGGCCTGCTTGCGCGCCGCACCGGCGTTGACGTCCTCGTCGGCGAGCACCGCAAGCGCATCGGCGATGCCCTCGAGCATCACGGCGGTCTGGCGCGCCGTCTCGTCAAGTTCACGTGCAAGCTTTTGTAGCGACATATCCGTTCCCGAGCCCCATATAGACCTCCACCTTATGGCTCCACTTTCTAAAGCACTTCTTGCCGTCGGGCGCCGTTGCCGCGACCGGCGCGAGCTTGGTTAGCAATTCACTAACCCGTTACCCCTAGAGTGCTCATAAGTTCGGTGAGGTTACGAATTCCCCCATGGTTTCCGCGAAGTCTCTGCCGCCCGAATTCGATCGCGGCGTCGTCACCACCGTGCATCAAGGCGACTGCTACGTATCGGACGACAGGGATCTCACCTATTCCACCGTCCTCGGGTCCTGCATCTCGGCGTGCGTGCGCGACCGGGTGGCCAATGTCGGGGGGATGAATCACTTCCTTCTCGCCGAACAGTCCGGCTCGGCGCGGGATCGCTACGGCGCGTCGGCGCGGTACGGGGCCTTCGCCATGGAGCAGCTCATCAACAAGGTGCTGACGGGCGGAACGGGCAAGAAGGCCAACCTCGAGATCAAGGTGTTCGGCGGCGGCAAGATCAACGCGTCGCTCGACGATGTCGGAGCCAAGAACATCGAGTTCGTGCGCGAGTTCCTGACGGCTGAAGGCTATGCGCTTGCCAGCGAAGACCTGGGCGGCACGTTCGCGCGCCGGGTGCTGTTCAAGCCGCATTCGGGGCGCGCCTTCGTCAAGCGGCTCGAATCCTCCGAGAACGCCAGCATCGCCCGGCGCGAGCTGGTGGTGGCGCGCCGCGGTCCCGCTCCGAAGCCTGCGGCTGACGATATCGAGCTTTTCTGAGCATTTCCGTTCTGATGGGCTCAGAGCGGATGCCCCAAGCTTGCTTTGTCGCGCTTTCGAACCGGAAAAGCGGTGTCCACTTTCCTGAAAACGCTCGCTGCCGGGCGCGGCTCGTTTACGCAAAATAAGCGAAGAAACCGCCAGTATCGGACCAATCCGCCGCATCGGCGGAACGGGCGGGCAGAAGGCCCGCCGGCAACCGGGGGCGGCAGATGGATCAAGGGGAATTCTCCCTCAGCGAGCGCGATTTCGCGCGGGTGAAGGCCAGGGTCTACGCGGTGGCCGGCATATCGCTGAGCGATGCCAAGCGTACGCTCGTCGTCTCGCGCCTCTCCAAGGTCATCCGGGCGCTGGGGCTCAAGAGCTTCTCGGACTATCTCGACTATCTCGAGAGCGCCGCCATGCCCGAGGACGCACAGAACTTCGTCAACGCCCTGACCACCAACCTCACGCGCTTCTATCGCGAGGACCACCACTTCGAGCACTTGCGCGGCTATGTCGGACGGCTGATCGCCGAGCGGCCGCGCGGGCAGCGGCTACGCATCTGGTCGGCCGGCTGCTCGACGGGCCAGGAGCCCTATACGATCGCGGTCGATCTCCTGGCCGCCTATCCCGAACTGAAGCGCTGGGACTTCAAGGTTCTGGCCACCGACATCGACACGGCGGTGATCGGGAAGGCCGCGCGCGGCGTCTATCCGGAATCAGAGCTTTCGGGATTGTCCGCCGAGCGGACGGCCCTCTTCGAGCGGCCGGGCGACGGCAACATCCGGATTCCGGCGGCCGCGCGCGAGCTCGTCGCGTTCAAGCCGCTCAACCTCATTGCAGGCACGTGGCCGATGAAGGGACCGTTCGATGCGGTCTTCTGCCGGAACGTCGCCATCTATTTCGATAAGCCGACGCAGGGCGAGCTCTTCCGCCGGCTCGCCGGCATGCTCGCCGACGATGCCTTCCTCTACATCGGGCACTCGGAAAACCTGGGGTCGGGCGCCGACGGCTTCCGGCTCGTCGGCAAGACCATCTACCAGTTCAAGGCGGCTCAGACCAAGCGGGTGGCAGCATGAGCATCAGGGTCCTGGTCGTCGACGATTCGGCGCTGATCCGCGAGGTGCTGTCGCGCACGCTGGTGCGCGAGGGCGACATCAGCGTGGTCGGCACTGCCGCCGACCCGATCGAGGCGCGCGAGAAGATCAGGACGCTCGATCCCGATGTCGTCACCCTCGACATCGAGATGCCCAACATGAACGGGCTCGCCTTCCTCGACAAGCTGATGCGCCTGCGCCCGACGCCGGTGGTCATGGTCTCGACGCTGACGCGCAAGGGCGCCAGCGAGACGCTGCTCGCCCTCGAGCTCGGGGCGGTCGACTTCGTCGCCAAGCCCGGCGCCGACCTTTCGGGCGGCATAGAAGCGTTCGCGGCGGCTCTGCGCGACAAGGTGCGCGCGGCGGCGCGCTCGGACGTGCGCGGGCGCGCCGAGCGGGTCGAAGTGCCCAAGGTTGCCGTGCGCACCGCCGCCGCGCCCGAAGGGGCAGTCATTGCCATCGGCGCCTCGACCGGGGGAGTCGAAGCCATCCGCACCGTGCTCTCGGGCATGCCGGCCGACTGTCCGCCAATCCTCATCGCCCAGCACATGCCGGCGGGTTTTACCGCGCGCTTTGCCGCGCGGCTCGACGAGCTTTCCACCATCACCGTCCTCGAGGCCGAGGACAGGCTGGCGCTGAAGGCCGGGCACGCCTATGTGGCGCGCGGCGACTATCACCTGCGTGTCGAGCGTTCCTCGGGGCAATTGAAATGCCGGCTCTCGCATGACGATCTGGCCTCCGGCCACCGGCCGAGCGTCGACGTGCTGTTTGAATCCGTCGCCAGGACCGTCGGACCGCTCGCGGTCGGCGCGATCCTGACCGGCATGGGGCGGGACGGGGCGCGGGGGTTAAAGCTCATGCGCGATGCGGGCGCCTATACGGTCGGGCAGAGCCAGGCCTCGGCGCTGGTCTATGGCATGCCGCGCGTCGCCTTCGAGGAAGGCGCAGTCGTCGAGCAGGCCCCGGTCGAGGCGATCGCAGCGCGGCTCGCCAACGCGCTCTCGCGCCTCAAAAGCGCGGCCTGAAAACCCTAATCGCACCAGCGCAATGCGGCCAGTGCGATTGAGAAAACAGTAATGGATTTGGTCTTAAGTTGGCCGCCAATACCGGACCGGATGTCCGGGTGCGTTAAAGGTGAGCAAGAATGCCGAAAGCTAGCGCAGTCAGCGTTCTGATCGTTGACGATCAGCAGTCGATGCGGGGGATCTGCAAGTACATCCTGACCCAGCTCGGCTTCAAGGACATCATCGAGGCCAAGAGCGGGCGCGACGCGCTCGGCAAGCTCGAAAAGGGCAATGTCGACCTCATCATATCCGACTGGAACATGGAAGACATCGACGGGCTGACGCTCCTCAAGGTCATCCGCAAGCACCCGCGCACCCAGGCGATGCCGTTCATCATGGCCACCGGCCGCTCCGACAAGGAGCAGGTCAAGGAAGCCATCTCGCACGGGGTCAACAACTACATCATCAAGCCGTTCGACGCTTCGACCATGAAGAAGCGCATCGAGGCGGTGATCGGCGCGCTTTCGTAGACGTTCCGGAGAACGGGGCACGGATTTCTGCGTAAGAAGAAATTAATAGCCCGACCCCTAGAGTGCCCGGACTATCGAATCGACTTTCTGAGGGGGAAGGGTCGACGCGCGGGGCGGCAGGAGCGGCCCCCTTCGAGGAATCATCCGGCACCGGCGAGGCGCGCGGCTCTTCAGCAGAAGCTGGAGCGCTCGAATGAAATTTCTGCCTGCATTGAGGATAGCCCAGAAGCTGCCGCTGGCGCTGATCGGCTCGGCGCTGCTGGTGAGCGCGGGCGTCGGCGTTTCGAGCTATTTCATCGGCTCGTCCATCGTGGTCGATCTCTCGCGCCGGCAGATCGAGACGGTCGCCCAGCACCGCGCGGCAACCCTCGAGGAGTATTTCGCCGACCTCAAGCAAAGGCTTCTCGATCTGGCTGGGGCGGAAGCGACGCAAACGGCGGCGCGCGACATGGCGCTCGCCTGGGAGCAGTTCGAGGGCGACCCTCGGGCCGAATTGCGGGCCGCCTATGTCGACGGCAACCCCCATGAAGGGTTCGCGCGCATGGACCTCAACGAGCCGGCCGGAGCCAAGCGCTCCTACTATGATTTCACCCATACGCGCGTCCATCCGCAACTGCGCCAGCAACTGCACACGGCTGGCTTTGCCGATCTCTACATCGTCGACCTCAACGGCAACCTCGTCTATTCGGTCGGCAAGCAAGACGATCTCGCCACGAACCTCGCGGCCGGTGGCGATGGAGCGGGGACGGCCTTCGGCGCCGTCTTCCAGGCCGCCGCCGCGATGACCGAGGGCGGGCGGATCGCCTTTGCCGATTTCTCCGCCTATGCGCCCTGGGCCAATGCGCCGGCGAGTTTTCTTGCAACCCCGATCTTCAACAACCGCGGGCGGCCCGTGGCCGTCCTTGCCGCGTCCGTCTCGAGCCAGGCGCTCAACCGGCTTCTCGCCGGTGGGGACGAGCTCGGCGAGACGGGTGAATCCTTCGTCGTCGGCGCCGATTTCCGCATGCGCTCGGATTCCGCCTTTTCCGAGCAGCCGGACGAACTGGCGACGCCGTATCGCAATCCGATGGTCGAGGCGGCGCTCGCAGGCGCCGAGGGTTTCGGCACTACCTCCGACTATCGCGGCATCGAGATGATCGTCACCGCCGAGCCGGTCTCGTTCGAGGGCGTCAACTGGGCGGTGGTCACCGCCATCGGCGCGGACGAAGCCTATGCGCCGGTCACGCGCATGCGCGACATGATGCTGATCGTCGGCGGCGCGCTGCTCGCGGCCGCCGCCCTTGCCGGGCTCTTCTTTGCCCGCTCGATCAGCCGGCCGATCGCCCGCCTCACCGGGGTCATGGAGGAGCTGGCCGATGGCAGGCTCGACGTCGAGGTTCCGGGCACCCGCCGGCGCGACGAGGTCGGAGCCATGGCCCGCACGGTCGAAGTCTTCCGTGAAAACGGGCAGCGGATCGCGCAGATGAGCGAGGCCGAGGCGGTGCGCGTTCTCAAGGCCCAGGAAGAGCGGGGCGAGATGATGCAGGCGCTGCAGCGCGCCTTCGGCGAGGTGGTCGACGCGGCGGTCGCCGGCGATTTCACCCGCCGGGTCGCGGCCGAGTTCCCAGATGCCGAGCTCAACGCGCTCGCCGCCTCGGTCAACGCGCTGGTCGAGACCGTCGAGCGGGGCATCGACGAGACGGGCGACGTGCTTGCAGCGCTCGCCGATACGGATCTTACGGCACGCATGCGGGGTGACCACCGGGGCGCGTTCGCGCGGCTGAAGGCCGATACCAATGCGCTCGCCGACAAGCTTGCCGACGTCGTCGGCCAGTTGAAGGACACCTCCGGCGCGCTGAAGCAGGCGACCGGGGAAATCCTCTCGGGCGCCAATGACCTCTCCGAGCGCACCACACGCCAGGCCGCCACCATCGAGGAGACATCGGCGGCCATGGAGCAGCTCGCCGCCACCGTCCTCGAGAATGCCGGCAAGGCGCGCGAGGCGAGCGACGCGGCCGAGGGCGCGACCCACACGGCCGAGGAAGGCGGCGAGGTGATGCAGAAGGCGACGCTCGCCATGGAACGGATCAGCGGGTCCTCGGCCCGCATCTCCTCGATCATCGGCATGATCGACGACATCGCCTTCCAGACGAACCTCCTGGCGCTCAATGCCTCTGTCGAGGCGGCGCGCGCCGGCGAGGCCGGCAAGGGCTTCGCGGTCGTCGCCGTCGAGGTGCGCCGCCTCGCCCAATCGGCGGCGGAGGCTTCCGCCGAGGTCAAGGCGCTGATCGAGCAGTCCGCCGAAGAGGTGAGGGGCGGCTCGCGGCTCGTTTCCGACGCGGCGAGCCGGCTGGAGGCGATGCTCATGGCGGCGCGTGCCGCGCACGGACTGATGGCCGGCATCGCCAGGGCCAGCCGCGAGCAGGCCTCGGCCATCGAGGAGGTCAACGCCGCCGTGCGGCAGATGGACGAGATGACCCAGCACAACGCCGCCCTCGTCGAGGAAACCAACGCTGCCATCGAGCAGACCGAAGCGCAGGCATCCGAGCTCGACCGCATCGTCGACATCTTCACCCTCGAGGCGACTGACGATTTGGCCGCCGCCGAAACGGCGCCGGCTTACGGCATCGACGGCAATCTGGCGCTCGCCCGCCACTGGGCGCGGTCGTGAGGGGCGCGCCACTAACATTCGCTTAAACTCAACTTGCTAGGTTCACCGCCGAAGCCGGGGCAGGAGCCCCTTGAAAATCGGCCTGAAAGAAGCCCTGGGGGACATTCGATGCTGGCTAAGCTCTCGCATTTCTTCGGAAATATCCGGATGACCACGGCGATCGCCGCCCTGGTGATCCTGTCGATCATCGGATCGATCGCCGCGGTCTCGACCGCGGTCTACGTCAACCTCTACGCCAATTCGGTGGAGGCGAGCCGCAACCAGCAGGCGATCAACGTGCAGGTGGCCGCCACGATCCTCGAGCGGCGCATATCGGGGTCGGTGCTCAACTGGACGGAGGAGGGCGATATCGCGGCCTTCCAGAGCTGGGCCATCCCGCCCTTCTACGATAGCGAGACCATCGATTCTGTCGGGCGCGTCACCAAGCAGACCGCCTCGATCTACGTGCTCAACGGGGAAACCGGCGAGCTCGTCGCCAAGACGACCACCATCGCGGCGCCGGACGGCTCGCGGGCGGTCGAGACGATCCTTGGGCCCGGCCCCGTCCACGACACCCTCATGGCCGGCCAGCGTTATCTCGGAGAAGCCGACATCGGCGGCACCACCTATTTCGCCGCCTTCCAGCCCATCGTCAAAATGTCGGGCGAGATCATGGGCGCGATCTTCGTCGGCCAGCCCAAGGCGGTCGCCGAGGCCGGCGCCACCCAGACCCTGGGCCTGATCCTCGTTGCCGGGCTCATCGCCACGGGCGTGCTCGGCACCATCGGCTTCTTCGCCTCGCGCCTCATCACCCGGCCCATTCCGCGCCTCGCCGCCTCGATGGCGGAGATCGCCGAGGGCAATTACGACACGCAGGTGCCCTACATCCGACAGGGCAACGAGGTCGGCGCCATGGCGCGGGCCGTCGAGGTGTTCCGCGAGAACGGGCAGAAGGTCGCCGAGATGACGCAGGCCGAGGCCGCCCGGATCGTCAGGGACCAGGAAAACCGCCAGCGCATGATGAGCGAGCTGCAGAACGCCTTCGGCCAGGTGGTCGACGCGGCGGTTGCCGGCGATTTCTCGCAGCGCGTGACGGTCGAGTTCCCCGATCCCGAGCTCAACGGGCTCGCCCGTTCGGTCAACAACCTCGTCGAGACGGTCGACCGCGGCATCGCCGAGACCGGCTCCGTGCTTTCGGCGCTCGCCGATACGGACCTGACCAAGCGCATGCAGGGCGACTACCAGGGCGCTTTCGCGCGGCTCAAGGCCGATACCAATGCGGTCGCCGACAAGCTCAGCGAGATCGTCGGGCAGCTGCGCACGACCTCGCGGGCGCTGAAGACCGCGACGGGCGAGATCCTCTCGGGCGCCAACGATCTTTCCGAGCGCACCACCAAGCAGGCCGCGACCATCGAGGAAACCTCGGCGGCCATGGAGCAGCTCGCCTCGACGGTGATGCAGAACGCCGAGCGCGCCAACCATGCCAGCACCAACGCCACGGACGTCACCCGCACAGCCGAGGAAGGCGGACAGGTGATGCACGAAGCGACGCAGGCCATGGAGCGGATCACGGCCTCTTCGGCCAAGATCTCCAACATCATCGGCATGATCGACGACATCGCCTTCCAGACCAACCTTTTGGCCCTCAACGCCTCGGTCGAGGCGGCGCGGGCCGGCGATGCCGGCAAGGGCTTCGCGGTCGTCGCCGTCGAAGTGCGGCGCCTGGCGCAGTCGGCCGCTTCCGCCTCGTCGGACGTCAAGGCGCTGATCGAGCAGTCGGCCGGTGAGGTCAAGGGCGGCAGCAAGCTGGTGGCGGAAGCGGCGGCCAAGCTCGAGGCCATGCTCGATGCCGCGCGCGCCAACAGCGCGCTCCTCTCCGAGATCGCCGTCGAGAGCCGGGAGCAGGCGTCCTCGATCGAGGAGGTCAACACGGCCGTCCGCCAGATGGACGAGATGACCCAGCACAACGCCGCCCTCGTCGAGGAAACCAACGCGGCCATCGAGCAGACCGAGGCACAGGCGAGCGAGCTCGACAAGATCGTCGACATCTTCGCCGTCGCCGAGGAGGCAGAGGCGCCGGCAAGGAGCGCCGTTCGCGGCGTCGGCGCGAGAGCTGCCGAAGGGGCGCGGGGCCTGCAGCAGAAGCTGCGCGGAGCCGCCAGCGCCTACCTCAGCAACGGGAATGCCGCCATCGACAAGGAATGGTCGGAATTCTAGGCGCCGCGACCAGCGGTATCGGCATGCGGGGAGGGACGACGTCCCTCCCCTTTTTCGTGATGCCCGGAGCGACCCAAACCGGACAGGCAAGCCAAAATTAACGACTGCGGGCGCAAGCTCTACCTTCACAAATAACTGGTGCGGCTGGGTTTAACCGGCGCATCCGTCGAGGTCGGGCGGCTATGGATAGCGGCACCACCGGACGTCGCGAAAACGTCCTTCATGACCTGGCGCCGGCGCTCGGCGTGGCCGTTCTGAGCGCCATTCTCGGCGCCGCGGCCCTGCACGCGCCGCCCGAAACCGGCGAGATGGGGGTCGTCTTTGCGCCGTGGACCGGGCAGGGCGAGGCGATCGCGACAATCGCCGCGGCGGGTGGCCGGGTGGTCGACACGGGGCGGCTGCCCAATGTCGTGATCGCCTATGCGGCGGATGCCGGGTTCGATGACCGGGTGCGCCAGATGGGCGCCTGGTTCATCACCGCGGCCAGCGGGCTTTGCGCGCCCGCCGCCTAAGGCGACCTGGATGGGACGGAACGCGATCCCGTCGGGGAAGTCGACGGGAAGGGCAAGGGGGCGAAGGCAATGAGTCTGGATCATTTTCGCATGCAGGCGGCCGTGGCGCTGGCGGCCATGGGCATCGTCTCGGCCCTGGCCGTGGCGTTGACCGAATGGGCGCGGTTTGCGGCGCCCGGCGCCGGCACGCTCATCGCCGCCCTTACCCTCGCCGCGCTCGTGGCCGGATTCGTGTTCCTGCGCCGGCGGGCGTCCTTCCGCTATCTCGCCGTCTCGGTGCTGATGGCGCAGGTGATGGCGGGGCTCGTCGCCATGCGCGGCCATCCGATGCAGGTCGACGTCCACATGGCGTTCTTTGCCGCGCTCGCCATGTGCGCGCTCCTCTACGACATCAGGGCGATCTTGCTCGGAGCCGGGCTCGTTGCCGTCCATCACCTCGTCCTCGGCATGACGTGGAGCGATCTCGTCTTCTATGGCGAGGGCGGGCTCGCGCGCATTGCGCTGCATGCGGTCATCCTCGTTGCGGAAGCGGCCGCTCTCGTGTGGATGACGCGCAATACGCAAAGTCTTGTCGCGCTCGTTTCCGGCAAGTCGGCGGAGGCGGAGGCACAGGCGGCGGCCGCGCACCAGTATGCCCGGAGCGCCGAGGAGAATCTTGCCGCCATCGAGGCGCATGCCCACGAGGTCGAAGCGTTGCAGAGGGGCGTCGGCGAGGCCGTGGTCGCCGCAAGCAGGGGCGACTTCAGCCGGCGCGTGCCGGCGGGTTTCGCCGAAAGCGACCTCAACGCCCTGGCGGGAGCGCTCAATGACCTGCTCGATACCGTCGAGGCCGGTCTTGCCGAAACCGGCGAAGTGCTTGCAGCGCTTGCCGAGGCGGACCTGACGCGGCGGGTCGAAGGCGACTATGCCGGCGCCTTCGGGCGGCTGAAGGCGGACACCAACGCCGTGGCCGATACCCTCGCGGCACTCGTCGGCCGGCTCCGGCAGGCTTCGCGGTCGTTGCGTACGGCCACCGGAGAAATCCTCACCGGCACCAACGACCTCTCGGAACGGACCACACGGCAGGCGGCGACCATCGAGGAAACCTCGGCGGTCATGGAGGAACTGGCGGGAACCGTGGTGCGCAACGCGCGGATGGCCGAGGACGCGAGCGGCAAGGCCGAGGCCGTCGCCGCCAGCGCCCGCAGGAGCGGCTCGGCGATGGATGAAGCGAGCCGCGCCATGGACCGGATCACAACCGCGTCCTCCAGGATATCATCGATCATCGGCATGATCGACGACATCGCCTTCCAGACCAATCTTCTCGCCCTCAACGCGTCGGTGGAAGCCGCCCGCGCCGGCGAGGCCGGCAAGGGTTTCGCGGTCGTCGCCATAGAGGTCAGGCGTCTCGCGCAGTCGGCCGCCGAGGCGTCGTCCGAGGTCAAGGGCTTGATCGAAGCATCGGCCGCCGAGGTGAGGGGCGGCGCCGGGCTCGTCGCCGAGGCAGCGGGCGGGCTCGCCGGCGTCGTCGCGGCGGCCGAAGAGAATACCGGGCTCCTCAGGTCCATGGCCGAGGCCAGTCGCGCGCAGGCGTCCGCCATCGGCGAGGTGGCCGCCGCGGTGCGGCAGATGGACGAGATGACCCAGCACAATGCCGCTCTCGTCGAAGAAACCAACGCGGCCATCGAGCAGACCGAGGGGCAGGCGGCCGAGCTCGACATGATCATCGACCAGTTCGAGCTCGATCCCGGCGCCGCGGCGCCGGCGCTGCGCGTCGTCGGAGCCTGAGCGTGCCGGACATGGAAGGGGCACGTCCGTGAGCGACGGCATTCGCGTCAGGTCCGCCGAGGACGCAGATGTCGAGGAGATCGTCGCCCTCTGGGGCGCGGCGGGGCTGTTGAGGCCCTGGAACGATCCGCGCCACGATATCGCGTTCGCGCGCAGC
Source organism: Devosia geojensis (assembly GCF_000969415.1). GTDB lineage: Bacteria > Pseudomonadota > Alphaproteobacteria > Rhizobiales > Devosiaceae > Devosia > Devosia geojensis. The sequence continues at coordinate 41,560 of NZ_JZEX01000124.1, read as the reverse complement.
AACAACCACTCCATCGTCCTCGTCGCCACGCATGACGAGGCGATCGTCGGCACCGCAATGGTCGGACAGGATGGCCATCGGGGTTGGGTCTACTACGTCGCCTCCGACCCCGACATGCGCCGCCATGGCGTCGGTCGCCGCGTCATGGAGGCCGCCGAGCGCTGGCTTGCCGAGCAGGGCGTCTGGAAGGTCCAGCTCCTGGTTCGATCCGGCAATCGGGAGGCAGAGGGTTTCTATGAGAAGCTGGGTTATACGGATACCCAATCGAAATGCTTCCAGAAGGTACTGTCGAAGCCTGGCCGGCTGCCGCGCGGTTCATGAAGCCTTAAGCAAAACCCCGTAATTCTAACTTCGGACGCAGAACATAAACGCCTTCGCGCCGCCGACGACGGCGGCGCATGGCAGGGTCATTCCGCGTCGCTCCTTCCGACGCTTGCGGTGTCGCCGATGACGGCCGGGCTTGTCCCGCGCCGGCGGTCCCTGCACGCGCTCGCAAGCGGTGGCGCCAACGGGGGTAGACGTGAATATCAGGACGAGAATCTATGCCATCGTTTGGCTGATGGGCCTGGTGGCGGTGGTCATCGGGGGCATGGCGGCCTATGTGGCGGCCGAATACCAGAGCAAGCTGGTGCGGCTCGAGCAGGTGGCCGAACGGGTGCATCTGGGCGAGCGGCTCAACCGCTACGTCACCGCCGTCGTCATGGAATCGCGGGGTATCTACGCCTCGCCCGATACCGAGAAGGCCGCGCAGTTCGCCGAGGGTCTCATGGGCTTCCTCGATGATATCGACGGGCTGCTCGCCGAATGGGCGCCGCTCGTCGACGCCGACCAGCAGAACGAATTCGATGCGGTCGTCAGCCGGACTGCCGAGTTCCGAGCCTTCCGCAGCGAGACCGCGCGGCTCGGGCGCGAGGAGAGCCCGGTGGCGGCGAACGCGCAGGGCAACAACGAGGAGAACCGGGCCAACCGGCGCGCCTATCAGGCCGAGATCGACGCGGTCGTGGCGCAGGACGCGGCAATCCTGGCTTCCCTCGAGGGCGAGCTCGGCGCGTTCCAGATGCAGATGATGCTTCTCATCGGCGTGACCGTGGTGGTCGGGCTTGGAATCGGCATCGCCGTTGCCGCCTATATCGCGGGCGCAACGCTCAGCCGCCCCATCGTCAAGCTGACGGGCAGCATGCAGGCGCTGGCCGAGGGCGACCTTGCGACCGACGTGCCGTTTGCCCAGCGCAAGGACGAGATCGGCGCCATGGCGCGCGCGCTCGAGGTCTTCAAGCAGAACGGCGTGCGCATGCGCGAGCTGACTGGCGAGGAGCAGGCGCGGGCCCGCCTGACCGCGGCGCGCGCGCAGATGATGGAGGCCTTCCAGCAGGAGTTCGACGAGGTCGTCGCCGCTTCCGTCGAGGGCGATTTCTCCCGCCGTATCGAGACGCGGTTCGACGATGCCGACATCGCCCGCATCTCGGCAAACTTCAATACGTTGCTCGAGGGTGTCGACCGGGGCCTCTCGGAAGCCGGCGCCGTGCTCTCGGCCCTGGCGCGCACGGACCTCACGCACCGCATGAACGGCGACCACCGGGGCGCGTTCGCGCGCTTGAAGGACGATATGAACCGCGTCGCCGAGACGCTGACCGACGTCGCCGGCAAGCTCCGCGCGACCTCGCGGGCGGTCAAGTCCGCGACCGTCGAAATCCTTGCCGGCGCCAACGATCTTTCCGAGCGCACGACCCGCCAGGCGGCGACCATCGAGGAGACCTCGGCGGCCATGGAACAGCTCGCCGCCACCGTCCTCGGCAATGCCGAGCGGGCGGGGCAGGCCAGCCGCAATGCCGGCGAGGTCACCCGCACCGCCGAGGACGGCGGGCAGGTGATGGGCAAGGCGAACGCCGCCATGGAGCGCATCTCGGCGTCCTCGGCCAAGATCTCCAATATCATCGGCATGATCGACGACATCGCCTTCCAGACCAACCTTTTGGCCCTCAACGCTTCGGTCGAAGCGGCGCGGGCGGGAGATGCCGGCAAGGGCTTCGCGGTCGTCGCCGTCGAGGTGCGGCGCCTGGCACAGTCGGCGGCCTCCGCATCGGGCGACGTCAAGGCGCTCATTGAGCAGTCGTCCGAGGAAGTCGGCGCCGGCTCGCGGCTGGTGGCGGAGGCGGCCGCCAAGCTCAGCGCCATGCTCGCAGCGGCGCGCTCCAACAACGCGCTCATCGACGATATCGCCCAGCAGAGCCGCGAGCAGGCGACCGCCATAGAAGAGGTCAATCTCGCCGTGCGGCAGATGGACGAGATGACCCAGCACAACGCCGCCCTCGTCGAGGAAACGAACGCGGCCATCGAGCAGACCGAGACGCAGGCACGCGAGCTCGACGGCATCGTTGAGGTGTTCAAGGTCGAGGCAACTGCGCCGGCGTCGGATGCGCCGCGCCGTCGTGCTCCCGCCGGCCGGGCCTATGCCACGGTGGGTAATGCCGCCCTCTCCGTCGATCCGGCCTGGTCCGAGTCCTAGAGATACCGCGTGCGGGACGGATACGCTCCCGCGCGTAGGTCTTTCCTCTCATCTCGTTAACCACTTCGCGCCATCATCGCATGGCGCGCCGCACCGGTCGGCCCGCCGCCCCCTCAGGGGTCGTTCGGGCCGATCCATCCTTCACGCAGCGTTTGTTGAGCCGGACGAGCGATGGTCGCTTTTCCGGAAACGCTCGCGGCACGTCTTTTTGGGGAGACGGATTTCAGAAATGGGCAGTTTGTTTGGCGGGTTGACCTCGGGCGCAAGGGCCGAGGAACGCTCCAAGATCGCGGCGATCCTGCGTTCGCAGGCGGTGATCGAGTTCGCGCTCGACGGGACGATCCTGACGGCCAACGACAATTTCCTTGCCGCTATGGACTACGCACTGGAAGAGATCGTCGGCAAGCACCACCGCATGTTCGTCGATGCCGAATACGCGGCGAGCGAGGACTACCACCGCTTCTGGAAGGAGCTTGCCGAGGGCCGCTTCCAGGCGGCCGAGTACCGGCGCATCGCCAAGGGCGGGCGGGAGGTCTGGATCCAGGCGAGCTACAATCCGGTCCTCGACCGGGCCGGCAGGCCGGTCAAGGTCATCAAGTTCGCAACCGACATCACCGCGCAGAAAACGTTGGCGGCCGACCACGCCGCCAAGATCGCGGCGATCTCGCGGGTACAGGCGGTCATCGAGTTCGATCTCGACGGCAACGTGCTCACCGCCAACGATAATTTCCTTGCCACGCTCGGCTACCGGCTCGAAGAGATCGAGGGCAGGCATCACCGCATGTTCTGCGAGCCGGAGCTCACGCGCAGCGAGGCTTACGCTGAGTTCTGGGCGCGGCTGCGGGCAGGCGAGTTCGTCGCCGGCGAGTTCAAGCGGCTGGGCAAGGGCGGCCGGGAGGTCTGGATCCAGGCGAGCTACAACCCGATCCTCGACCCGCAGGGCCGGCCGGTCAAGGTCGTCAAGTTCGCCACCGACATCACTGAGCGAAAGCGCGCCGAGGGCATCATCGCGCTCCTCACGCAAAGCCTCGAGAAGATGGCCGATGGCGACCTCACCGGTCATATCGATACGCAGTTCACTGGCCAGTACGAGGCGCTGCGCGTCGCCTACAACCGTTCGTTGGAGCGTCTGGTCGAGATCGTCTCGGGCCTGCGCGGCACCTCGCGCGCGGTCAAGACCGCGACCGGGGAGCTTCTTGCCGGCGCCAACGATCTTTCGCAGCGCACCACGCGACAGGCGGCGACCATCGAGGAGACCTCGGCGGCAATGGAGCAGCTTGCCGCCGCCGTCGTCGAGACGGCCCGCAACGCCGAGAGCGCCAGCGTCAAGGCGGGGACGGTTTCGGCGAGCGCCGGCGAAGGCGGAATGGTGATGGGCAAGGCCAACGAGGCGATGGAGCGCATCTCGGCCTCCTCGGCCAGGATATCCTCGATCATCGGCATGATCGACGACATCGCCTTCCAGACCAATCTTCTGGCCCTCAACGCCTCGGTCGAGGCGGCGCGCGCGGGCGAGGCCGGCAAGGGTTTTGCCGTCGTCGCCGTCGAGGTGCGTCGCCTCGCCCAGTCGGCCGCCGAGGCCTCCGCCGAGATCAAGGGGCTGATCGAGACCAGCGCCGGAGAAGTTGCCGGTGGTTCGAAACTCGTCGGCGAGGCCGCGGGGAAGCTGGCCGAGATGCTCGCGGAGGCGCGCGAAAGCTCAGTGCTCATCGAGCGCATCGCGCGGGCGAGCCGCGAGCAATCCTCGGCCATCGAGGAGATCAACGCTGCGGTGCGCCAGCTCGACGAGATGACGCAGCACAACGCAGCCCTGGTCGAAGAGACGAATGCGGCCATCGAACAGACGGAAGGCCAGGCGAGCGAGCTCGATCGGGTGGTCGATGTCTTTCGTCTCGATGCCGACGTGCGGCAGCCTGTTCCCACGTCATCCCGCCCGCGCCTTGCCACGCGCGGCAATGCGGCGCTGGCGGCCGAGTGGGCGGAGTTCTAGCGGCTTTCGCGCAAACTCAGTCGCCGGCTTGCCCGGCGCGGGCGTCCGTGGTTGAACGGCTCGAGGCATTCACTCGCAAGGGGCTCGCAATGGCACGGATCGGTCTCGTCGCCCACGACGACAAGAAGGCGGATATGGCCGAATGGGCCGCGGCCAACGCTGCGGTCCTTTCCCGGCATACGCTCTATGCCACCGGCACGACCGGCGGACGGGTGCGGGAGGAGACGGGGCTGGAGGTCGCGCTTTTGAAGAGCGGCCCGCTGGGCGGGGATCAGCAGCTCGGCGCCATGATCGCCGAGGGCAAGCTCGACGCCCTCGTCTTCTTCATAGATCCGCTGACCGCCCTGCCGCACGACGTCGACGTCAAGGCGCTGACGCGCCTTGCGACTCTCTACGATACCCTCTTTGCCTGCAACCGTTCGACGGCCGATGCGGTGCTGAAGGCCCTTTGAGGTCGCCGCGGCCCTTCAAAACCGGTTGAGAACCCCCGTCCGCGGGCGTTGCGCAGGTTTTGTCCGTCCGGTCAAAGGTTGACCGCACCGGGCACTTGTGTGCAGATGCCGAAAAAAGCGCCCGGCCAGGAAAAGGCCGGGCGAATTGGCATCAGGAAACACCAGGACGGGACCTTAGTGTCGCAAGACGCAGTCATAGACGTCAGGAACGTCTCTAAACATTTCGGCGGGCTGACCGCCGTCAACAATTGCTCGCTCTCGGTCGGGCGCGGGTCGGTGACCGGGCTCATCGGCCCCAACGGCGCCGGCAAGTCGACGCTCTTCAACATGGTCGCCGGCAATATCGTGCCGGACGAGGGTCAGGTCATCTTCGACGGGCAGGACGTCACGGGCCTGCCGCCGCACCGGCTCTTCCGCCTCGGCATGCTGCGCACCTTCCAGATCGCGCACGAGTTCTCCAACATGAGCGCGCTCGAGAACCTGATGATGGTGCCGGGCGACCAGCCGGGCGAGCATCTCTCCAATGTCTGGTTCCGCCCGTTCCTTGCCCGCTCGCGCGAGACCGAGGTCAGGAAGAAGGCGCTCGACGTCATAGACTTTTTAAAGCTCGGCCACGTGCGCAACGAGCTGGCCGGCAACCTTTCCGGCGGGCAGAAGAAGCTCCTGGAGCTCGGCCGCACCATGATGGTCGACGCCAAGGTGGTGCTGCTCGACGAGGTGGCGGCGGGCGTCAACAAGACGCTGCTCAATGACCTTGCCGCCAATATCGAGCGGATGAACCGCGAGCTCGGCTACACCTTCTTCGTCATCGAGCACGACATGGACCTCATCGCGCGGCTCTGCGATCCGGTCATCGTCATGGCGCAGGGCGAGAAGATCGCCGAGGGTCCGATGGCTGAGATCCGTGCCAATCCCGAGATCGTCGAGGCCTATTTCGGCACTCCGGTGGAGGCGGCGTAAGGTCCATGCGGGTCTTCCTCTCCGAAAACCGGTGCTCACTTCTCGGGGAGACCCGATAATGAGCCTCATCGAACTGAAGCACGTCGTCGGCGGCTATGGCGGCGCGCCGATCCTCAACGGCGTCGACATCGCCATCGAGCAATCCGACATCGGCGTCATCGTCGGCCCCAACGGGGCGGGCAAGTCGACGACGCTCAAGGCCATCTTCGGGCTCCTCAAGGTCACCGGCGGCACCATCACGTTCGCGGGCGAAGAGATCACCAACTCGCTGCCCGACCGGCTGGTGCCCAGGGGCCTCTCCTTCGTTCCGCAGGAAAAGAACGTCTTCACTTCGATGAGCGTCGAGGAGAACCTCGAGATGGGCGCCTTCACCAGGCGCGACGACTTTTCCGACACTATGGCCTGGGTCTATCAGATGTTCCCGGTGTTGAAGGAAAAGCGCCGTCAGCCGGCCGGCGAGCTTTCCGGCGGGCAGCGGCAGATGGTGGCCATGGGCCGCGCGCTGATGAGCAAGCCCAAGCTCCTCATGCTCGACGAACCCTCGGCGGGCCTCTCGCCGCGCTACGTCATCGAGATCTTCGAGACGATCGTGCGCGTCAACACGGAAGGCGTCGGCATCCTGATGGTCGAGCAGAACGCGAGGCAGGCGCTCGCCTTCGCGTCGCGCGGGTTCGTCCTCGCCAACGGGCAGAACCGCTTCACCGGCACGGGCCCCGAGCTCATCGCCGATCCCGAAGTCGCCAGATCGTTCCTCGGGGGCTAGGGACCGACATGACCGAACTCATCTTCTTCATCAACCAGGTGGTGATCTCGGGCGTCGTGCTCGGCTCCATCTATGCGCTCGGCGCCATCGGCATCACGCTGATCTTCGGCATCCTGCGCTTTGCCCATTTCGCCCATGGCGACATGATGACCATGGGCGCGTTCATCGCGTTCCTCCTGGCGCTCGCGGCGGCTGCGCTCGGCATCGTGACGCCGGTGCCGACGGGCTTTCTTGTGCTGCCGATCGCCATGGTCATCGCTGCCGTGCTCGCGCTTGGCATCGACAAGGGCTTCTACGCGCCGCTGCGGGCGCGCGGCGCCAAGCCCGTGACGCTCCTCATCGCCTCGATCGGCGTGACGCTGATGATCCAGGGCCTGATCCGCCTCTTCTTCGGGGCCGGCACCTACTCGTTCTTCGAGAACGAGCCGAAGGAAATCATCCGCATCGATACCTCCGCCATCGGTTCGACCCGTCCGCTGGTCTTTACCGAGCCGCAGCTCCTGATGGTCATCGTCACCATCGCCGCCGTCGTCGCGCTCCATCTCTTCCTCACGCGGTCGCGACTCGGCAAGGCCATGCGCGCCATGGCCGACAACGCCGATCTGGCGCAGGTCTCGGGCATCAACACCGCGCTTGTCGTCAGGGTCACCTGGATCATCGCCGGGGCGCTCGCGTGCGCGGCCGGCACCATGCTCGCCCTCGACGTGACGCTGAAGCCCGACCTTGCCTTCAACATCGTGCTGCCGATCTTCGCGGCCGCCATCGTCGGCGGGCTGGGACAGGCCTATGGCGCCATCGCCGGCGGATTCCTCATCGGTTTTGCCGAGACGCTCGCCGTATTCAACTGGACGATGGTGCTGCGGCCTCTCAATGCGGTCCTCCCGGAATGGTTGCAGTTGCCGTCGACACTGGCGCTGGTGCCGACCGAATACAAACTGACCGTCGCCTTCGTCATCCTCGTCGTCACGCTCCTCGTGCGGCCGACCGGCATCTTCAAGGGCGCCTCGACATGATCCGTCGTTCACTGACCCTCTTCTTCGGGCTTTTCGTCCTCATCCTCGCCGTCGGCTGGGCGCTGGGCGCCCCGTTCACCTCCTCGCGCCTCGTGGAAGCGGCCGCCTATGCGCTGATCGCGATGGGCCTCAACATCCAGTGGGGCTATGGCGGGCTCTTCAACTTCGGCATCATGGGCTTCATGATGCTCGGCGGCTTTGCCGTCACCTTCATCTCGTACCCGGTCAACGCCCAGTTCTGGGCGGGCGACGGGCCATGGATGCTGGGCCGGGCGTTGATCGCGTTCGGCGCCGGCGCGCTGCTCGTCATCACGGCGCGGCAATCGAAAAAGCTCGGCATCTCCGGCGGCTGGCATGTCGCCGTCACGGTCCTTGCCTGGTTCATCGCCTATTGCCTCTATCGCAGCCAGCTCGATCCGGCGGCGGCCTATATCGAATCCGCGGCCGGCGGCGGCTGGGTCGGGGGCCTCGGGGCGCATCCGGTGCTCGGCTGGCTCTTCGGCGGCGTGCTGGCGGCGGGCGTCGCCTTCATCGTCGGCAAGATCTGCCTCGGTTTGCGCACCGACTATCTTGCCATCGCCACCATCGGCATTTCCGAGATCATCCGCGCGCTGATCAAGAACATGGACTGGCTGACGCGCGGCACGCTCACCGTTTCGCCCATTCCCTGGCCCGTACCGCAGCCGCAGGCCTACCAGGCGGCCGGCAACGATCTCGCCACCTCCTTGATCCTGGCGCGGGGCGGGTTCCTGGTGCTGGTGCTCCTCGTCCTCGCCATCGCGTTCTTCCTCATCCAGCGCGCCTATGGAGGGCCATGGGGACGCATGATGCGCGCCATCCGCGACAATCACGTCTCGGCCGCTTCCATGGGCAAGAACGTCACCGCCCGCCAGCTCGAGATCTTCGTCTTCGGCTCGGTGCTGATGGGCATCGGCGGGGCGATCCTCGTCTCGTTCGTGCAGATCCAGGACCCATCGAGCTACCAGCCGATCAACCATACCTTCCTCATCTGGGTGATGGTCATCGTCGGGGGAGCGGGCAACAACTGGGGCGCGCTGCTCGGCGCCGTGCTCATCTATTTCATCTGGATGATCTCGGAGCCGCTCGCCCGCTCGATCTTCGATGTCGTCAGCGCCTGGTCGACCAACGTCGGCTGGGGGCCGATCCCGGAGATCGAATCGCGCTCGGCGCAGATGCGCGTATTCGTCCTCGGCCTCGTCATCAGCATTTCCCTGCGCTTCGCGCCCAAGGGCCTGTTGCCGGAGACGATCAGGCGGGAGGCTTGACAGGCAACCGAACCCGGCCTTCTTGCATTTTGTCCAAAATTGGACTATATCCCAATTCGGATAATGCAAGGAGGCCGTCATGCCCCGGTCGAATGTCAAGCAACTCGGGTTTTCGGAGGCACCGCAGGCCGGCTTCGTTTCGGGAGGGGCCGCGATGCTCGATGTCACTCGTTTCGCCCCCGCCAACCGCAAGCGGCTCTCCGCTCCGGCGCTGCGCACGTTCCTTGCCATCGCCGATCTCTGGGGCCTCAACGAGGAGCAGCGGCGGCTGGTGCTCGGCTATCCTTCGCGCTCGACCTACCACAACTGGGCCAGACAAGCGCGCGAGCATGGTTCCATAACTCTCGACGTCGATGCGCTGACGCGCCTTTCGGCGATCCTGGGTATCCATCAAGCGCTCGGCGTCCTCTTTGAGAGTGAGGCGGAGGGCGTCGAGTGGCTCACCGATCCGCATGACGCCCCGATCTTCGGCGGCCAGCCGCCCATGGCCCTCGTCACCGGCGGCACGCTCGACGGGCTGCTGACCGTGCGGCGCTTCCTCGATGCGGCGCGCGGCGGGCTCTACATGCCGCCCAATGCGATCGACACGGACTTCGCGCCGCTCGCCGATGCGGAGATCGTCTGGCGGTGAGAGTGCCCGAGACCGCCGCGCCGCAGCCTAGTCACCGGCTGATCCCGTCGCGCTTTCCGCCCGTCGGGCTTTTCGACACCGTCACACGCGCCGCCGACCTCGAGGCGGTGATGGAGCTTGCCGGCTGGACCAACGACCGGCTGGTCGCCGAGCGCGTCGCACGCCTGCCGCGCCGCGAATGGGTGTTCGGCCGGCCCAATTCCTCGATCGTCATGGCCGCGTTCCTGCACGCCCCGCCGGGCGGGACCCGCTTTGCCGGACCGGACCTGGGCGCCTGGTATGCGGCGGCCCGCATCGAGACTGCCGTCGCCGAGGTCGGCCACCACCTCAGGCGCGAGGCCTTCGCGCGCCGGAAGCCCGAGCTCACCCGCCGCTATCGCGCCTACAGCGCCCGGCTCGACGGGCGCTACCGCGACATCCGCGCCAGGGTGACGGACATGCCGCAGGTCTACGCCTGCGACGACTATGCCGCTTCCCAGGCGTTCGGGGAGGGCCTGCGCAAGGCCGGTGCCGACGGCATCGTCTACGACAGCCTGCGTCATGCCGGCGGCGTCAACGTCGTCGCCTACCGGCCGAGCAAGGTGCTCGACGTCGTGCAGGCCGAGCATCTGGAGGTCACCGTGCGCCGCGACGAGCGGCAGATCGTGGTGAAGCGCCTTACTTCCGAGCCATGACCCCCAGCCAGCGGGTCGGCTGGCCGTCATAGCCGCCGCCGTCGTGCTCCTCGATATCGAGGATCGACCAGCCGGCGGCGTCGCGATAATGGGCGAGCAGGGTCTCGCGGCTCGGATAGTTGTAATAGCGCCCGAGGCCGTCATAGCCGGGACCGTCGCCCGCCTTGAAGCTCGCGAAGAACCGCCCGCCCGGTCTCAGGGCGCGATGGATACGGCGAAGGTCATCGGTCAGTTCCTCGACCGGGGCATGGAGAAGGCAGGCGCTGGCCCAGACCCCGTCATAGGAGGCGTCGGCGTCGAGTTCGTCGAAACGCATGACCTTCACCGGTCGGCCAAGGAGCTTTTCGGCTTCGACGGCGAGTTCTGGCGAAGCGTCGGTCGGGGTGACGTCGAAGCCCTGCGCCAGCATAGCGGCCGCATCCTGGCCGCCGCCGGTGCCGAGTTCGAGAATGGAGGCGCCGGGCGGGAGGCTCGCCAGAAAATCCGCCAACCGCTCGCCGGGCAGTCCGCGCGAGCGGCTGGCGTAGGTCGCGGCATTCTCGGCATAGAAGCGCAACGTCCGCTTGTCCGGCATTGGTGATCCCTTTCGACGAAAAGGCCCGGGATCGCTCCCGGGCCTCGGCATGAGATGGGGCGGACGATCGATTACTCGATCGCGCCCTTCTCGACGAAGGCGCCGCCTTCGACTGCGAGCTCGACGATGATGCCTTCGACATCGCCGGCCTCGTCGAAGTCGAGCGCGCCGCCAGCGCCCTCATAGTTGATGTCGGTGCCGGCCGCGATGAGCTCCTTGGCCTTCTGCCATTCGCCCGGGCGGATGATCTCGCCGGGAGCGGACGCGACATCGCGCAGCGCCTGCGAGAGGCCCTCGCGGCTGCCCGAGCCGTTCTTCTCGATGGCGAGCGCCAGGAGGAATGCGGCGTCATAGGCTTGCGGCGCATAGGTCGCGTTGGCTTCGATACCGGCTTCGTTGGCGAGCTGCTGGTAAAGGTCGACCGATTCGCCCGTCGGCGCGCCGGCGCGGGTCGCGATCAGGCCCTCGACAGAAGCGGCATCGATGCCGGTCAGGAGATCGTCACCGACCATGCCGTCGCCACCCACGAAGGTGGTGAAGTTGCCGCTCTCGACCGCCTGGCGCAGGATCGTCTGGCCCGAGGCATTGGCATAGGCGAGGATCACGAGGTTCTGCGAGGCAACGAGGTTGCCGAGCTCGGCGCGGTAGTCGGCCTTGCCTTCCTCATGGGCGACGTTGGCGGCCACCGTCCCGCCGCCTTCGGTGAAGGCGGCCGACAGCGCGTCGGCGAAGCCCTTGCCATAGTCGTTGTTGACGTAGGTGATGGCGATGTCGTTGACGCCCCTGGCGAGCAGCAGGTCGGCCATCTTGACGCCCTGCAGCGCATCGGACGGCGTGGTGCGGAAGACGAGGTCGTTGTCCTCGAGAGTCGTCAGCGCCGGAGCCGAGGAGGCCGGGGAGACGAAGACGACGCCGGCCCCCAGACCCGAACCGTTGAACGCGCCGATGGTTTCACCGGTGCAGAGCGCGCCGACGACGGCGGTGACGTTCTCGGTGTTGATCACGCGGTCGGCAGCGGCCGCCGCGGCGGTCGCGTCGCACGCGCCGTCAGCCGAAACGATGGAGAGCGTCCCGTCGAGGATGCCGCCCTGCGCGTTGACCTGCTCGACGACCAGTTCGGCGCCCGCGAAGATCGGCGGGGTCAGGCTTTCGATCGGACCGGTGAAGCCGCCGATGAAGCCGAGCTTGACGTCCGCGGCCAGCGCCGGCGCTGCAGCGGCGAACACGGCGGCTGCCACGGCGAACGAAAGGCTTGTCTTGAACTTTTGCATAGATGTCCCTCTATTTGCATGCCCGCGCCCGACGGCTTTCCTTGCCGCATTGCTGGGCGCGAACAATGATCGGAGGCACGCCCCCGTGCCCCGCTGGAGGGGGACTTTGGCACACTTTTCATTTGAGAGTCACGGGACTTATGCGTCATGCGCGCGCAAGCTCCTGCGGTGCTTAACGGGCGCGGCGGTGCTTGCCCTGGGTCTTTCGACGCTGGGTTGGAGCGTGGCCGCGCAGGAAGGGGTGATCGTGCTCGACCAGGCGCAGGATGCGGCATCGGGCGCGGCGCAGCAGGCCCCGTGCGGCGGACGGTCCCTGACCATCGCGGCCATGCAGTGGCCGTCGTCGGCGGTGCTGGCCGAGATCCACGCGCGCCTGGTTTCCGAACACTTCGGCTGCCGGGCCGAGGTCGTGCCCGGCGACATGGCCGGCAGCGGCTCGTCCATGGCCAGCACCGGCCAGCCGGCCGTGGCGCCGGAGATGTGGATCGGGCGGATCGCCGAGGTGTGGAACCAGTCGATCAAGACGCAGACCGTGCGCGCGGCCGCCAATACCTACGACACGCAGGTTTTCGAGGGCTGGTACGTGCCCGGATATCTCGTTGCCGAGCACCCGGACCTGACGGGCGCCGCGGCGCTTGCCGCGTCCACCGCCTTTTCGGGTGGGGAGAGCACGCCGCGCTTCGTCTCCTGTCCGCCGGACTGGGGGTGCGCGGTCGTCAACCGCAACCTCATGCGAGCGCTCGACCTTGGCGAGCGGTTCGAGGTCGTCGAGCCGGCCAACCGCTTCGAGATGGACCGGATCATCGCCGAGGCCGTCAGCCGGCGCGAGCCGTTCGTCGCCTACTACTGGGCGCCCAACGCGGTGATCGCCCAGTTCGACATGCGCGCGCTCGACATGGGCGCCTATGACGCCGAGGCGATGCGGTGCCTGGCGCAGGTTGCGTGCGCGAGCCCGGCCGTCTCGTCCTTTCCGGCCGAGACGGTGGTCGTGGCGCTCGCCGAATGGGTGTTCACGCAGGCGCCAGAGGTCGCCGGTTATTTCCAGCGCGCCAGCATTCCGCTCGCGCAGATGAATGCGCTGCTCGCCGAGCTCAACACGCCGGGCGCGACGCCTGCGGCAATCGCAGACCGGTTCGTGGCCGAGCATGAGGACATCTGGTCGGGCTGGGTCGGAAACCCGGTCCAGCAATAAAAACCGGGCCCATGGGCCCGGTTGGCAGAACTTTTATGCAATGGGTGTCAGCGCATCCGTTCTGCTCCAAGTTTGGTTTTGTCGCGTTTTCGAACCGGAAAAGTGGTGTCCACTTTTCCTGAAGCGCTCTAGGAGGCCGCGCGTGCGGTCTCGAGCCAGCCGTCGACGGCTTCGCGGTGGTCTTCGATCCACTGGGCGGCCTGGGCCTCGATGTCGTCGTCGCCGGCGTTCATCGCCGCGTTCTGTTCGAAGATGTCATCGAGCGGGATCTCGACGGCTTCGAGCAGCGCGCCGACGGCAGGGTTGTCGGCGAGGAACGCCGAGTTGACTACCGGAACGATGTCGTTGGCCGGAAAGCCCAGCATGCAGGGATCGTTGACGCAGCCGGCAACGCCTTCGCGCACGGCCGCGTCGGCGAGCTCCATGTCGGGCAAGTCGACTTCGGGCACCTCGATCCACACGACATCCTCGCCCGGAACCAGCTCGTTGACCGTCCAGTTCGGGGTCCAGGTGTAGAAGAGGATGTTCTCGCCGTTCTCATAGGCGGCGACCGCATCGGCCATCGAGGCGGCGTAGCCGGCCTTGATGGGGTTGATGTGTTCGCGCAGCTCATAGGCGTCGAGGTGGTGCTCGATGTTGATCTCGCAGCCCCAGCCCGGCGGACAGGCGACCATGTCGGCGCGACCATCGCCATCGCGGTCGAACGCGGCCTTGACCTCGTCGCGCTTGAAGTCCTCGAGCGAGGTGATGCCGAATTCCTCGGCGGCCGAGGCGTTGATCAGATAACCCTCGAGCGCGCCGCCCTCGGCGACCGCGCCGACGACCTCGGCGCCCTCGGAAAAGATCGGCTCATAGGTGTTGTGGAGGGGGAACCATCCGTCGACCCAGAGGGTCACGTCGCCCTGCGCCACGGACTGGTAGAAGGGCGGGTTGTCGAGCGTGATGGCGGGCGCCACCTCGTAGCCGAGCTCCTGGAGAAGCTGGCGGTAGATCTCGGTATGGAACCAGCCGGTATCCCAGGTGGGCTGGGCCATGACGACGGATACGCCCTCGCCCGGATTGTCCTGAGCGAGCGCCGCCACCGGTGCGGTTCCGAGCAGAGCCGCAGCGGAAAGCGCCGCAAGGGTATTCTTGAGACGGAACATGATGTTTTTGTCTCCTTTTTCTTCTTGGTTCGTGAATGGACGGAAAATCCGCCATGCGAAGAGCCGCGCAAGAAGGCGCGGAACATAGAAGCGGCGCGGTCGCCGCTTCATGACCGGGCAGCGTCAGGCTGCCTTTTCGGTGTCGCCGACGGGGCGGGTGCCCCTGAAGCGGATGAGATTGCCAAGGACCTCGCGCAGGGAAACGGTCCTCGTCTGGTTCTGCTCGCCGAGACCCTGGGTGATGCGGTCGAGGACGATGGCGAGGATGACGATGCCGACGCCCCCGGCCGTCGCGCCGCCGACGTCGAGACGCCCGAGGCCGGTGTTGACGACGAGACCGAGCCCGCCCGCACCGATCAAGGCGGCGATGACCACCATCGAGAGGGCCAGCATCAGCGTCTGGTTGAGGCCGGCCATGATGGTGCGCATGGCGAGCGGAATCTGCAGGTCGACGAGCATCTGCCAGCCGGTCGAGCCGAAGGCCTGCGCCGCCTCGACGAGATCGGAGCGCACGTTGCGGATGCCGAGGTTGGTCAGCCGTACGATCGGGGGCAGGGCGAAGATGATGGTCGCGATGATCCCCGGCGCCATGCCGACACCGAACAGCATGACGATCGGCACCAGGTAAACGAAGGAGGGTATGGTCTGCATGATGTCGAGGATCGGGCGCACGACCTTCCAGGTCGTGTCGCTGCGGGCGGCGAGGATCCCCACGGGTATGCCGATCACCGCGCAGAACAGCACCGAGGTGATGATCATGGCGAGCGTCGTCATGGTCTGCGGCCACAGCCCGATCATGTCGATGAAGGCAAAGCCGACGAGGGTGAAGATCGCCATGCCCCGGCCCGCCCATTTCCACGCGGCGAGCGCGAAGACACCGGTGGTGAGCAGCATCGGGAGCATGTTGAAGAAATCGTCGAGCCAGCCGAGCACGAACGTGATGGGCACCTGCGCCGCACGGAACGCGGGGCGGAAATTGGGCACCAGCCAGCCGCGTACGAAATCGTTGATCCAGTCGTCGAAGGGGATGACCAGGAGGTCGCCGGGGCTAAACATGCGCGCGCTCCTCTTGCTTGTCCTGCTTTGCGGGTTGGGGTGTTTGGGGAGCCGCCGGTGCATCCGGCGTGGCGCCGTTCTCTTCGCCCGAAAGCTGGGCGAACACGGCTTCGGGCTCGACCACGCCCACCAGGCGGTCCTTCCCGTCGGTGACGGCGATCGGCAGCCCGGCGCTCGCGGGACCATAAAGCTCGTTGAGCTGCTGGCCGGCGTCCGCCGTCGGGTAATCGGTGATCATCACCTCTTCGAGCACTGGATCGGGCGCGCCGTTGTCGAGGGTCGCTGCGGCTAGGTCCTGATAGGTCACGACGCCGACGAGCTTGTCCTTCTCGTCCACCACGTGGAGCGCGTTGCGGTTGAGATCTTCCATGGCGCGCATGGCGTCCTCTGCGGTGCTCTCGCCGAGCTTGACCGGCGCCGGATCGTTGCAGACGTCCTCGGCGGTGAACACGCGTCCCCTGTCGATATCGGCGACGAACGCGGCGACGTAGTCGTCGGCCGGTTCGGAGACGATCTCCTGGGCGGTGCCGACCTGCACGAAGCGCCCGTCCTTCATGATGGCGATCCTGTCGCCGAGCAGCAGGGCCTCGTTGAGATCGTGGGTGATGAAGACGATGGTCTTCTTCAGCGTCTTCTGGAGGACGACCAGCTCGTCCTGCATCTCGCGCCGGATCAGCGGGTCGAGAGCCCCGAAGGGTTCGTCCATCAGCAGGATCTGCGGATCGGTCGCCAGGCCCCGGGCGAGGCCGACGCGCTGCTGCATGCCGCCCGAGAGGTCGGAGGGATAGCTGTCGGCCCAGGCGGTGAGCCCGACCTGCTCGAGTGCGGCGAGCGCTCGCCGGCGCCGCTCGGCGGCGGGCACGCCCTTGACCTTGAGGCCATAGGCGGCGTTCTCGGCGATGGTCCTGTGGGGAAAGAGCGCGAAGTGCTGGAAGACCATGGCGATCTTCTCGCGCCGGATACGGCGCAGCGCATCGGGTGCGGCGCTCGCGACGTCATCGGCGTCGATGAGAATGCGCCCCGAGCTCGGCTTGATGAGGCCGTTGAGCATGCGCACCAGCGTCGATTTGCCGGAGCCCGAGAGTCCCATGACGACGAAGATCTGGCCTTCCTCGACGGTAAAACTGGCGTCCTGCACGCCGACCGTCTGGCCGGTCTCATGAAAAATCTCTTCCTTGCTCTGGCCGTTCGCGAGGCGCTCCAACGCCCCGGCGGGATCGTTCCCGAAGATCTTGTAGACGTTCTCGACTGTTAACTTGGCTGCCATTTGTCCTCTTTTTGGGAGGCGCTCCGCCAATAAAGTTCTGGCGAATGCCAATATCATTGTTCGATATCGAGCACAGAAAAGAACAACGCCGAAATCGGTGTCGATCTCGGCCCCGTTCATCTGCAATCATATGAGTGTCGACCGGGACAATAGGTGCCGATGCGGCCTGTTTCAACCGCAAAATTGCCAAAATGTGATTTCGGCAGTTGTCATCCGCGCGATCGAAATATGGCATGATACTGTCGAATCGCCCGGAATTGCTGGGATTATACGCGCCGGCTCCTTGTGGAAAACCTCCTGGTATTGCGAGCGGTCCGTCCGTCTGCCGGGCGGGTGGTTGACTATGACGAGGTGAATCCATCTCCTGCCGCTCCGGCAAAACGGTTCGGCGGTATGGGGATGAAGAACAGTGAAACGGGCGCGCCGCCCCACCCCGGCTTCGGCGAGGCGTTGCGTGTCTGGCTCGCCATCGGCGTGCTGAGCTTTGGCGGCCCGGCCGGGCAGATCGCCCTGATGCACCGCATGCTCGTCGAGGAGAAGCGCTGGATCTCGGAAAGCCGGTTCCTGCACGCGCTCAACTACTGCATGCTGCTGCCGGGGCCCGAGGCGCAGCAGCTTGCGACCTATATCGGCTGGCTGCTGCATGGCTGGCGCGGGGGCGTCGCGGCGGGCGCGCTGTTCGTGCTGCCGGGGCTCGTCGTCATGCTGGCCCTGAGTCTTGCCTATTCACTCTTCCACCAGACCGGCTGGCTCGAGGCGGTGTTCTTCGGATTGAAGGCGGCGGTCCTCGCCATCGTCGTCGACGCGGTCATCCGCGTCGGACGGCGCGCCTTGAAGAACGGGCTGATGGTCGCCATCGCCGCTTTCGCGTTCCTTGCCCTTTTCGTCTTTTCCGTGCCGTTCCCGGTCGTCGTCCTCTCGGCCGGTATCTTCGGCTATTTCGGCACGCGCCTGCGCCCCGACCTTCTCGCGCCGAGCCGGGCGCATGCGGCAGCCGCGCCCGATGCGCCCTCGCTCATCGGCGAGGACTGGCGCGCGCCGACCGAAACGCCGCTGGCGGTGCTGCGCACGGGACTCGTCTGGGCGGCAGTGTGGGCGGCGCCGCTCGTTCTCGTCGTGCCGCTCTTCGGCTGGCAGTCGAGCTTTGCGGCGATCATGGGGTTCTTCTCGCAGATGGCGGTCGTCACCTTCGGGGGCGCCTATGCGGTTCTCGCCTATGTCGCCCAGCAGGCGGTGGAGGCCCATGGCTGGCTTGCGCCCGGCGAGATGCTCGACGGGCTGGCGCTTGCCGAGACGACGCCGGGACCGCTGGTGCTGGTCCTGACCTTCGTCGGGTTCCTCGCCGGTTTCCGCGCGCCCATGGGGCTCGACCCCGTCGCCGGCGGGCTTCTCGGCGGGTTCCTGGCGGCCTGGGTCACGTTCGTTCCGAGCTTCCTCTGGATCTTCCTCGGCGCACCGTTCATGGAGCGGCTGCGGGACAACCGGCCGCTCTCGGGCGCGCTGTCGGCCATCACCGCGGCCGTTGTCGGCGTCATCCTCAACCTCGCCATCTGGTTCGGCCTGCACGTGGTTTTCCGGTCCATCGGCGAACGCTCGGTCGGGCCCATGCGGCTCACATGGCCCGACTGGGCGAGCCTCGATCCGGCAGCCCTCGCCCTCAGCCTTGCGGCCGGCGTCCTGCTCGTCGGCTTCAAGTTCGGCATCGTGCCGGTGCTCGCCCTGACCGGGGCCGCCGGCCTTGCCCTGCAGCTCCTCGGCTAGGTCACGGCAACCGCGTGTTAACCAGCTCCGGACGCGCCTTTGCGCGTGTCAGCAAACTGTCATCGAGGATGGCTATCCTTCGCCGTTTTTATCCTAACCATTTGTAATGTAAAGTTTTTCTGAACGCGATTCAGATCGCCTTCATACTTTGCGGCATAGAGTGGCGGCGGGCGGAGAACCGTCTTGCCTCTTCGGTGCCCAGAACCGGCGGAATGGAATGCGTGGCGACAGAAGTCTTTCCAGCGTCCTCGATGTCTATCGCGGGGTCGCGATCAATGCGGCGGTGCTGATCGGAGCGCTCTTGGTCTTCTGCCTTGCCGCGCTCGTCATCGGCTTCGGGCGCGACCGCTCGATCGATGTCCTCCATGCCATCATGGCCCTGCTCGTGGCGGGCCTGCTCATCACCATCCGCGCCGGCTACGGCGCGCTCCGCCGCCGGGTCGCGCTCGTCGATGCGGCCAAGAACGCGGTGCTGGAGGCGGCCAACAGCGACGCGCTGACCGGCGCCCTAAACCGCTCCTATTTCATCGACCAGCTCGGCCAGCACGTGCACTTCCGCGCCCGCCAGGCCGTCAGCTACCTGCAGGTCGACATGGACAACCTCAAGGTGCTCAACGATACCCATGGCCACGGAGCCGGGGACATCGCGCTGGTGCATCTGGTGCGCACCCTCAAGTCGCTGATGCCCGACGCCATTATCGGCCGGCTCGGTGGCGACGAGTTCGGCGTCGCCATCCTCGGCCACGACAACAAGGCGGCCTTGAAGCGCATCGGCACCGAGCTTCTCGACCGGCTCGACCAGCCGATCCATATCGCGGGCCGGCCGGTGCGGCTCTCGGCCACCATCGGCCTTGCGGTCATGCCGCAGGACGCCAGCGATGTCAGCGATCTCATCTCCAAGGCCGACCTCGCCCTCTATGCCGGCAAGCGCGCCGGGCGGCGCTCGATCGTCGCCTTCGAGCCCGACATGCTCGGCGACGAGCGGCACCGGCGGTTCGTCGAGCGCGAACTGCGCGCCGCGATCCTCCTCAACGAGCTCGCGCTCCACTACCAGCCGATCCTCGCCGCCGACGGAACGACCGTCACCTCCTACGAAGCCCTGGTGCGCTGGCAGCACAAGGTGCGCGGCATGATCTCGCCGGCCGATTTCATCGGCATCGCCGAGCAGAGCGACCTCATCGACAAGCTGGGCGAGTGGGTGCTGCGCCGGGCGCTGGGCGACCTGCCGCAGCTCGGCGCCGTCGGTGTCAACGTCTCGCCGGTGCAGTTGCGCCGCACCGATTTCGTCGAGCGGTTCGCTGCCATCCTTGCCGAACGCGCCGCCGACCCGAAGAAGGTCACGGTCGAGATCACCGAGAGCGTGCCGCTGCTCGCCGGCGACGTGGAGCTCGCCAACCTCGCCCGGCTGCGCGCGCTCGGCGTCCGCGTCGCCATCGACGATTTCGGGGCGGGCCACGCCAGCCTCTACTATCTCAGACGCTTCGCCTTCGACGTCATCAAGATCGACCGCACCTATGTCGCCAATATCGGCGAGAACCGGGTCGACGCCATGATCGTCTCGGCTATCTGCGAGATTGCCCGCTCGCTGCCGGTCGAGGTGGTGGCCGAAGGCGTCGAGACCGAGACGCAGCTGACGCTGCTCAAGGCTGCCGGCTGCACGGGCTTCCAGGGTTACCATCTCGGCCGCCCGCAACCCCTGGCGCGTCTCGCCTCGGCGGTGGCTGCCGCCGCGGCGTGAGCCTTCGCCCAACGTCGCAGTTGCGTCGCAATCGCCCCGGTGGATATAAAGGCGCGCACAATACGGGCCGGTTGAACGGGAGTAGGCGCCTTGGACGTGAAGCGGATCAACGATCATATTAGCGTGTCGGGCCAGATTTCGCCCGAGGACATCGCAACGCTGAAGGCTGAGGGCTTCACCACCATCATCAACAACCGGCCGGACGGTGAGGCGCCCGACCAGCCGGCGGCTGCCGAGGTCGAGGCGGCAGCCAGGGCCGCGGGCCTTGCCTACCATCACATTCCGCTCGGGCGCGATGGCGTCACCGCCGAGATGGTCGAGAAGACCAAGGCGGCGCTCGATGCCAGCGAGGGCCCGGTCTTCGCCTTCTGCCGCTCGGGCACGCGCTCGACCACGCTCTGGGCCCTGTCGCAGGCAGGCGAGATGGAAGCCAGCGAGATCATCGGCCAGGCCGCGCATGCGGGCTATGACATGAGCCATCTGGCCGGGCACCTCAGCCAGAAATAAGCTTTCGCCCGAGCGGCGACGCCGGGCCGGATAAACGAGCCGGGCGCGGTCGCCCTTCCTGCCTCATTGCTCGGGACAGATTCATGCCGATCAAGAAGATTCTCGTCGCCAACCGCAGCGAAATCGCCATCCGGGTGTTTCGTGCCGCCAACGAGCTCGGCCTCAAGACCGTCGCGGTCTTCGCCGAGGAGGACAAGCTGGCGCTCCACCGCTTCAAGGCGGACGAGGCTTATCTCATCGGCAAGGGCAAGGGGCCGGTCGAAGCCTATCTGCAGATCGACGAATATATCCGCATCGCGCGCATCTCGGGGGCGGACGCCATCCATCCGGGCTATGGGCTCCTGTCGGAAAGCCCCGAGTTCGCCGATGCCTGCGAGGATGCCGGCATCATCTTCATCGGGCCGCGCGCGCAGACCATGCGCGACCTCGGCAACAAGGTCGCCGCCCGCAACATGGCGATCAAGGCCGGCGTGCCGGTGGTGCCCGCGACCGATGCCCTGCCCGACGACCTCGATGAAGTGGCGAAGATGGCCGCCGAAATCGGTTACCCTTTGATGCTCAAGGCCTCCTGGGGCGGGGGCGGACGCGGCATGCGCCGCATCATGAACGAGAAGGACCTGCGCTCCGAAGTCTCGGAAGGCAAGCGCGAGGCCAAGGCCGCGTTCGGCAAGGACGAGATGTATCTCGAAAAACTGGTCGAGCGCGCCCGCCACGTTGAGGTGCAATTGATCGGCGACGATCACGGCAACCTCGTCCATCTCTTCGAGCGCGACTGCTCGGTGCAGCGGCGCAACCAGAAGGTCGTCGAGCGCGCGCCGGCGCCCTATATGTCGGAAGAGGTACGCGGCAAGCTCACCGAGGCGGCCGTGCGGCTGGGCAAGGCCGCCAACTACCGCGGCGCCGGCACCGTCGAATTCCTGATGGATGCCGACAGCGACGATTTCTACTTCATCGAGGTCAATCCGCGCATCCAGGTCGAGCATACGGTGACCGAAGAGGTCACCGGCATCGACATCGTCAAGGCGCAGATCCATGCGCTCGACGGCGCCGTCATCGGCACCCCGGAATCGGGCGTGCCGAAGCAGGAAGACATCAAGCTCCACGGCCATGCCATCCAATGCCGGGTGACGACCGAGGATCCGGAAGAGAACTTCATTCCCGACTATGGCCGCATCACCGCCTATCGCGGCGCCACCGGCTTTGGCGTGCGCCTCGACGGCGGCACGGCCTATGCCGGCGCGGTCATCACCCGCTACTACGATCCTCTGCTCGAAAAAGTCACCTGCTGGGCCCCGACCCCCGAGGAAGCCATCGCGCGCATGCACCGGGCGCTCCGCGAGTTCCGCATCCGGGGGGTGTCGACGAACCTGGCTTTCCTCGAGAACGTCATCACCCATCCCGATTTCGTCTCGAACCGCTATACGACGCGCTTCATCGACACGACCCCCGAGCTCTTCGACATCAAGCGGCGCAAGGACCGGGCGACGAAGCTCCTGACCTATGTCGCCGACGTCACCGTCAACGGGCATCCGGAAGTGCGCGACCGGCCCCGCCCGCCGGCTGACGCCGTCGAGCCGGTGGTGCCCGAATATCCCCCGCTCGCCGTAACAGAAGGCAGCCGGCAGGTACTGGAGCGCGAGGGGCCGCAAGGGCTCGCGCGCTGGATGAAGGCGCAGGACCGGGTGCTCATCACCGACACGACGATGCGCGACGCGCACCAGTCGCTGCTCGCCACCCGCATGCGCTCCTTCGACATCACCCGCATCGCGCGCGCCTACAGCCGGGGCCTGCCCAACCTCTTCTCGCTCGAATGCTGGGGCGGGGCGACGTTCGACGTTTCCATGCGCTTCCTCAACGAGGATCCGTGGGAACGGCTGGCGCGGGTGCGCGAGGGCGCGCCCAATATCCTCACGCAAATGCTGCTGCGCGGCTCGAACGGGGTGGGCTACACCAACTATCCCGACAACGTCGTCAGGTTCTTCGTCCGCCAAGCGGCCGCCGGCGGCGTCGACATCTTCCGCATCTTCGACTGCCTCAACTGGGTCGAGAACATGCGCGTCTCGATGGACGCGGTGATCGAGGCCGAGAAGGTCTGCGAGGGCGTCCTCTGCTACACCGGCGACATGCTCGACCCCGACCGGGCCAAGTACGATCTCAAATACTATGTCGGGCTTGCCAGGGAACTTGAGGCTGCCGGTGCGCATGTCCTCGGCATCAAGGACATGGCGGGGCTCTTGAAGCCTGCTGCCGCCAAAAAGCTCATCGAGACCCTGAAGCAGGAAATCGGCCTGCCGATCCACCTCCACACCCACGACACGTCCGGCGCCGCTTCGGCGACGGTGATGGCGGCGGTCGCCGCCGGGGTGGACGCGGTCGACGCGGCCATGGACGCGCTCTCGGGCACCACCAGCCAGCCGACGCTGGGCTCGATCGTCGCCGCGCTCGCCGACACCGACCGCGATCCCGGGCTCGACGCCAAGGCGATCCGCGAGATCTCGTTCTACTGGGAGGCCGTGCGCACCCAGTATCGCGCCTTCGAGAGCGACCTCAAGGGCGGCGCCTCGGAGGTCTACCTCCACGAGATGCCGGGCGGCCAGTTCACCAACCTCAAGGAGCAGGCGCGCTCATTGGGCCTTGAAAGCCGCTGGCACGAGGTGGCGCAGACCTATGCCGACGTCAACCGGATGTTCGGCGACATTGTCAAGGTCACGCCCTCGTCCAAGGTCGTCGGCGACATGGCGCTGGCCATGGTTTCGGCAGGCCTGACCCGCGCCGAAGTCGAGGACCCCAACCGCGACATCGCCTTCCCGGATTCGGTCGTCGGGTTCTTTGCCGGCGACCTCGGCCAGCCGCCGGGCGGCTTCCCCCCGGCGCTGCAGAAGAAGGTCCTCAAGGGCCGCGAGCCGATGACGCAGCGTCCCGGCTCTTACCTCAAGGACGTCGACCTCGAAGCCGAGCGCAAGAAGGTCGCCGACGAGACGGGGCTCGAGATCGACGACTTCCGCCTCGCCTCCTACCTCATGTATCCCAAGGTCTTCACCGATTTCGCCAAAACCCAGGACCACTACGGACCGACCGAGGTCCTGCCGACGCCGGTCTATTTCTACGGCCTTCACGAAGGCGAAGAGCTGCTGGTGGATATTGAGAAGGGCAAGACGCTGGTCCTGCAATATCTCGGGCGCGCCGAGACCAACGAGAAGGGCGAGGTGCGCGTCTTCTTCGACCTCAACGGCCAGCCACGCACCATCACCGTGCCGGATCGCCTGAAAGCCGGCGAGGTCGTCGCGCGCGCCAAGGCGGCGCCAGGCGACGTCAAGCAGGTGGGGGCGCCGATGCCCGGCGTCATCTCGACCCTTGCGGTCAAGCCCGGCCAGGCGGTCGTTGCCGGCGACGTGCTGCTTTCCATCGAAGCCATGAAGATGGAAACCGCCATCCACGCCGAGGTCGACGGCACGGTTGCCGAAGTGCTGGTCAAGCCCGGCGACCAGATCGACGCCAAGGACCTGCTCGTCAGATTCGAGTAGGCTTGTTCCCGTTCTGGGAACATGGTAGGGTGCCGAAATGCGGGCGATCGCCTACGGCAATCTTCGAGATTACTGGCGGCGGCGCCCCAGGGCTCAGCCTGCGCTGGTTCACTGGTATGGCACGGTCAGCGGCGCGCAATGGTATTCGATGCAGGACGTGACAAGAGCTTTTCAAAGGCGAAGGTGCTCAACAGCGAACGTGCCCGCTTTGAGGTCTCTGGCGGCAACTTCAGGCTCATAGCCGCTTTCGACTTCAAGAAGCAGAGGGTGTTTTTGAAGTTCATCGGCACCCATGCCGAGTACGACGCAATCGACGCCAAAACCGTTTCGATGTTCTAGGTGCTGGAATGGAACTGCGCCCTATCGTTACCGAGGAAGACTATCGCGGGGCCCTTCGGGAGATCGATCGCCTCTGGGGAGCTGAGCCTGGGACGCCGGAAGAGGCTCAGCTCGATGCCTGGGTTTCGCTGGTCGAAGCGTATGAGAAAAAGCACCATCCCACGCCCCAGCTCGATCCCGTTGAGACCATTCGGGCCCATATGGAATGGAACGACTATACGCAGGCCGATCTCGCCAGGCTTCTCGGCTCGCGCTCGCGTGCGTCCGAGGTCCTCAACCGCAAGCGCGCGTTGACTCTCGAGATGATCCACAAGCTGCACAGCGAATGGGGCATTCCGGCCGAGCTGCTTGTCCGGCCCTACGATCTCGACGCGGCATAGGCTGCGCTAAACAAGAAGCCCGGCATTGCCGGGCTTCTTGTTTAGATACGCCGCGCGTTGCCGTCGATGGTCGCGCCTCGGCCGGATCGCGCCCGTGCCTTTGCCGGAACCGGCAGGCGCGAGACGATCCAGCTCACCATCAGCGGCACCAGGATCAGGTCGTCCACCCAACCGAAGAGGGGCACGAAGTCCGGCAGGATGTCGAACGGGTTCACCAGGTAGAAGGCGACGAACAGCGTCGCGACCTTGAGGTGAAGCGGTGTCTCCGGCGCAAAGAGGGCCTTCCAGAGCTGGACGACTTCCTTGCGGAAGAGGACGAGGCGGGGAATGAGCATCTTGATCATGACCCATAAATGGCCCCGGTCCGGCGTGGTTCAAGATCGGGGCAATCACAATGCTTCGTCTTCCCTCGCCCATTGGGGGAGGAAGAGGATTTCCGCGTTCATCCGAGGGTGAGCGATACAGGCTCTCGGCTCGAGCACTGGGATCGCGCCCCCTCACCCGGCGCTGAGCGCCGACCTCTCCCCGAAGCGGCGAGGTGAGGCTCAGTGCACGTTGCATGTTCAGTAGTTCCCTTTTACTCCAGCGGCCCAATCACCGGCCAGCCGTCCTCCCATTCGATCGGCGCCAGGTAGAGGTTGGGCGTCCCACCCAGGGCGCGGTTGTAGAAGTGGAAGGCAAGCCACGGCTCGCCGTCGCGCATGAACACTTCCTGCCCGCCCGGCCCGATGTGGTTGCCCGTCGTTGCCACGATCTCGGTGCCGCCGCCTTCGAGCATGGGTTTGCCCTCGCGGTCGAGGTAAGGCCCTTGGATGCCGCCCGCCCGCCCGACCATGATGCGATAGGTGGAGCCGACGCCGCGGCAGCAGGCATCGAACGAGACGAAGAGGTAGAACCTGTCCTCGTGTTCGAGGATGGCCGGCGCTTCGATGGCGCCGCCGTCGCGCGAGGCGATGAAGGTGGCTTGCGCGCCTTCGAGCGGCTTGCCGCCTTTCGGATCGATCTCGACCAGCCTTATGCCCTGCCAATAGGAGCCGTAGGCGAGCCACGCCCTGCCGCCGCTGTCGATGCGGAACGGGTCGATGGCGTTGAAGTCGCCGCCGGGCCGCGAGCGGACGACGAGTCCCTGGTCCTGCCATCCGGCGGTGGGGTCGGCGGCCTGGAGATCGTCATTGGTCATCAGCCCGATGACGCTGTCGTTGCGCCCGAAGGTCGATGCAGAATAGTAGAGATAGTGCCTGCCGGCGTGCTCGGAAACCGAAGGCGCCCAGATGTTCTTGGGCGTGAAGCCCATTTCCTCGATCACCCACTGCGGCATGCCGCCGGGCAGGGCGCCGGTCTCCTGCCAGTCGATACCGTCCGGCGACGACTTGGTGCGGATCTGGCCGCCATCCCCGGCGCCCTCGACGCCGGTGGCGAAGGAGGCAAAGCCATCCTCGAGCACCGCAATGGTCGGGTCGTGGATGGCGACGTTCCCGGTCAGCGGTTGCGCCGATACGGGAGCGAGCCCCATGAGCAGCAGGGCGAGTGCGGCGACTATATGCTGCATGGCGTTTCCTCCCCGTCATCGATCCGCAACATTGCAGGATTAGGCGCTTCCTACTATTTCTGCCGGGTCACGAGGTGAAGCAAGATGGCAGGTCCGGCTGCGCGGCGCAAATCGGTGGGTGTCAATGTGGGCGGCGTCCTCGTCGGCGGCGGCGCGTCCGTCGTCGTGCAGTCGATGACCAATACCGATACCGCCGACATCGATGCGACCGTACGCCAGGTCATGCAGCTTGCCCGCGCCGGCTCAGAGATCGTGCGGATCACCGTCGACCGCGACGAATCCGCCGCCGCCGTGCCGCATATCCGCGATCGCCTTGCCTCCATGGGCTATGATGTGCCGCTGGTCGGTGATTTCCACTACATCGGCCACAAGCTCCTCACCGACCATCCGGCCTGTGCCGAGGCGCTGGCCAAGTATCGGATCAATCCTGGCAATGTCGGCTTCAAGGCCAAGCGCGACCTGCAGTTCGCCACCCTCATCGAGCTCGCCATCCGCTACGACAAGCCCGTGCGCATCGGCGTCAACTGGGGCTCGCTCGACGAGGAGCTCCTGACGCGCCTGATGGACGAGAACGCCGTTTCGCCGAACCCGATGTCGGCCGCCGCTGTCCAGCGCGAGGCCATCATCCAGTCGGCGCTGCTCTCGGCCCAACGCGCCGAGGAGATCGGGCTCGGACGCGACCGCATCATCCTTTCCACCAAGGTGTCCGACGTCCAGCACCTCATCGCCGTCTATCAGGACCTCGCGGCGCGTTGCGACTACGCGCTCCATCTCGGCCTCACAGAAGCCGGCATGGGGAGCAAGGGCATCGTCGCCTCCTCGGCCGCCATGGGCATCCTCTTGCAGCAGGGCATCGGCGACACCATCCGCATCTCGCTGACCCCGGAGCCGGGCGGCGATCGCACCACCGAGGTCAAGGTCGCGCAGGAACTGCTGCAGACCATGGGCTTTCGCCAGTTCCTGCCGGTCGTTGCCGCGTGCCCGGGCTGCGGGCGCACCACCTCGACGACGTTCCAGACGCTCGCCAAGGATATCCAGGACCACCTCAACACTTCGATGCCCGAGTGGCGCGAGCGCTATCCCGGCGTCGAGACGCTCTCAGTCGCCGTCATGGGCTGCATCGTCAACGGCCCGGGTGAGTCGAAGCACGCCAATATCGGCATTTCGCTGCCCGGCACCGGCGAGACCCCGGCCGCCCCCGTCTTCATCGATGGCGAAAAGGTCGCAACGCTGCGCGGTGCGGACGTCGCCGACCAGTTCAAGGCGATGGTCGCCGACTATATCGAAAAGAAGTTCGGCGCCGGCCAGCAGGCGGCCGAGTGAGCGCGCCGGCTGACACCGTCGTCGGCCAGCGGGTTGCCTTGGCCCGCGAGGGCCGCAATCCCTGGCTGGTCGCCCGCGTCAGTAGTGGTTGGGTAGTGATGAGCGACAAGCAGGTCGTTCCCGGACAGCTCATCCTGCTCGCCGATCCGGTTGTGACGACGCTAAACGATCTCGGGCCGCGCGAGCGGATTAGTTTCCTTACGGATATGGTGCTGATCGGCGATGCATTGCTGGCTGTGACCGGCTGCCTCCGGGTCAATTACGACATTCTCGGCAATACCGACCCGGCGCTCCACGCCCATATCGTGCCGCGCTATGTCAGCGAGACCGAGGAGCGCCGCGTCATGCCGATCTGGCTCTACGATTGGTCGACCGCCGAACTGTTTTCCGAGGACATCCATGGCGAGCTTCGTCGCGCTCTGGGCGTCGAGATCGCACGTTTGACACTCGCGCAGGCGGCCGAGTGAGCGCGCCGCGGATCGTCCTCGCCGAGGCCGAGCCTGCGCTCGTCGACGAGCTCGAGCGTGAGCTCCTGGCCGCGATCCGCTCGAGTCAGCCGCAGGCGCTCAATTCTAGTTTCACCCTCTCCATCCGCGACGAAAGCGGCGTGCTGATCGCGGGGCTCGCCGCCTCGACGGCTTATGGTTGGCTGCTGGTGAAGCTCCTCTGGGTCGCGGACAGCCAGCGGGGCAGGGGGCTGGGCCGCGCGCTGATGGCCGAGGGGGAAGCCGAAGGTCTTCGCCGCGGTTGCCATGGAGCCTGGCTCGATACCTCGATGCCGGACGCCGCCGGGTTCTACGAGCGGATGGGCTACGAGGCGTTCGGGAGGCTGGAGAATCGCGAGGGCGATGTGGTGCCGGCGCACCGGCGCTGGTTCATGAGGAAGCGGTTGAAATAGAGGAAGGCCCCCTCACCCGGCGCTTCGCGCCGACCTCTCCCCCAAAGGGAGAGGTGAAGAAGGGCACCGTGCCACACCTCTCCCTTTGGGGGAGAGGTCGACCCTTGCGCAGCAAGGGGCGGGTGAGGGGGCCCTCAAGCCACCTCCACCGGCACCAGGCAGGCGTCCGCCCACCTGCCCCCGCACAATTCAACCAGCCGTTCAACCGTTAGGCGCACGGATGAATGCGTCGAACCGGCCGCCGGGATCACCTCGTCGTAGACCTTCAGCGAAACGTCGCAATAGGTCGGCAGGGGTTGGGGCAGGCCGAAGGGGCAGACGCCGCCGACCTTGTGGCTGGTGAGGACCTCGACCTCCTCGGCCCCGAGCATGCGCGGGCGTCCGCCGAAGGCGGATTTGGCTTTCTGGTTGTCGAGGCGGGCGTCGCCGCGGGTGACGAGGAGCAGCACGTCGCCGTTGACGCGGATGCAGAGGGTCTTGGCGATCTGGCCGGGCTCGCACCCATGCACCTCGGCGGCAAGTTGGACCGTGGCGGTCGAAGCTTGCGTCTCGATGACGGAAAGGTCGGGGGCGCGTTGGGCGAGATCGGCGCGGACGGAGGCAAGACTCATCATTAAACCCTGGGCCAGGAGTACGATAACATTTCAATCAAATCGCCGGGTCGGCAGGAGGTCATGGGCACGGCTAGTTCTTCCTCGTTGCAAAATAGCGCGCCGTCGAACGCAGGCCGTCGGCGCGGGGCCCGAACGTGCGCAGCGCCATGACCGCGTCGGCGACCATCGCCTCGAGGGTGCGGCGCGCCTCCTCGAGACCCAACTGGCCGACGAGGGTCTGCTTGCCGCGCCCCTCGTCCTTGCCGGTCGCCTTGCCCATCGCCTCGGAGGTGGCGGTGACGTCGAGGATGTCGTCGGCGAGCTGGAAGGCGCGGCCGGCCGCCTCGGCATAAGCGGTCATGGCGGAGAGGGCGCGCGGGTCGGCCTGTCCGAGGATCGCGCCCATCCGCACGCTCGCGCGGATGAGGGCGCCGGTTTTCATGGCCTGCATCGTCTCGATGTCGCCGTTGGAAAAGCCGCCCTTTTCCCCCTCGATGTCGCGCATCTGCCCGCCGACCATCCCGCCCGCGCCGCTGCCGGCGGCCAGCTCGGCAACGAGCGCGATGCGCACGGCCGGGTCCGGGTGGCAGCTCTCCTCGGCGAGGATGGCGAAGGCGTGGGTGAGGAGCGCGTCGCCGGCAAGGATGGCGGTCGCCTCGTCGAAGGCGACATGCACGGTCGGCTGGCCGCGGCGCAGGTCGTCGTCGTCCATGGCGGGCAGGTCGTCATGGATCAGCGAATAGCAGTGCACTGCCTCGACGGCGAGGCCGGCCTGCAGCGAAGCCTCGGGCGAAACGCCGAAGACCTGCGCGGCCTGGCGCACCAGCAGGGGGCGCAGGCGCTTGCCGCCGTTGAGGCTGCCGTGGCGCATGGCCGCGACCACCCGCTCGGCCGCCGGGCCAGGACCCGAGAGGCGCGCGCGGTCGAGATAGCGGTCGAGCGCCGCCTCGACGGAGCGGGCGCAGTCGGCAACCTCGTTGGCAAAGTCATAGGGCTTCAGCATCGTGTGTTGAGAGCTAACCAATCGGCGCGATTGGGGCAAGACAAGGCATTGAGCTTATGGCATCAAAGCCCGCCCATGCCAAAGCGCACGCACAACCGTCCCCTGCGCCGCCTCCTGCGATGGATCGCGGGGGCGCTCGCCGTGCTGGTGGCCATCCCGCTGATCCTGACGCCCGTCTACATCCTCGTCGATCCGGTCTCGGTGCCGATGCTCGTGCGCTATCTCACCGGCCAGCGGGTCGAGCGCGAGTGGCGCGACATCGCCGATATCTCGGACCGTCTCAAGGCTTCCGTGGTGATGAGCGAGGACGGACAGTTCTGCCGCCACTGGGGCATCGACCTCGGAGCGCTGCGCACGGAGGTCGAGGACCTTTTCGCCGGCCGCCCAACGCGCGGCGCCTCGACCATCACCATGCAGGTGGCGCGCAACCTCTTCCTTTGGAACGACCGCTCCTTCATCCGCAAGGGGCTGGAGATCCCGCTCGCGGTCTATATCGACCTCATCCTCTCCAAGGAACGGATCATGGAGATCTATTTGAACATCGCCGAGTGGGGACCGGACGGCGAATTCGGCGCCGCCGCGGGAGCGCAGGCGGCGTTCGGCATTGCGCCGCAGAACCTGCCCTGGGACCGTGCGGCATTACTTGTCACGGCGCTGCCCAACCCGCACGTACGGCTGCCGGGCAATCCGGGGCCCAACCAGCGGCGCATCGCCGGCATCGTCGAGGAACGGGCACGCGAATACGGGCAGCGGGCGGCGTGCGTGTCGCCCAGCGGCACGCTGGCGCTTTAGGGAGTGTTAAGATTCAGGTCAGGCCGAGGCGAAAATGGCCGGCTTCGAGAACCGGCGCGCAGCGTACGTTCGGGTACGTGAGCACCGGAAGCGCAGAAGACGGGCATTTGCAGCCCGGCATCACCTGAATCTCAACACACCCTAGTCCTTCTTGCCCGCCGCCTCGGCCAATATCTTGCCCATACGGGTTTGCCAGCCCGGTCCCTGGCTCCTGAAATAATCGAGGACATCGGGATCGAGGCGCATGGTGACGCGCACTTTGGTCTTGTTCTGGCGCGGACGGCCGACGGGTCGGGGCATGGGGATCCCACGCTCGGCGAAGAACTCCCGCGCTGGGCGCAGCCGAGTAATCTCTTCATCGGTCAGGGGCGCGGCCGGATCGTAGTTCGGCGGCGGTTTGGGTTTAGCGTTTCGAGATGCCATAGCGTCTGGCCTCCTTCTCGTGCATTGGACGCAGGCTGATGATGCGCAGGTTCTCACCGCGAGGGGTGTAGACCAGGCAGAACGGACGCTCCCCGATATAGCCGAACGCCCGGAAACGCTCCTCGCCGTAGTCGTACCGGTCGTCCCTCTCGTAGACGGCAGTATCCCATTCGAACTGCCAGACGGACGAGAAACCGATACGATGCTTGGCCCTGTTGCGTGCTTCCTTGTCCTCGTCCCACTCGTACATTCAGCCCGCCCCCACAGACCATAATTTATGTACTGACAGAATTTGGCACGTGCAAGTGGGGCCTTGCAGAGAGGAGCAAGCAACCATTACCCCCTAGCCAAGCGGCTCGTCCTTCTGTATAGAGGCCGCCAATTCCATGACAGACAGGCGTCTGTTGGCCGCCATGCGGCGCGAAACCTTATTGAATTCGGAGTAACGACCATGGCAGTGCCAAAACGCAAGACCTCGCCGATGAAGCGTGGCTTCCGCCGTTCGGCCGATGCGATTGCCGCGCCGGCCTATGTCGAGGACAAGGATTCGGGCGAGCTGCGCCGTCCGCACCACATCGACCTCAAGACCGGCATGTATCGCGGCCGGCAGGTTCTCGAGCCGCGCAAGAGCTAAGGCTCTCCCGCTTGGGCTCGTCCAGTCTTGAAAGGGCCGGTTTCCTCAAGGAAACCGGCCCTTTTCCTTTCCCGATTGGCCTTGTATTTGCGCTCGCGCGGCGCTAGGGCCAAGCGCACAAACCAGCGGAGACAACAGAGCCGATGAGCATGCGGGTTGAATCGGATTCCATGGGCACCATTAACGTGCCGGCCGACAAATATTACGGCGCCCAGACGGCCCGCAGCCTCGCCAATTTCGACATCGGCGGTGAGCGCATGCCCACCGAGATCATCACCGCCTTCGGTATCCTCAAGAAAGCTGCCGCGCTCGCCAACCACAAGCTCGGCCTCATGGACGAGAAGACGCGCGACCTGATTATCGCGGCCGCCGACGAGGTGATCGCCGGCAAGCTCGCCGACCACTTCCCGCTCGTCGTCTGGCAGACGGGCTCGGGCACCCAGTCCAACATGAACGTCAACGAGGTCATCTCCAACCGCGCCATCGAGATGGCCGGCGGCCAGATGGGAAGCAAGAAGCCCATCCATCCCAATGACCACGTCAACATGAGCCAGTCGTCCAACGACACCTATCCGACGGCCATGCACATCGCCGCCGTCGAGGCGCTCGAGGGCTACCTTTTCCCGCGCGTCGAGGTGCTGCGCGCGACCCTCGAGGCCAAGGCCCGCGAGTTCGCCGACGTCGTCAAGATCGGCCGCACGCACCTGCAGGATGCGACCCCGCTGACGCTCGGCCAGGAGATGAGCGGGTGGGTTGCGCAGATCGACCTCGCCGTCAAGGCGATCAAGGCGACGCTCCCGCAGCTGAAGGAACTGGCGCTCGGCGGCACCGCCGTCGGCACGGGGCTCAACGCCCATCCCGACTATGGCGTAACCGTTGCCGGCGAGATCGCCAAATTGACCGGCCATGATTTCGTCACCGCCCCCAACAAGTTCGCCGTGATGGCCGGGCACGATGCGTTCGTCGGCACCTCGGGCGCCTTGAAGCAGCTTGCCGCCGCCCTGATGAAGGTCGCCAACGACGTGCGCTGGCTCGCTTCCGGGCCACGCTCTGGGCTGGGGGAAATCACCATTCCCGAGAACGAGCCGGGCTCCTCGATCATGCCGGGCAAGGTCAACCCCACCCAGTCGGAAGCCATGACGATGGTGGCCGTGCAGGTGATGGGCAATGACGCGGCCATCGGCTTTGCCGCCAGCCAGGGCAATTTCGAGCTCAACGTCTTCAAGCCGGTCATCGCCTACAATTTCCTGCAGTCGGTGCGGCTCCTCGCCGATGCGGCCAAGAGCTTCAACGACCACTGCGCCATCGGCATCGAGCCGGACCGTAAACGCATCGCCGAGCACCTCAACAACTCGCTGATGCTGGTCACCGCCCTCAACCGCAAGATCGGCTACGACAACGCGGCAAAGATTGCCAAGAACGCCCACAAGAAGGGCCTGACCTTGAAGGAATCGGCGATCGAGCTCGGCCTCCTGGCGGGCGAGGAGTTCGATGCGGAAGTGAGGCCCGAGAACATGGTCGGGCCGACGGCGGGCAAGACGTAAGGCGGTAGAGCTCCTGGCCTCTCCCTTGAGGCAGGACTGTCCGGAGGGACTGGGCACCATCTTACGGACCCACCGGCTGCCATCCCGGCGAAAGTCGGGACTCATCTTGAGATGCAGCGCCAGCCGCAAGGTGTGTGAAACGGAGCGGAAGCACACGACTGCTCCCCGGGTGCGTTGCCAGCGCGGCAGGCCGCCTCAGATCACCAGCGTCTTGCGGTAGCCCTTGGGCATGCGGCGCACGGTGATCTTGGCGCCGGTCGAATAGGCGTCGAGCGCGATGTCCACCGGCGCGCGGCGCATTTCCTTCTGCGGCTCGAGGCGGGAGCGGGCGGCGATGAGCTGGCTGAGGAACGCGGCGGCCGGCGAGGAGCGGGCGAGGGACGGGCGAGGCTGGCGCGGTTCGACCGGCACGGGCAGCCGGAATTCCGGCTCGATACGCTCTTCGGATTCTTCGTGCGACATCGCCGCGCCACCTCAGCATCGCGGGCCACGTCCGCCCGTTGGGGGAGGGGCGGGGCCTCGCGACCATAACGTCGTGATCGGCGTCTCGGCTGCAACGGGAATCGGGCGGAAGTGCCCCGGAACCTCTCGGCGTGGTTAACGGCGTGAAATTGCTTTTCTTTTTCGCAAGGCCGGATGAACCAGCCTCGAGATCAGAAACCGTCCTTGGCCTTGCGCAGGGCCGCGAAGACCTCGGCGGGGTCGGCGCCTTCGAGCCCATAGAGGCGGGCGAAAAGGGGGGCGTCGGCGCGCAAGAACGGGTTGGCGGCCTTTTCGATGCCGAGCGTTGCCGGAATGGTGGGCTTGCCGGCCTCGCGCAGGGCCGTCACCTCGGCGGCGCGGGTGAGCAACGCATCGTTCTGCGGGTCGACCGAAAGGGCGAAGCGGGCGTTGGCGGCGGTATATTCGTGCCCGCAATAGACGAGGGTGGCGTCGGGCAGCGCGCGCAGGCGCTTGAGGCCCTCCCACATCGGGCCCGGCTCGCCCTCGAACATGCGCCCGCACCCGAGCGAAAAGAGCGCATCGCCGGTGAACAGGTGCCCGCCGGCGCGCTCGTGGTAGGTGACGTGTCCGAGCGTATGGCCGGGCGTTGCGATCACCTCGAAGCGGCTTTCGCCCAGCTCAACCACGTCGCCGGGATCGATGAGGGTATCGAGCCCCGCGATCTTGCCGGCTTCGGCGCGCGGGCCGGTGACGATCGCGGAAAAGGCGGATTTGAGCTCGGGAATCGCCTCGGTGTGGTCGGCGTGGTGGTGCGTGATGAAAATATCGGTCAGTTTCCAGCCGCGATGGGCGAGGGCCTGCCGGATGGGCGCCGCTTCCGGCGCGTCGATGGCCGCGGTTCGGCCGGTCGCCGTGTCGTGGGCGAGATAGCCGAAATTGTCCTGCCGGGCGGGAAAAACGTCGACGACGAGGGTCATGGGGCGCTCCGTTCGCTTGGGGTTCAAGGCTAGCGGTACGCCCGGCATGGTGACAAGCGCCGACCCATGCGGCAGACTCGCGGCATGGCCATCGACGTTGCCCGCTTAATCGCCTACTACAAATCCCCCTTGGGGCGGATTTCGCGCGCGCTGGTGCGCGAGCAGGTGACGGCGCTCTCCGGACCTGTCAGGGGGCGGCGGGTGCTGGGGCTGGGGTTCGCGACGCCCTATCTGCGCTTCACGCTGGCCGAAGCCGAGCGGGTCCTCGCCTTCATGCCGGCGCGGCAGGGTGCTTCCGCCTGGCCGCGCGAGGGGCCATCGCACACGGTGCTCTGCGATCCGCTCGAAATGCCGCTGACGGACGCGGCGGTCGATCTCGTCCTTGCCGTGCATGCGTTCGAGCACATCTCGGATGCCGAGGAGCTGATGCGCGAGCTCTGGCGGGTGGTGGCGCCGGGCGGGCACCTCGTCCTCGTCGTGCCGCGGCGGCGGGGCATCTGGGCGCAGCGCGACAACACGCCCTTCGGGCAGGGGCACCCGTATTCGGCCGGGCAGCTCGAGAAGCTCCTGCGCGACCACTCGTTCGTGCCGGAGGTGTGGCGGGATGCCCTGTTCCTGCCGCCGTTCGAGACGGGGATCGTGTTGAAATGGACGCGCTTTTTCGAGCGGGCGGGGCGGCTCTTCGGGCCGGCGATGTCCGGGGTCATCTGCGTACGGGCGCGCAAGGAGAATTTTCCCGCCGTGCCGCGCCGCAAGCGCGCCGAGCGCTATGTACGCGTGCCTGGGCTCTCGGCGCAGGCGGCGCGGCAGATGACGGAGCTCTAGGCTCGGTGCGAAGCCGCTTCCCCTTCGCCTCCAACCGCACTATGGTCCGCGCGGTTTTTTCGCCCGAGTTCCAACCTTCCATGCCAAACCGTCCCACGCCCCAACCCGGCATCCTCGACATCGCCGCCTATGTGCCCGGCAAGTCCGGCGCGTCGGGCAGCAAGGCGATCAAGCTTTCGGCAAACGAAAGCCCGCTGGGCGCGAGTCCCAAGGCCATCGAGGCGTTCCGCCAGGCCGCCGAGCATCTCGAGATCTATCCGGAAGGCTCGTCGCGGGTGCTGCGAACCGCGCTCGGCGAGGTCCATGGCATCGACCCGGACCTGATCGTCGCGAGCAACGGGTCGGGCGACCTGCTGCACCTCATCGCACAGTGCTATCTGGGACAGGGCGACGAGGCGGTGATGAACCGCTACGGGTTCTCGCTCTATCCGATCGTCACCACGGCGGCAGGCGCGCGCATCGTGCTGGTGGACGAGACGGATTTCACCGCCGATGTCGATGCGCTGCTGGCGGCGGTGAGCGAGCGGACGCGGATCGTCTGGCTTGCCAATCCCAACAACCCGACCGGCACCTATCTCAGCGACGCGGAAGTGCGCCGGCTCCATGCCGGACTGCGACCCGATATCCTCCTCGTCATCGACAGCGCCTACGCCGAATACGTGACGGCGGCCGACTATTCGGTGGGGCAGGACCTTGTCGATGCGGCCGAGAATGTTGTGATGGTCAGGACCTTCTCCAAGATGGGGCTGGCGGCGGCGCGGATCGGCTGGATGTACGCGCCCGAGCACGTGGTCGATGCGGTCAACCGCATCCGCGGCCCGTTCAACGTCAACCTGCCGGCGCAGATGGCGGGGGCCGCGGCGGCGCGGGACACGGAATTCACGGCGCGGCTCAAGGCCCACAATGCGCAGTGGCGGGAGTGGCTGACGGGCAGGCTCTCGGGCAACCGGCTGCGCGTCGTGCCGAGCCAGGCCAATTTCGTGCTGGTGCTGTTTCCGAGCGAAACTGAAGCCGATGCGGCGTTCGAGGCGCTGATGGCCAAGGGCCTCATCGTGCGGCAGATCGGCGTCTACGGCATCCCGCAGGGATTGCGCATTTCCATCGGTACGGAAAGCGCCATGCGCGCCGTCGCCGAGGTGTTGAAGGACTTCCAATGACGGTCAAATTCAGGAAGCTCGCCCTTGTCGGCATCGGCCTCATCGGCTCGTCCATCGCGCTCGCGGCGCGCCGGCAGGGCCTCGCCGACGTCATCGCCATCTCGACGCGGCGCAGCGACACGCTCGAGGAAGCGCGCGAACTCAATCTCGGCGATGCCTATACGCTCGATCCGGCCGAGGCGGTGCGGGGTGCGGACCTCGTCATCCTCGCAACGCCCGTTGGCGCCTACGAGGCGGTGATGAAGGCGATCGCCCCGGCGCTGGAGCCGGGCGCGATCCTCTCCGACGTCGGGTCGGTCAAACGGCATGTGGTCAAGGTGGTCGAGCCATTGGTGCCCGAGGGCGTCCACTTCATTCCCGGCCATCCGCTGGCGGGCACCGAGCATTCGGGGCCATCGGCGGGCTTTGCCGAGCTCTTCGCCAACCGCTGGTGCGTCCTCACCCCCGGTCCACAGGTCGACAAGGCCGCGGTCGAAAAGCTTGCCGCCTTCTGGCGGGCGATGGGCTCGAACGTCGAGACGATGGATGCCGATCATCACGACATGGTGCTCGCCATCACCAGCCATGTGCCGCATCTCGTCGCCTACAACATCGTGGGCACCGTCGCCGACCTCGAGCAGGCGACGCAATCGGAAGTCATCAAGTTCTCGGCCTCGGGCTTTCGCGATTTCACCCGTATCGCCGCGTCAGATCCGGTGATGTGGCGCGACGTGTTCCTGACCAACCGCGACGCGGTGCTGGAGATGCTGGGGCGCTTCCTCGAGGACCTGTCCGTGCTGCAGCGGGCGGTGCGGGTCGGCGACGGGCCGGCGCTCGAAGAGCTCTTCACCCGCACCCGGGCCGTGCGCCGCTCGATCATCGATGCCGGCCAGGAAACCGCGGCCCCCGACTTCGGCCGTCCGCACGAGGCGCCGCCGGTGCCGGAGGTCGCAACGTTCGTGCGCGAGCACGGCGGCGGGGACGACGCCTAGGGTAGTTCAGGCCGCCTGCCGGCTTTCGGTGAAGAACCGCGCGACGGTGCGCCCCATCGCCTCATCGAACGGCGTGCCGAAATCGGGGCCGAGGATGGCTTCGAGCCGCGGATCGGCCAGGCGCATGGGATTGTCCCAGAGGTAGCGCATCTTCACGATTTCCCGCATCAGCGGCATGGCGAGCCCGAGGAGCGACAGCATCGTCCAGGGCGTCGGCACCCGCGTCAGCATTTTCGGCGAGACCGCCTGGATGGCCTCGAACACCTCGCCGGAGGTGACGAAATGGCCCGCGAAGTGGAACGCCTCGTAGCCGGCAAGCTCCTCGCGCCGTTCGGCGACCGCGACAAACGCACGGCCGAGATCGGGCAGGTAAGCCCAACTGTGTGGGACCTCGTGGGCGGCAAGCGCCACGCGGCCCTTGGCGGCTTCGCGCAGGATCAGCAGGTCGAGGTAATCGTTGTGCGAACCCGGCCCGAAGAAATCGCCGGCCCGCACCACGATGGTCTGGAAAGCCCCACGCGCGGCGGCGGCCTTGAGCATCGCCTCCATGCGCAAGCGGATCTCGCCGCGCGGCCGCTCGGGGCGTTCGGGCGTGTCGGGCGTCAGCAGCGTCTCGCTCGCGGCGTAATTGTAGACGTTGCCCGGAAAGAGCATGGTCTTGCCCGAGGCGCCCATCGCCTCGATGACACGGGCGAGCTGGGCTTCGGCGCGGCCGTCGAACCATTTGTCGTAGGGCAGGTTCAGCCCGTTGAACACCACGTCGGCGTCGGCGATCGCGGCTTTCAGCGCGGCGACGTCGTCGGCATCGCCCGCAACGAACTCGACGCCCGCGACCGGCTGCCGGTTGCTGCGGCCGAAGCCCGTGACCTGCCAGCCGGCCGCTGCGAACGCCTCGGCCGCCGCGTGGCCGACATGGCCGTTGATGCCGAGGATGACGATCTTGCCCTTTGCCATTTTCATGTTTCCCTGCGGTTGACACATAAGAGATGCAGCATTCATGATTGTTTTGACATTGGTCATCTCTGCACATCTGAGATACAATAATGAATAGCGAACCCGATTGGTGGCTCTGGCGCACCTTTGCCGGCGTGGTCGAGGAGGGCTCGCTTTCTGCCGCCGCGCGCAAGCTCGGCCTCTCGCAACCGACCGCCGGCCGGCACATCGAGGCGCTGGAGGCAAGCCTTGGCGTATTGCTCTTCGAGCGCACGCTCTCCGGCCTCAAGCCCAACGAGACGGCGCTGAGGCTCTTCGAGCCGGTGGCGTCGGCGCGCCGGGCGCTCGCGGAAGCCGCCATCCGCGCCGAGGGAGCGCAGCCCGATCCCGGCGGCACGGTGCGCATCACCGCCTCGACCATGGTTGCGAACTATGTGCTGCCCGGATTGCTGCGGCCGATCCGCGATCGCTACCCGGCAATCGCCCTGGAGATCGTGCCGACCGATTCGGCCGAGAACCTCTTGCTGCGCGAAGCCGATATCGCCATCCGCATGTTCCGGCCGACACAGCTCGAGCTGGTGACGAGAAAGCTCGGCGAGATCCCCATCGTTTGCTGCGCCCACGAGAGCTATCTCGATCGGCGCGGCACGCCGCAGACGGTCGACGAGCTCACCACCCACGACCTCATCGGCCTCGACCGTTCCGACCTCATCATCCGCGCCGCGCACGAGATGGGCTGGGACCTCAAGCGCGACCATTTCCGCCTGCGCTCGGACAGCCAGACGCAGCTCTGGGAACTGATCCGCGCCGGCCTCGGCATCGGCTTCGGCCAGATGCCGCTGGTCGGCAGGACGCCGGGCCTGCGCACGCTCCTGCCGCAGCTGCGCATACCGCCGCTCGAGGTTTGGCTGACGAGCCACCGCGAACTGATGACCAGCCACCGCATCCGCGCCATCTACGATGCGCTGGGGGAGGCGCTGGCGGGATATATCGGGTTAGGCACTTGATCTTCCCTCGCTCCGATGTCACCCCGGCGGAGGCCGGGGCCCATCCCGAGATTTCTCCACAGCCGCCAGGTAGTTTGTCTTGGCTGCGGATTGCCGGGCTCATACACCTTGCGGCGGGTGAAACATCTCAGGATGGGTCCCGGCCTGCGCCGGGATGACATCGTTGGATGACGCACCATCGTGCCCAACCCGGCGCACCACCCTCTTGCGGCGCAGGCGCGCGCGGGGGTAGCGTTAGGCAAGCGCGGCACCGGTCCAACGCTTTGTGACCCAAGAGAATTGCCCTGGGTGCCGGAACGGCCGGGAACGAGCGGCTTGGTCTCCGTCATATCGTCGGGACCAAGGCTCAGGGAGGCAGGTTATTCCATGGAATACGCCATCAACTTCGCCATCGCCATCGCCCTTCTCTTCGTCGTCGGCGTGCTGATCATGGGGCTCTGGAACATGGTCAAGGGTGGGCCCGGCAACACCAGCCAGAAGCTGATGCGGCTGCGCGTCATCGGC
The DNA here is from genome assembly GCF_000969415.1 of Devosia geojensis. Taxonomy (GTDB): domain Bacteria; phylum Pseudomonadota; class Alphaproteobacteria; order Rhizobiales; family Devosiaceae; genus Devosia; species Devosia geojensis. The sequence continues at coordinate 954 of NZ_JZEX01000124.1, read as the reverse complement.
CAGGCCGTCGCCATCGTCCTGCTGCTCGGCGCGCTTTTCCTCTTCGGACGACCCCCCGGCTAACCGATGGTCAAGCTCAACAAGATCTACACGAAAACCGGCGACGACGGCACCACCGGGCTCGTGCGCGGGCCGCGCCGGGAAAAATTCGACCTCAGGGTCGAGGCCTACGGCACGGTCGACGAGGCCAATGCCTTCATCGGCAAGGCGCGGCTCTCGACCGGGGGCATGCCGCGCATCGATACGATTCTCGCCCGTGTGCAGAACGATCTCTTCGACGTCGGCTCGGATCTCGCGACGCCGGGCGAGGATCCGGCGGACGGACCCAGGTCGCTGCGCGTCACGCCTCGTCAAACCGAGTGGCTGGAAGAGCAGATCGACGGCGCCAACGAAAAGCTGACGCCGTTGAAGAGCTTCGTGCTGCCCGGCGGCAGCGAGCTTTCCGTCGCCTGCCATGTCGCGCGCACGGTGGTGCGCCGCGCCGAGCGCATCTGTGTCGAGCTGAAGAGCGTCGAGCCGGACGTCAACAGCCAGGCGATCGTCTACCTCAACCGGCTGTCCGACCTCCTCTTCGTGCTGGCGCGGCTCGCCAATTCCAACGGCGAGGCGGACGTGCTGTGGGTGCCGGGGGACAATACGGGGACGCGGAAGGGGTAGGGGCACAGGCCTGGTGCTGTGCACCATTGTGCCCCTCCACCGACTGTCATCCCGGCGAAAGCCGGGACCCAGTACACGCTGGCCGACCGGCTGGCGCGCCACTCCCGTCCCCCTCACTGGGTCCTTTCCTTCGTAAGCGGGATCTCTGTTTGAGCTTCACGGCGAGAACCGCATCTGCGCCGTTTACTGGGTCCCGGCTTTCGCCGGGGTGACAGTCGGGCGGCGGGGAAGCACTGGTGATCCACGAACCCCCCACCCTCGATCTCTCCCTCCCCCCTTGCGGGGGAGGTTGGGAGG
>NZ_JZEX01000012.1 GCF_000969415.1 Devosia geojensis | reverse complement strand
CCCCCGACCCCTCCCCTCAAGGGGGAGGGGAGGCTGCCCCAGGCTTTCGCATGGAGCATTCCCCATGCGCCTGAAAACCTCCCCCATGCTGTCCTCGGGCCGCTGGCTGCTGTTCGCCGGCATGCTGCCCGCTCTCGTCCTTATCGGCGCGCTGCTCTATTTCACCTTCTGGGCCATCACCTTCAGCTTCACCGATCTCGAGCTCGTCGGGCGCAAATCCGTCGAATGGTCCTGGGTCGGCCTCGACAACTACCAGCGCCTGTTCACGCGCCGCGGATTCCTCGAGGCGCTGTGGACTACGGGCGTCTTCGTCTTCTTCTCGGCGATCGTCGGTCAGAGCGTCATCGGGTTCCTGTTCGCCGCGTCCCTGCGCAACGCCACCTCGGGCCTGCGCTCGGTCATCGAGGTCGCCATCATGCTCGGCTGGCTGCTGCCCGATATCGTCGCCGCGTTCCTCTGGTCGGCGACGACCTCGCCGACGGGCCTCATCAACACGCTGATCATCGTGCCGCTGGGTCTCAACCCGGTGAATTTCATCAACACCTACGCGCTGCCCGTCGTCATCATCGCCAATATCTGGAAGGGCACGGCGTGGTCCTATCTCCTCTTCTCGGCCGCCCTCGATTCCGTCCCGCGCGAGGTGGTGGAGGCCGCCAAGGTCGATGGCGCGACGCCGTTCCAGCGGGTCTGGCGCGTCATCCTGCCGATGATCCGCCCGCACATCGCCACCAACCTTCTCTTCATCACCATCTGGACCTTCACCTACTTCCCGCTGATCTACGCGATGACCGGCGGCGGCCCCGGCCGGCAGACGACCGTTCTGGCCATCTTCCTCTATGAGCAGAGCTTTTCCACCGGCAAGCTGGGCTACGGCAGCGCCATATCCGTCGCCATGCTGGCCATCGTCGGCGTACTTTCGCTCTTCTATCTGCGCATGCTCAGGGAGCCGAAGTGATGGGACCCAACGCCACCGCTTCGCGCCTCAACGCGCTCGCGCTCGCCTTGGTCGCGCTCATCTGGGTCAGCCCTTTCGCCTGGCTGATCCTCAACGCCTTCAATCCGGCCGCCACCGGCCGGCTCGCATTGCCGCAGACCATCGGGCTCGACAACTTCGCCGATGCGCTCTCGGGCAATGCCGGCCGGCAGTTCATCAACTCGATCATCCTCGCCGCCGGCACGGCGACCCTGACCGTCGTCGTCGCCATTGCCGCCGCCTATCCGCTTTCGCGGCTCAATATTCCCGGGCGCAACACGTTCCTGTGGCTGCTGGTGCTGCTGCGCATGCTTCCGGCGACCGGCGTCATCGTGCCGTTGTATTTCACCGCCCAGGCTACGGGCCTCCTGAACCTGATGGGCGTCATCGTCGCGCTCACCATCCTCAATCTGCCGTTTACCCTGCTGCTCATGAAGAACTTCTTCGACACCGTGCCGGTCGAGCTCGAGGAGGCCGCTTTCGTCGAGGGGGCCAGCCTCTGGCAGATCATCCGGCGCATCGTCCTGCCGCTTTCGCGCGCGGGCATCGCCGTCGTCTGGTTCTTCTCCTTCACCGGCGCCTGGAACGAGTTCCTGCTGCCGCTGATCTTCGCGCGCACCGAGAGCGGCTTTCCCATGTCGGTCGGCCTCTACGCCGCCTTCGGCCAGCAGGGCGCCATCCAGTACGGCTTCCTTGCGGCATTCTCGATTATCTACGCGGCGCCGGCGATCGGCGTGTATTTCCTGTTACGGCGAAACATGAACACGGGTTTCGCCGGTGTTGGAGTTAAAGGATGACGACTACGAATCCCCTTGCGCAGCGCCTCGGCCTTCTGACCGACGATATCAAGCAGGAGGGCAAGCTTGCCCGCCTCTGCGACGATCTCGCCCGCAAGATCCTGACCCCCGTGCCCGGCGAGATCGCTTGGCGCTACAGCGAGGGCATCGAGAACGCCGCGCAGGCGCTCGGCGCCGACTGGCGCGGCTGGCCCGAATTCACCCAGCGCACCGTCTGGTCCAAGAAGCAGGGCCACACCTGGTTCGCCGCCGAGATCGAGGTGCCGGCGGAAGCCGCCGGCAAGACGTTCGTGCTGCGCTTCACCTCGCAGTGGCAGAGCCGTCCGGGCTCCACCGACCCGCAGTGCCTTGCCTATCTCGATGGCCACGTCGCCCAGGCCCTCGACGGCAACCACAACGAGCTGGTCATCGCCCGCAACGCCAAGGCCGGTGAAAAGCACACGCTCCTCGTCAACGCCTTCACCTTCTTCGACCGCCCGCTCGCCGGCTTCGGGGTAGAGTACCTGGTGCGCAACGAGCGCGTCGAGCAGCTCTACTATGATCTCGTGACGCCCTTCCAGGTCGCGACCTACCTGCCGCAGACCGATGCGCGCCGCCACGCCATCCTCGACCTTGTCGACAAGGCCCTGCGCGCCCTCGATCGACGCGGCGCCGTCACGCCCGAGCTCGAGGCCTCCCTCGGCGACGCCGAAAAAATCGCCGCCGATATCTACAAGCTCACCGATACCGAGGTGCAGCCGGTGATCTCGGCCGTCGGCCACACCCACCTCGACGTCGGCTGGCTCTGGCGCGTCATGCATACGCGCGACAAGACCGGGCGCTCCTTCGCCACGGTCTTGAACCTCATGTCCGAGTACCCTGGCTTCGTCTTCATGTACAACCAGTCGGTGCTCTTCAACTTCATCAAGACCGACTACCCCGAGATCTGGGAGGGCTTGAAGAAGAAGGTCAAATCCGGCCAGTTCGAGATCGAGGGGGCCATGTGGGTCGAGCCCGACGTCAACATCGTCTCGGGCGAATCCCTGGTACGCCAGATCATGCGCGGCCGCCGCTTCCACATCGAGGAATTCGGCGTCACCCCCAAATGCGTCTGGCTGCCCGATACCTTCGGCTATTCGGCCAACCTGCCGCAGGTCATGGAGAAATCGGGCCTCGACTACTTCGTCACCTCCAAGCTCTCCTGGAACGACACCGACCGGCACCCCTACGACACCTTCTTCTGGCGCGGCATCGACGGCACGGTCACCAAGGCCCAGCTCATCACCGCCCAGCGCATGGAGAGCGACGCGATCTTCACCACCTACAACTCGGACCTTTCTGTCTCCGAGGTCATGGGCGCCTGGAAGCGCTATGAGCCCAAGGCCGTCAGCGACGAAGTGCTGCTCTGCTACGGGTATGGCGACGGCGGCGGCGGGCCGACCCGCGCCATGGTCGAGCGCGGCATCCGCCTCGAACGCGGCATCCCCGGCGCCCCGAAGGTCAGGCTCGAGGGCATCGTTCCCTTCCTCGACCGCCTCGGCAAGCGCATGGACGACGAGGCGAACCATTTCCCCACCTGGAACGGGGAGCTCTACCTCCAGTATCACCGCGGCACGCTGACCTCGGTCGCCAAGAACAAGGCCAACAACCGCAAGGCCGAGCGGCGCCTGCGCGAGCTCGAGTTCCTCTCCAGCATGGCCTTCGCCCAGGCGGGTCTCGCGTATCCCTCCGAGAAGCTCAACGAGTTCTGGGAGCTGGTGCTCATCAACCAGTTCCACGACATCCTGCCCGGCACCTCGATACCCGAGGTCTACGTCGACTCCGATGCCGAATACGGCATGCTGTTCTCGACCCTCGATTCCGCCAACGGCCCCTGGATCACCGCCGCCAATGCGGCGACCAGGCCTGCTGCCGGGGAGCTGCGCCTCTTCAACTTCACCAGCCAGGATCGCCCCGGCGAGCTTGTCGCGCTTGAAGGGAACGGCCTCGAAGGCAGGGCGCTCGTTGCCGCCGGCAAGGCCTCACCCTTGCAGAAGCTCGTCTGCGCCGGCGGCGAAACCCGCTACGCCGCGCCTGCGGCCAGCCTGCCGGCCCTCGGCTGGGCCAGCGCCGGCCTTGCTGCCGGTGGCACAGCCCCGGCGTCGAGCCTCTCGGTCTCCAGGACCCACCTCGAGAACGCCCTTATCCGCGTCGCCTTCGACGGCAAGGGCGAGATCACTTCGCTCGTCGACAAGGCGAGCGGGCGCGAGCTCATCGAAGAGGGCAAGACCGCCAACCGCCTCGTCGCCTACGAGGACAAGTCGATGAACTGGGACGCCTGGGACATCGACTGGTATTTCGAGGAGCAGTCCTGGCCGCTCGCCGATGGCCCGGCAACGATCGAAGTGGTGGAGGAGGGGCCCTACCGCGCCGCCATCCGCATCGAGCGCCCCTACCAGAAATCCCGCTTCGTGCAGGTCGTCTCGCTCGCCGAAGGCGCGCGGCAGGTCGAGTTCGACACCTTCATCGATTGGCACGAGCGCCAGACGGTGGTGAAGGCGCTGTTCCCCTTCGACATGAACGTCTCGGAAATCCGCTCGGAGATCCAGTTCGGCCACGTCAAGCGCGCCACCCACCGCAACACCAGCTGGGATCGCGCCCGCTTCGAAGCCTCGATGCACCGCTGGGTCGACATCTCCGAGCCCGATTTCGGCGCCGCGCTCCTCAACGACTGCAAGTACGCCTATGACGCGCTCGAGCAACTCGTCCGCCTGACTCTGGTACGCGGTTCGACCCACCCGCATCCCGAGGCCGACATCGGCGAGCATCGCCTGCGCTACGCGCTCTTCGTCCACGAGGGCCTATCGGACCTCCACGAAGTGCATCGCGCCGCCGAGCGCTTCAACAACCCCGTCGCCGTCCTCGGCGACGGGGCAAGCGCGGGGCAGGGGACGGACGCCGCGTTCTCCTTCGCCAAGGTCGACGCGCCGACCGTCACCATCGAGACGGTCAAGAAAGCCGAGAAGAGCGATGCCCTGGTGCTGCGCGTCTTCGAGCACGCCAACCGCCGCGCCAGCCCCACCATCAGTTTCGGGCTGCCGGTCAAGTCGGCCAAGCTCGTCAACCTGATGGAGGAAGGCGGCGAGCCGCTCGCGGTCGAGGGCAACACCGTCCAGCTCGACCTGCGTCCCTTCGAGATCGCGACCGTAATGGTCGAGTTCGGCTGACGTAACTGCATCGGTCTACGCACCCAACCCTCTCCCCTCGTGGGAGAGGGACAGATTTCCGCGTCCAGCGGAAAATCAGGGTGAGGGGTCTGCGATGCTTTCATAAGGGGGGCAGACCCTCAGTTTTGACTGGGAACGACGCCGCCTCGAAACGCGACGCCCGCAAGTTCCTCGGAAATCTGCCAGAGTCGTTCGGCGACGGCTTGGTCCGCCGCCTGGGGCGGGACCTTCGACAAGCCCGGATACCCCCGCATTTCGCCCATCCCGTCCGGTCCATAGTATGCGCCGCCCTTCGCGGTCGGCGCCGTGGCGGCATGGAGCGTCGGTAGTGCGCCCTGCGCGGCGGGCTGGAACAGGAACCACAGGAAGGATCGGGCGAGGCCGGACGGGCTCCAGCGGCCGGGCGAATTGTGCAACAGGTCGGTTCGGGAAATGCCGGGGTGCGCCGCGATGCTGGCGAGACCCCATCCGCCCGCATCGCTTTGCCGTTGCAGTTCGAAAGCGAACATCAGGCAGGCCAGTTTCGACTGGCTGTACGCCTGCATCGGGTTGTATGCCTTCTGCGATTGCAGGTCGTCGAAATCGATCTTGCCCTGCCGCGCGGCGACGCTCGAAAGCGAGACGACCCGCGCATCCTTGCCCTTCCGCAGCAGCGGCATCAGATGCCCCGTGAGCGCGAAGTGGCCGAGATAATTGGTGCCGAACTGCAACTCGAAACCGTCCGAGGTCTCCTGCCGGCTTGGCGGAACCATCACCCCGGCATTGTTGATGAGCAGGTCGAGGCTTTCCCGCTGCCGCCCCACTCTCGCGGCGAAGTCTTCCACCGACTTGAGGCTGGCGAGATCGAGCTGCTCGAACCTTATGTTTGCCGACGGGACTTCGCTGCGGATCCTGGCAAGCGCCTCCGTGCCCTTTTGAGGATTGCGGCCAGCGATGATAACCTCGCCACCCGCCCGTGCCAGCGCCAGAGCATCCTCTAGCCCGAGACCTCCCGTGCCGGTTACGATGGCCGAACGGCCTTCCTGGGAGGGGATATCCGACGCCGTCCATTTTGCCATCGCTCATGTCCTTCAGCTGAAATGTGCACTCGGTGCAAAAATCATAATATTGCACTGGGTGCAATTTTTTCAAGAGGTGTCATGCCGTGACGCAATCCAACGAGCCAGCCACGCGGAGCGGGGGCGTGCGTGAACGCAAGCGCCGGGAAACCCGCCAGCGCATCACCGATGCGGGGCTGAGGCTCTTCAGCCGCAACGGCTACGACGCGACCACCCTCGACGCGATCGCGGCCGAAGCCGGCATTTCCCGGCGAACTTTCTTCCACTACTTCAAGTCCAAGGATGAAATTCTGCTGTCCCTGCAGAGCGGTCTCGGGGAAAGCCTTGTCGCTGCCTTGGGGCGGCAACCGGCCACCGAACGGCCGTTGGAGGCAGTGCGCAATGCGATGGTGGAGCTCGCCGCCTCCTACTCGCTCGAGGAGCTGGCCGCCATCGACCGCCTGATGCTGTCGAGCGAAGCGGTGCAGGCCAGGAAGCAGGCAAGCTACATGCGGGACGAAGCGACGCTATTCGCCGCCCTGCGTGAGCGATGGCCATCGGAGAGTGAAATCTCCCTGCGGCTGGTGGCGATGCTCGCTGTCGGGGCCTCCCGCCTTTCGCTTGCCGCCTGGCGCAGCGAGGGCGGCAAGCGACCCATCACCGCGCTCTTGCAGGAAACCTTCGATGCCTTGGAAGCTACATACGGGGGCAGGTCCCCGTAGGGCTTCCTCGAAAGCCCATGAGATAATGCCAAAAAAATACCACTTGTCTTCACCACGCCCGCAATGCAGCATATCGGTGTAACGGGCGGGCAAACCATGCCGCTTTTCCGCAGTCATTGGCCGCAATCCGCCCGCATGGCGCAACCTGATCGCGTAAATGGTATTTTATTGGTATCATGCCGTCCGGGGGGTCGATTCCGCATTCCGGCCTTGCCAAGCGCCGGGAGTTGATGCATCGCCCGGTAGCGCCAGCGTGAGGCGGGAGAGGATCTGGTGAGCGACGTTACCGAGAGCATATTCGGTTCGGACCCGGTGATCGTGCCGACCGGGGGGCCGCTCTATCTCCAGCTGAAACGCTGGATCGAGGGCGCCATCAGCCGCGGCGCGATCAAGCCGGGCGACGCGCTGCCCTCCGAGCGCGATCTCGCTGTGCGTGTCGACGTTTCGCGGGTCACCGTGCGCAAGGCCGTCCAGCAGCTGGTCAAGGACGGCGTCCTGGTCCAGCGTCACGGCTCGGGCACGTTCGTCGCCCCGCAGACCCCGCGCGTCGAGCAATCGCTCTCCCAGCTCACCTCCTTCACCGAGGACATGGCCCGCCGCGGCATGTCGGTGCGCTCGCAATGGCTCGACCGCGGCATCTATGCGCCGTCTCCGGAAGAGACCATCGTTCTCGGCCTCTCCTCGGGCGACCGGGTCTCGCGCGTCTCGCGCCTGCGCCTCACCGGCGAGACGCCGCTCGCCATCGAGCGCGCGGCGCTCTCGACCACGCTCCTGCCTGATCCCTCCGCCGTCACCAGCTCGCTCTATTCGCATCTCGAAAAGAGCGGCAATCGCCCCGTGCGCGCCATCCAGCGCATCCGCGCCGCCAATCTCGACGAGGGCGAGGCGCGCCTGCTGGCCGTGCCGGTAGGGGCGGCGGGTCTCCACATCGAGCGCATCTCGTATCTGGCCACCGGCAAGGTGGTCGAGTTCACCCGCTCCGTCTACCGGGGCGACGCCTATGACTTCGTCGCCGAGCTGCGCATCGGCGACTCTTCAGCCCAGGGGAGCAGCCAGACTTGACCGAGAAGACCCATATGCGCCGCGAGATCGAGGAAATTCCGGGCGTCGTTGCCCACTTTCTCGATAAAAGCGCCGATGTCGTCGCCGAGGCCGCCGCGGTGCTCCGCGACCGCCAGCCGCCCGTCGTCGCCACCATCGCGCGCGGCTCTTCCGATCACGCGGCGACCTACCTCAAATACGCCATCGAGCTGACCCTCGGCCTGCCGGTCGCCTCTATCGGTCCGTCCGTCGCCTCCATCTACGGCGCGCCGCTGAAGCTCGACCGGGCCGTCGCCATCGCCATTTCCCAGTCCGGCAAGAGCCCCGACATCGTCGGCATGGCCCGCGCTGCCCGCGAGGGCGGGGCGACTGCCATCGCCATCACCAACACGGCCGGTTCACCTCTTGCCGAGGCCGCCGATTTCACCATCGATCTTCATGCCGGCGTCGAGCGGAGTGTTGCCGCCACCAAGACGTTCGTGACCTCCGTCGTCGCCGGGCTCGCCCTGCTGTCGCGCTGGGCCGACGACAAGGCGCTCTCCAATGCCGTCGCCGCGCTGCCGGACGCCTTCGCCCGCGCCATCGACTGCGACTGGTCGCCGTTCATCTCAGCCCTGGACGGGCACGACGCTCTCTACGTGCTCGGGCGCGGTCCCGGCTGGGCCATCGCCAACGAGGCGGCGCTGAAATTCAAGGAAACCTGCGGCATCCAGGGCGAATCCTACAGCTCCGCCGAGGTGATGCACGGACCCGTCTCCATCGTCACCCCCGGCTATCCGGTACTGGCGCTCGCCGCCCGCGACGCCGCCGAAGCGTCGGTTGCCGACATGGCCCACAGCCTCGCCGGCAAGGGCGCCAAGGCCTTCGTCACCTCCGATCGCGCGGGCGCCGCGACGCGCCTGCCGTTCGCCGCCAGCGGGCATCCCATCACCGATCCGCTGACCCTCGTCGTTTCCTTCTACGGCTTCGTGGAGGCCCTGGCCCGCCATCGCGGGCTCAACCCCGATACGCCGCCCATGCTCAAGAAGGTAACGGAAACGGTATGACGCGCACGGCCTATCTCGGCGCCCGCATCTTCGACGGCGAGAGCTGGCACGAGGATTCGGCGCTCGTCGTCGAAGCCGGGCGTGTGGCGGGGATCGTTCCCGCCGCCTCGGCGCCGTCCGACGCCACGCGCGTCGAGGTCCCCGGCGGCATGCTGGTTCCCGGCTTCATCGACCTGCAGGTCAATGGCGGGGGAGGGGTGTTGTTCAACAACGATCCCTCGCTCGATGCCATCCGCACCATCTGCGCGGCGCATCACCAGTTCGGCACGGTAGCCCTGCTGCCGACCCTCATCACCGATACCGTCGAGGTCAACGAGCGCGCCATCGCCGCCGGCATCGCGGCGGCGCGGGAGCACGTGCCCGGTTTCCTAGGGCTCCATCTCGAAGGTCCCCACCTGGCGCTCGCCCGCAAGGGCACTCACGACGGGGCTCTCATCCGCCCGATGGACGATGCGGACCTCGCCCGCATCCTCGCCGCGCGCAAAACCCTGCCCAATCTCCTCGTCACCGTCGCCGCCGAAACGGTGACCCCCGAGCAGATTGCCGCCCTCTCCGCCGCCGGCATCATCGTCAGCATCGGCCACTCCGATGCCGGCCACGCTCAAACCTCCGCCGCCTTCGCCGCCGGCGCCACCATGGCGACGCACCTCTTCAACGCCATGAGCCAGCTCGGCAACCGCGAACCCGGCGTCGTCGGCGCGGTGCTTGGGCATGAAGCCGTCCATGCCGGCCTCATCGCCGACGGCATCCACGTCCACCCGGCTTCGATCGAGGTGGCGCTGCGCGCCAAGCGCGGCCCCGGCCGCATCTTCCTCGTCACCGACGCCATGTCGCAGACTGGTACCGACATCAAAACGCTGACCCTCAACGGGCGCACCATCACCCGCGCCGACGGGGCGCTGCGCCTCGCCGACGGCACCCTTGCCGGCGCCGACCTCGACATGATCGACGCTATCCGGTTCATGCACGCGAAGATCGGCCTGCCGCTCGACGAGGTCCTGCGCATGGCCAGCCTCTATCCGGCCGAGGCGATGGGAATCAGCGAAAGTCTCGGCGCTCTACGCGAGAGCGCGGCGGCGAGCTTTGTCCATCTCTCTGAGAGTCTCGACGTAGAAGCGGTCTGGATTGATGGGAAAAAGAAGTATCTCGAGAGGATGGGCAATAACCCCACCCCCAGTGTCACCCCGGCGACATCCTGAGATGTACTCACAACCGCAAGGTGTGTGGCCCCCTCATCCGTCTCGCGCCCAGAGGCGCGATCCACCTTCTCCCACGAGGGGAGAAGGGAGGGTGACTTATCGACAATTCCAATGTGAAGAAGGTTCCGTGTGGGGCGCCTCCCCTTCTCCCCTCGTGGGAGAAGGTGCCCCGAAGGGGCGGATGAGGGGGAACTACCCCCGCCCGATATATGGCATCGTCGTCGCCATCACCGTCATGAACTGCACATTGGCCTCCAGCGGCAGCCCGGCCATATAGATCACCGCCTCGACCACGTGCCGGACCTCGAACGTCGGCTCGGGCAGGATGGTGCCGTTGGCCTGCAGCGTCCCGGTCGTCATGCCTTGCGTCATGTCTGTGGCGACGTTGCCGATATCGATCTGCCCGCAGGCGATGTTGTAGCCGCGCCCGTCGAGCGAGATGGCCTTGGTCAGCCCCGTGATCGCGTGCTTGGAGGCGGTGTAGGGCGCGGCCCCCGGCCGCGGCACATAGGCCGATATGGACCCGTTGTTGATGATCCGGCCGCCCTGCGGGTTCTGGTCGCGCATGGTGCGGAACGCCTCGCGCGCCACATAGAAGGCGCCGTTGAGGTTGGTGTCGATCATCGACTGCCAGAGCGCGACGTCCACGTCCCCGAACGAGGTCGCCGGCGCCGCCCGTCCGGCGTTGTTGAACACCACGTCGACCCGCCCGAACCGTTCGCGCACCGCCGAGAAGAAATGTGCCACGTCCTGGGGATCGGTCACGTCGCAGGTCTGGGCGAAGGCGTTGCCCGCCGCCCGCGCCGTTTCGGCCAGCGCCTCGGTTCGCCGGCCGCAGATGGCCACCTGATAGCCCGCCTTTGCCAGTCCGATAGCGGTTGCGCGCCCGATTCCCGAGCTGCCTCCCGTCACCAGCGCCACCTTGCCCTCGGTCATTGCGGATGTCCCCCGTCTGTTCATCTCGCACCCCGACGCTGCCCGGCGACCCTGCCGGCGGGCAAACGCCGCGTGGTGTCCTTTGGTTCAAACCGGCCCGAGCGGCCGGTGCGGCTCCTGCGGCAGGGCGATGGTGATCGGGTCCCCCGGCTGCACCATGCCGCCCTTGAGGACGATTCCCATCACCCCCGCCCGACGCTCGATCGTTCCGTCCGCGCGCTTCTCGACCATCTGCGCCAGCAGTCCCGGCTGGAACGCCTCGATCTGCGCGCACGGATTGCGCAGCCCCGTCACCCGCACCACGGCCTCGCGGCCGATCCGCAGCTCCGTGCCCGTCGGCAACGCCAGGAGGTCCACTCCCCGCGTCAGTATGTTCTCGCCCATCTGGCCCGGCCCGACCCTGTGCCCGAGGCGCGCGATGGACTCGAAGAGCTCGGCATGGATCAGATGCACCTGCCGCAGATTGGGCTGCGTCGGGTCCTTGGCGACGCGCGAGCGGTGCTTGACCGTTGCCCCCGCATGCGCGTCCCCGGCGACGCCGAGCCCTTCGACGAGTTCGATCGCCTCCGCCGGCGCCTTGGAGAACGCATGACTCGGCGAAAGACTGACCGACTCCACTCTTGCGGACATCATTGCTCCTGGGCATCGGAAAGGGGAACGGCGCGGGTGCGCCTCGGGATTAACACGATGTTTAGCCCGGTTAACATACGGTTTCCAAGAGTGTGTTGAATCTGCAACAACACGTGGGCAACCATGTCATCACTGTGGCAAACCGGGCTTTGTCCAATTGCGTACGGGCCCACCATGCGTAGAGTGGCGAATGCGAATCCATGCATGGGATCGTTTGTCGGTCGCAACGCGACGGCAACACACTGCACCACGAACAAGTGTGGTCGCGTTTCGGCAAACCGCTGGGTAACCGGCACCAAGAACGACTGACTTTGGAGGTCAATTAATGAAACTCAAGAGCCTTTTCCTCGGTTCTGTCGCGGCTGCCGGTCTCTCGACCGCTGGCTTCGCTGCCGACCTGGGCGTGCTCACCTCGCTGGACGTCTGTGACGCTCTCGGCCTGTCGGGCCTGACCATCTCGTCCGACACCAACTGCCTGCAGATCTCGGGCAGCGTCGACTACCGTCTGCGTTACGGCGACTACCGCGCCGGCCTCAACGTTGCCAACACCTATGACGGCACCGTCGACCCGATCGGTCCGGATGAGGACGTGCTGGACAGCGATCTCAACCTCGATTGGGATACCCGTGTTCGCGCTTACCTGACCGCTGTTGCCACCGCCGACACTGACTTCGGCCCCGCTTCGGCGATCATCACCCTTCGTCAGGTTGACGAATGGCGCGTCCGCAACGAGAGCGACATCGCCGTTCAGGGTGGCGACCACACCAACGGTGTCCAGCTGCATGAAGCTTATGTCCGCGTCGGCGACGCCACCGTCCTCATGGCCGGTAAGCGCAAGATGGGCAAGGACGGCTCGATCGCCAACATGGACGACGATCAGCCCTACAGCTTCCTCTTCATGAGCGACAAGATCGATGGTGGCGGTGTCCTGATCGACGCCGACGACCGTCGCTTCGGCGGCCATGCCATCCAGATCGTTTCCGATCTCGGTAACGGCGTGTCGGTCGGCGTTGGCCTTGAAAACATTGACACCCAGGACGGCGCCGTGCTGTTCCCGGGCGTTGACAAGGATTCGAACCTGAACATCGTCCGCGGTGGCGAAGCCGGCACCCTCATCGGTGTTGTCTCCTACGCTGGCGAGTCCCTCACTGCTCACCTGACTGGTATCGCCTACGGCGTCCTCGATGGTGATGTCGACTCGTTCGCTGTCCACGCTGGCGTGACCGGCACCTTCGATATCTTCAAGGTCCGCGCCGCTGTCGGCTACGACGACGACTTCAAGTACCTCGGCTACAGCGTTCTGCACGCTCTTGCTTCGGCCGAAGCTACCTTCGACATGTTCACTGTCGCCCTGTCGGGTGAAGTGGCGAACTTCGACGACCAGACCGACTACACCATCGGCGGTAAGATCACCGCTGCTGTCATCGATGGCGTGAAGCTGAACCTCGACGCGGCTTGGTTCCGTGACGACTTCAACCCCGTCACCGGCGGCGAGACCGACACCGTCCGCATCCGCCTCGGCGCTGAGGCTGCTGTCACCGAGACGATCACCCTTACCGCTGGTATCGGCACGTACTTCGGCGATGGCGTCTTCGGCAACGGCGGCGCTGGCGCTTCGCCGATCGACATCGACGAAAACCTCATCTTCGGTGACGTCGGTGTGGCTTGGGCTCCGGGCGGCGGCTTCACCTCCGCTGCCAAGGTCGAGTTCAACGACGAAGGCGGTTACCGCGGTGAATTCACCGCTGCCAAGACCTTCAACTAAGTTTGGGTCGCTTATGGCGAACGGAAAGGCCCGGCATCTGCCGGGCCTTTCTGCTTTTGGGGCGTGCGGTTGGAAGCGCCGCCCTTGGCCATCTTATTGTCGATTTTCATTGACCAACGGTCCCTTAGCGTTAGCGAACGGTCAACCCATGATAGCGAATCGCGCTAGTGAAAGACTTCATGAGCCGGTCGTTTCCGGCCGAACGAAGCGAACCATGGGGTTGATGGGATTACGATGGCCGGTATCGTCTCGAAGTGGCTGGTGCGGGCGAGCGTCGTCCTCTTTGCCTGCATGCCCGTCTATGCCGCGGGCGATGCGCCGCGGGCTCATCAACCGCTTGCACAAGCCGGCGTAACCGATTCCATCCCTTCGGCTTTCGCCGAACCGATATACCTCCTGGCCCAGGCCGAGCCGGAAAGCCCGCAGGGTTCCGGCAGCATCGTCGAGGTGCCGCTGCCCGCCGTCGCCGGCTACTGGCTGACCGCCGTGCGCACGCCGGAGGGCAGGGTGGTGCTCGATGGATATCTCCCCAACGAGGCCCTGCGCACGCAGCTTTCCGCGCAGCCCGGCATCGACCCCGCCGGCATCGAGCTGGCCGGAGGCGAGCCCGATGGCTTCGAGGCGGCGCTGACCTTCGGCCTCGGGCAGCTCGCGCATATGTCCGAAGGGCGTTTCAGCCTGCGCAGCACTGTGCTCGCATTGAGCGGCACGGCCGCCAGCCCGGAGGACGAGGCTGTCCTCGCCGAGCCCGAGATTCCGGCGGGTTTCGTCCTTGCCCGCAACGAGATCCTGCCGTCGCCGGAAACTCCCGCTATCCTGCCGTCGCCGGAAACTCCCGCTGCTGCGGAGGAGGCACCTGCTGATGATGCGGTAGAAGCACCTGCTGATGCTGTCATCGCCTCCACCGAACCTGCCGCGCCGGACGAGCCTGCAGTCTCCGAACCGGTCGCCTCCGGCGCGACCGCCGCCGCGCCGCCTCCGCCGGCGGCCGATCCCTACGTCTGGTCGGCCGGCAAAGGTCCGGATGGCATCGTCACGATTTCCGGTCATATTCCCGGCGAGCCGCTGCGCCGCATCCTGATGCTGCGCGCCGGCGAGGGGGCCGTGGATACCACCCAGTTCGCCACCGGTGCGCCCGAGGGCTTCATCCTCGATACGCGCGCCGCCATGGACGTGCTGGCTCGCCTGTCCGAGGGCGAAGTGGCGTTCGACGGAGCCCGCTGGTCGGTGTCCGGAACGCTCGCGGAAGGCGCCGATGAAACCGCGCTCGCTACGGCTTTGGCAGAGGCCGCCACTCCCGCCGCCGAATGGTCGCTGGAATTGAGCGAGCCCCCGTTGCCGCTCCCACCGACCAGCGAACCGCCGCCGGCTTCCGCCAGCATGCCGGCCGACACCCCGGAAGCGCCCGCGGCGGAAGTCCTGGCGTGCGAGGATCAGCTCGCGGCATTCTCGCAGGATAATCCGATCCTCTTCCGCTCCGGCTCGGCCGCCATAGCCGAAACATCGAATCCGGCACTCGCCGATCTGGCCGCCATGGTGTCCGTCTGTCCGCATCTGCCGATCTATATCGAGGGTCATACCGACGCCGACGGAGCCGCCGATGCCAATCTGGCGTTGTCCGTGGCGCGTGCCGAGGCCGTGGTCGCCGCGTTGGTCGACCTCGGAGTCGCCTCCTCCCGGCTTTACGCCATCGGCTATGGCGAGAGCGCGCCGATCGCCGCCAACGACACGCGCGAGGGCAAGCAGCTCAACCGGCGCATCGTCGTTTCGCTCGACCCGCCGGAGGACTAGCACCATGCCCGCCTGGCTCTCCTTTCCTTATCTCATCGAAGTCGCGCTGCTGCTCCTCGCCGTCTTCGTCGCCGGCTGCTATGTCGGCTCGGCTGTGCGGCGCGCTGCACCGAAGCCCGCCGCAGAGGTTATGCCTCCAGCCCCGCAAGAAACCGCCGCGTCGGTGGCGGCCGTTGCGCCACCTGTCGAACCCGCTCCACCGCCTGCCGCAAAACCGGCTGCCGATCCGCGCCCGCCGGCGCTCGCCGCTCCGCGCGACGGCGTCAAGGACGACCTCAAGCAGAT
The DNA here is from genome assembly GCF_000969415.1 of Devosia geojensis. Classification (GTDB taxonomy): domain Bacteria; phylum Pseudomonadota; class Alphaproteobacteria; order Rhizobiales; family Devosiaceae; genus Devosia; species Devosia geojensis. The sequence continues at coordinate 10,576 of NZ_JZEX01000012.1, read as the reverse complement.
CAAGGGCATCGGCCCGCGCATCGAAGCGTCGCTGAATGAGCTCGGCATTTTCCACGTAAGCCAGATCGCCCGCTGGACGAAGAAGAACGCCGCCTGGGTTGATGAACAGCTGAGCTTTCGCGGCCGCATCGAGCGCGAAAAGTGGATCGAGCAGGCCAAGGCGCTGGTGAAGCGGTAAGTGCCACGCCCTCGTGGTTCGAGGCCGCTGCGCGGCACTTCACCATGAGGCTGATGAGAGCGCACGATCCTCCAGTAGTCCTCATGGTGAGGCGGGAGCGAAGCGACCCTCGAACCACGGGGGCGTGGCACCAATCCGTCAGGGAATCCGCCGCATCACCTCAGCCATTGCCAGGGCTTCGTCCCCTAGCCGCTCGCGGTAGACGAGGTAGTTCCCCAGCACTCGCTGCACGTATTTGCGTGTCTCCTGGAAGGGGATGAGTTCCACCCACACCACCGGATCGACGTTGGCCGCGCGTGGGTCGCCATAGGCCGCCAGCCACTTGTTGGCGTTGCCGGGGCCGGCATTATAGGCCGCCGCCGCCAGCAGCAGCGAGCCGTCGTAGCGTTTGAGCTGGTCTGAGAGATAGGTCGAGCCGAGCAGCACATTGTAGGCCGCATCGCTCGTAAGCCGGCCGCTCGAATAGTCGACGCCGACCTTGCGCGCCACGTCCCGCGCCGTGCCCGGCATCAGCTGCATCAGTCCGCGCGCTCCTGCATGCGAGATGGCGTCGAGCTGGAAGAGGCTTTCCTGGCGCGCCACGGCATAGACGGCGGCTTTCTCGGCGGCGTAGCGGGCATCCGCCGGCAGCCCGTCGCGTGGGAAGGCGAAAAGATCGAGCGAATGGCCCCGCTTTCGCGCCTCATCGGCGATGGCGATGGCAACGTTGTGTGCGTCGATCTCCTGGGCAAGCCGCGCCGCCAGCACCATCTGCGCTCCGTCGGTCAGGGTCGTCCCCCAATGGGCCAGCAGCACCGCCGCCCAGCTCTTGCGGCCGTTGGCGGCCAGCAGCCGCACCGCCTGCACCGTATCCTGCCGCGCGAACAGCGGTTCCGCGTCGCCGGTTGCGGGCTGTGGCCGCAGCGAAACGTTCGGCAACCCCAGTTCGCCGCGCGCCAGCTGCCCGTAGTAGACGGTGCTGAACTGCGCCGCGACCGCATAGGCCTCGTCCGCCGCGGCGAAGTCGCCGAGCACGATATTGGCGCGGGCGAGCCAGTAATTGGCTTGGGTGATGGTGTCGGGCAGCGTCGCCCGCGCCTTCATCGCCTCGAAATGGCCTTTGGCCGCCTGCGCGTCGTCAAGGAAGGCGAGGGCGATCCAGCCGGCATGGAACTGCGCATCGACGACGCGCCCGTCCGGCCCGTCCGTGTATCCGGCCGCCGCGCGATAGGCGAGCTCCGGCTGTCCGTCGGCCAATAGCGCGCGGGTGATCGTGCGCCGCTCGTACCACCACTCGGCCGCTTCCGGCAGCTCGTCGCCGGCCTTGTCCAGCCAGTCGATGGCCTGCTCGTAAAGCCCGGCGAGCCGCGCCCGCTGCACGCGGGTATATATAAAGACCGGGTGATCGTGGAGCGATGGATCGACCGCGTCGAGCAGCGCCTTGCCGTTGTCCTGCCGCCGCGCCGTGGCGGCTCGCGCGGTCAGCAGCGATCGCTGCGCCGCCGTCAGGTGCTCTTCGATCCGCTCGGCCGCGCGGATGCGGTCGTGCATCATCAGGCGCACCACGCGATTCCAGTGGTCGTCGTCCGTCAGGAGGCTCCCGAGGGTCTGCATGACCTCGACTTCCTGCTCGGTGGTGAGGAAGTTCTCGATCCAGATATTCCGCGCCAGCTCGCGTGCCCGCTCCCGCTCACCCTGGCCGAGCAGCGCGCCGGCAAGTGCGATCCGACCATCGATCGTTTCCGGGGTCGAGCCGTCCAGCATCCGCACGATCTCTTCGGCGGAAGGCTCGCTTTTCGTCAACGACTGCTCGAGGCGGGCGCGATAGAGGCTTTCCGGCGCATAGGCGGGCGCATCCGCCATGAAGCGCGCCACCGTCTGATAGTTGATGTCCTCGGGAAAGAACCGGATCGCCGCCCATTGCACCGCGCGCCGCTCGGCGGGATTGGTCAGCGCTCGTGCAGCCTCGTAGGCCTCGGCGGGTTTGTTGTCCGCGAGCAGCTCCAGCGCCGCCCGGAACCGCGCAGAACCTCGCGGGTCGCCCGCCGGCTCGCCCGCGGCGTTCACCGATCCGGTGGTGGTCCTGTCTATCGCATCGTTGGCCGTCGCATTCGGGGCAGGGGCCAGGCATATGGCGCCCGCAACGATGGCGACGAGGCCGGCGATGAGCGTGCCTTTCATGGCGTCGTCCCGTTGGTCCTAACTGTCAGCCCAACAAGGTGCCCCACTCCTTGCAGTTAACCGGACGTTACCCGGTTGCGGTGAACAATTGGTTGCGTTCGAAAGTCGGCGGTCAGCCGTGGTTTGCGGTCCTGCGGCGCTTGTCGTCGGCAGCGGTGCAAAGTATGGTGCCCCACTTTCATGCGGAGCCGCCGAGCCGCCGGTCCGCACGCGCTGCCCGACGGCGCGGATGTTTGCACCCACCCGCGGCTTAAACGTGGCAAAACGACGAGCAGGATAGAAAGCCAATGTTCAGAGGTTCGATAACGGCGCTCATGACCCCCTTCGCAAACGGGGCGGTCGACGAGAAAGCCTTCTCGGCCTTTGTCGACTGGCAGATCGCCGAGGGAACCCACGGGCTCGTTCCCGTCGGCACCACTGGCGAAAGCCCGACGGTCAGCCACGAGGAGCACCGCCGCGTCGTCGAGATCTGCGTCGAAGTCGCGGCCGGCCGTGTGCCGGTCATCGCCGGCGCCGGTTCCAACTCCACCTCTGAAGCGGTCGAGCTCGCCAGGTTCGCCGAAAAGGTCGGGGCCGACGCCGTGCTGTCGGTCGTGCCGTACTACAACCGGCCGAACCAGGAAGGGCTCTTCCATCACTTTTCGGCCGTCGCGTCCGCCGTCGGCATCCCGGTCATCCTCTATTCGGTGCCGGGCCGCACCGTCGTCGATTTGACCGTCGACACCATCGCGCGCCTGGCAGAGGCGCATTCCAACGTCGTCGGCGTCAAGGACGCGACTGCCGACATGGGCCGGGCGAGCCTCACCCGCGCCAAGCTCGGCGCCGATTTCGTCATGCTTTCGGGCGAGGACATGACCGCGCTCGGCTTCAACGCCCACGGCGGGCAGGGGTGCATCTCGGTCACCTCCAACGTCGCCCCGCGCCTTTGCGCGCAGATGCAGAACGCCTGTCAGCAGGGCAACTACGCCGATGCGCTGGCCGTGCAGGACAAGCTTGCACCGCTTCACAAGAACCTCTTCCTCGAGCCCAACCCCACGGGCGTCAAGTACGCCGCCGCCAGGCTCGGCCTCTGCCAGAACGAGCTGCGCCTGCCGCTCGTGCCGGTTTCGAAACCCACCGAAGCGGCGATCGACGCCGCCATGGCCCATGCGGGGCTGCTGGCGGCATAGGGGCAGGCGTTTGCCGGACGAAGCAAAAACGCCTATATGAAGGCAGGTCAGGAGCGCGTCGCTATGGCAACGGACACGGTAGACATCGGATTCATTGCCCGGCAGCAGGAGAAGGCCCTTGCCGAGATGCAGGCGGTTCGTCGCGAAGTGGCCGAACTGCGCCAGCGCCATACTCAGGCTCTGCAAGGACTCGACACGCTCCATAACCAGATGCGCCTGATCCCCGACGGCATCGAGATTGGTATCAATGCTCGTCTCGCGGCTATCGAGGAGCGTATCGACAATCTGGGGCGCAGCCTTGTGCTGGAGTTCGGCACGATGCTCGATGAACGGCTTGCCATCTTGCGGCCTGAGGGCTCCGAGCCTTCGCCCTGATCCGACTGCTGCATCGGCATGCCGTACCCCTTGCTTGGCAAGGGTAGGGCGGTTATGCCCTCGTTTTCCCTTGAACCCATCACGAAGAAATGGCCACCGCAAAAAAAGAGAAGAGGGGCTATATCAGCCACGGTCTCGTTGCCGAGAACCGTCGGGCCCGCTTCGATTATGAGATCACCGATACCCTCGAGGCCGGCATTGTCCTGACCGGCACCGAGGTCAAGTCTCTGCGCCTCGGCAAGGCGCAGATCACCGAGAGCTACGCCTCGCCCGAGCGCGGCGAACTCTGGTGGATCAACGCGCACATCCCCGAATACCTCGAGGCCAACCGCTTCAACCATCAGGAGAAGCGGCCGAGGAAACTCCTTGTCTCAAAAAAGGAACTTTCGCGCCTAGGCGCCGAAGTCGCCCGCGCCGGCAACACCATCGTGCCGATGAAGCTCTATTTCAACGAGCACGGCAAGGCCAAGCTCCTCCTCGGCCTCGGCAAGGGCAAGAAGAGCTTCGATAAGCGAGAGACCGAAAAGAACCGCGACTGGAACCGCGAGAAATCGCGGTTGCTGAAGCAAGGGTGAGGTTGAGCCCTCATGGTGAGGTGCCGCGAAGCGGCCTCGAACCACGAGGGCGGGCTCACCCCAGTGCCTGCGTCGCGGCGCGGCCCACCACGTCCTCGAACATCTCGGTCGTCAGCACGCCCGTGTTCGTGTTGTAGCGCGAGCAGTGATAGCTGGCGAAAATCGCCCTGCCGTCCGGCAGGTGGTGCTCTGCCCCGTGCGCGAAGGGATAGTCCTTGAGCCGCAGCCCGAGTGCGCGCAGCAGCGACTCGTGTCCGATCCGCCCGAGCGTCAGGAAGACCCGCACCTGCGGCTCGTCCGCCAGCGCCGCGATGAGGAACTGCCGGCAGGTGTTGATCTCGGCGGGCGTCGGCTTGTTCTGCGGCGGCACGCAGCGCACCGAGTTGATGATCGCTGCGGACTGAAGCCGCAGGCTGTCGTCCGGCCGCTGCTCGTACTCGCCCGTCGCCAGCCCGAATTTCTTCAGCGTTGCGTAGAGCAGATCCCCCGCATAGTCGCCGGTGAACGGCCGTCCGGTCCGGTTTGCGCCCTTGAGGCCCGGCGCCAGCCCGACGATCGCCAGCCGCGGCTCTTCCCCCTTCCATACCGGAACCGGCCCGTTGAAGAAGTCGGGGTAGAGCACCCGGTTCTGCTCGCGGAACGCTTTGAGGCGCGGGCAGAGCGGACAGTCGTGGGAGGGTTCGAGGGACATTCGTCTCGTTGTGACGTCGCAGTTGTTCACCTCTCCCTTGCGGAAGAGGGTACCCGAAGGGCGGGTGAGGGGGCGGGGAACCCGTTACCCCTCACCCGGCGCTTCGCGCCACCTTCTCCCACAAGGGGAGAAGGAAGGCAACGCGGCGGTCGTTACTCTTCGTCGCTCTCCGCCACGGCGGGCGCCGCCTCGCGCTGGGCGGCCGGCGGACGCCCGACCGTCTTGGCGAGCTCGCTGAGGTCGAGGAAGAAATCCGCCTGCCGCCGCAGGTCGTCGGCGATCATCGGCGTTTGCGTGGTGAGCGTCGATACGACCGTCACCCGCTTGCCCTTGCGCTGCAATGCGGCCACGAGCGCGGTGAAGTCCCCGTCGCCGGAAAAGAGCACCATGTGGTCGAAGAAGGGGGCCATCTCCAGGGCATCGACGGTCAGCTCGATGTCCATGTTGCCCTTGATCTTGCGCCGCCCGGCCGCGTCGGTGAACTCCTTGGCCGGCTTGGTGACGACCGTGTAGCCGTTATAGTCCAGCCAGTCGATCAGCGGGCGGATGGAGGAATATTCCTGGTCTTCGACCAGTGCCGTGTAGTAGTAGGCCCGCAGCAGATAGGCCTTGGATTGGAATTCGGCCAGCAGGCGACGGTAGTCGATGTCGATGCCTATGGCCCGTGAAGCTGCATAAAGGTTTGCGCCGTCGATAAAGAGGACGATCTTCTCGCGCGGGTCGATTGCCAATGGGCGTTCTCCTCGTTGGGCTAGCCGGCCCGAGGGCTGCCCAAACCATTTCTCCACGCGCCGGGAGGGGCTCTGCCCGGCGCCTCGGCTCCCCATCCGATAACTGCGCTATTCGCACGAATGCGCGCCGATGCGCAAGCCGTGTCCATTCTACGCTTTGGCCCGCGCAGGAAAACTTGTATCTGCCGGCCCGTTCGTGTAAGGAGCGCGTTCATTCCCCAATTGGCATGGAGACGTCCGTGGCTCGCGTCACCGTTGAAGACTGCATTGAAAAGGTACCGAACCGGTTCGACCTCGTCCTCATGGCCGCGCATCGTGCGCGCATGATCTCCTCGGGCGCGCAGATCACCCTTCCGCGCGACAACGACAAAAACCCGGTCGTTGCCCTGCGCGAAATCGGCGATGCCACCATCTCGCCCGACGACCTGCGCGAGGATCTCATCCACTCGCTCCAGAAGTACGTGGAAGTGGACGAGCCCGAACAGCACGCCGCTCCGATGATCGAGAGCGCCGGCGACGACGATTCGATTACCTTCGATACCATGAGCGAGGAAGAGCTCCTTCGCTCCATCGAAAGCCTCGCTCCCCCCGAGCGCCGCGACGATTGACCGATGCAGAAACGCCCGGCTCAGCCGGGCGTTTTCGTTTTCGGCGGCCATTTCATCGCGGCATGCAGGACACGCAGTATCCAGACGGTTTCATCGTCGATTTCATAGATGAGCAGATAGTTGGGATGCACGACCAGTTCACGCGTTTCTGCCATGCGTCCGACCCGTCCAAGCATCGGATGTTCGGACAACTGCCAGCTTCGCCGCTCAAACAACTCGTCGAGGTCGAGTGCCGCCTTCGGGTTGTCGGCTCCAATTCGGGAGTAAATCTTGCGTCGGTCAGTGAGCGCTGGCGTGGCCCAGATAAGCCTCATTTACCGGAAGCCGCGAGCTTGCGGCGGGTTTCTTCCCGCCTGGCTGCAAACTCGGCCTCAACTTCTTCCGCGGAAACTACGTCCCCTCGGCGCACCGCTTCCAACCCCATCTCCACCTGCTGGCGGAACCAGGCATCATATTCCGCCTCTTCCCGGCGGCGCTCGATGTATTCCCGCATGAACCGCCGCAGCAGTTGCGCGCCGGTCATGTCCTCGGCCTTGGCCGCCTCGGCGAATTTGGCTTTGAGCTCTTCTTCCACTCGGAAGGTGAACGTAGCTTCGCTCATTGCGGCCTCCTGTGTTGCGTAGGGTGTGCAGTGTAACACATTCCTTTTTTCAGGCAAATGCGGGCCTCGTGAAAGCGACGATTGATCCGCGCTTTGTAACGTCTATATATCGAAGGCGTCCGGCATCTGCCGGCGCCTTTTCGTTGCTGCCTGTTGTCCGTTTGGGGCCGCCGGGGCATGATCCTGGAATTCCGGTAGTTTCGGCAAGCGCGGCAAGGGGCGCGCGTTGACCTCATGATGCGTCAGTACGAACTCGTCGAGCGGGTGGCGGCTTATAACCCCAATGTCGACGAGCAGCTTTTGAACAAGGCCTACGTCTACGCCATGCAAAAGCATGGCTCGCAGAAACGCGCATCGGGCGACCCTTATTTCAACCATCCCCTGGAAGTCGCCGCCATCCTCACCGAATTGAAGCTCGACGATGCCTCGATCGCCGTCGGGCTCCTTCACGACACCATCGAGGATACCGACGCCACCCGCGCCGAGATCGACCAGCTTTTCGGCTCCGAGATCGGCGCCATCGTCGACGGGCTGACCAAGATCGAGCGCTTGAATCTCGTCTCGCGTGAGGAAGCCCAGGCCGAAAATCTCAGAAAACTCCTCCTTGCCATCGCGCAGGACGTGCGCGTGCTGCTAGTCAAGCTCGCCGACCGGCTGCACAACATGCGCACCCTGCAGTACATGCCGCCCGAGAAGCGCGCCCGCATCGCCCAGGAGACGATGGACATCTATGCCCCGCTCGCCGGGCGCATGGGCATGCAGGATATGCGCTCCGAGCTCGAGGACATCTCCTTCCGCATCCTCCAGCCCGACCACTACGAGGCGATCACCCGCCGCCTCAAGGAGATGCAGGCCGAGTACCGCGAGACCATCGCCACCATCAACGCCGAGCTCGCCGAGAAGCTCAAAGCCGAGGGCATCGAGGCCAAGGTCTCGGCGCGGGTGAAGTCGCCGTTCTCGATCTTCAACAAGATCGAGCGCAAGCAGATCGCGCTCGAGCAGCTCTCCGACATGATCGGCTTCCGCGTCATCGTCGGCACGGTCGAGGAATGCTACCGCACCCTCGGCATAGTCCACACGCACTGGAAGGTCGTGCCCGGGCGCTTCAAGGACTACATTTCCGTCCCCAAGCACAACGACTACCGCTCGATCCACACCACCATCGTCGGCCCCGGCCGCCAGCGCGTCGAGCTGCAGATCCGCACCGAGGCCATGCACCAGATCGCCGAGCTCGGCATCGCCGCCCACGCGCTCTATAAGGATGGCGTCTCGGCCGACATGGGCCGGCTCGAAAAGGAAAGCCAAGCCTATGCGTGGCTCCGTTCGACCATCGGGCACCTCACCACCGGCGCCTCGGCCGAGGATTTCCTCGAATACACCAAGCTCGAGCTCTTCCAGGACCAGGTGTTCTGCTTCACCCCGCGTGGCCGCCTCATTGCGCTCCCGCGCGGCGCGACGCCCATCGATTTCGCCTACGCGCTCCACACCGATATCGGCGACACCTGCGTCGGAGCCAAGATCAACGGGGCGATCCTGCCGCTCGTGACGCAATTGCGCTCGGGCGATGAGGTCGAGATCATCCGCGACCAGAACCATCTGCCGCCCGCCAACTGGATCGGCATCGCAGCCACAGGCAAAGCCCGCGCCGCCATCCGCCGCGCCGTGCGCCACGCCGCCGCCCAGCGCGCCTATGCGTTGGGCGAGCACGTCCTTTCCATGATGCTCGAGCGTGAGGGCGTGCTGCTCGACGACGCCGAAGGCAAGCAGCTTGCCGAACGTCTCGGCCACGCCAGCAAGCGCGACCTCCTCATCGCGGTGGGCGAAGGCAAGATCGGCAGCGAGCCGCTCTCGACCGAGCTTGCCGAGGTCAAAGGCCTGCGCCGCCGCCGCAAGAAGATCGATCTGCCCGTCGCCGACAAGGCCGACGGCTGGTTTGCGCTGCGCGCCAACGACTGGTTCAAGTTCCGCGTCCCCGGCGGCCAGAAGGCAGGTCCCCGCGCCAAGGAGGCACTCGCCAGGCTCGATTTCCACATACCCGTCGAGGTCTCGCCCGAAGGGGTCGTTCCCGGCGATCGCCTTGTCGGTATCCTCGAGCCGGACGCGCCCATGCGCGTCTATCCCATCCATTCGGACGCGCTCATCGCTATGCACGACAGCGATGTCGCCTGGGTCGACGTGCGCTGGGACATCGCCGGGCGCGAGGACAAGCTCCATCCGGCCATCATCACCATGGAGTCGGTCAACCGGCCGGGCTCGCTCGCCCAGATCTCCTCGGCCATCGCCGCATGTGACGCCAACATCAACAATCTCGTCATGCGCATGATCTCGCCGGACTTCCATCAGATGATCTTCGAGATCGAAGTGCGCGATGTCGCCCAACTGACCGACGTGCTGGCGACCCTGAAACGCAGCCCCGGCATCTCCGCCGTCGAGCGCGGCGGTCTCACCGAAGCGGCGATGATCTCGACGCTGGAGTGGGACGGGGCGGTGCATTGAGCAGGATCGAATTATCCAGGTAGCCCCACAGGCTGTCTTCCCGGCGAAAGCCGGGACCCAGTACACACCGGCCGCACGGAGTTGGCACGGCAACTCCCACACCCCCGGGGTCATCCCCGCGAAAACGGGGACCTCCGTTTGCAGGCTGTAAGAGAAACAGAGGTCCCGCTTTCGCGGGAATGACCCGGTGGGAATGAATGGATAGCGATACACCGGGTCCAGCGGTTACTGGATCCCGGCCCTTGCCGGGATGACAACCGGTGGTGACTGGAACATCGTGACACATCCATGCGACACCTCCCCTCTTGCAGGGAAGGCTGGGAGGGGGGTATCCGGGTGTTTCGTCAAACCCGGAGCCCCCGCGTGACCCAAGACGAAGTCCTCGCCGTCTTCAAATCCTGCGACGCCATCCTCGAGGGGCACTTCATCCTCTCCTCTGGCCTGCGCTCGCCGCTCTTCCTGCAGAAGACGCTGGTCTTCCGCCGTCCGGATAAGACCGAGATCCTCTGCCGGGCGCTCGCCGAGAAGATCCGCGCCGAAGGCTTCGGCAACGTTACGCAGGTAGTCTCGCCCGCCGTCGGCGGCATCATCCCCGGTTACGAGACCGCCCGGCACCTGGGGCTCCCGGCCATCTACACCGAGCGCGTCGATGGCCAGTTTCAGCTGCGCCGCAACTTCTGGGTCGAGCCCGGCGAGAAGGTGATCGTGGTGGAGGACATCGTCTCGACGGGCCTTTCCATCCGCGAGTGCATCGACTGCGTCAAGGCGCTGGGCGCCGAGGTGGTCGCCGCCGCCTGCATCATCGACCGCTCCGGCGGCAAGGCCGACCTCGGCGTGCCGCTCGTCTCTCTCCTCGAATTCGAGGTTCCCGCCTATTCCCCCGACAACCTGCCGCCCGAGCTCGCGGCCATTCCCCCGGTAAAGCCCGGGAGCAGGGGGCTGGCGTGAGGGTCCTCGCGATCGCCACAGCCGCCTCCCTCCCCCTTGAGGGG
>NZ_JZEX01000123.1 GCF_000969415.1 Devosia geojensis | reverse complement strand
GGCACAATGCGTGCCCCTCCCCTCAAGGGGGGAGGGGCACGCATTGTGCCTGTGGCAGCATGGTGCCCTCCCACCGGCTGTCATCCCGGCGCAGGCCGGGATCCAGCCCTGAACACATCAGCGAGCGCAGGGAGAGCGGCTGGGCACTCCCTGCCCCATCCACACCTTACGGCTGGCGAGCTATCTCAGGATGGGCCCGACTTTCGCCGGGGTGACATTCGGTGGGATGGTGAGATCGTGCCACCAGCGGACTAATCCGCAAAGCTACTGCGAGGCGATCTCGCGCGCCCGCTCCAGGGGCCGGGGAGGTGCTAATCCTGCTGCTGGAGCAGCATGGTGCACACTCACCGCTGTGGTGCACAAACCGTCGGATGGCTCTGACCCGAAAAATCTTGCTTAATCAACACCTAACGCCGGCGTTGTCCCGAAACGGCACGGTCAACGGTGTTTTTTGCCAATGCGGGCGCGGGAACCGCCGCTGGCGCGGGGGTCGCTTCGTCAATGCGTCAAAAAACTTTGCCATAGAAGCGTTTACCTCGGCTTCACACTTCGATTCGGATGGCGCCGGGAGGGCCGATCTTCACCCTTTGGCAACGAAGCTGAACGGGAATTGGCCCCACATCCGTCGCGGGGAGCGGCTTTGCTACGCCCTTGTGGCGACTCGCGAATCCGACCCACAAGATGCTGTAGGGAACAAACCCGGACTCAGCGATTCGCGCCGATTCGGTCTGACTTTGTTCGCTTATCGTTCCGGTCGTTAACGATAGAGGGCACGCGCCCTCTGAATCGTCCACGCGCGGGACACTCGCAACCCGCCGGCGAAACGCTTACATTGGCCGTGATGACGTCTCTCCCCTCCCAGTCGCTCAAGGCGATTCTTGGCCCCACCAATACCGGCAAAACCTATTTTGCCATCGAGCGCATGCTCGCGCACGGCTCGGGCATGATCGGCCTGCCGCTGCGCCTTCTTGCGCGCGAGGTCTACCAGCGCTGCGTCGAGCGCGTCGGCGCCGGCGCGGTGGCGCTGGTGACGGGCGAGGAGCGCATCGTGCCCGACCGGCCGCGCTACTGGGTCGCGACCGTCGAGGCCATGCCCGTCGACCTGCCCGTCGAGTGCGTCGCCATAGACGAGGTGCAGACCGCCATAGACTTCGAGCGCGGCCATGTCTTCACCGACCGCATCCTCAACGCGCGCGGCACCAGCGAAACGCTGCTCCTGGGCGCGGCCACCATGGCGCCGGTGATCAAGACCCTGCTGCCTCATGCCGAGATCATCCACCGCCCGCGCTTTTCGCAGCTGACCTATGCCGGCTCGAAGAAGCTGTCGCGCCAGCCGGCCCGCTCGGCCATCGTCGCCTTCTCGGCCAACCAGGTCTACGCCATCGCCGAGCTGATGCGGCGCGAGCGCGGTGGGGCGGCGGTGGTGATGGGCGCGCTTTCGCCGCGCACCCGCAACGCCCAGGTCGAGCTCTACCAGAACGGCGACGTCGACTTCCTCGTTGCGACCGACGCCATCGGCATGGGCCTCAACCTCGACATCCATCACGTCGCCTTTGCCGACGACACCAAGTTCGACGGCCACCAGAGCCGTCCGCTGACGCCTGCCGAGTTCGGCCAGATCGCCGGACGCGCCGGCCGGCATGCGAGGAACGGCACCTTCGGGGTGACGGCCGGCACCGGGGATTTCGAGGAAGACCTCGTCGTCGCGCTCGAAACGCACGACTTCGAACCGGTCAAGGTGCTGCAATGGCGCAACAATGCGCTCGATTTTTCCTCGATTCCCGCGCTGCGCGACAGCCTAGAGGCGGCCCCGAGGCACAAGGCGCTGACCCGGGTGCCCGTCGCCACGGACCAGACCGCGCTCGAGTTCGTTGCCCGCAACGAGGCCGGAAGGCTGGCGGAAAGCCCGGATTCCGTGCGTCTTCTCTGGCAGGTGTGCCAGACGCCGGACTACCACGGCATCTCGCCGGCCGCCCATGGCGAGATCATCACGCGCATCTATTCGGATTTGATGCGATTTGAAGCGGTCGACGCGGACTGGATTGCCGAGCAGGTGCGCTTCTGCGACAATGTTTCTGGCGACATCGATACCCTCTCCAATCGTATCAGACAGGTTCGCACCTGGACCTTCGTCGCCAATCGCAAGAATTGGCTCACAGATCCGACACACTGGCGTGAAAAGACCCGTGACATAGAGGACCGCCTCAGCGACGCCCTACACGAAAAGTTGACCCAGCGATTCGTGGACCGGCGGACGAGCGTTCTCATTCGTCACCTGAAAGACAGACGTATGGCATCTCCTGAAATCAACGACCGCGGCGAAGTGAGCCTTGAGGGCCACCTGATCGGGACCCTGGAAGGCTTCCGCTTCACCTTGGCGCGCACCGAAGGCGACATCGACGCCAAGGCGCTGCGCTCGGCCGCCGAACAGGCCGTCGCTCCCGAAATCCGCAACCGTGCCGAGCGCCTCGCCGGCGCGCCCAATGAGGAATTCGTGCTGGCGACCGATGGCCGCCTGCGCTGGAAGGGCGAGATCGTCGCCGAACTCCTTGAGGGCGATGCGCTGCTGCGCCCGCGCGTCTTGGTGCTGGCCGACGAATCGCTGACCGGCGTCGACCTCGAGAAGGTTCAGGATCGCCTCAATCTCTGGCTGCGCCATCATATCAATACCGTGCTCGAGCAGGTGATGGCGCTGGAAGCGCCCGCCGACCTCGAAGGCACCGCCCGCGGCATCGCCTACCGGCTCTACGAGCACCTGGGGCTGATCCCGCGCCATGAAGTGGCCGAGGAGGTCAAGAGCCTCGACCAGGAGGTACGCGGGAAGCTGCGCAAGCTCGGCGTCAAGTTCGGCGCCTACCACATCTATCTGCCGCTCTCCCTGAAGCCCGCCCCGCGCGAGCTCGCCATCATCCTCCATGCCCTGAAGAACGGGGGCGTGCGTCAGCCGGGCGTCACCGATCTGCCCCATGTCGTGCTTTCGGGCCGCACCTCCTTCGAGATCGACCCGGAAGTGGCCCCCAAGCTCTATGAGGTCGCCGGCTTCAAGGTCGCCGGCAAGCGCGCCGTGCGCGTCGATATCCTTGAACGCCTCGCCGACCTCATCCGGCCGCTGATCGCCCTCGATGCCAGCCGCCACCAGGGCGAGCTGCCGCCCGGCGCCGCCGAAGGCAACGGCTTCCGCGTCACCGTCGAGATGACCTCGCTGCTCGGCTGTTCGGGCGAGGATTTCGCTTCCATCCTGACCTCCCTCGGCTACCGCGTGCGCCGCACGCCAAAGCCCCCGGTCGAGGTCGCTTCGCCCGCCGAAGTCGCCGAAGCGGCAACGCCCGACGGACCCGTTTCCGCCGACGCGCTTGTCGATGCCGAGGCCGAGGCCAACGCTTCGCCCGAAGGCGCCGCCGAGACGGTGCTGGCCGAGGTTGTGGCGGATGTCGCGCCGGTCGGGCTTGCCGAACCCGGGCAGGCCGTCCTGGAGACGGAGCCCGAAAAGCCCGCCGAGCCCGAATTCGACGAGATCTGGTTCCCCGGCCGGCGGAACGACCACCGCGACGAGCGCCGCCGCCAGCAGGGGCGTCCGGCCGGCGACGGCCAGAACGGCAACCGCCAGCATCGCGGCCCGCGCCGCGACGAAGCTGCGGGTGATGGCGCCGGCAACGGCAAGCCGCGCTTCGACAACCGCGGCAAGAAAAACGGCGGCCAGCGTTTCGAAAAGCCCCGCAACGAGCGGCCGAAATTCTCCTCGCCCCCGCGCGAGAAGCGCGAGCCAGTGTTCGACCCCGACTCGCCGTTCGCCGCGCTCGCCGCGCTCAAGTCCAAGAAGCCGGAATAGGATTGACGGGCTTGTCCACAACCGCGCCCCGCAAGGAGCGGCTGGACAAGTTCCTGTTCTTCTCGCGCGCCCTCAAGTCCCGCACCCTCGCCCAGAAGGTCATCGAGGCGGGGGCCGTCCGGGTCAATTCCGAGCGCATCGTCGACAGCGCCCATAAGGTCGCGCCCGGCGACGTGCTCACCATGTCGCTCAACGATCGCGTCCTCATCTGGCGCATCATCGAGTGCGGCACGCGCCGCGGTCCCGCCAGTGAAGCGCAGGCGCTTTACGAGGACATCTCGCCCGCCCGTCCCCCGCACGAGGAGCTCTCCGCCTTCGAGCGCGCCATCGGCGAGCGCGTTCCCGGCAGCGGCCGCCCGACCAAGAAGGAACGCCGCGACACCGACCGGCTGCACGGCGACGAGGAGGAGTAGCCATAGTCACGCTTTGACGGAAAGCACGAGGTCTTCCTGGAGGGGAGGGATCGTGTGCACCATCGTGCTCCACCCATTGGCTGTCATCCCGGCGAAAGCCGGGACCCAGTAAACGGCGCAGGTGCGACTGCGCTCCGACGAGCACCCCCACCGGTCATCCCCGCGCAAGCGGGGACCTCCGTTTGCCGGACCGACGACAGCAACAGAGGTTCCCGCTTGCGCGGGAATGACCCTGTGGTTGGGATCGTACTGTGCGGAAACCGTTTGGCCGTGAGTACTGGATCCCGGCTTTCGCCGGGATGACAGTCAACAACCGGGAACGTTGCACCGGGCCACGTCCAACTGAAACCGCTTGGCGCGCTTTCGCCGCCTGCCGCAAAACCCTGCTCGCGAGCAGTATTGCAGTCGGCTGCAAAAGCGTTTAGCACCGGCAAAACACCCGGTTCCCCTTCCGGGCGCGCCCAAAACCTGACTATTTGGGGCAGGATTGCTCAGCCTATGACCTATATCGTCACCGACAACTGCATCAAGTGCAAGTACATGGACTGCGTCGAGGTGTGCCCCGTCGACTGCTTCTATGAAGGCGAGAACATGCTCGTCATCCACCCCGACGAGTGCATCGATTGCGGGGTCTGCGAGCCCGAGTGCCCCGCCGAGGCCATCAAGCCCGACACCGAAAGCGGGCTCGACAAATGGCTCGAGATCAACACCAAGTACGCGTCCGTCTGGCCCAACATCACCGAGAAGCGCGATCCTCCGCCCGACGCCAAGGAGTTCGACGGCGAGGAAGGCAAATACGAGAAGTACTTCTCGGAAGCTCCCGGCGAAGGCGACTGACGCCCCGGCAGCCCTGCGCGCCGGTCATGACTCCTTCGGACAGCATTGCTGACGCACTACTTGGCGGGGCCGTTTGGACCCCGCTAAGGGCGCTGATTCGATATTTTTGATTTTGCTGATTTTTTGTGCTATGGTCTTCGCACATGCAGTCAAGCCGGTCATTTTGAACCAGTGCCGCGAGGCACATTTTTTTTGACAGGATCGAGAACTGATGCGCACCCCCCGGGAAGCGGACCGGGTGGCTTGCGCCTTGACTGTGCCTGAAGCTCCGGAAAATCGGGGCCGACGTTAAGAGTACGGGTGAACGGTCCTATCCCGCAGGGAACCGTTCATGGGGCGTCAAGAAGGAGTTCCCTATGGTAACCAAGAAGTCAGTGCAGCGGCTTGGGTTCAAGACCGGCGAGTACATCGTCTATCCGGCGCACGGCGTCGGGATGATCGTCGCGATCGAGGAACAGGAAGTCGCCGGGTTGACGCTTGAGCTGTTCGTCATTTCGTTCGAGCAGGACAAGCTCACGCTCCGCGTCCCCGTGGCCAAGATCAAATCGGTCGGCATGCGCAAGCTCGCCGAAGAAGATCTCGTGGCCAAGGCACTCGATACCGTCACCGGCCGCGCCCGCGTCAAGCGCACCATGTGGTCGCGCCGCGCCCAGGAATACGAGGCCAAGATCAATTCGGGCGACCTCATCGCCATCTCGGAAGTCGTGCGCGACCTCTACCGGTCCGACGACCAGCCCGAGCAGTCCTACTCCGAGCGCCAGCTCTTCGAGCAGGCCATGGACCGCATGAGCCGCGAGATCGCCGCCGTCAACAAGCTGACGCTCACCGAAGCGGTGCAGCTCATCGAGAAGAACCTCGCCAAGAGCCCGCGCCGCGGCAAGTCCGCGGAAGCCGAAGCCGACGAGGAAGCTGCCGCCTGATCAGCGGCACACGGGATCGAAACGAAGGCCGGCGGAAACGCCGGCCTTTCTGTTTGGCGTCCGCTCAAGGCAGCGCAACGCGCAACACGTCCGTGCGTGCGAAATCATCGCCTTTGAAGAGCAAGGGCTCCTGCGTCACCGCCGAAAGCGCATAGGAAAAGCAATCGCCGAAGTTGAGGGCAGCCCGGTGACGACCCTTGCCGAAGCGGCGCCAGGCGTCGCGTACGATGGCATACTGATCCGCATCGACGGGCATTACTTCGAGCCCGGTCCTGTTGACCCACATGTCCAGCTCCCTCGCGCCGAGTTCACCGTTGCGCGTTTCGATGACGATCGTTGCCTCGAAAAGCGTGGCGACTGAAATCAACCGGATCGGGTCATCGGCGATCACCAGCTCGAACGCTTGCGCCTCCGGCTCACCGAATGCGATAGCGGCAATGACCGAAGCATCAACGACCATCAGCGCGGCAGGCCGTTTTCGTCGTAGCCTATGATTTCGTCGGGAGAGCGGTTGTCGAGAACCGGAAGTGCATTCATGCGCTCCCTAATGGCTTCAAGGTCCCTGAGAAGAATATCCCTCTGCACGTCGCTCAGCTTGCGTGCGCGCCGCAGCCTGTCGGCCAGCGCGCGCTTGGTCGCTTGGGTGATCGTTTCACCCGTATGCTTGGCCAATTCCCGCGCAAGCTGCTCGGTCTCGGGATCCTTGATACTGAGCGCCATCGGATAGATCCTCTTCTACCTATCCTTGAATATTCTACCTTGACCTGCGCACGTCAAGGGTGCGGGCGCTGTAGGCACCTACTGCAGCGCCACCAGCTTGTACTTCTGCCCCGGAACGATGGGGTCGCCCGGATAGAGGTTGTTGATGATATAGAAGAGCTCGGGCCCGCGCGAGAGGCCGGACATCTGCCGGGCGAGGCTGTCGGCGGTGTCGCCGGGGCGGGCGGTGACGACCCGCACGGCAACCGTACGGATGCCGGAGAGGTCGGCGGCGGTCGTGCGGCGGAAGCTCGCCAGCGTCTGCTCGGCTCCGCGCGTGAAGCGATCGCTCGTCGCCTTGGCCGCGAAGATGAAGCGGTAGACGGTGCCGTCGATGCGGGCGACCGAGACGCGGAAATGCCACTGGTCGGTTTCGGCCAGGCCCGTCGCCATCTCGATGCCGTTGTGGCTCTCGGCCCTGACGGTCTCGGCCTTGAGGCCGGCGATCCAGCCGGACTTGAGGTAGTCGGTGAGCGACTGGCCGGCAGGCACGCTGGTCGAATCGAACCGCACCGCCTCGCCGTCGCCCGCGACCCCGACCACGGCGTTCTGCGAGGTCTGCAGCGTATAGCCGGAGGGCACGGTGAAGGTGAACCGCGCGCCCGGATGGATGTACTGGCGCCCGACGATCGACCCCTGCGATGGGCTGTCGCCGAAGGTCAGGCCCGAGATGCCGTCCATATAGCCGCTGCGGTCGGTCTCGCCGGTGCCCGGCGCGCCGAAAAGGCTGCGGGCAGTTTCGGCGGCCTTCTGGATGCGGTCGGGCGTCGAAGGGTGGGAGGAAAGGAAGTCGTCGCCGTTGTCGCTGCCGGCCGAGAAGGAAGCGAAGCGGCTCATCACTCCGAGGAAGCGGGCGGCCGCGTGCGGATCGTATCCTGCCTTGCCGGCGATCTTGATGCCTTCGCGGTCGGCCTCCAGCTCCTGGTTCTGGTTGAAGGCGGCCATCGACATGCGCGAGCGGCTGGCGACCGCGTCGTTCGAGGTGTCGCCGCCGAAGACCGATGTGATCACCCGGTCGACGATCGCCGTGGTGCGGCTGCGGTCGGTGCGCGCGCGCGCATGGCGCAGCGTCACGTGCGCGATCTCATGGGCGAGGACCGCCGCCAGCTCGCTGGTGTCGGAGGCGAGCGCCAGGATGCCGCGCGTCACGTAGATGTAGCCGCCCGGCAGCGCGAAGGCGTTGACTTCGGGGGAATCGAGGATGGTGACCTGGAACTGGGCATTGGGCTGATCGGCGGCGGCCAGCAGCCGCGAGACGATGCGCGCGATCATGATCTCGGCCTGGCGGTCGGAATAGACCCCGCCAAAAGCCGCGATGATGCGCGGATGCTCGCGCTGGCCGATGATCTCGTCGTCGCTCGCCGGCGGCGGTGCAATGACCGGCGCCGGATTGTCGCCGGTGCGGTTGACCGCGACGCTCCCGGGCGTCAGCGCGGTGCAGCCGGCCAGCGCCACCAGCGCCGTCGCCAGCACGCCCTTGCGCAATCCATTGATGAGACGGGCAGAAACCATCATCTTGCCGCCAGGACCTCGATCTGCTCGGGATGGGTGACCTCGACGCGCGGGCCGTCCCGTTCGTCGATCCAGCCGCGCACGCGCACGAGCGCGCCTTCGAGCGCCAACGGATCGAGCCCGTCACCCGCAAAGAGCCGCAGAGCCGCCCCTTCGATCACCACGGTGAAATCTTCCTTCCAGTAGCGGCCGAAGTTGAGATAGACGCGCCCGCCCGCCTCGTCGGCGAGCAGCACCCGGCCCTCGACGAGTTCGTAGTGGCCGGTGCGCGCGAGAATCTCTTCCGGCCGGTCCGCCGCACGTACGCTGTAATAGGGATCGGTCCAGATTCCAAGCCGCCCGCCGCGCGCCGAGCCCTCCGCCGCATAGAGCAGGCCGAGGCATTTGCGGTTGTCCGGGAAGGAATAGACGCGGGCGAGCCCCTGCCCCACCATCTCGCGCTGCAGCCAGACGTCATCCTCGCCGTCGCCGAGGACGAAGACATGGGCGAGCGCCCGCTCGTAGCGGTCGACCTCCTGCCCGCCATAGCCGAGGCGCACCCGCTTGCCGAGGGCCATGGAAACGAGCGCCTCGCGCGCCTCCTCGGCCATCGGCCAGGCTTCAAAACCCTCCCGCCCGAGCGGCAGCTTGGGGGCCTGGGTGCCGATCATGCGCACGACAAGGCCCGAGTCCAGCATCACGGTATCGCCGTCGACCACTTGCGTGACGACGCCGACCGGCCCCGCGCGCAGCTCTTCGCACGCGCGTGCGGGCGCGGCGATCGTCGCGGCAGCGGCGAGCAAGGCAACGCTGGTCACACTGGCTTTCAGCAAATGGAGCCCCGAAGGATTTCGTTTACCGTGCACCAGAATACGGCAAAAAAAGATTACCCGCGCGGCCCTGCCGGTCATTTTCAGGCGAACGCGTGGCAGGAAGCGGCCGGGCGTTGCCAATATGCAGCACTTGGGGTTCCGGGAGTCGGCGCCCGGTGTCCGCTTCAGGCGACGAGTTGCAGGTTGCGCACCGCCACGCGGTTGCGTCCGTCGCGCTTGGCCGCGTAGAGCGCCGCATCGGCCTGGCCGAGCAGTGTCTCGAACCCGTCCCTGGGCTCCTCGCACACCGCGACCCCGATGCTGACGGTGCAGGTCACCGGTCCCGCGAGCGTTTCGAGGCCGCAGCCGGCGAACGTCGCCCTGATGCGCTCGCCCATCACGGCGGCCTGCGGCGCGCCGGCGCCCGGCAGCACCACGGCGAACTCCTCGCCGCCCAGCCGCGCCGGCACGCCCTGCGCGCCGACGAGCTGGCGCACGGTCGAGGCGAACTGGCGCAGCACGTCGTCGCCCGCCGCGTGCCCATGGATGTCGTTGATCGACTTGAAATGATCGAGGTCGCAGAGCAGCACCGCGATGGGCCCGGCGAGCGGCTCCTGCCCGAAGCGGTCGAAGAGCGCGCGCCGGTTGAGAAGGCCCGTCAGCGGGTCGGTCATCGCCTCGGATTGGTGCCGGCGCGCCAGGCGCGACTGGTGCAGCGCCAGCGACAGCGCCCCGATGCCGCTCATGGCGAAGATCGCAACGATCGCGTTGATCTCCTCGGCCCAGTTGGCCGGTGCGCCCGGGAGCACCATGTCCCCCTCCATGACGAGGGCGAGCGCGCAGAGGAAGAACGAGGTGGCCCCGACGCAATAGAGCGCCGCGGTGACGCGTATCGGCACCGGCGCCTCGGCCCGCGCCCGCCAGAGCTCGATGGCCGTCGCCACCAGCACCCCGGTGGCCAGCACATTGGCGACGATCGCCCCGAGCCCGTCGAGGCCGAGCGCGAACGGCACGGCGGTCGTCCCGATGGTGAGGAGCGCGATCAGCGCCGTCGGCCCGGCAGGTGCCGAGCCGGTGCGGAAATGCCGCGCGCTGTTCCAGGCGAGGCAGAAGCCGAGGAGCACGAACATGAAGCCGAGGAAGTGCCGGGCGACCGAATAGTCCTCGCGATAGCCGCTGAACACGGCAACCCCGCAGACGAGCGCGACGACGCCGACGGCAAGGCGAAACAGGAACTGCTCGCTACGCGCGGAAAGCCATGCGATGAACAAAGTCACCCCGAGCGCGGCCCCGGAAAATCCAATGGCCAGCATCAGCGAGGTCTGGTCTAGCAGCATCGCCCGTCCTTGTGATCGAAGCCCCGGCGAAATCGGCGCGCACCGGCACCCTTAGTTCACACCGGTGTGCAAACCCTTACCACACCCGGACCAAGTGACAGCAAAAGCGCCGCTTAACCGGCCCCATTGCGCGCCTCAAGGCCAAGGCGTAACCGTATGCGACCCGATCCCGCCGCTCTCATGCCCACTCGAACGCGGGCAGAGAGGCTGCGCCTTCAGGCGGAAGAGAGGCAGGCCGACGACGATCGCGCGGCCCGCCCGCACGCCCTCGTGCAGCTCCCGCAAGGTCTCGATCGCGGCCGCGATCGAGAAGTCCGGATAGATGAACGGCATGTTCTTGAGGTACCACGCGAACGCCCCGACATCGGCGAACTCGGTCCGCTCGCGCCCCTCGGCCTCTTCGACGACCTCGAAGCCTGCGTCCTGCAGCTGCCGCTTGGCGAATGCCAGGTTCCAGGCCGTTTCGACCGGCGGCGGCGACTGGTTCAGCAATCTGTAGAAATCGTCCGCGGCGCCGGACGCGACCTGCTGGGTCAGGAACACGCCATCCGACGGCAACACGCGCCTCAGTTCGGCGGGGACATACGATTCGTGGCGGCTGACGATCAGGTCGAAGCTGTCGTCGGCAAAGGGCAGCGCCCCACCCTCGAAGGGAGAGTCCTGATCGACGTTGTCCGGCGCGCCCTCGACCGCGAAGACCTCCACCCCCAGCGGCTCCAGCCGGGCGCGGGCGACCGGCACATTGGGCGCCCACCCCTCGGTGGCCGCGGTGCGGACGGGTCGATGAGGCAGGCGGCTCAGCCATTCCCCGCCACCGGTTCCCAGATCGAGGAGGGTTGCGGATTCGCGCGCGTGCGCATCGACGATGCCGGCGAAGTCCCACGGCATCGTCGTGCGGATGCGGCCGTCATACGACACGTTCCACCCGACGAACGGCCGCTCCTCGGCCTCTGCGATCAGGCTCTCGAAATCGGTATCCGTCATGGTCACCCCACAGTCGACGCATTCGAGTCCCGCCCGGGTCTCGGCTGGACGGATATCGGCAAGCCTTAGCACGTATGCGCATCGAGCGGGGGTTTGCCAGCGGACGCAATTTTGCTATCTCCCATGATGTGGTCCCGTAGCTCAGCAGGATAGAGCACAGGATTCCTAATCCTGGGGTCACGCGTTCGAATCGCGTCGGGATCACCACTCCCAAGCTTGACCGATGGCCAGCCGCCCGCTCCATTTCTGCGCATGAGCCGCGAACGCTCGCGCGCCGCGCGATTCAGCATTTCTTGATGGATGCGCTATAGGTGGCACGCTTGGGGGCGAGCTGACCCTTTCAAAGGAAGACGAATGACCGACCAGACCCTGCTCCGCCGCGCCATTCGGCCGCTGCCGACCCTCGCCGCTGCCGCGCTCGCGGCCCTGCTTGCCGCCTGCAGCGCCTTTTCCGGCGGCGGCGCGCCTGCCGCGCTTCCGGCGGGCCTGTCGGCGCGGATGGACCAGCCCGGCGCCAGCCTCGACAAGGCGCAGGCGCTCGGTCTGGTCAACGCCTACCGCGCCAGCGTCGGCGCCGGCGCGCTGACCGCCGATGCCGGCCTCGAGGCGCAGGCCCAGCAGCTCGCCAACCAGTATGCCGCGAGCGGCACCTCGCCGCGCACGCCGGAGGGCGTCGCGGCCATGCGGTCCAGCGCCGGCTATGCGACCTTTGCCGAAACCTTCTCGGGCTGGCGCAACAGCTCGCCGGATGCCGCCGCTCTCGCCACCGCCGGGGCGCGCCGCGCCGGCCTTGCCGTCGCCGCCAATCCGAACTCGGCCTACGGCGTGCACTGGGTGCTGCTGCTTGGCCAGTGACCCCGACATCGTCGACGCCAGGGGGCAGAAATGTCCCCTGCCGGTCCTGCGCATGGAAAAGCGGCTCGAGGCCCTCGCGCCGGGCGCCCGCCTGGTAGTGCTCGCCACCGACCCGATCGCCAAGGTCGATATCCCTCTCCATTGCCGCCAGAACGGCCATGCCGTGACGTTCGCCCAAGAGGCGGGCGTGCTGCGCTTCGAGATCGTCAAGAACGCGGGCTAAATACGCTCAGAAATTCGGGCGCGGACGCGGGAACGGGATGCCGGCGGCGGTGACCGTCGCCGAGAGCCCCGGACGCAGCTCAGCCTCTGCGACCGCCCCCGGCTGGCCGGTGGGCACGATCGTCACCGGCATGTGCTCGGGGCGCGGGCGCGGCAGCGGCACGCCGGTGCGGATGCGACCGAGATCGGATGCCGCATAGCTGCGCGCGGCCACCGTGTCGGTGAGATAGCTCGGCTGGCCTTCGAGGCCCATGGGAAACGCCGCCTCCTGCGCCGCGACGTACGCCTTGGCCTGCGCCCCGCAGATCATCGGACGCATGTCGACGGGCGCGCCGGCCTGGTTGGGAAGGGCGATGAGGTTCTGCCCCGTGCGCGCGCCGGAGATGCCCCGCAGCACCAGCTCGGCGGCGCGCTCGTTGCGCTCGCGGCCCGAGGACGCTCCCAGCACCACGGCGAGCAGCCGCCGCCCGCCGCGCTCGACGGTCGCAACAATGTTGAGGCCCGAAGAGCATACATAGCCGGTCTTCATGCCGGTGGTGCCGGCGAATTTGGTGAGGAGCGCATTCTGCGATTCATAGACGCGCTTGCCGATCGTCACCTCCTCGGTGCCGAAGATCGGCGCGTACTGCGGATAGTTCTGCAGGATATAGAGCGAGAGCACAGCGAGGTCGCGCGCCGAGGTGACCTGGCTGGGATCGTGCAGGCCGTGCGGATTGGAAAAGTGCGTCGCCGAAAGGCCCATGCGCCGGGCCGCATCGTTCATCAGCGCGACGAACCCGGCTTCCGAGCCGCCGACCGTATCGGCGATGGCGACGGCCATGTCGTTGGCCGACTTGACCAGCAGGATATAGAGCGCGTCCTGCATCGAGACGGCGCTGTCGGCCGGCAGTCCGGATTTGCTCGGCGGCAGCGCAACCGCGGCCTTGGAAAGGGTGACGGGCGTATCGAGGCTGACGTTGCCGAGCGAGATCTGCTCGAAGGCGACGAACGCCGTCATCAGCTTGGTGAGCGAAGCCGGATGCCAGGGCTGCCCCGCCTCCTGCGCCTCGAGCACTTCGAGCGTGTCGATATCGACGAGCAGCAGCGGATTGGCCGCGGCGGACGCGGCGAGGCTGGCGATGGAAGCGAGGGCGAAGAGGAAAGCGAGGCCGAGGCGCCGGGCGAAATGCACGAGTCTCTGTCTCCAATGGCGGAAGGTTCGGGCGGAAGTCTTACCAGCCGATGAACGCGGCCTCAATGTGGCGGGAGGCGCGCCGACAGGTTTGTGAACGCTTTCACGTCAGCCCCGGCGGGTCGAGCGAGGCGCGCCGGCGCTCTGCTCGGAACGCTTGGCCATATGGGCGCCATCCGCTGCTGACAAATTCTGGTCGGGTGCACCGCTAATCTCGTCGCATCAGACAAGAGGAAACGCAAGATGACAACCTTCCTCACCATCCTCACACAGGACTATGCCGACTGGGAAACGGCCCTGCTCAACGCCGTCGCCAAGGGCTACTACGGCATCGAGACGCGCTTTGCGGCGCCCGGCGGCAAGCCGGTGACCTCGGCCGGCGGCCTCAAGGTGACACCTGATGTGGCGATCGAAGACGTCGACCTCGACGATTTCGACGTGCTGCTCGTCAACGGCGGCACCGCCTGGTCGCAGCCCGACGCTCCCGACATCGGCAAGCTCGTGCGGGACGCCCTCGCGGCCGGCAAGATCGTCGGCGGCATCTGCGACGGCACGCTGGCGCTGGCGCGCTCGGGCGTGCTCGACACGGTGCGCCACACCTCGAACTCGCCCGACAATCTGCCTAAATCCGGCTACAACGGCGCAGACCTTTACCAGGATGTGCCCTACGCCGTCACCGACGGCAGGATCGTCACCGCCCCCGGCACTGCACCGGTGAGCTTCATGGCCGCCATTCTCGACCAACTGGGGCTGAAGGACGCCAACCTCGACTTTTATCTCGGCCTGCATGCGGCCCAGCATAAGGCAGCCTGAACTACGGGATTTCCGCAGCTTGACGTAACTGCGGAAATCCCGCAATACTACAGATATGGATCGGCCGGTCGATTTTGCTTGGGATAGCCGAAAGGCCGGGACGAATGAGCAAAAGCACGCGGTTACGTTCGAGTTTGCCACCGCCGTGTTCCTCGATCCGCGGCTCGTGATCGTGAACACTACCCGACCTGAGGACGGTGAACAGCGCTACAAGGCCATCGGGGCAGTAAACGGCAAGCTCTATGCCGTGATCTTCGCGAGAAGTGGTGCCATTGGCCGCCTGATTTCCGCCCGCCGGACAAATCCGAAGGAGGATCGAATCTATGGCGATCGTTAGATATAGGCTCGACCCCAACAACGCGCCGAAGATGACTCCGGAGCAGCAGGCCCGGCTCGACGCGCTGACCGACGAGGAGATCACCGCGGCTGCGCTTTCCGACCCGGACAACCCGCCGCTGACCGACGAGGAGATCGAGCGCTTCGCTGCCGCGCGTCTTTCCAAGACCATCCGGGATCGGTTGAGCCTCACCCAGGAGCAGTTCGCCGAGCGCTTCCACATCAGCTACGGGCGCCTGCGCGACCTGGAACAGGGGCGCACGCATCCGGACAGCGCGCTTCTCGCCTATCTCAAGGTCATCGAGCATGACCCGGAAGCCGTGCTGCGCGTGCTCAGCGCCGCCTGACTATCGTATTCAGACCGGCAGCATGAGCGTCGTCGAACGGCTGATCTTTGCCGTGAGCGGCAGGTCGGCCGAGGAGGTGCCGGCGCGAAGGGTGAACTCGCCCGCCTCGACCAGCCAGTGGCGGGCCGAGGCCGAATAGAAGGCGAAGGCGCGCGCATCGAGCCGCAGCGACACATCCTGCCGCTCGCCGGGCGAAAGATGCACCTTGGCGAAGGCCTTGAGCTCCTTGCCCGGCCGGTCGAGGGAAGCAACGTCATCTGAAACGTAGAGCTGGACGACCGTGGAGCCCGCCCGCTCGCCGGTATTGGCGACGGTCAACGTCACCGTCGCCACCCCGTCCGCCTCGAACTGGCTGTCGTCGACCTCGAGGTCCGAAAG
Organism: Devosia geojensis; assembly: GCF_000969415.1. Lineage (GTDB taxonomy): Bacteria > Pseudomonadota > Alphaproteobacteria > Rhizobiales > Devosiaceae > Devosia > Devosia geojensis. The sequence continues at coordinate 13,367 of NZ_JZEX01000123.1, read as the reverse complement.
CGCAAAGCGCGTATAGGAAAGGCCGAAGCCGAAGGGAAAGAGCGGCGCTATGCCGTGCCTGTCGTAGTGGCGGTAGCCGATGAACACCCCTTCCTCGTAGCGCACCTTGCCGTCGAGGCCTGGATAGACCTCTGCGTCCTGGCTGTTGGTCGGGTTGTCCGCCCATTTGACCGGGAAGGACTGCGGCAGGCGCCCGCCGGGCTCGGCCGCGCCCGTCAGCACGTCGGCGATGGCGTTGCCCGCCTCCTGGCCCGGATACCAGGCCTCGATGACCGCCGCGACCTCGCCGAGCCACGGCATCTCCACCGGCCCGCCGGTCTGCAGCACGACGACGGTGTTGGGATTGGCCTTCGCGACGGCCGAGACCAGTTCGTTCTGCCGCCCGGGCAGGATGATGGACTGCAGGTCGCTGCCCTCGGTGTCCCACTCCCCGTTACGCCCGACGAAGACGATGGCTGTTTCGGCATCCGCCGCGATCCGCGCCGCCTCGGCGATGGCCGCATCGCCCAGCGGATAGCCGATGCCGGCGGCAAAGCCCGCGATGCCGAGCACGGCATGCGGCTTGGTGGCAAACGCGATGGTGACCTCGTAGCTGCGCCCGGCTTCGAACGCGACGGTGCCGACGACCTCGTCGCACCCCTCCTCGAAGAAGGTGCGGCCCTTCTTCCAATCGGTCCAGGCGTCGGCAATGAGCGTGCCTTCGACATAGACCTTGGCGCGGCCTGCCGCATAAATGCCGACCCGGTGCTCGCCGGTCGCCTCGGCCGTGTAGCTCCCCGTCAGCCGCACCGAAAACTGCTTCGGGTCGACCTTGTCCTCGGCGATCCGCCCGATCCAGAAGGCCTGCGCCTCGTCCTGGATGGCGGTGTGGACCGGCTCGCCCGACAACGTGTCGTTGGCGAAATAATCGACGCGAAAGCGGCCCTTGAGCAGCGGCTCGAAGCGGTGGTTGGTGCAGCCCGGCGCGAAGGCGAGGCGCTCCTTGCCGAGCGCGGCCGTGAGCCCGTCCCACGGGCTGATGCGATAGTGGGCGTTGAGCTGCGCGCTGCCCCCGCCCATTATCTGCGCGATCTTCGCATTAGGCCCGATCCTTGCCGGAAAGCGGCAGCACGCCCTCGTTCTTCAACAGCACCGCCGCCTCGGCGCCGGCGCGGCGGATGAGGGCACGATGCTCGGGCCGGTCGTCGGCGCGTTCCTCGAACGCGCGCGTATCGGTGAGCGCGCCGGTGCGGTCCATCAGGCGCAGCACGTTGAGCGCCCGCTCGCGCACCGTCGCGGCCTTGACCTCGCCGCTCTTGACCGCCGCGACGAGCTTGTCGCCCCGGTCGCGGGTCGGCCCCGGCATTTCGAGGTCCAATCCGGCATTCACCGTCTCGACGGTCGAATGCGAGCCGAACCAGTCGGACATGACGATGCCGTCATAGCCCCACTCGTTGCGCAGCACCGTGGTCAAGAGCCAGTTGTGCTCGGAGGTATAGGTGCCGTTGAGCTTGTTGTAGGAGCTCATCACGCCCCAGGTGCTCGCCTTTTTCACCGCCCATTCGAAGGGGACGAGATAGATCTCGCGCAGCGCCCGCTCGTCGATCTGCGACGATATCGTCGTGCGCTCGATCTCGGATTCGTTGCCGGCATAGTGCTTGATGGTCGCCGCGATCCCCTGCCCCTGCAGCCCGGTGATATAGGCGGCCGCCAGTTCGCCCGTGAGGATCGGATCCTCCGAATAGCACTCGAAATTGCGCCCGTTGGTGACCGACCGGTGGATGTTGACCGTCGGCGCCAGGAGCATATGCGCACTCTTCGACTTGACCTCGTCGGCGAGCGCCGCGCCGATCTCGGTGACGAGCTCGACGTTCCAGGTGGCGCCGAGCGCGATGCCGACCGGAAAGCTCGCCGACTTCACCCCGCCGATGAGCGACCCGCCGCCGCGCGCCCCGTTCGGCCCGTCGGTGACCCGCAGCTTGCCGATATCGAGGCGCGGCACCGCCGGCACCGACCAGAAATCCTCGCCCGAAAGGATCGACACCTGCTCCTCGAGCGTCATGGCATCGACGAGGGCTTCAAGTTCGGCTGCGGTCACGACGCGTTCTCCCTGTTTGGCTCCCGATGCTTCTAGATCATGGCCGGGGCGCTTGTCGTGATCTTACAATCTCCACCCCTAGGCACAATCGGTAACCGTGTCTATATTAGTGCCCAAGGCACAATCTAGAAAGGCAGCATCCATGTCCATCGCGGATACAAGCAAGTCGGCCAACTGCCTGGCCATGTCGGACGTGCTCAACCGCATCGGCGACAAGTGGAGCGTGATGGTGGTCGGCATCCTCGGCAAGAGCGGCACCCTGCGCTTCAACGAATTGAAGCGCATGATCAACGGCATCTCCCAGCGCATGCTGACCCTGACCCTGCGCAACCTCGAGCGCGACGGCCTCGTCACCCGCACCATCTATCCCGAGGTCCCCCCGCGCGTCGAATATACCCTGACCGAAATGGGCAAGACCCTCGACGGCCCGATCCAGAGCCTCTGGGACTGGTCGGCCGAGCACCACATAGCCATTCTCGAAGCCCGCGAGATCTACGATGCGCGCGAAGGCGCCATCGCCGAAGAGAACACCCGCAAGATCGCTTACGCACGCGGTTAACCGATGACAGCGACCCTCTGGACGCGGGCCGAGCTCGCCCGCGACGTCGCCTCGCTTGGCGTCAAGCCGGGCGACACGGTCATGGCCCATGCCGGCCTGCGCTCGGTCGGCCCGATTCTCGGCGGTCCCGATACGCTGATCGGCGCCGTCCGCGACACCGTCGGGCCGAGCGGCACGCTGATGGCCTATACCGATTGGCTCTGGGAAGACGAATGGGCGACGGACCCGGAGCTACGTCCGCATGCGCCCGCCTTCGATCCCCGGGCATCGCGCGCCATCCGCGACAATGGCGCCTTCCCCGAGTTCCTGCGCACGACGCCCGGCGCGCTGCGCAGCGCCAGTCCCGGTCCGTCCTGCGCCGCCATCGGCGCCAAGGGCGAGTGGCTGCTGGCCGACCATGCGCTCTCCTACGGCTATGGTGAACGCTCGCCCCTTGCCCGGCTCGTCGAAGCCGGCGGCAAGGTGCTGCTCGTCGGCGCGCCGCTCGAATCCATGACGCTGCTGCACCATGCCGAGCACCTCGCCGATATTCCGGGCAAGCGCATCAAGCGCTACGAGACGCCGTTTCTCGAGAACGGCGAGGTCGTCTGGCGCGACCTCGAGGAGTTCGACACCGGCAACCCAATCGTCGAGGGTCTCGACGATCTCTATTTCGCCGAGGTGGTCGAGGACTTCCTCGCAACCGGCCAGGGCAAGCGCGGCACCATCGGCGCCGCGCCCTCGGTTCTGGTCGACGCTCCCGCCATCGTCGCCTTCGCCGTCGATTGGCTGGAACGGCGGTTCCCGCACCCGGACCGATAAACTGAACCCGGCGGTTCCTTCGCCTCCAGGCACGCTTATGGCACTTCTCCCTTCTCCCCTTGTGGGAGAAGGTGCCCCGAAGGGGCGGATGAGGGGTCTGCGATGCTTCGACAAACGCTGGTTGACTTGGCAGCATCGCAGACCCCTCACCCTGATTTTCCGCTGGACGCGGAAAATCTGTCCCTCTCCCACAAGGGGAGAGGGGAAGGCGCCTGGCATCCTTTCAGAGAATTCGCGATGGGGAGCTCTACGCGTTGGCGCCGCCGTCGACCAGGATGGCGGTGCCGGTGATGCTGCGCCCGCCGGGGCCGGCAAGGTGGAGGACGCTCGCCGCGATATCTTCGGCCGCGCCGTACCGGCCGAGCGCGGTGAGCTTGACCTGCTCGCCGGCGTAGGGACCGTCGGCCGGGTTCATGTCGGTATTGGTCGAGCCCGGATTGACCTGGTTGACGGTGATGCCGCGCGGCCCGAGCTCGCGCGCCAGCGCCCGCGTCATCCCTGTCAGCGCCGATTTGCTGGCCGAATAGATGCTGAGGCCTGGCAGCGCCACCCGCTCGCCGAGGTTGCTGCCGATGGAGATGATCCGCCCGCCCTCGCGCATGTGCCTGGCCGCCGCCTGCGCCGCAAAGAAGGGCGCACGCACGTGAATGGCGAAGGTCTGGTCGAACTCCTCTCGCGTCGCCGCCTCGAACGCATTGCCGAGCGCGATGCCGGCATTGTTGACGAGGATGTCGAGCCGCCCGAACTCGGCGACCACCTGCTCGACCGCCGCGGCCACGGCGTCGGGATCGGCCGAATCGGCCTGGATGGCGAGCGGACGGCGCCCGTGGCTGCGGATGCGGTTCTCGCTCGCCAACGCCCCCTCGCCATTGGAGACGAAGGTGAAGGCGACGTCCGCCCCGTTGCGGGCCAGCGTCTCGGCAATCGCCGCGCCGATGCCGCGGCTGCCTCCCGTCACCAGCGCCACCTGTCCCTCGAGTTGCGGTTTGGATCGCATGAAATCACTCCATTCTGTAACGACCGGTATATAATTGCTGCCACGCTTGCCCGGCGCGGTCAACGATTTTATAATGATCGGTACAGAAAGAGTTTGGACACCCGGTTTTGGCAGGACGCCCCCGACAATTCGATCGGAACGAAGCGCTGGATAAGGCCATGCGCCTCTTCTGGGAGCGCGGCTATGAGGGCACTTCCGTCGGCGACCTGGCGCAGGCGCTCGGCATCAACAAGCCCAGCCTCTATGCCGCCTTCGGCTGCAAGGAGAACCTCTTTTACGAAGCGCTCGATCTCTACGAGCGCACCTATGGCTGCGTCTCGCCCGACGAGCTCGACGCGTTCGCCACCGCCCGCGAGGCGATAGCAGGCGCGCTCCACCGCAACGCCGAGACCGCGGTCGACCCGACGACCCCGCGCGGCTGCTTCATCGTGCTCTCGGCCGCTGTCGGCCCGCCGCAGGACGAGAAGGTGCGCGCGCACCTGACCCAGCGCCGTCTCTCCTCGCTCGAGCATTTCACCCGCCGGATCAAGCGCGGCATCGCCGACGGCGACGTGCCGGCCGGGACCTACGCACGCGCCGTCGCCTCGTTCTACACAACCGTCATCAACGGCATCGCCATCCAGGCTCGCGACGGAGCCCCGCGCGCCGTGCTCGACGGCATCGTCGACGGCGCCATGGCCGCCTGGGACACGCTCTGCGCCAGATCCCGCCATTGACGCATCGCGCCGGTTGATCGCTTCGATCAGCACTTGTCATTGGGCAAGCCCGGCCGATATCTGCATGGCTGACGGGCATGGAGATATCCTCATGAGTCGCAGGCAAAACGGCAGCGCCCTTGACGAGCTGGCGCGCGGCGCGCGCCTCTGCCTGCCGGTCTGCGTGTCCGTTGCCGCCTACGGCCTCGTCTGGGGCGTGCTCGCCGGCCAGGCGGGCCTCAGCGTTCTCGAGGTGCTGCTGATGAGCGGACTGGTCTTTGCCGGCTCCTCCCAGTTCGTCGCCCTCGACCTCTGGACGAGCAATCCGGCAGCGCTCCCCATCGCCGCGATCGTCGTCGCCGTCGCCGTCGTCAACCTGCGCTATGTGATGCTGACGGCAACGCTGCGCCCGCTCTTTCCCGGCCGGCTCGGCCCCGGCGCCTTCGCCGCCATGTTCGCGGCGACCGACGAGAACTGGGCCTTGACCGTCGGCGAGATGAAGCGCGGGCCGACGTCGCCCGCCTTCCTCGTCGGCAGCGGCCTTGCCATCTATCTCGCCTGGCTCGGTGCAACGCTCGTCGGGCGGCTTGCCGGCGCCGCCATCGACGATCCGGCCGCCTACGGCCTCGATTTTGCCTTCACCGCCACCTTCCTCGCCCTACTCCTTGGCATGTGGCGCGGCAAGGCCGATCTCGTGCCGTGGCTCGTCGGCGCCGCCGCCGCGCTCGTTGCCGCACGGCTCATCGAGGGCAACTGGTACATCATCATCGGCGGCCTCGTCGGGAGCCTCGCCGGCGCTTTTCTTGAAACCCGGAGCCGCCGTGACCGTCTCGCCTGAAGCGCTCCTCGCCATCGTGCTGATGGCGCTCGCCACCTACGCCATCCGCGCCGGAGGGCTCGTCATCGCCGACAAGCTGCCGCGCGACGGCTTCTTTGCCGCGTGGCTGAGGCACATTCCCGGCGCGGTGCTCGCCGCCCTAATCGCCCCGGCCATCGCCACGGGCGGCATCGCCGAGGCGGCCGCCGCCGCGATCACCGCCCTGGTGTTCGTCGCCACGCGCAGCCTCTTCCCGGCCATGGCCGCGGGCGTCATCGCCGTCTACCTCATCCGTCTCGCCGTCTGAGCGAGCGTGGAAGCGACGCCCTCGCGTCGAACCAGGTGCAAATCACGCCCCCGAACCTCCAAAACTATTCGCTCAAGCCTTCCGAGCTTCCTCCACTTAATAGAAAACGATTGCTTCAGTCGAAAAGCCCCTTTTGCTTCACAAGTTCGCGATCCGAATTTAAACAAGAACCAATTACAGACTGATTTTGACTTGAGTCTCTGTAAAATTGACTCTCCTCGATTCCGTAAAGATTCTCAACCTGGGGCGTGCATTGCATGGGTCACAAAAGTGACTGGGTTAACCCATGCAAACGGAAATGAGGCACAAGATGTATTCGCGGTTCATGAAGTCGATTGCAGGCGCACTGCTTGCCTCGACCCTAATCATCGCACCTGCCAGTGCCCAACTTCTCGGAGGAGAGGGTGGACTTCTGGGCGGCGGAGACGGTGGCGGCCTTCTCGGCGGAGATGGCGGCCTGTTGGGCGGCGTCATCGGCGACGGCGACAGCGGCGCGCTGGTGACGCTGGACAGTGGGCCCGCCGGCAATAGCGGCGTGATCAATGTCGGCCTCGGCGGCAGCGGCGGCAACGTGCTCGACGCCAACGTCCTGCCCGGCGGTGGCGGCGGCAGCAACGGCCTCGTCGAAGCCAATGTCAGCAGCGGCGGCAGCAATGGCCTGCTCAACGTCGACGCCAATGTCGGCGGCGGCCTCGCCACGGCCAACCTGGGCGTCGGCGGCGACAATCTGCTCGATCTCGATGTCGGGATCGGCGGGGATGGCGGTGGTCCTGGCGGACCCGGAGGTCCCGGCGGACCTGGCGGTCCGGGCAATCCCGGAGGGCCCGGCGGGCCCGGCAATCCCGGTGGCCCGGGGGGACCTGGCGGCCCGGGCAACCCGGGCGGACCCGGCGTCATCATCGGCGGTGGTGGTGGAGGCGGCGTCTTCATCAACGCGCCGGGCGCCAACTGCGCCGGCGTCGATCCCAACCAGCTCGTCGGCCTCTTCCAGAACACGCAGTTGAGCGGCTGGAACCGCGCCTCCAACATCCAGATCGTTCCGATCCGGGTCTGCGCGCCGCTCAAGCGCCAGGTGGCGGGGTATCTTGCAACCCAGGGCAAGTACGGCCAGATGCAGGGCGCGGTGATGTCCGATCCGCTGATCGCGGCCGCCCTCAGCCGCTCCCAGTACAATGCGGGCAGCGTCTTTGCCGTGCAGCGCGCCGGCCAGCAGCTGACCGTCTACGTCTACTAAACAACCAATGCGCGACAATCGGCCCCGCGGGGAGACCCGCGGGGCCGGTGCGTTCCGGAGACGGCGTTCACGCCGCTTCCGTCTTGCCTCTCAGCACCTCGACGATCGCGGCAAAGCTCGCAGCGCCATGCCCCGCCTCGATCGCCTCCTGCGCCAGCCGACGCAGGAACAGCGGCACGGCTGCTCCGATCCCCTGCGATCTGCTGGCGTCGATGAGATGATCCATGGCGGTCGCGTCCATGGTGAGGCGCCCGGCCTCGCCCGGGTAGCGGCCGGCATCGATCTGGTCGGCGCAGGACCCGATGATCTGCGACGGCACGGCGAGGAATTCGCGCGCCACCTGCGCAAAATCCCGCGCGCCCACTCCCGCCGTCCCGACCAGCGCGGCAGCGTGCAGGAATCCCGCCATGGTCGACCAGTAAAGGCCGAGAAGAGCGGTGTTGTAGAGAAGCGCGCGCGCCGGATCCGTTCCGAGGAAGCGGGCATCGCCTCCGAGCGCTTCGAGAATCCCGCGCTGCTCGCTAAACACCCGTTCGGCTCCGCTGTAGAAGAACAGCGCCTCGGGTTTGCCCACCACGGCGGGCGGCACCATGATTGCGCCGCAGAGGAAAGCCGCGTTCCGGGCCGCCATCGTCTCGGCCACGCGCCGCGCGTCCTGCGGCGTACCGGATCCGAGGCTGACGATGGCCCGCCCGTTGACGCCGTTGCCGCCTGCCGCCAGGACCGCGTCCACGGCCGCGTAGTCCGCAAGGCAAAGGATCGTCAGCGGGCTTGCCGCTATCGCCTCGGCTGCGCTGGCAGCCTTCACCGCGCCCTGCCGGACGAGCGGCGCGGCCTTCTCTTCGCTGCGGTTCCAGACCGTGAGGCTATGCCCGCGGGCCAGCAGGGCACGCGCCAGCGCCGCGCCCATCGGCCCGAGGCCAATCACCGTCACATCACTCATCTTCTTCACCTCTTTTCGGTTTGCAGCCGAGAGGTGGAGGCAATGGTTACGATTGTAAAGGAGACACATTTTTCCTATGTAGGTACATATTCTATACCTGGAGTGGACCCAATGAAGGAGAGCGTGTCCGGCTGCCACGTGGAAGACGCCATCCGCGTGCTCGGCGGCCGCTGGCGGATCGTCCTCGTCTATTCGCTTCTCGACGGCCCCAAGCGCTTCAACGAGCTGCGCCGTGAAATGCCGAAAATTTCGCAGCGCATGCTCACGCTCGACCTGCGCGCCCTGGAGGCCGCCGGTCTCGTCTTCCGCACGATCTATCCCGAGGTTCCGGTGCGCGTCGTCTACGAGCTCACCCAAGCCGGCCATGCGCTGCGCCCCTTGGTCGAGATCCTGGGCGATGTCGGGGAGAGCCTGCAGCACCTTGCCCCATCCCCCGTGCGCAACGGCGCGGTGGCGGGCTGACGGGAGCCGTCACGTCGAATATCCATCGAAGTGTTCGCAGGAGATGGTACGGGCGGTCGGAATCGAACCGACACTCCTTTCGGAACCGGATTTTGAGTCCGGCGCGTCTACCAGTTCCGCCACGCCCGCAGCTTCGGGCAGGTGAGCCCGATCGGTAGGATGAGCCGGACTAGCCCGAAAGCCGCCGCCCGTCAATCGGCTGCGCAAAGCGGAACCGCCGGCCATCACAAGCCTGCCATGAGGCTGGCGTTTTGGCCCGGCTCCGGCTAATCGAGGCGCGACAGCGCGTTCGCGAGATCGACATGCCCCAAGCCCGCACCGTTCCCCTCGACAAGCTCGCCGCCGGCGCCGCCTTCCTCATCGGCCTCGCCGCGATCCTCCTGGCGCTTGCCTCCGAGCATATCGGCGGGCTGGTGCCCTGCGAGCTCTGCCTCGAGCAGCGCCTCGCCTACTATTGGGGCCTGCCGGTCCTCGCGCTCGTCCTCCTGCTCTGGAACCGGCTGCCGCTCGCCGTCTGGTACATCGCGATCGCCGTGGTTGCCGCCATCTTCGTGTGGGGCGCCTATCTCGGCATCTACCACGCCGGCGTCGAATGGGGCTTCTGGCCCGGTCCCACGACCTGCACGGGCGTCGGCGAAGCCGTCGGGTTCGACGCCCTCTCGGACCTCAACGCGGCCCGCATCGTTCCGTGCGACGCGGTGCAGTTCCGGTTCCTGGGGCTGTCGCTCGCCGGCTACAACGCACTGGTCTCGGTTGCCGTCGTTGCGCTGCTGGCGCTCGCCGCCGCGGTCCAGTGGCGTAAGACTAGCTCTCCAAGATAGTCCGGTGGTCCCGGGCATCGTTGAGGATGTGGATGACGGCCACATCCTTGCCGGTCACCTGATAGAAGACCGAATATCCGCGGTAAGGCATGCGGCGCAGATTGCGTTCTTCGAAGTCCGGCACCAGCGGGTATCGCAGGGGATGATCGACCAACGTGTGGCAATGAGCCACCAGTTCCTCGACGAAACTTGCCGCCCGTAACGGGTTGTCCATGCCAATGAAGTAAGCGATCGACTCCAGATCGCCCTGCGCCTCTTCCGAGATCGTCACCGTCATTGATGCGACGTCTCGGCCATGTTCCGGTACTTCGCGATCAGGCGCTCGGCGACTTCATCCAGCGGCTTGACGCGTCCTTCCTCGGCATCCTGGAGTCCGCGCTCCAGCGCCGCCCGCAATCGCGCCTCGCGCTCCTGCACCAGGCGCACGCCCTCGCGCAGCACTTCGCTTTTCGAGTTGTAGCGGCCGGTGGCGACGAGGTCGTTCACCACCTTCTCGAGGGTCTCGCCCAGTTCCGCGCTGATCGCCATCGCCGTTCTCCACGTTCGGGACAGCCAATAATAGTTATTGGCAGGCCGCTCGACAAGGAGAGACGGACAAGGATGGCCTACGGCTCCAGCTCGATATCCCAGTAGAGGTAGTCGAGCCAGCTGCGGTGCAGGTGGTTGGGCGGGAAGGCGCGGCCGTTGTTGTGCAGGTCGAAGACCGTCGGGTGGTAAGGCTTCTGGCGCGGGAACATCTTGATTTCCCACGGCATGCGGTTGGCCTTCCTGAGATTGCAGGGCGCGCAGGCGGCCACGACGTTCTCCCAGGTCGTGCGCCCGCCCTTGGAGCGGGGGATGACGTGGTCGAACGTCAGGTCATCCTTGGAGCCGCAGTACTGGCACTGGAAGCGGTCGCGCAGGAACACGTTGAAGCGCGTGAACGCCGGATGCTTGGCCGGCTTCACGTATTCCTTGAGCGAGACCACGCTCGGCAGCTTCATCTCGAAGGACGGGCTGTGGATGGCCGTGTCGTATTCCGAGACGATGTTGACCCGATCCAGGCACACGGCCTTGATCGCGTCCTGCCACGACCATAACGAGAGAGGATAATAGCTGAGCGGACGGAAGTCGGCGTTCAGCACGAGTGCGGGACAGCCCTCAGGCGACACATGGATCGTCACGTGAGTCTCCCGAAGCGGGAATCAGTCAAGTCCATAGCGCCCTTATACTAAGCCGTTTGTGACACGGCTGTGAAGCGGGCAAAACAGCTCTGCGACAGCGGCCTGGAGCATTTCCGTCCTGATGGAATCAGAACGGAAGCTCCGGGTTTTGTTTTGTCGCGCTTTCGAACCGGAAAAACGGTGTCCGCTTTCCTGAAAGCGCTCTAGGACCGGGCCGAAACGTCGGCGATGAAGGCGCTGGCGAAAGCCAGGCCATCGGGCGAGATGCCGTGGCCGACCCCGTGCGACACATGGTAGGCTACAGGCACGCCCGCTGCTTCCAGCGCCTCCGCCGCCTGGCGGCTGAAATCGGGATCGACGACATTGTCCATGTCCCCATGGACGAGACAGACCGGGGTCCTCGCCGAAGCCGGCCCGAACCCTTCCGGCGCAATGAACGCGCCCGAAAACGCGATGATTCCCATCAACGGCTCGGGCAGCGACAGGCCCGCATGCAGCGCCATCATCGCACCCTGGCTGAAGCCGACGAGAATGGTGTCCTTGGGGCTAAGGCCCGTCTGCGCCCAGAAATCCTTCAGGAACCTGACCACCACCGGCCGGGCGAGCGGCAGGCCTTCCTGCCGGTTGGCGACGCGGTCGGTGGTGTAGTCGAGGTCGAACCACTGAAAGCCGAACGGATTGCCCGCGCACGGCTCGGGCGCGTTGGGCGCCAGGAACATCGCGTCGGGCAGCTCCGCCTGCCACTGCGCGCCGAGCGTGATGAGGTCGTTGCCGTCCGCCCCGTAGCCGTGGAGGATGACGACCGCCTGCCTTGGCGCTCCGCCCGATTTCGGGGCCAGCATCGGCCCGGAAAGCGTTGCCGTCATAGAACGATCCCCTCCCTGCCGCGCATGGCGGCGTAGTAGCGCCAGAAGAGGAGCGCGGCCGTCGCGCGATGCGGCGACCACTCCCGCGCCAATTCGATCAACTGCTTGATCGAGGGCTGCGCGTCAAGCCCGAGCCCGTGGGCGACGGCCTTCTGCAGCGCTAGGTCCCCGGCCGGGAAGACGTCCGGGTGTCCCGCGCAGAACATGAGGTAGATCTCGGCCGTCCACGGGCCGATGCCGCGATGGGCGGTGAGATAGGCAACCGCCTCCTCGGCCGGCAGCGCCTCGACGCGGGCGAAATCGAGATCGCCCGCGACCACCGCCTCGGCGATGGCCCTGACCGTCCTGAACTTGCCGAGCGAGAAGCCGACGCCGCGCACCGTCTCCTCGTCGAGGCCGAGATACCCTTGCGGATCGAGCGCGCCGGGCAATGCCTCGAACCGCGCCCAGATGGCATTGGCGCTGGCGACCGAGAGCTGCTGGCCGCAGACGACCTTGGCGAGCCCGGCGAAGCCCCTTGGCGCCGTGCGCGGCGGAAACGGCCCCGCCCGCTCGTAGACGACAGCCAGCCGCGGGTCGCGCGCGATCAGCGCCGTGAGGTGCCGGGCGACGGCGTCCTCGGAATCCAGCCGCTCTGTCGGGAGCTTGTCGTGCATGCTAAGCGATGTCCTTTCAAAGGGATGATCTATGCCATCTCGTCCGGTTTTGCGATTCGCCCCAAGCCCCAACGGCCGGCTGCACCTGGGTCACGCCTATTCGGCGCTGTTTACCTGGAGCGTCGCCGAGGCACTGGGCGGCATCGCGTTGCTGCGCATCGAGGACATCGACGCTCAGCGCAGTAAACCCGAATTCGACGCCGCGATCATCGAGGACCTGCATTGGCTCGGGCTTTCCTGGCCGCAGCCGGTGCTGCGCCAGTCGACCCGGTTCGAGGCGTATGCCGAGGCGGCGGCGCGGCTGAAGGAGATGGGCCTCCTCTATCCCTGCTTCTGCACGCGAAGGCAGGTGGCGGAGCGGGCGACCGGGACCGACCCGGATGGCGCGCCGCTCTATCCCGGCACGTGCCGTCACCTCTCGGCGCAACAGAGGGCCGACAGGTTGGCCAAGTGCCACCCGTACCAGTGGCGATTGCTGACCGACAAGGCCCATGCGTTAACGGGTCCGCTGGCCGTCACCAGCTTCGACATAAAGGGAAATCTATCCGAGCTTGCCGCCGATCCGGAAAAATGGGGCGACGCGGTGATCGTCAGGAAAGAGACCCCGACGAGCTACCACCTGTCGGTGACCGTCGACGACGCCTTCCAGGGCGTCACCCACGTCACCCGCGGCATGGACCTCTACCACGCCACGGACCTGCACCGCCTGCTGCAGGCCCTGCTGGGACTTCCCGCCCCGCTCTACTGCCATCATAGGCTCGTTCTCGACGACGGGGATATCAAGCTCGCCAAATCGCGCGGCTCGCAAAGCCTCGCCGACCTGCGCGCCGCCGGCTGGACGGCGGCCGACGTGCGGCAGGCGCTGGGGTTCGGGAGTCCTACAAGCGAGTAGCCTAGTTTTACGAAAGCACGCGCGATCGCTCCCCTCCCCCTTGAGGGGAGGGGTCGGGGGTGGGGGGAAGCATCGAT
>NZ_JZEX01000122.1 GCF_000969415.1 Devosia geojensis | reverse complement strand
CCCCCTTGAGGGGAGGGCTAGGGTGGGGGGAGGTCCATCATTTGATGTGCGCTTCGTAACCCGCCTCGTCCATCAGCGTATCCAGCTCGCCGGCATCGCTGATCGAGATCTTGAACATCCAGCCCGCGCCGGCCGGGTCCTGGTTGATGAGACCAGGCTCGCCGGAAAGGGCGGCGTTGACTTCGGTCACGGTGCCGGAGACCGGCGCGTAGATCTCGGAGGCCGCCTTGACGGACTCGACCACGGCGGCCTCGTCGCCCTTCTTCAAGACCTTGCCGACGGCGGGCAGCTCGACGAAGACGATGTCGCCGAGCTGCTCCTGCGCGTAATTGGTGATGCCGACGGTGCCGGCACCGCCGTCGACGGCGATGTATTCGTGATCCTCAGTAAACCTGGTGGTCATTGGTGGGTCCTCAACATTATTTTGTGGGCTTGCGCACGTAGCGGTGCGGCACGAAGGGGGTTTCGACGACCTCTGCCAACTGCTGGCGGCCGCGCACGGAAACCTGCAGGCGTGTGCCGGGCGCGGCATGGCCGGGCGGCACGAAGCCCAGCGCGATGGCGCGGGCGAGCGTCGGGGCGAAGCCGCCGCTGGTGACGACGCCGATGGCGTTGCCGTCGCTATCCAGGATTTCCGCACCCTCGCGGGCCGGCGCGCCTTCGACGGTCAACCCCACGCGCACGCGCGAGAGGTCGCCGTCGCGTTCGCGCAGGATGCGCGCGGCGCCGGGGAAATCGGCAGCCTCGCGGCGGCGCTTGGAGACGGCAAAGCCGAGATCGGCTTCGATGGGCGAGACGGTCTCGTCGAGGTCGTGGCCGTAAAGCGGCAGGCCCGCCTCGAGCCGCAGGCTGTCGCGGGCGCCGAGGCCGATGGGCTTGACGCGCTCGTCGGCGAGCAATTTGTCCCAGACGGCGACGGCATTTTCAGCGCCGGTCAGGATCTCGAAGCCGTCCTCGCCGGTGTAGCCGGAGCGCGCGATCAGCAGGCGCGAGCCGTTCCAGTCGAACGCGCCATAGGTCATGAAGCCGAGATCGGTGGCGTCGGGCATGAACCCGGCCATGACCTCGACCGCTTCGGGACCCTGGAGGGCGAGAAGCCCGCCGCTGTCGGCGCGCTCCAGCGTCGCCCTGCCTGCCGCCGCCTTTTCGATGAGGGCGAAGTCGCCGTCCTTGGTGCCGGCGTTGACGACGATATAGAGGGTGCCGGAAGCGGCGATGTCCGGCGGGCGCGCGACCATGAGGTCGTCGATCGCGCCGCCCTGGGCGTTGAGCAACAGGGTGTAGCGCACCTGGCCGGGCTTCAGGCCCCTGATGTCGCCGCATACCAGCATCTCGACGATGGCGGCGACCGCCTCGTGGTCGGCCTCGGCATCACCGGTGGGCGAGGTGAGGCGCAGGAACGCGGGGCCCATATGGGAGACGTCGAAAAGGCCCGCATGTTCGCGGGTCCATTTGTGCTCGGCCATGATGCCGGTCGGGTACTGCACCGGCAGCTCGTAGCCGCCGAACGGCACCATGCGGCCGCCGAGCGCGACATGACGCGCGTGGAGGGGTGTAAACTTGAGATCTTGTGCTGAAGGCTGATCCATCAACTCCGTCCGAAACAATGGCGACACTTCGCTTGCAGTGCGGCAAGCGCTCGTGCCCCCTCTGTCCCGTCACCTGAGAGATTTCCCGGAACCTATGTCCGGTTGCTCCTTCGGTGGGACGCAGCCCAAGGGCCCGTCCGCTTTCCAGAGTTCAAAACAACTGCGGTCCTTTTGCCTGAGAGTTTCCGGGGCGGTTGCTCCTTCGGCGCTGGAGACCAGTCTCTCCCGCAGTCCGGGGCACCATGGGGGAGATTCCACACGGCGTCAATCGGGGGTGTCGGGATGTGCACGGTGCTGGAAGGAAGGCCTCCTCACCCGGCGCTGCGCGCCGACCTCTCCCCCGAAGGGCGAGGTAGGGGTCTCCCGAGCCGCGATGCCATCTTCACCTCTCCCTTGGGGGAGAGGTCGCCCGAAGGTCGGGCGAGGGGGCCTTCAGCCGGAACTTGTTCAGCTACGCGTGTCGAAGCCGACCCAGATGGTGATGCTCTCGCCGCCGACATAGGGGATCGAGACGTTCTCGACCACCTGGACGAACTGGCCCGACTGGCCGGTGATGGGAACCGAGAGGTTATATTTCTCGGTGAAGACCGCCTGGCCGTCGCGCTCGACGGCGAAGCGCACGGGGGCGGTGACGGAGGTCTGGCTGCCGGCAGGCCCGAGCAGCACGCGCCCGCTTGCGCCCATGTTGACGCGGATCTGGCCGTTGGAGACGGTGCAGTTGCGCGTCACCTCGTCGATGACGCCCTGGTACTGCAGCTGGTTCGGATTGACCTGCCCGCCGGCGTAGCGGAACATCGCCTCGCCGCCGTTGCGGACCCGGATGGGCGGGCATTCGGTGGCGATGGCCGGCATGGCGCTGGCCTGCGCCTGCGCGATCTGCTGCTGGCTGGGCGTGGCGTTGACGAGATTGACGTCCGCGGTCGAGGCGCCCCCGCCGCCGAACATCGATCCCATCGAGCAGCCGGCAAGGGCGAGCCCGGCAAGGCCTGCAACGAGGCCGCGGGTTCCGGCCGACACGATCGCGCTAAAGGGCATCAACCTCAATCTCCTCGCGAGTCTCAAGCTTTGGCGGCTTCAAGCGCCATCAGGACAGCCGGCGCGCCGCTGGCGTTGACCCCTGGCGCATCCTCGATGAACAGGGCCTGAACGACGCCGTTCTCCACGATCATGGCCGAGCGCTGGTAGCGCTTGCCCATGCCGTTGCCCGACATGTCCCTGGCAACACCCAGCGCCTCGGCGAAAGCGGCATTGCCGTCGGCAAGGAACACGATATCGCCAAGTGCCTCGCTCGCCTCGCCCCAGGCCTTCATGACGAACGCGTCGTTGGCCGCCGCGCAGACGATCCGGTCAACCCCTGCAGCGCGCAGCTTTGCCGCATTCGCCAGGAATCCCGGCAGGTGATTGACGTGGCAGGTGGGCGTGAAGGCCCCCGGCACCGCGAACATCACCACCCGGCCGCCGCCAAGCACGGCATCGCTCGTCGCGTCGCTGATGCCTTCGCCGGTCACCAGCTTGACGGGAACGGACGGTACGGCCTCGCCGGGTTGGATCATTCTGACGTCGTCCTTGTCTCGGGCGTTGGCCGGGCGTGGCTGGCCGGCGAGCCCATGTTCACGAGCATGTCCTTCGGATATGCGGCTTTGTCATGGCATGCAAGGCGCGATGACGGATTTGCCCACGCACTCAGTCGGTAATGACGGTGCGGGTGACGCTATAGGCGCCCGATTGGGTGCGGAAGACCAGCTCGACGGAACGTCCCGCGAGCGCCTGCGGCTCGACCTCGTCGAGGAGCGGCAGGAGCGTGCGGCCGGATGCATCGGCCTGGGCGGCGCCGAGGAGCGGCGCGCCGTCGGCGAAGGCGCCGATGAGGTCGGCGGGGGCGAGTTCCCCCTCCCCTTTCTCCACCGCGAGCGCGCGCGCCTTGCCATCATAGCGCACCTCGCCCACCGGCGGGCCAGGATCGGACCACTCGATCGGGGCCAGCGCCACGGCCTGGTGCAGGCGCAGGCGATTGCCGGCGTCGGGCGCCCGGCCGGCAAGCGGCAGCGAGAGCGCGGCGGTGACCGGAATGCAGATATCCGAGCAGATGCCGAGCAGTGCCTTCAGTTCCAGGTGCGCGGCCTCATCCTCGACCGTCAGCTCGACGGGCAGCACGGTCGGCCCGTAGTAGACGTAGTCGACATAGCCGTCCCTGGTCTCAACCGTGGGATACGGCCAGAGAATGCTCGGATCCCTGACCCCGCGCGACCCCGAGATGTCGATTTCGGTCGGGATTCCGGTCTCGCCGGGCACGCGCCAGTAGGTCTTGGTGTTGACCGGCATGTCGATCTCGAGGCCGACGAGCATGCGCCCGTCCGGGCCCACCTCACCGCTGCTGATGAGGCGAATGGAGACCTGCGGGGCAACCTCCTGCCAGCCGGTTTCGGCCGCTGAAACGGCGATCGGCAGGCAAACGGCAAGGAGGACGGAAAGGAGGAGACGGCGCATGGCGCGCATTTAGCCCCGAGGAGGATGAAGAAACAACTTCCGACGCATCAGGCCTTCGTGAGAGCGATCAATTCGCCCGTCGCGGGATTGGCAGGGGGGCGAGGCACGCCTAGACTGGCGGCATGGACACTCTCGAAGGCCAATTCCTGGTGGCGATGCCCGACATGGGCGACGAGCGCTTCGCCGAAAGCGTGATATACCTTGTCGGGCACAACGCGGACGGCGCGATGGGACTGGTGATCAACCATTCCTTCGCCGAGATGAAGTTCGGCGATATTCTGGAAGAGCTGGACCTCGGCGACCCGGACATGATCATCCGCCTGCCCGACTCGATCCGCGAGCGGCAGGTGCTGCGCGGAGGGCCGGTGGAGCGCGGGCGCGGCTTCGTCCTGCACTCGCCGGACTATTCGAGCCTCAATACCTTCCCGACCCCGAGCGGGATATGCCTCACCGCAACGCTCGACATCCTCAAGGCCATCGCCTTCGGGCCGTCGCCCAAGTCCTCGCTCTTTGCGCTCGGCTGCTGCAGCTGGGGGCCCGGCCAGCTCGACAGCGAGATGCTGCAGAACGGGTGGCTCACCACTCCGTTCTCGCAGGAGCTGCTGTTCGACGTGCCCTATGACGAGCGCTACGACACGGCGCTGCAATCGCTCCATATCACGCGCGCCAGCTTCAGCCAGGACGCGGGGCACGCCTGAGGACCAATCGCCATTCCGCTGAGGCTGGCCTGCAAATGGCAGGTTTCTGCGCTTCCGGTGCTCACGTACCATCAAGGTACGCTGCGCTCCGGTTCTCGAAACCCGCCATTTTCGGCTCAGCCTGAGCGAACTGTCGATCGGTCCTCCTCCTTTCAACGATTGGGATTCAGCGCGTCAGTTGCGCCTGGAGCTGCTTGCCGAACTCGGCGGCGCTCATGGCGGCGCCGAAGGCGAAGCCCTGGGCGAGGCGACATTCGAGGGTGCGCAGGCGCTCGATCTCGTCCAGGGTCTCGACGCCCTCGGCGATCACCGAGAGATCGAGTTCGCTGGCGAGCGCAACGATGGCACGGATGATCGGGCCCTGCGTGTGGGCGACACCCTTGGTCTCGTTCAACTGCACGAAATCGGCCGGGATCTTGATGGTGTCGACGGGGAAGCGGTGCAGGTAGCTCAGCGACGAGTGGCCGGTGCCGAAGTCGTCGAGGGCGAGGCCCAGCCCCATGTCCTTCAGCGCGGCGAGCATATAGGCCGAGTGCTCGGGGTTGGTCATCACCTGCGACTCGGTCAGCTCCAGCTTCATGTGGCCGGCGAGCGTCTTGTTCTGCCCGACGGTCGAGCGGATGTCGCTGAGGAGCGTTTCGCTGGCAAGCTGGGTCGGGGAGAGGTTCACCGAGACGAAGAAATCCTCGGGCAGCGTCGGCATCACCGTCAGCCAGTCGCGGGTGTGGAAGGCGGCCTGCTCGAAGGCGATGCGCCCGAGCCGGTCGATGAGGTTGGCGCGCTCGGCGAGCGCGATGAACTCCTCTGGCGCGACGAGCCCGCGCGTCGGGTGGTTCCACCGCATCAGCGCCTCGGCGCCGGCGATCTTGCCCGAAAGGATATCCATGATCGGCTGGAACTCGACCTGAAGCTCACCCTCGTTCATGCCGCGTACCAGATCTTCCTCGTTGGCGCGGTTGTAGGCGCTGATCGAGCGGGCTGAGGCGCGGTAGGCTTCGATCCGGTCGCCGCCGAGGCGCTTGGCGTAGAACATGGCGAGCTCTGCGTCTCGCAGGACGTCAGCGGCAGCGGCGGGATTGGAATCGTAGATGGTGACGCCGATCGAGGCGGTGAGCGTCAGGTCGCGGTCGCCGAAGTTGAACGGGGCTTTCAGCGCCTTGCGGATCTGCTCGGCCATCTCGGCGATCTTGCCGGCCGTCTGCTCGGAGGCGAGGATGACGGCGAACTGGTCGCCGGCGATGCGCGCCACGGTATCGAGCGGACGCATCAGCCGGGCGATGCGGCGCGAGACGGCCAACAGCACGCTGTCGGCGGCCGACTTGCCGATCCGCTCCTCGAGCTCGACGAAGCGGTCGAGATCGACGAGGAACACGGCGGGCTTGACCCCGTTGGGGATGCGGGCGCGCACCAGCGCGCGTTCCAGCCTGTCGAGGAAGAGCTGCTTATTGGGCAGGCCCGTCAGGCTGTCGTGCACGGCATCGTGCAGCAGACGCTCGCGGGTGGCTCGATCCTCGGTCACGTCCTGCAGGGTGCCGACGATGCGGTTGACCTGTCCGTCGCCGCCGAGCACGGGCTTCACCCGCATGCGGAAGGTGCGGTAGCTGCCGTCATGGGTGGCGACGCGCATGTCGGCCGAGACCTTGCCGCGGCGCAGTTCGACGAGCGTATCGAAGGCGGTGCGGAAGCGGTCGCGGTCCTCGGGATGGACGCGATCGAGCCAGCGCTTGATGGCGCCGCGCAGCGCACCGCGCTTTTCGCCGAGGCGCACCGCCAGCTCGTCGGAGACGGTGACGCGGTCGCGCTCGATGTTCCAGTCGAAGACGAAATCGCCCGAGCCGGTGAGCGCCAACGCGCGCCGCTCGACCTCGGAAAGCGTGCCGATGGTCACCTGCCCTTCCGAGAAGGCGTGCTGCACGGCCGTAAAGCCCAGTAGCATGACGATGAGCACGAGCCCGCCGCCGATGGCGGGCTGGGCGACGTCGTTGGTGACCTGGCCGGAAATGACGAGGAAGCCGTAGAAGAGCCACGCGATGACGATGATCCAGGTCGGCACCAGCAGCACGGCCCGATCGTAGCCGCGTAGCGCCAGCAGCAGGATGAGGAAGAGACCGGAAAAGCCGAGCAGCACCAGCACGAGACGCGAGATGGTCGCGGCGATCTCCGGCTGGAAGAAGGCGAAGGCGAAGAGCGCCAGGAACAGCGCGCCGAGCCCCAGCGCCAGATGGATGAAGCGCAGATGCCAGCGGTGGAGGTTGAGATAGATGAACAGAAACCCGGCAAGGGTGGTGGCGATGCCGGCCTCCGCCGCCGCGCGCAATGGCGGCAGGGCGCTGGCCGGCAGGCCGAGGAGCCGCCCCATGACGCCGAAATCGATGAGGAGATAGGCGAGCACCGCCCAGGCGAAGGCGGCGGTCGCGGGAAAGACCCCCCTGCCCTTGACCACGAACATGATGGTCAGGAACACGGCGGCGAGCGAAGCGACGCCCAGCACCACGCCGCGGAAAAGCGTGAAGGAGTTGACGTAGTCGCGATAGGCGTTGGGTTGCCAGAGATAAAGCTCGGGCAGCTCGCCGGCATCGAGCTCGGCAACGAAGGTGACGGTCGCGCCCGGATCGAGGGTGATTTCGAAGACGTCGGCCTCGGGATCGGCGAGGTGGACCGGGCGGATGCCGGCGCTGGGGGTCAGCGCGCGGATGCGATCGTCGCCCAGGTCCGGCTGGAAGACGCCGGAGCCCGGCAGGCGGAAGAACGGGGCGACAAGCAGGCGCTCGATCTGCTGATCGGTCTCGTTGCGAAGGGCGAAGAGCGCCCAGGACGGGTTCGCCTCGGGCGCGCTGGCCAGGACCTCGATGCGGCGGATGATGCCGTCTTCGCCAGGGGCCGTCGACAGCTGCACGCGGCCGTTCTCGCCGGGCTCGATGTCGATGGCACCGGTCAGATTGACCGCATTGATGTCGGGCGGGACGGTGATGACCTCGAACGCGGCGGCTGGAAGCGAGGAGAAGATGACGGCCGCAAGAACGGTTGCGAGGGCAAGGAGATGACGCATTCGAGGCGGTTATATCCTGCGGTGGGCTTCAATGTGACGTTTGAGCGGCTTGTCAGAGCGCAAGATGTCGCAGCGCGCCGCCGCCGTCCTTTTTGTTGTGCCGTACGCGAACCGGCAGGACGGTGCATTTGGTAGCGAGGATTGCCGCCTGCGACAAGCATGGGAGAGTGTTGCGGATTGGCAACACAGCGGTCCAGGGTTTGACATTCCGGCGAGCAGCCCCCATTTTATCGGTAAATGGATTGGGGTTCGTTCCCGGTCGGCGTCTGGCCTCGGTTTACCGGGGCCTTTCGCTTTTCTAGGGGAATACCTTCAGCCCGTAGGAAGTGCCATGGTCGCCTGGCCCTTTCCAAATCTTCGGATGAATGATGTCAAAGGCGCGGTTCGGCTGATGCGCGCGGAGGATGCGCAGACCGATCGGTCGGGCGATCAGGTCAGCGAGTTGTAAGCCGCAGGAGTTCGCCAGCTTTGATACGAAATGGATATCGAAGCAGAGCATCTCGCTTCCATGACGCTGCAGGTAATGGTCGCCTGCCACAATTCTCCGAAACTCCAGCTCCAGCTCTCGATCTTCCTTGCCACGACCCGGCTTTTCCTTGGGGCTCCGCGATTCGCAGATCACGTGACATGAGGCTTCACCTTCGCCGTTGGATCGAAGGAACTCAAACGTCTTCTCCAAGCAGAACAGAAGCGCCAACTGGTATGGATTCTCCGGGCTGGAATAGCGTCTGGTTAGGTGTTCCTTGCGGATCACAGCCGCAATAACAGTCATGGGTGTCGCTTCGAGCACGCCTGACAGGTCATCCATGAAGCGCTCGCGGATTCCGTCGTACTGAAGAAACGAGTACGGAAACCGCCGCTTCACGATGTCACTCTCGTGCAACACGTGGCTGTCGTGGCCGAACCATCGAAACTTGAACTCATGAAGCAGCGGAACTGCCGTCCTCGCATACTCGTCCTTTCGAAAGATGCAGAAGGCCAAGCAGAAGATGGGAAAGTTCTCGTCGATCGACGTGAGACTATGATCGCCGCTCTCGTCGACATAGACAATGTAGTTGCTGAATCTCAATTCTCGATAAGCCTATCCGACACACATGGACAAGGCTCAACAATCCAGCTGCCGCACGCTCTTTGCAATACAAAGAAAACCATCAGTCATACCCGGCGGCCGTGACTCAGTCGCAGCTGGTCGTAACGTTCGCGGGTCAGGCCGAAAAGGACGTGATCTTCCCAGCGGCCGTCGATCTGCAGGTAGTGCTTGGCAAAGCCTTCCTCGACGAAGCCGTTCTTTTCGAGGACGCGCCGGGAGGCGGTGTTGCCGGGCAGGAATGCGGCATGGATGCGGTGGAGGTCGAGGGTGTCGAAGACGAAGGGCACGACCGCGGCGACCGCTTCGGTCATGATTCCCCTGCCCGCATAGGACTGGCCCATCCAATAGCCGAGGTTGACGAACTGGGCGGCGCGGCGGCGGATGTTGGAGAGGGTGACGCCGCCGGCGAGCTCTTCCCTGCCCTCGCCGATGAGGAAGATGAAGAACGAGAAGTCGGTGCCGTCGAGCGCCTCCTGGCGGGCGCGGCGGACGCGCTGGGTGTAGACGCGACGGGCAAGGTCGGCCTCGGACCAGCGCGGCTCGAAGGGCTTGAGGAAATCGCGACTCGATCGGCGCAGCTCGTACCACGGTTCGTAGTCGCGCATCTGCGGCAGGCGCAGGAGCACGCCCCTGCCGCGCAGGACGGGCGTCTCACCGGCTACCGACCACGGCCAGAACATGGTTTCATGCTCCGGATAGCACGGTCGACCCCATAGTCCACCGGATCATTCCCGCGAAAGCGGGAACCTCTGTTCGAAAAATCGCCTTGTTGAAACGAAGGTCCCCGCTTTCGCGGGGATGACCCGGCCGATGGGGGACTCATGGTGCCAAACCCTCCCAGTTCAGCCAGCGCCTCAGCGCCGCAGCGTTGCGCCGATGCTCGAGGCGTCGGGCAGGCCGGCGATGGGGCCGATGCCGGCAAGGGAAATCTCGCTGGTCGAGAAAATCTGCTCGGCGATATCCTTGACCCGCTGGGCGGTGATGCGCCCGATGCGCTCGACCGTCTCCTGCAGGGGAATGGGCCGGCCCCAGAGAATCTGCTGGCGGGCGAGCTGGCCGGCGCGAGCCGACGGGCTTTCGAGCGACATGAGGAGCCCGGCGCGAATCTGATTGCGCACGCGCACCACCTCCTCGTCGGTGATGGTTTGCGTCGCGCGGCGCAGTTCGTCGACGACGACGGGCACCAGCGCGCCGACCTCCTCCTCGCCGGTCGCGGCGGCGACGCCGAAGACGCCGCTGTCGGCGAACGCCCAATGGAAGGAATAGACCGAGTAGCAGAGCCCGCGCTTCTCGCGCACCTCCTGGAAGAGGCGCGAGGACATGCCGCCGCCGAGGATCGAGGCGAGGATCTGGGCGGCGTAGAATCCATCCGAATTGTAGGCGCGCCCCTCGAAGCCGAGGACGATGTGGGCCTGCTCGTGGTCCGAGACAAGCCGCTCCTCGCCGCCCCTGTATTCGGCGCGTTGCGGGGCCGGAGCGCCATTGGGCTTCAGGTCCGAGAAACGCTCCTGGGCGACGCGCACGATCTCGTCGTGATCGACATGGCCGGCCGCGGCGATGGTCATGTGGTCGCCCACATAGTTGCGGCGCATGTATTTGCGGATGATCTCGGGGGTGAACTCGTTGACCGAGTCGACGGTGCCCAGAATCGTGCGCCCGATCGGCTGATCGGGAAAGGCGGCGGCCTGGAAGAGGTCGAAGACGTGGTCGTCCGGGTTGTCGCGGGCCGCGCCGATCTCCTGCTCGATGACGCGCTTCTCGCGCTCGAGCTCGTTCTCCTCGAAGACGGAATTCTGCAGGATATCGGCGAGGATATCGGCGGCGAGGATGACGTCGTCCTTGAGGACGCGGGCGAAATAGCCGGTGTGCTCGATGGAGGTGGCGGCGTTGAGATCGCCCCCGACGTTCTCGATGGTCTCGGCGATCTCATAGGCCGAGCGGGTGGAGGTGCCCTTGAAAGCCATGTGCTCGAGCAGGTGGGAGACCCCGTGCTCGGACTTGCGCTCGCTTCTCGCCCCGGCCCGCACCCAGACGCCCAGCGAGGCGCTTTCGAGGTGGGGCATGTCGTCGGTCAGCACCACCATGCCGTTGTCGAGGGTCGTCTGTCGTACCGTCACTCAATCCTCCCGGTGGACCGCCTTGGGCGGATTGCCACCACTTTCCTGACCTTGCATGAGCGGCTCCAGGCCGCCGCGGTCCCGGAGCTTGTCTAGGTCAGGCGCGCGTACGCGCCAGGATGAATTCTTCAACCAGCTTCTGGTCGTTGTCCAGAACGTCAAGGCGTTCGGGACGTTGCGGCAGGTCGGCGAGCCAGGCCGGCAGGGCCGGCTCGGCGCCGGTGGCGGCCGCGACGGCGGCCGGGAACTTGGCGGGATGGGCGGTCGAGAGCGTGACCATCGGCACGCCCGGAGTGCGGGCGGCGCGGGCGACGTGGACGCCGACGGCGGTGTGCGGATCGAGGAGGTAGCCGCTCGATGCGTGAACCTCGTTGATCGTGCGGCTGGTTTCGGTCTCGTTGGTGGTGCCGGCGGCGAAATCGGCGCGGATGGCGGCGAGCGTGTCTTCGGGCAGACCGAAGCCGCCGGACTGCTTCAGACCGTCCATCATCCGCTGTAAAATTTCATGATCGCGGCCTAAACTTTCATACAAAAGGCGCTCGAAATTCGACGAGATTTGAATGTCCATCGAGGGCGAGATGGTGGGGGTGACGCCGGCCATCTCGTAGCGCCCGGTCTCGAGGGTGCGCCGCAGGATATCGTTGGCGTTGGTGGCGATCACCAGCTTGTCGATGGGCAGGCCCATGCGCTTGGTGCAGTAGCCGGCGAAGATATCGCCGAAATTGCCGGTGGGGACGGTGAAGCTCACCTTGCGGTGGGGTGCGCCCAGCGAAACGGCGGCGGTGAAGTAGTAGACGATCTGCGCGACGATCCGGCCCCAGTTGATGGAGTTGACGCCGGAGAGGCGGACCCGGTCGCGGAAACCATGGTTGTTGAACAGGGCTTTGACGATCGTCTGGCAATCGTCGAACGTGCCGCGGATGGCGATATTGTGGACGTTGGCGTCGAGGACCGTCGTCATCTGCAGGCGCTGGACCGGGGAGGTGCGCCCCTGCGGGTGCAGGATGAAGATGTCGGTCGTCTCGCGGCCCCGGAAGGCTTCGATGGCGGCCGAGCCGGTATCGCCGGAGGTGGCGCCGACGATGGTGGCCTTGAGGCCCCGTTCGGCCAGGATATGATCCATCACTCGGCTGAGGAACTGCATGGCGACGTCCTTGAAGGCCAAGGTCGGGCCATGGAAGAGCTCAAGGAGGAAGTGGCCGGGCTCGAGCTCGAGGATCGGCGTAACCGAGGGGTGGCGGAAGGTGGAATAGGCGTCTTCGACGATGGCCTTGAGCGCCACTTCGGGGATGTCGCCGGCGGTGAAGCGCGAGATGATGCCGAAGGCGACTTCGCTGTAGGGTTTGCCGGCAAAGGCGGCGATCTCGGCGGGGGAGAGCTGCGGCCAGTCCTGCGGGACATAGAGCCCGCCATCGGCGGCAAGACCGGCCAGGACCGCGTCGGAGAAGCCGAGCACGGGCGCGTGGCCGCGCGTTGAGACAAACTGCATAGAGGAAGGAACCTCGGGATATTCGTCGGGCAACGTAGTCAAAGAGGCACGTTACCGCAACCTCTGGGTGCGCTGGCGCCAGATCCAGAAGCCGAGGAGGACGGGCGTGATGACGGCGAAGCCGAACCAGGTGATGGCGTAGCCGAGATGATTGTTGGGGAACTCCACCACCGTCTCGCCGCCCTGGGGGAGCGTGCCCACAGGGCCGGCTGCCTGATCGAGGGTGAACGGAGCGAAGGGCGCGAGGGCCGGATCGACGAGAGCGGCAAGGCGCTCGGGATCGCGCACCCATTCGATGCGGTCGGCGGCGTTGGCGGCGGGGGTAAAGAGGCTCGGCCCCTCCGGCGCGCGGGCAAGGCCGGTGAGGGTCTGAGGACCTTCCGGCGCGGGGGGCACGGCAGTGGCCTGATCCTGGGGCACGAAGCCGCGATTGACGAAGACGGCGCCGCCACCGTCGAGGACGAAGGGCGCGACGATCCAGTAACCGGGGCCGGAGAGCTCGCCCCGCGCGGTCGAGGCGGCAAGGCTGGTGAACACACGGATCGGCGGATCGGGGGAGAAACGACCGGAAAGCGCGAGGGGCGTGAACTCTATCGTCGAGGGATCGAGGGCCGGCCACTCGGCGGCCGGTGGCGGCGGCGCGGGCGGGAGGCCCGTGCGTGCCTCCACGGCGGCGATCAGCGCCTCCTTCTCGGCGAGGCGCTGCATCTGCCAGGTGCCGAGGAAGACGAAGGCGCCCGTCAGCGCAAGCATCAGGACGACGAAGCTCCAGAAGAGGAGCGGGCGCGGCGCGGCTTTGGACTGGGACATCAGTAGAGGGTCGTCTTCAGCCGTTCCGGCAGCTCGCGGTCGTAGGCGGCGCCGTCGATGCTCGCCCTGGTCACGGCCTCGAGGATGGCGCCGGTGCTGGGGAGCGACGCGCGCGGCACGTGGCGCTCGGGATTCCAGAGCTGGGAGCGGATCAGCGCGCGCGAGCACTGGAAGAACACGGCGTCCACGTGGATGACGAGAACGGTGCGCGGGAGCTTGCCGTCCATGGCATAGCGTTCGAGGAGCTCGGGATCGGCGGAGATCTCGGCGCGGCCGTTGACGCGAAGGGTCTCGCCGAGGCCGGGAACGAGGAAGATCAGCGCGACCTGCGGATTCTCGATGATGTTGCGCAGGCTGTCGATGCGGTTGTTGCCGCGCCGATCGGGCAGGATCAGGGTGCGCTCATCGACGATATCGACCACACCGCCGAGGTCCCCGCGCGGCGAGGCATCCATGCCGCCCTGCCCGCCGGTCGCCAGCACCGCGAAGGGCGACGCCTTGATCAGCGCGGCGTAGGCGGGGTGGATGTGATCGATTTCCTTGAGGCGCGACGTGTCGTTGACGGAGCCGTAATGCGCTTCGAGGGCCGCGATGTCGGCGATGCGGTATTGAGGATTGCCGGTCATTGCCCTTGCTCCAAAACGAAAGTGGCGCGGGAGACCGCGCCACTCGAATTCCGCCAATCGCCGTCAATGATGGATGGCGACACCCCAGGCGCCCCAGACATAGACCGTGGCGAAGAGGAAGAGCCAGACCACGTCGACGAAGTGCCAGTACCAGGCGGCGAACTCGAAACCGAGGTGACGCTGCGGGGTGAAGTCGCCGCGCTCGGCGCGAATGAGGCAGACCAGCAGGAAGATGGTGCCGACGAAGACGTGGAAGCCATGCAGGCCCGTCGCCATGAAGAAGGTGGCGCCGTACATGTTGCCGCCGAAGGAGAACGGGGCATGCATGTATTCGATGGCCTGCACGAACGAGAACAGGATACCGAGCAGGACCGTCAGCACCAGACCCCAGCGCAGGCCGTTGCGGTCGTTCTCAAGCAGGGCATGGTGCGCCCAGGTGACGGTGGTGCCCGAGGTCAGGAGGATGATGGTGTTGAAGAGCGGCAGGTGCCAGGGGTCGAAGAGCTCGATGCCCGTCGGCGGCCAGACGCCGCCGGTGAAGGCGACTCGCGCTTCCTGAAGGAGATCGTCGCCGCGGAAGAAGCCGTCGAAATAGGCCCAGAAGAACGCGGCGAACAGCATGACCTCGGACGCGATGAAGAGGATCATGCCGTAGCGGTGGTGCATCTGCACGACCGGGGTATGGTCGATGCCGTTATTGGCTTCGCGCGTCACGTCCGCCCACCAGGCGTACATGGTGTAGAGGACGCCGGCGAGGCCGATGAAGAAGACCCAGGGGGTCCAGTCCTGCATCCAGGCAATGCCGCCGATGGCCATGACGAAGGCCGAGACCGAGCCGACGAACGGCCACGGGCTCGGCTCAACCATATGATAGTCGTGATTCTTGGCGTGGGCGGCCATAGGTCAGCTTCCCTCTGTATTTGAAGCGTAGAAGGTGTAGGACAGCGTGATCTCGCGCACGGTATCGAGATCGTGGTTCTGGTCGATCTCGGGATCGACGAAGAAGACGATGGGCATGTCGACCGTCTCGCCAGGGGCGAGGGTCTGCTCGGTGAAGCAGAAGCATTCCATCTTGTTGAAGTAGTAGCCGGCCTTCTCCGGCACGACGTTGAACACGGCCATGCCGGTGAGCGGCTTGTCGGTGGTGTTCGTCGCCCGGTAGGTGACGGTCTCGAGCGCGCCGACCTGGCCGCTGACCGGCCGTGCGGGCGTGACCTGCCAGGCGAGGGCGGAATCGATGTTGGAATCGAAGCGCACCGTCATCTGCCGGTCGATAACGCCCTTGGGGGCGTCGGTCGCGACCTGCGTGGTGCCGCCATAACCGGTGACCTGGCAGAAGAGCTGGTAGAGCGGCACCGAGGCGAAGGCAAGCCCGGTCATGCCGAGGACGATCCCCGCCAGGGTCATGGCGACTTTCTCGTTGCGGCGTTCGGCGGTCGCAGCCATCAGAGCGCCCTGTCGAACAGGGCCGGTCCCATCTTGACGATGGTCAGGATGTAAAAGATCAGCGCGAAGCCGGCGAGGGCGAGCGCGAGGGCGATGGAGCGGCGGCGCTGGGCCTTGCGGCGGAGCGCTTCCTCTTCGGCCGTTTCCGGCACGTTGGCGATCGTGGTGTCTGCAGGCATCAGAACGAGCTCCCCATGCGCGCCCAGACCGTATCGGTCAGGAGCGCCAAGAAGACGATGAACAGGTAGCTCAACGAGTACTGGAAGAGCTGGCGGGCGGTGCGCCGCATATGGGCGCTGTCCCTGGCGAAGAGCAGGCGCCAGGCGAGGAGCACGAACGACGCACCGGTGAGGAGCGCGACGGCCGTATAGAGCATGCCGGCAAAGCCCATGACCGAAGGCGCCAGCGCCGAGGCGGCGAGCAGGATCGAATAGACGAGGATCTGCCGCTTGGTCGAGGTTTCGCCGGCGACGTTCGGCATCATCGGGATGCCGGCAGCGCCATAGTCGCCCTGCTTGTAGAGCGCGAGCGCCCAGAAGTGCGGCGGCGTCCACAGGAAGATGATGAGGAAGAGAACAGCGCTCTCGACGCTCAAGGTGCCGGTGACGGCGGCCCAACCGACCATGGGCGGGAACGCCCCCGCCGCGCCGCCGATGACGATGTTCTGCGGCGTCAGGCGCTTCAGCCACATGGTATAGATGACCACGTAGAAGAAGATGGTGAAGGCGAGAGCAGCGCCGGCCACCCAGTTGGCGGCAAGGCCGAGCAGCGTCACCGAGGCGACGGAGAGGACGAGGCCGAAGGCGAGCGCTTCCTCGCGGGTGACGCGGCCGGCGGGGATCGGCCGGTTCATCGTGCGGCTCATGACCGCATCGATATCGGCATCGTACCACATGTTGAGGGCGCCCGAGGCCCCTGCCCCCACGGCAATGCAGAGAATGGCGACCGCGGCGACGAACGGGTTGATCGGCCCGGGGGCAAGGACCATGCCGACGAAGGCGGTGAAGACGACCAGCGACATGACGCGCGGCTTCAGTAGGGCGAGGTAATCCTCGACCCGTGCCCCGCCGGCGACGGCGGGAAGATTGCGGCTGTCATGCGCCAGAGCCAAAAATCTCTTGCCTTTCTAGTTCGCGGAGCACCGCGACATCGCGGTGCTCCTGTTCATCTGCCCGATCAGTGCGCGTCGGACTTGATGCGCGGCAGGGTCGAGAACTGGTGGAACGGCGGCGGCGAGGACAGGGTCCACTCCAGCGTCGTCGCCCCGTCGCCCCACGGATTGTCGCCCGCACGGCGCTTCTTCAACACGGCCTCGATCATCACCCAGAAGAAGATCAGCAGCGATACGAAGGTGATATAGTAGCCGATGGAGGACACGCGGTTCCAGAGGGCGAAGGCATCCGGATAGTCGATATAGCGACGCGGCATGCCGGCCAGCCCGAGGAAGTGCTGCGGGAAGAAGATCAGGTTGACGCCCACGAACATCACCCAGAAATGGATGTTGGCGAGCGTCTCGTTGTACATGAGGCCGAACATCTTCGGGTACCAGTAGTACCAGCCGGCGAACATGGTGAAGACGGCGCCGAGCGAGAGCACGTAGTGGAAGTGCGCCACGACGTAATAGGTATCGTGGAGCGCCCGGTCGGCGCCCGCATTGGCCAGCACCACGCCGGTGACGCCGCCGACGGTGAAGAGGAAAATGAAGCCGATCGCCCACAGCATCGGGGTGCGGAAGGTGATCGAGCCGCCCCACATGGTGGCGATCCACGAGAAGATCTTCACGCCCGTCGGCACCGCGATGACCATGGTGGCCGCCACGAAGTAGCGCTGCACGTCGAGGCTGAGGCCCGTCGTATACATGTGGTGCGCCCACACGACAAAGCCGATGAAGCCGATGGCGACCATGGCGTAGACCATGGCGAGATAGCCGAAGACGGGCTTCCTCGAGAAGGTCGCCACGATGTGCGAGATGATGCCGAAGCCCGGTAGGATCATGATGTACACCTCCGGATGGCCGAAGAACCAGAAGAGGTGCTGGAAGAGGATCGGGTCGCCGCCGCCGGCCGGATTGAAGAAGGTGGTGCCGAAATTGCGGTCGGTCAGCAGCATGGTGATGGCGCCGGCGAGGACCGGCAGGGCCAGCAGCAGCAGGAAGGCGGTGACCAGCACGGACCAGGCAAAGAGCGGCATCTTGTGCAGCGTCATGCCCGGAGCGCGCATGTTGAGGATGGTGGTGATCAGGTTGATGGCGCCGAGGATGGACGAGGCGCCCGCGATATGGAGCGAGAGGATCACGAAATCCATCGCCGGGCCGGGCTGGCCGGAAGTGGCGAAGGGCGGGTAGATTGTCCAGCCGCCGCCCGAACCGTACATGCCCGCCGGACCCTCGAAGAAGAGCGAGAGGACGGTCAGCAGGAACGCCGGCGGCAGGAGCCAGAAGGCGATGTTGTTGATGCGCGGGAAGGCCGTGTCGGGCGCACCGATCTGCAGGGGCGCGAAATAGTTGGCAAAGCCGCCCATGGTCGCGGGCATGACCGCGAAGAACACCATGATGAGCGCGTGGGCCGTGGTGAACACGTTGAACATGTGCTTGCCGGCATCGAGCGCGCTGTCGCCCTCGACGCCATACGCCATGGCCGCCAGGCCGTGGAAGATCTGGATGCCCGGCTCCTGCAGCTCCATGCGCATGAAGCCGGAAAGGATCGCGCCGACCACACCGGCAAAGATCGAGAACACCAGGTACATGATCCCGATGTCCTTGTGGTTGGTCGAATAGACCCAGCGGCGCCAGCCGCGCGGAGTATCGGGGTCGCGGGTCAGGTGATCGTGCCCGGTAGCCTCGGCCTCGAGATGGGCGGCCTCTGCGTGTGCCATAGTCAAATCGTCCCTATTCTCAAACGTTCTGTCGCACTGCCGGACCGGGAGGGCATGCGCCCTGCCCGGCCCCTCCGGGCGTTATTGGACCGCCGCGAGCGTCGCGTTGGCGGCCGTGTAGTCGCCACCCTCGGCGGCGGCCATGAAAGCCTCGTACTCGGTCCTCTCGACCACGCGCACGGCGATGGGCATGAACGCATGGTCCTTGCCGCACAGTTCCGAGCACTGGCCGTAATAGATGCCGGTCTCGCGCGCGTTGAACCAGGTCTCGTTGAGGCGGCCGGGCACGGCGTCGACCTTGATGCCGAAGGAGGGAACGGCAAAGGCATGGATGACGCCGGTCGGCGCGGCGGTGACGAGCAGGCGCACGGTGGTGTCGACGGGCACGACGAGCTCGTTGTCGACGGCGAGGAGCCGCGGCTGATTGGGCTTTTGCGCCTCCCGGTCGGCCTCCGACAGGATGTACTGGTCGAAGCGCAGGCCCTCGTCGACGTATTCGTAGCTCCAGAACCACTGCTCGCCGGTGACCTTGACGGTCAATTCGGGGGCGGGAACCTCGACCTCGCCGAACGAGAAGATGTTGGAGCCCAGGTACCGGCGCTCGCCGTCGGGCGTCGTCATCTGATCGGCGAGGACGCCGAAGGAGGGAATGGCGATGACGATGAGGACGAGGATCGGCACGACCGTCCAGGCGACCTCGATGAGCGTATTGTGGGTGAAGCGCGCGGGCACCGGGTTGGCGCGGGCGTTGAACCGCACCATGACGATGACGAGGAGCGCCAGGACCAGCAGCACGATGGCGCTGATCGTCCACATCAGCACCCCGTCATGGAAGACGATGATGGAATCCATGATAGGCGTGACGGACGGCTGCAGCCCGATCTGCCCGGGCACGGGATGACCGGCGGTCGCCTGCTCCTGCGCGCCTGCCAGAACCGGTGCAAGACCGGCGGCCGCGGCCAGCAAAGCCCCCATACGCCTCAAAATACTAGCGGTCACCTACAACCCCCTTGCCTCTGCGATTGGTGCGCGGGATGCGCGAACGGGGTCAATATGTGCGGCATGGCGAACGCCGCCCCGACTCAACCCCGGAGCGTCTTACTCGACTGGGTTTGCTAAACCACATCGGCGCAGCCAAGTCCATTGCGAGAATGTCCGGCACGCGTGCGTCAAATTGCGCCGCCGGGGCAAAACGCGCCTCATGCTCGCCCAACTTGCCGTTCCATATCGCGCGGCGCGGCCGGCGTTGACACCGCCCGCCGGCTTGTCGGAAACAAGGGAAAGCCTGTCAACGGGCGCGATTCGAGCGGAAACCGGATGAAAGCGAAGCTGAACTTGCCGCGTGGCCTCAGGCTGCTTGGACTTGCCGCGATGATCGCGATGACGACGGCAGGGGCCGGCATGGGCCAGGGCGTGGTCAGAGCCGAATACGGCGACTGGCAGATGAGCTGCGACACGCCGCCGGGCGCGAGCTTCGAGCAATGCGCCATCATCCAGAACGTGACGGCCGAGGACCAGCCCAATGTCGGCCTTTCGGTCATCGTCCTCAAGACCGCCGACGGCGAGGCGCAGCTCCTGCGTGTGCTGGCGCCTCTGGGCGTGCTGCTGCCCAACGGGCTCGGGCTCAACATCGACGGGCAGGACATGGGGCGGGTCGCTTTCGTGCGGTGCCTGCCCAACGGGTGCATCGCCGAAGTGCTGCTCGACGACGACCTGATCCAATCGTTGTCCGAGGGCACCGACGCCATCTTCGTGGTGTTCCGCACGCCCGAGGAAGGCATCGGCATTCCGGTGTCGCTCGAGGGGTTCGAGGACGGGTTCGCCAACCTGCCCTAGGACAGGCCGCCTTTCGTCTCAGCCTGAGCCGAATGTCGACAGGTCCTGGTGCAGTTCCTCCTTGACCGGGCGCGCGATTGGCGGCACGACCGGTTCCGGTGCCGCGCAGACCGGGAGGCTGGGGTGGAAGAGAGACGCCGAACGTTCCGTCAACGCACGTTGAAGGGCGCGCGTATCGTGCTCAACGACGGCTTTTCCACGTTCGACTGCACGGTGCGCAACCTCTCCCCGCTCGGCGCGCGGCTCAAGGTCGCCAGCATCATCGGCATCCCCGACCGCTTCGACCTGCTGTTCGACGACGGACGCAAGTTCTCCTGCAAGGTGGCCTGGCGGCAGGAAGAGGACATCGGGGTCGAATTCATACCGAGCTCAGCCTGAGCCGCTACCGGCTCCTCACTTGGTTCCGAACGCATCCGTATCGATGCGTTCGCCGTCTTCCTTGACGAAGACGCCGAAATTCGGATTGGGCAGGATTTCCAGCACCACCTCGGACGGGCGGCAGAGACGCACGCCCTTTTGCGTCACCACCAACGGGCGGTTGATGAGGATCGGGTGGGCCAGCATGAAATCGACGAGCTGATCGTCGCTCCAGCTCTGCTTGTCGAGGCCGAGGGCGTCGTAAGGCGTATCCTTCCGGCGCAGGAGCTTGCGCGGCGTCAGCCCGGCCGCGGCGATGAGCTCGAGCAGTTTTTCGCGGGTCGGGGGAGTCTTCAGGTATTCGATGACTTGAGGCTCCTCGCCGCTCGCGCGGATCATGGCCAACGTGTTGCGCGAGGTGCCGCAATCGGGGTTGTGATAGATGGTGACGGTCATGATCGGTCTTCCGGGGCGATTGTTCGCAGCAGCCAGGCGGCGAACCAGAGGGCAAGGAGCGCGCCCGACAGCTGGGCGAGGATGAAGGCGGGCATATCGGCCGGGCGGATGCCTGCGAACGTATCGCTCAAGGCGCGCGCGACGGTGACGGCGGGGTTGGCGAACGAGGTCGAGGCGGTGAACCAGTAGGCCGCCACGATATAGAGGCCGACCGCCATCGGAACGGCCGCCGGCCGCGCCTTGAGCGTGGCGAGGATGGTCAGGACGAGCCCGAAGGTCGCGGTCGCCTCGGCGACCCATTGGCCGGGACCGAAACGGACCCGTTGCGCGAACTGCACGATCGGCAGGTCGAACATCAGGTGCGCGAGCCAAACGCCGGCGATGGCGCCGGCGACCTGGGTGAGGACGTAAAGCGCCGCCTCCCCCGCCGGCAAGTCCCGCCGGAGGGCAAAGACGAGGGTGACGGCCGGGTTGAAGTGCGCGCCCGATACGGGGCCGAGCATGCCGATCAGCACAACCAGGATCGCGCCCGTCGGCAAGGTGTTGCCGAGCAGCGCGACGGCGAGGTTTCCGCCGGCCAGCGCCTCGGCCATGATCCCCGAGCCGACGACGGTGGCGAGCAGCATGCCGGTGCCGACGCCTTCAGCGACGAGGCGCTGCGCAAGGGTGTGGGTCACGCCTTGGCCTTGCCGATATCCTCGAGCCGGGATTTGAGGCTGAGCCTGTCGAGGCTGGCAATCGGCAGGCTCGTGAAGATTCCGATGCGGCTGTCGAGCATGCGGAAGGCTTCCAAGAAGGCGAAACCGACCTGGGCCTCGGTGCCGACCGCCTTGGCGGGATCGGGCACGCCCCAGTGGGCGCTCATCGGCTGGCCGGGCCAGATGGGACAGGTCTCGTTGGCGGCATCGTCGCAGACGGTGAAGACGAAATCCATGACCGGCGCATCGGGGCCGGCGAACTCGTCCCAGCTCTTGGAGCGGGCAAAGGACGTATCGAAGTTCTGCCTGGCCAGGAGGTCGAGGGTGTGCGGGTTGACCTGCCCGCTCGCATGCGAGCCTGCGCTATAGGCCCTGAACCGCCCCATGCCGCGCCGGTTGAGCAAGGCTTCTGCCATGATCGAACGGGCCGAATTGCCCGTGCACAGGAACAGGACATTGTAGACCGTGTCGGTCATTTGCAGCACGCCTCCTCGTCGGGCTGACAGAGTCTGGAAAGGGTATCGCGCACGGGCGCGCAGATTTCAGGACGGCCATCGCAGCAATCGGCAAGGAGGAACAGCACCGCCTCGCGCACGCCGGAGAGGTCCGGCCGGTAGATGATGGAGCGGCTCCGCCGCTCTCCGCGAACAAGCCCCGCCTGCGCCAGGACCGCCAGGTGTGAAGAGAGCGTGTTCTGCGGCACGTCGAGCCGGCGGGCCAGATCGCCGGCCGAGATGCCACGCGGCTCGGCCCGGGCCAGCAGCCGGAAAGCGGCAAGGCGCGTCGGCTGCGCGATGGCGGAGAGGACGGCGATGGTGTCTTCGGTATCCATATATCGGGAATAATCGATAAGTCATGACAGTGTGATGACACCGACGCGGCCCATCCGTTCCTTATGAGAAAAGGCGAACTTTAGGTCATGCGGATTGCCATTCCTTCGGGTAGGCTCAAGCCCATGGCGACGCTGCACCTCATCTGCGGACTGCCCGGCTCGGGCAAGACAACCCTGGCACGAAAGCTCGAGGAGGAGGGCGCGGGGCTGCGGCTCTCCCCGGACGACTGGATGCTGGCGATGGGGTTCAACTTCTACGACAAGGCGCCTCGCGCGCGCATCGAGCAGCTGCAATGGCAGCTGGCCCAGCGGCTGCTCGCCGAGGGCATGAGCGTCATCCTCGAGAACGGGTTCTGGTCGAGAAAGGAGCGCGAAGCCTACCGGGCGACCGCCAGGGCGCTCGGCGCCGGGACGCGGCTCCATTATCTCTCCGTCCCGATCGAGGAATTGCAGCGCCGGATCATCGAGCGCAACCGGGACGCGCCCGCCGAGGCCGTCGTCAACCCGCGGGACCTGCGCGCATGGCAGAGGGTGTTCCAGCCGCCGGCGGAGGCCGAGCTCGAGGACCAGAGCAATTCCCGTTCCGATTGAAAACAGAACGGAAGTTCTAACTTCTTGATTCGTCACGTTCCGAACCTCGAAACGCTCCTGACGCCGCCGGCCGGTTTTTGTCCCTTGACTTAGAGCGCGCTCGAACCCTTAGCCTAGGATGCGTCGTGGCAAAGAAGGCAGTCCCATGAAGATCGGCGAACTGGCGAAGCGCACGGGCTTTTCGGCCCATACCCTGCGCTACTACGAACGGATCGGCCTGCTTGCCTATGCAGACCGGGACCGATCGGGCCAGCGCGACTACGACGCATCCGTCCTGACCTGGATCGAGTTCCTCGGCCGCCTGAAGGCGACCGGGATGCCGATCCGGGAGATGCTGCGCTACGCGGCGTTGCGCGAGCGCGGCGCAGATACGGAAGCGCAGCGCCGCGAGCTCCTTGCGCAGCATCGCGACCGCGTACGCGCCCGTATTGCCGAGTTGTCGGATTGCCTTCTCGTCCTCGACAACAAGATCGCCGGCTATGCCGGCACCGAGACGAGGATGAAAGAATATGACACAGCACCACCAGAACGCCGGCAAAAACCCGCCGGAGCACGACGGGCCTACGCGTGCTGAAAGCGCCATGAAGACGCGCCGGCTCGGCCCTCATCTCACGGTCTCGGCAGTCGGGCTCGGCTGCATGGGCATGAGCCATGCCTATGGCGGGCAGGACGAAGCGGACGCCATCCGCACCCTGCACCGGGCCGTCGACCTCGGCGTCACGTTCTTCGATACGGCCGAAGTCTACGGTCCGTTCACGAACGAAGTCCTCGTCGGCAAGGCGCTGAAGCCCTACAGGGACAGGGTGACGATCGCCACCAAGTTCGGCTTCCGGATCGACGCGGGCAAGACCGGCACGGACGCCATGACCGGGGTCGACGGCCGGCCGGAACACGTGCGCGAGGTGGCCGAAGCCTCGCTCAGGCGACTCGGGGTCGAAGCGATCGACCTTTTCTACCAGCACCGCGTCGATCCGCAGGTGCCGATCGAGGAAACCGTCGGCGCGATGGCGGACCTCGTCCGGCAGGGCAAGGTGCGCGCGTTGGGGCTTTCCGAAGCGGGAGCCGATATCATCCGCCGCGCCCATGCCACCCACCCGATCTCGGCGCTGCAGAGCGAATACTCGCTGTGGACCCGCGATCCGGAAGGCGAGATCCTCGACACCTGCCGGGAACTGGGCATCGGCTTCGTCCCGTTCAGCCCGCTCGGCCGGGGATTCCTGACGGGCAAGATCCAGAAGACGGAGGACATCGGCGCCGACGACTTCCGGCGAACCCTGCCCCGCTTCAGCGCAGAGAACCTGGCCGCCAATGCATCGCTGGTGAGCCTGCTGGAGGAGATGGCGGGGGAAAAGGGCGTCACGGCCGCGCAGCTCGCGCTCGCCTGGGTCGTCAACCAGGCGGATTTCATCGTGCCTATTCCGGGCGCCCGCAGGATCGAACACCTGGAGCAGAATGTCGCGGCGGCCGGCATCGTACTTTCGCCCGAGGAGCTCGCGACGCTCGGCGCCCTGCTCGCACCGGAAAAGTTCGCCGGCGGGCGCTATGGCGACAGCGGGGCCTGGGTGACCAAAAGGTGAGCGCTCGAGATGGGTGGCTCAGTGACCCGCCGACGCTTCCCCCTACCCCCGACCCCTCCCCTCAAGGGGGGAGCCGGACGCATCCGTTTTCGTCAAAACATGACGGAGACTGAGGGGCTGCGTATTACGACTTGCCGCGCGGCAGGGGGTAGCCCGAGGCCATGTAGAGATCGAGGATCGCGTCCCCCTGGAAGCGCTCCTCATCGACCTCGAGAGTTGCGCCGCGCAACATCTCGCGCGGCATCTCCTCTATGGCGAACTGAAGAGCTTCGGCCGCGGACGGAAAGCGCATGTAGCGGTTCGACCCGCGTGCGCCCCCCACCAGGCGGCCAGGATAGAGCTCGGCAGCATGATTGTAGTTGAAGTTGTCGTTCATCGCCGCAGGACCGGGATGCGGGCGAAGGGCGGCGTGGCCTCTTCGGCGCGTCCGGTCGACGCCGTCGAGGGGCGCAGGTCCTCCTCGTTGACGACCCGCTGGTTGTTCTCGGCGAGCGACTGCACCCGGTACTGGAGCCGGCTGCCCTCGAACGGCAACTGCACCAGGACTTCGCAAAGTCCCGATGGCCGGTTGCTCAGGCGGGGCGAAGGAATGAGATCCACCATCTGGCCGACAGCATATTTGTGGCGCATCTGGCACCCCGTTGTTTGGGAAGCTCCGCGTCAAGCGGAACTTCCCAGGATGCGATCAGGCCAACTGCAGGTTGGTGGCCGAGGGACGGCCGTCACGGCCGTGCTCCAGGTCGTAGGTGACCTTCTGGCCCTCTGCGAGACCGGCCAGGCCGGCGCGCTCGACAGCGGTGATGTGGACGAATGCGTCCTTGCTGCCGTCGTCGGGCGAAATGAAGCCGAAGCCCTTGGTGGAATTGAAGAATTTAACGGTGCCGGTAATCATGGCATTCCCTTTTAGATGGCCCGCAGGCATAGGCGAACGGGCATGTTTCCCAGCCGCAACATGCGGAAGGGAGTAACGTTCGCAAGTTCAATGGGTAGCCAAGCAACCGACTTTCGCCGGGAAGTTCAGTTCGCCAAGAAAGGCTGTAAACGCGTAACCGTAATATCGGGGCGTCTTGCACCAGAGTCAAGACAAGCCCCTGTCGACCGCGCCGGTTGCCTTCCGACCCGGTCGACGGGAGCCGCCGCTCCCCCAACTATTCGGCGGCAAAACCGGCTTCGACGGCTCCCGCTCGCGGCACCAGCGCCGTGGTGCGCAACGCCGCCAGCAGGGCCAGGCCGGCCGCCGCCGCACCCAGCACGAAGACCGGCACGATGGCGACGAGCATGTCCTCGCGGGTCGTCGCCGCGGCAAAGCCGACCGAATTGGCGGCAAGGCCGGCAAGGGCCGTGCCGATGGCGTTGCCGGCCGACTGGGTGGTGGGCAGCAGCGCCGAGGTGCGGTCACGCTCCCCGTCGGGCGCCGATTCCATCAATGTGAGGTTGAGATAGCCGTTGGAGATGCCGAAGCCCGCGCCAATGGCGATCTGCGCAATAATGAGCAACGGCAGCGACGTCCATTCCAGCCCTGCCAGCACACCCAGAAGCCCCGCTGCGACGAGCACCGGACCGGTACGAATGAGGAGCTTGCGGGTGGAGCGGCGCTTGACGTTGGCGACCGTCACCGCCGACAGGCTCCAGGCCACGGCCATCACGGCGCCGACGACGCCCGCCAGTGTCGGGCCATAGCCCCACAGCTGCTGCAGCAACAGCACGAGGTAAACCGCCGAGGTCGCTCCGGCGATCGGCATCAGCAGCACCATCCACAGGCCGCTGCCCACGACCGTATCCGGCCAGAAGGCGCCCGGCGGCATCAGCCGTTCGCGGCTGCGCCGATCGATCACGACCGCCGCGGTCAGCAGCACGGCCGCGCCGGCAAGCAGCGCACCAGCAACGCCCGCCGAAGAAATGCCGGCGAGCGCCACGAGCATGATGCCGCCGCCGATGGCGGTGAGACGGATGCCGGGGAAGCCGAGGCCGGTGACCACCGGGCCGGAGCGCGCCGGGACCACCAGCGCCACCATGATCCCGAAGATCAGCACCAGGGGCACGTTGATGAGGAACGCCGCCCGCCAGGAGACGAGTTCGGTGAGGAGGCCTGCGCCGGCCGGCCCGCCGAAGGCTGCGACCGCCCACACCACGGCCTGCATGCCGAAGACCTTGGGCACCAGGCGGCTGGGGAAGAGCTCGGGGATCAGCGCAAAGCACACGGCTGCCACGACGCCTTCGCCGAGGCCCTGCACGGCGCGGCCGATCAGCACCTCTGTCATGGTCGAGGCGTTGGCGGCGAGAAGCGAACCTGCCAGGAACACCGCCGACGAGGCCAGCAGCGCCGTGCGCGAGCCAAGCCTCTGCTTGAGGAGCGCGGCGCCCGCGCCGCCGACGATGGCGAACACCAGATAGAGCGTCGTCGCCCAGGAGATCACCGCAACGCCCTCCAACTCTTCGACCGCCGTCGGGAGCGCGGTGTTGGAGAGGAACGCATTGAACGCGAACAGGGCTACGCCAAGACAGAGGATAAGGGTGACGGTGACGTAGCGCGGCCCGAAGATTTCGGCCCAGCGGCCCTCGACAGTATCGGACATTTTCAATGACTCAAGAATTAAACAAGCAGAGTCTTGTTATATCATGCTCATTAAAAAGGCAATGTGGATACGGCTTGCGCAGGAGGCGAAAAGGCCATTGACAACACCGGGCGCCCTTGACCGCGAGCGCCCCTGAAAACGCCTGCCACCCGGCAAAAAAACGCCGGACACATGAGCCCGCGCAAATGGCGGATCATGGTCCGGCTGAGTGGTCAGGAAACGGGGCCGGCGGCAAAACCGGCCCGGGAGATGGCACGCGCCCATCACACGTGAAGAGATCGTGCCAACGCTGTGGCGCAGGAGGCGGGCCCAAGGAAGTGGAGGTGGCTTCCGGGGCCGGCTTTCCCGCGCAAAGGAGTGTGCGGACCCGCCGTCAGCGGCGGGCGTTGCGGGCTCGGGCGGAGGTCAGCACCCGACCGATGCCGGCATCGGGGTTGCGGGCCGCCTCGAGCACGTCCTGGCGCTCGATGCCGAGATCACGCAGGCGGAATTCATCCATCTCCATCAAGCTGGCCAATGCCAGTTTGCGGGTGCGTGCAGCGCGGAATGCGGCGAACCAGCGGGCTACGAGGTTCGTCGGACGAAGGGGCATGGCGGCCGCAGCGGGCCGCTCGCTCGAAAGCAAGTAGGCCATGATGAACTCCGATGTTTAAGGGTGCCGGGAGGGAGGCCGGCTGGGGCGGCGAGCGTCGTTGCTGCGCCGACCGTCAATAGAAGTATGAGCTGGACATCCATTCGTCCAACAAATAGATTTCATCCACTCCATCAAAACGAGTGATGGGAAACCGACATGACCTCACCTCTCGATCTCGACCAGTTGCAGAGCTTCTGCGCCATCGCCGACTGCGGCAGCTTCACCGAAGCGGCGCGGCGGGTGAACAAGACGCAGTCGGCCGTTTCCATGCAGATCAAGCGCCTGGAAGAACGGCTCGGCTATCCGCTGCTGACGCGCGACGGGCGCAGCGTCGCGCTGACCCAGCAGGGCGAGGCGCTCTATTCGCGCGCCCGCAAGATGCTGCGGGTCAACGCAGAGATCCTCGACCACTTTTCCAACACCGATCTTTCGGGCTCCATCCGCTTCGGCGTGCCGGACGACTACGCGGTGCGCCTCCTGCCGGTGATCCTTTCGAGCTTCCAGCGCACGCACCCCAAGATCGCTGTCGACGTCTCGTGCATGGCCTCGGAGATGCTGCTGGAAGGCATGCGAGCCGGGCGGTTCGACCTCATCGTCTTCACGCAGGGCACCAACCACAATTTCGGCGAGCTCTTCCGCACCGAGAAGATGCACTGGGTCGCCTCGCATGGCGGGCAGGCGCTCGCCACCGACCCGCTGCCATTGGCCTGCGGACCGGGCGTGTGCATCTGGCGGCAGGAGGCGACGGAGGTGCTCAACCGCGTCGGCAAGGATTACCGCATCGCCTATACCTCCTCGAACGCCACGGCGATCTCGAGCGCGGTGCTCTCCGACCTTGCCGTCGGCTTCCTGCCGGAGAGCGCGCTGCAGCCGGGAATGCGCGTCATCGGGGCCGAACTCGGCCTGCCCAAGCTCAACGATGCGCAGATCGCCCTGATGCGCGGCAGCCATGCCTATGGCGGCATCTACGATGCCTTGGCCAACCATATCGTCTCGAGCATGGGCAATCTCGACAGCCGCCCGACGCTGGCCGAGGCGGCGGAGTAAGGAGCGGGCGCTGGCGCCTCCAACACCTTCCCTTAAGGGGAAGAGTATGAGGACCGGGGTTCCGGCTGGCGCTGCAGCCGTTACATCCTCGATGTCATCTCGGCGAAAGCCGGGACCCAGTAAACGATGAGGGTGCGGCGTCGCCGGTTGACTTGCCGTGCGCAAACAGCGCGGTCCGTGTGTACTGGGTCCCGGCTTCCGCCGGGATGACAGCCGTTGGTCGGGGCAAGATGGTGCCGTGAGCACGATCCGCCTCTCCGCCCCCTCAGGGAGGGGAGCCGGCCGGCCTGTGGCAAACGAGGCAAAGACTGGAGCTCACATATCGGTCAGTCGTTGGGCACCCTGCCCTTCTTCAGCGCCTCGATGCGTTCCTTCATCTGCTTTTCGCCGGCGCGGGCGAAAAGGCGGGCGGCGACGAGCCGGGCCTGCGGGGTGCCGCCCTTGCGGTCGACATATTGCTCGAGAAGCTCGGCGTGCTGGATGTTGATCGTCGAGCTGACCTCGAGGAACTCGATGATCGCGGCGATCTGGTCGGGCGTGAACCGCTCGAGGACCACCGGGCCTATCAGCTGAAAGTGGGCAAAGAGCCGCTCGGTCATCTCGGCCATGATCGGCGTGATGGAGATCCACACCTTGCGGCGATCATCGGGATCACGCTTGCGCTCGACATAGCCGACGGCTTCCAGTCGATCGACGACGACCGTGACGGCGCCCGTCGTCAGGCCGCTTTCGGCCGCCAGCTGGCCGGCCGTGACCTTGCCGTGCCTGTCGATGATGTCCATGCAGCGCCCGTCGGTGCGGTTGACGCCCAGAAAACGCGTCAGGCAGTCGTCCCAGACATCGTTGGCGGTCTGGTTGGCCCGCACCGCCTCCTTCAGCCGAAAGGCGCCACCCCAGGGATCGTCGCTTGACATTTCCCTTGGAAACTTGATA
Organism: Devosia geojensis; assembly: GCF_000969415.1. Classification (GTDB taxonomy): domain Bacteria; phylum Pseudomonadota; class Alphaproteobacteria; order Rhizobiales; family Devosiaceae; genus Devosia; species Devosia geojensis. The sequence continues at coordinate 1,092 of NZ_JZEX01000122.1, read as the reverse complement.
TCTTGATTCATAAGATTTCAAATAACACGAAATTTCCCTGAGGTCCAGATAATGCCACAAGAAATTCGCGCCGGCGAAGCCATGATTGCGGCCGTTGGCCTGGCGCGCACGTACAAGACCCGCGGCAAGGCGATCGAGGCGGTGCGCGGCGTCGACATCACCGTCAATGCCGGCGAGATCGTCGGCTTTCTCGGCCCCAACGGGGCGGGCAAGACGACGACGCTCAAGATGCTGACGACGCTGCTGCGGCCGACGGACGGCAGCGCGACGGTCGCCGGATACGACCTGCGGCGCGATCCGCAGAACGTCAGGCGCAATATCGGCTATGTCGGCCAGGCGGGCTCGACGCTCGGCCTCGCCAAGGCGAGCGAGGAGATCGTCAGCCATGCGCGGCTCTACGGCATCGACGCGGCAACGGCCGAGAAGAGGGGCAAGCAGCTCCTTGCCGCGCTCGACCTGGCGGATGTGTGGGAGCGCAAGTGCGGCTCGCTCTCGGGCGGGCAGCGGCGGCGGCTCGACATCGCCATGGGGCTGATCCACGAGCCCAAGCTGGTCTTCCTCGACGAGCCTTCCACGGGGCTCGACCCGCAGAGCCGGGCGAACCTCTGGACGCATATCAGGAAGCTGCGCGACGAGATGGGCACGACCGTCTTCATCACCACCCACTACATGGACGAGGCCGACTCGCTCTCGGACCGGCTGCTGGTGATCGACAAGGGCGAGATCGTCGCGCAGGGAACGCCGGCGGAATTGAAGAAGAAGGTGCGCGGCGACACCATCAGCCTGACGCTGCGCGAGGATGAGCATGCCGCCGAGGCGGCAGGCGTTGCCGGGCTGCTCGCTGGCGCCGACACGCCGGTGATCGAGGGGCACGTCGTGCGCTTCCATGTGCCGGACGGGGCCTCGGCGCTGCCGGTGCTGCTCACCGAACTGTCGCGAGCCGGTATCGAAGCCATCGGCGTCGAGGTCAACCGGCCGACGCTCGACGACGTGTTCCTGACGCTGACCGGCCGGTCGCTGCGGGATTGAGAGCCCTGACCTTTCAGTCGGGTCCCCGTCTCTTATTCCCCTCTGTCGCTTCCCACGAGCGCG
>NZ_JZEX01000121.1 GCF_000969415.1 Devosia geojensis | reverse complement strand
ATGCGACACCTCCCCCCTTGCGGGGGAGGCTGGGAGGGGGGTACTCCGGTTGCAAATGGGTTTTGTAAAGCGCACCTATCCTTGAATGTCCGATCTTTTTGCCAGCGATAGCGACGACGAGCCGAGCGTCCCCTCCGCGCAGCAGGGGCGGCCGCTGGCCGACCAGTTGCGCCCGCGCTCGCTCGACGAGGTCATCGGGCAGGAGCACCTGCTGGGTCCCGAGGGGACGCTGCGGCGGATGATCGGCTCCGGGCGGCTGGGCTCGCTCATCCTCTGGGGGCCGCCGGGCACCGGCAAGACCACGGTCGCGCGGCTCCTGGCCGACGAGATCGATTACAAGTTCGAGCAGATCTCGGCGGTGTTCTCGGGCGTGGCGGATTTGAAGAAAGCCTTCGAGAAGGCGCGGTTCGACCGGATGAACGGCAAGCGCACGCTCCTCTTCGTCGACGAGATCCATCGCTTCAACCGCGCCCAGCAGGACGGGTTCCTCCCGGTGATGGAGGACGGCACCATCGTCCTCGTCGGCGCAACGACCGAGAACCCGTCCTTCGAACTCAACGCGGCGCTGCTGTCGCGCAGCCAGGTGCTGCGCTTCGAGTCGCTTTCGCTCGAGAATCTCGAGGACCTCGCCAAGCGCGCCGAGGCGCTGACCGGGCAGGCTCTGCCGCTCGACGAAGAGGCGCGGCGCACCATGCTGACCCTTGCCGATGGCGACGGGCGGGCGATGCTGGGGTTGGTGGAGGAGGTGCTGGCCTCGGCCCGGCCAGGTGAGATGATGGACACCCAAACGCTGCTCTCGGTCGTCCAGCGGCGCGCTCCGATCTACGACAAGGCGCAGGAGGGGCACTACAACCTCATCTCGGCCCTGCACAAGACCGTGCGCGGCTCGGATCCCGACGCGGCGCTCTACTATTTCGCGCGCATGCTCGATGCGGGCGAGGACCCGCTGTTCCTCGCCCGGCGGCTCATCCGCATGGCGGTGGAGGATATCGGCCTTGCCGATCCGCAGGCCCTGCCGCAGGCGGTGGCGGGGCGGGACGCCTATCAGATGCTGGGCTCGCCCGAGGGCGAGCTGGCGCTGGCGCAGGTCGTCGTCTATCTCGCGCTCGCGCCCAAATCCAACGCCGTCTACACCGCCTTCAAGGGGGCGACGGGCGTCGCCAAGGCCGGCGGCTCGCCAACGCCGCCCATGGTCATCCTCAACGCGCCGACCAAGCTGATGAAGAACACCGGCTATGGCGAGGGCTATATCTACGACCACGACACGCCCGAGGGCTTTTCAGGCCAGGAGTACTTTCCCGAAAAGATCGGGCGGCATGAGTTCTACCAGCCCGTCGAGCGCGGCTTCGAGCGCGAGCTCAAGAAACGTCTCGATTATTTCTCCCGGCTGCGGGCGAGCAAGCGGGAGGGCGAGGACTAGATGCAGGCCTTGCTGCTCGTCGGCGCCGGCGGAGCGATCGGGGCGATGCTGCGTTATGGCGTCTCGACCCTCGTCGGGCGGCTTTGGCCGTCGGACTTCCCCGTCGCGACGCTCGTCATCAACATCGCCGGTTCGTTCGCTATGGGTCTCCTTGTCGGATGGTTGGCGCGGGCGATGCCCACCTGGGCGGCTGAGGCGCGACTCTTCGTTGCCGTGGGCGTCCTCGGCGGTTTCACCACGTTCTCCGCCTTCTCGCTCGAGGCGATCCTTCTCATCGAGCGGGGCGCGCTGATGCAGGCGGCGCTCTATATCCTGTTGTCGGTTGCCCTTTGCCTCGCCGGGCTTTATCTCGGGCTCCTGATGACACGAGGATTTCCCGCATGAGCGGTGTACAGCAGCGCGAAGTGGGCGCCGACGAAGACGGCATGCGGCTCGACCGGTGGTTCGCCCGCAACTTCCCGCAGCTCGGCTTCGGGCGGCTGCAGAAGCTCATCCGCAACGGCGAGGTACGCGTCGACAAGGGGCGCGTGCAGACCAGCACCCGGCTCGCTTCCGGCCAGATCGTGCGCATCCCGCCCATCGACGATCCGGACGTGGTGCGCCCGCCGCGCGTCAGCAACGAGGACGCGGACTTCCTGCGCTCGCTGATCCTTTACGAGGACGACGAGCTCTACGTCTTCAACAAGCCCTACGGCCTTGCCGTGCAGGGCGGCAGCGGCACCAAGCGCCATATCGACGGCATGCTGAAGAGCCTGCCCAACAAGAAGGGCGAGCCGCCGCGCCTCGTCCACCGGCTCGACCGCGACACCTCCGGGTGCCTTGTCGTCGCCAAGACGCATGCGGCGGCGAGCCATTTCGGCACGGTCTTCCGCTCGCGCTCGGCGCGCAAGATCTACTGGGCGGTGGTGGCGGGCAATCCGAGCCCGCGGCAGGGCGAGATCTCCTGCTGGCTCGCCAAGCGCGCGACCACCGACGGTGAGCAGATGGTCGTCGTGCCGCATGGCACGCCCGGCGCACAGCACTCGATGAGCTATTATTCGACCACCGATACGGCGAGCCGCCGCTTCGCCTGGGTGACGCTGAAGCCGGTGACCGGCCGCACGCACCAGTTGCGCGTCCACATGGCCCAGCTCGGCAATCCGATCCTCGACGATCCGCGCTATTTCAACATCGAGAACTACCAGCCGGCCGAAGGGCTGGGAGAGGGGCTGCACCTCCACGCCCGCCGCATCGCCCTGCCGCTGCGCTCGGGCAAGCGCCTCGACATCTCGGTGCCGCTGCCGCCGCACATGCAGCAGAGCTTCGATGCCCTGGGGTTCGACGCGGCGCGCTACGACGTGCAGGCGGTCGATCCGGAGGACGACAACTGATGCTCGTGATGTTCGACATGGACGGCACGCTGATCGACACGCAGGCGCTGATCTGCGAGCACGCGGCGGCGACCTTCATCGGTGCGGGCCTTAAGGCTCCCACGCCCGAGGAGGTGCGCCGCATCATCGGCTTGTCTCTGCCGGTTGCTATCGGCCGGCTCCTGGGTAGCGATGACCAGCGTCTTATCGATCGGCTGGTCGAGGATTACAGGCAGCGCTATCGGGCATCGCTCGTCAACGGGTCGGACCGGGAAGGTCTCTTTCCCGGCGCGCGCGAGTCTCTCGACGAGCTGCGGGCCGAGCCCGAGTACCTGCTCGGCATCGCGACCGGCAAGGGGCTTTCGGGCGTCAACCGCATCCTCGACCTGCACGGCCTTTCCGGCCATTTCACCACCCTGCAGACGCCGGACCACAACCCTTCCAAGCCCCATCCGGGCATGATCCTGCGGGCGATGGAGGAGACGGGCGCCGCGACCGCGGAGACTGTGATGGTCGGCGATACGGTGTTCGACATCGAACTCGGCCGCGCCGCCGGCGTTGCGACCATCGGGGTCACATGGGGCTACCACGATCCGGCCGAGCTGATCACGGCGGGCGCCGATGCGATGATCGACCGTTTCGAGGATTTGGCGCCCACCATCCGGCGGCTGATGAACTAGGGGTGCCGTCATGCGCGAATTCATCGAAGACGCCCTCAACCATCGCGACGACGGCTACGGGCGCGCCCAGCAGCACGTCAAGCAGCAACTGCCCAAGCGCTTCTACAAGCAGACGGGCACGGCTCCGACCGAGGGCGGCCATACCGTCACCCTCGACGGCCGGCCGACCCGCACGCCCGGCAAGCGCATCCCCGTCGTCGTGCCGGTCGAGCCCTTGGCCGCCGCGATGGCGGAGGAGTGGGCCGGGCAGGGCGAGCACATCGACCCACTGACCATGCCGCTCACGCGCCTCGTCAATTCGGCGCTCGAGAGCGGGCCCGAGACGGTGCCTGCGTTCCGCGAGAAAGTGGTCAAATACGCCGCCAACGACCTGCTGCTCTACCGCGCCGACAGTCCGCGCGAACTCGTCGCCGAGCAGGAGCGGCTGTGGGACGACGCGCTGGTGCGGGTCGCGCGGCACTTCGGCATCGGCTTTCAGCCGACCATCGGCATCCTCCATCAGCAGCAGCCCGAACCGACGCTGAAGCGCCTTGCCGAAGCGCTCGAGGACGAGGGGCTGCTCACGATCACGGCGCTGGTCTCGATCACCAATCTCACGGGCTCGGGCATCCTCGCCATCGCCGTGCGTCACGGGCTGATCGAGCCGGAGGACGCCTGGACGCGTGCGCATGTGGACGAGGACCACCAGGCGCGCCTCTGGGGCGTCGACGAGGAGGCGGCGCTGCGCCGCACCCGCCGCAAGGCGGAGTTCGACGCGGCGGTGGCCGTGCTTGATTTCCTGAAGGATAGGCGATGAGCATCGCCGTGCGGGACTGCACGGCGCTGGCCTCGGCCTGGTTCACCGCGGCGCTTTAGCCCTCTCCACCACCCACTCGGCTGTTGCCGGGTCGATCTCGCGCAAGGGGACGAGCACGAAGTCGCGTTCGTGGGCGTGAGGGTGGGGGACCGTCAGGCGGCCGCTGCGCAGTTCCAGGCGGTCGTAGGCGATGACGTCGATGTCGATGAGGCGCGGGCCCCAGCGTTCCAGCCGCTCGCGGCCCATGGCGCGTTCGACCTCCAGGCAGGCGTCGAGCAATTCCTCGGGCTTGAGGCTCGTTTCTACGGCGAGCGCCATGTTGGCGAAATCAGGCTGGTCGGTCTTGCCCCAGGGCTTGGTCTCGATGACGCTCGAGCGGTGGACGACGGTGATCTCCGGATGCGCGTCGAGCCGCTGCACTGCCTCGGCGAGCTGCGCCTTGGGATACCCGATATTGGCGCCGAGCGAGAGCCAGGCCTTGGGCATGGTCAATCCTTCCGTGTGCGATGGAGCTCGACCGAGGCTGCCCCACGCACCATGGCGATTGGGGCCTCGGGTTTCTTCACGCGCACGATGATCCAGCCGATATCGGCAAAGGCGGCGAACACCCGGTCGGCAATGCGTTGCGCCACAGCCTCAATAAGGTTGAACGGGCCTTCCTCGAAGGCGGCCTTGGTGACGTCGTAGATGTCGGCGTAGGAGGCCGTCCGGCCGAGTTCGTCGGTGTCGCCGGCTGGCGACAGGTCGAGGCCGCAGGTGAGGTCGACGACGAATCGCTGGCCGAGCTTGCGCTCCTCGGGAAACACCCCATGGTAGCCGTAAAAGCCGAGTCCTTCCAGGATGATGCGGTCGCCGGTGAATGCGTCGGTCAAGGTTCTAGCTCCGTTCGGCAGGCGGACCATAAAGGGTCGCCTCGGCCACTCTAAGCGCGTCCTTGTTGGCGCGCACGTCGTGGACGCGAAAGATATGGGCGCCCTGCGTATAGGCGACAACATTGGTGGCGATCGTGCCGGGCAGACGTTCGGCGGGCTCGTTGCCCAGCAGCTTGCCGATCATCGACTTGCGCGAGGTGCCGACGAGAAGGGGATAGCCGGGATAGGCCCTGGGCAGCTCGCGCAGCAGCAGGTAGTTCTCGATGAGCGTCTTGCCGAAGCCGAAGCCGGGGTCGATGACGAGCTGCGCCTTCGGCAGGCCGGCCCGCTCGGCGATCTCGACCGTGCGGTCGAACCAGCGGCGCATCTCATCGAGCAGCGGCTTTTGCGGGTCGCGGGCCTTGTCCCAATGCATGGCAACGACCGGCGCGCCGTGAAGCGCGGCGACGTCCGCCATCTCCGGCTCGCGCTGCAGGCCGTAGACGTCGTTGAGGATCGCGGAGCCCGATTGCAGCGCCTGGTCGGCGACGAGCGCCTTGTAGGTGTCGACGGAGACCGGGCGGCCTATGTTCGCCGCGGCGAGGGCCTCGAGCACCGGAATCACCCGGTCGAGCTCCTCCTGCACGCCGATTTCCTCGGAACCCGGCCGCGTGCTCTCGCCGCCGACGTCGACGATAGCGGCGCCTTCGGCCACCATCTCCCGGGCATGGGCGAGAGCCGCGTCCGCGCGGTTGAATCGCCCTCCGTCCGAAAAGCTGTCCGGCGTGACGTTGAGGATGCCCATGACGAGCGCGGTCGGACCGAGCGTCAGCGTCGATTTGTCGGGCAGGGTAAGGGAGTAGCTTGCGTGCATGGCGGTCCGAGCAATCTCGTTGCCTCGGCTGTACCCCCCTCCCATCCTCCCCCGCAAGGGGGGAGGTGCCGCACCGTGCCTTTGGCACTATCTGGTCAAGAGCACAGACCAGCACCTCCCCCCTTGCGGGGGAGGATGGGAGGGGGGTGATGGTGGGATGCTGCCGCGGGCGCGCCTTCCCTTCTCCCCTTGTGGGAGAAGGTGCCCCGAAGGGGCGGATGAGGGGTCTACGATGCTTAAACAAGCGCCGGTGGACGTTGCAGCATCATAGACTCCTCACCCTGATTTTCCGCTGAACGCGGAAAGTCTGTCCCTCTCCCACAGGGGGAGAGGGTGCCCCCACTCACTCCACGGTGCACGGATTTCCGAAGGTTACTTCCGTACCGGCCCCAGGTCGTCGTCAGGATAGTGAATCGTCTCCTCGCCTGTCTTTCGCGAGCCGACGACGAGATAGGTGGCGGGCGCCTGCGACCGGTTCTGCAGATGATGCCCATTGGGCTCGCCCGCCGGGAAGCCGACGATCGAGCCGGCGGTCAACTCGTGGGTGCCGTTGTCATCGACGAGGGTCAGCACGCCGTCCATAACATAGACGAATTCGTCCTCCGCCTCGTGCCAGTGGCGCAGGGCCGACCAGGCGCCCGGATCGAGCGTCAGCATGTTCACGCCGAACTGGGTTATCCCGACGCTTTTGGCGAGCCGCTGCTCGTGTCTGCCGGCGAAGAGTTCCGGTTTTATCTTGTAGCCGGCGCCGGAAGCAACGCGCAGCCTGGAGATGTGCGAGAGCTTCGTTTCCATGGCTGCCTCCTGCCGGTTTTAGTTCGCCTTCGTCACCGGCTCGGCGAAAAGGTCGTATTCGTCGCTGTCGGTCACCGTGACGGTCATGAGGTCGCCCGGCATGATGCCGGTGGCGTTGTCGACGATCACCTGGCCGTCGATGTCGGGGGCATCCCACTTGGAGCGGGCGATGGCGCGATTAGCCTGCGGCTCGACATCGTCGACCAGCACCTCGATGGTAAGTCCGACCTTCTTGGCCAGCTGGTTGATCGAAACGTCCTGGGCGACTTCCATGAGCCTTTCGAAGCGCTCGCGCTTGACCTCGTCGGGCACGATGCCCTCGAGCTCGTTGGCCGGCGCGCCGGTCACCGGTTCGTATTCGAAGCAGCCGGCGCGGTCGATCTCGGCTTCCTCGAGCCAGTCGAGCAGGAACTCGAAGTCCTCTTCCGTCTCGCCGGGGAAGCCGACAATGAAGTTGGAGCGGATGGCGAGGTCCGGGCAGATCTCGCGCCACTTCCGGATGCGGTCGAGCGTCTTTTCCTGGTTGGCCGGGCGGCGCATGGCCTTCAGCACCTTGGGCGAAGCGTGCTGGAAGGGAATGTCGAGATAGGGCAGGACCTTGCCTTCGGCCATCAGCTCGATGACCTGGTCGACATGCGGGTAGGGGTAGACGTAGTGGAGGCGCACCCAGGCGCCGAGCTCGCCCAACTCCTTGGACAGGTCGTAGAAGCGTGCGGGGATCTGCCGGCCCTTGTAGGGAGAGGTCGCATACTTGATGTCGAGGCCGTAGGCGCTGGTGTCCTGCGAGATGACCAGCAGCTCCTTGACGCCGCCCTTGACCAGCCGCTCGGCCTCGCCGATGACGCTGGCCGCCGGGCGCGAGGCGAGGTCGCCGCGGATCTGCGGGATGATGCAGAACGAGCAGCGGTTGTTGCAGCCCTCGGAAATCTTCAAGTAAGCGTAGTGGCGAGGGGTGAGCTTCAGGCCCTGCTCGGGCACGAGGTCGACGAACTTGTTGGGCACGGGCGGCAGGTGCTCGTGCACGGCGCCGACCACGGCTTCGTACTGGTGCGGACCGGAGACCGCCAGCACGTTCGGGTGCGTCTTGCGGATCAGCTCTTCCTCGACGCCTAGGCACCCGGTGACGATCACACGGCCGTTCTCGGACAGCGCCTCGCCGATGGCTTCGAGGCTTTCCTGCTTGGCGCTGTCGAGAAAGCCGCAGGTGTTGACCAGCACGAGATCGGCGCCCTCGTAGTCGCGCGAGAAGGCGTAGCCCTGTGCGCGCAGCGTCGTCATGATGCGCTCGCTGTCGACAAGGGCCTTCGGGCACCCGAGGCTGACGAGGCCGATCTTGGGCGCCTGGCCGGTTTTCATGGCTTGGCTCATTGCTGGCTCATGGCGCGCCTCAACTCCGCTTCGAGCGGCCGGGCGCGGATAAATTTTCCGGAATTCGAGCCGGCTTCATAACGCAAACGGCGCAAAAAGCAATGGAAAGCCGCTTCGCCTCACGGAAGGCAGGGTTGCGCGCATTGCCGATCACGAAGAGTTATGGCGTAAATCTTGAACAGTGTGTGCGCATCGTCCGCCTCGTTACCCAAGCGCGTGGCGGGTTAGTGGTGCAATCCCATCCGCGCCGCACGGCAGGACCACAAGTGAAAGGGTAACAGATGTTCGATCGTCTCTCCGCCTACGCGCCGCAGGCCCTTGCCGTGCTGCGCATAGTGACCGCGCTGCTCTTCATCGAGCACGGCACGCAGAAGTTCTTCGGTTTCCCCGCGCCGTTCCCGGTGCCCCTCGACGCGATGCTGACCGTCGCGGGCGTGCTGGAACTCGTCGGCGGTATCCTGATCCTCGTCGGCTTCTTCACCCGTCCGGTGGCGTTCGTCCTCTCGGGCTTCATGGCCGTCGCCTACTGGATGGGGCATGCTCCCATGGGGTTCTGGCCGATCGTCAATATGGGCGAGGGGGCCATCCTCTACTGCTTCATCTTCCTCTACTTCGTCTTCGCCGGGCCGGGCGCCTGGAGCGTCAACAAGAAGTAAGGCTTTGCGCCTTGCGCAGATTTGAAAGCTGCCGCGATCCGTCGCGGCGGCTTTTTACTTAGCAGCGGGCGGCGTGCGCTTGGCCGTGCGGCGCACGGTGCGTTTGGGGCTGGGCGGCGTCACTGGCTCGCCCGGCGTTTCGACAGTGCCGAGATCGGGCGGCATGGTGACGGGCGGCTCGGGCGGACGCGGCGGCGTCGGGTCCGCGGCGCGCGGGGCAGGTTCTGTGGCCGGCGTGATGTACTCGTCGGCTTCGGCGAAGTCCGCCTCCTCGTCCTCTTCGGCAAGATCGCGGATCGCCTCCCGCACTTCGTCGAGGAGCGAGGCCGAGTAGCGGCTGCGGTTGACCGTCTCGCCCTCGGTCTCGTGCGCCTTGAAGTAGACCAGCAGCGCCTCGCAGCCGACCCGCAAGGCCACCAGCATCAGCAGGCCGAAGACGGCGATCTCGAGCAGGCCCCAGAGGCCGTTGCCGAAGCCGGTGGCGAAGGTGGCAAAGAGGTGCCGTACGGCCCAGAGCAGGATGCCCGCGAGACCGAGCGCGTAGAGGATCGAGGCGAGCTTGGGCGCCAGCACGGAATCGAGCCGGAACAGCGTTTGCCGGGTGAAGAGGCGTTTGAGGTCGTCGAGGGTCATGTCGGGCTCCCTTCCGCAACGATCCGATTCGAGCTTAACCCCAAACTGGGCAAGTCAGCCAGCGCTGGCAAGGCCTTGGCTGTGCGTCGCGTGCGCCGGACCGAAGGTTCGCTCGAACGCGCGCTTGAGGATCACGTCCACCTCCGGCAGCGAAACGATCTGTCCCAGGTCCTCGAGGCTCGTCACGCCCTGGTCGGAGATGCCGCAGGGCACGATCCCGTCATAGTGCGAGAGGTCAGGCGAGACGTTGAGCGAGATGCCGTGGAACGTCACCCATTTGGAGACCCTGACCCCGATGGCGGCGATCTTGTCCTCGCGCCCCGATCCCTTGTCGGGCCGCCGCACCCAGACGCCGACGCGGCCCTCGCGCCGCTCGCCAACGACATTGAACTCGGAGAGCGTTTCGATCACCCAGTCCTCGAGTCCCTGGACGAGGCAGCGGATGTCGCGGCCGCGCTCGCGCAAGTCCAGCATCACATAGGCCACGCGCTGGCCGGGGCCGTGATAGGTGTATTGCCCGCCGCGTCCGGCGTCGAACACGGGAAAGCGTGGAGTAAGGAGGTCGGCCGGTAGAGCCGAAGTGCCGGCGGTATAGAGCGCGGGATGCTCGAGCAGCCAGACGGCTTCGGGCGCCTGCCCGGCGGCGACGGCGGCAGCGCGCTCGCGCATTGCCTCCAGAGCTTGCGGGTAGGGAACCTGCCTATCGGATATGAGCCACTCGACAGGCTTGCCGTCCGCACGCGCAAGTTTGTCACGCAGGGTGCATTCCCCGGGCTCCAGCGTTAACGCTTCGCTAACCAAACTGACCAATGCTGGCTCCATCGGATTCCGGCCGGCGCATGATGCCGGCCCCTGCCACTGGTGCATATTTATGAGTTCCATCGACAATATTGAAGTCGATATCACCGTCGAGCTCGGCGCGACGGTCATGCCGATCCATCACCTGCTGCGCATGGGCCGCGGCGCGGTGATCGAACTCGACGCCACCGAGCAAGATCCCATGCGCATCTATGCCAATTCGACGCTCATCGCCGAGGGCGACATCAGCGTCGATGACGGGCAGCTGCGCGTGGTCGTGGCGCAGAAGGTGCTGAAGCGCGGCTGAGCGCGTCACCGCCCGGCGCGCCAAAGTGCTGATTTCAAACGAAGAATTCTGACTTTCTCCGAGCCGGACGCGACAGGTTCTCCACCGGCCGGAAAAATCTTACATATCGCTTGAGGTCGGGGAACCGATTTGCTACATGCTGGCTCGCTTCGCCGCAGGGCGGGCGACTACCACGATGTGCGGTCGTGGCGGAATTGGTAGACGCGCAGCGTTGAGGTCGCTGTGCCGCAAGGCGTGGAAGTTCGAGTCTTCTCGACCGCACCATTCACTTCGGTGAACATGAAAAAGCCGCCCCTTGGGGCGGCTTTCGTGTTTTTGGCCTAATGCGCTGGCGCATCGATTCGTCCGAAAGTGGTATCCACTTTTCGGTCCCATGCTTAGGGCGAAGCGGGCGGGGTGGCGGGCGCGGCCGGGTCGGCGGGCGGCGCATCGGCCGGCGGAGCGCCACCGGCATCGCCCGGAGGCGCATCGCCGCAGGCAGCGAGAGCGAGGAACAGCAATGCTGCAAACGGGGCGAATATCTTAAAGGACATTGACGTCACCTGTTCTGTTACCGCCCCCAAACTCGCCCTCAGCCTTGTCGGGCAATCTGGCAAAGTTGGGGCCGGCGTCAGGGTTCCCCTGTGTTTGTGGCCAAGGGTTTGCGAGCCGCGACCCGTGCGGGGGCCTTGAAGCGCCAGGAATCCTCGAGCCGAAGCGAGAGTTCCTCATCGTCGATGGCCGAAAGACGCACCAGCACCGCCGGCCAGCCCACATAGTGGTCGGTCTCGAAATAGATGTGCGGAGACATCTCCATCAGCAGCGCCTTCTGCTCGGGAGGGCAGAGGAGCACGAGGGTGTCGGCGTCCTTGAGGCGCACGAACGACTTGTCCTTCACCTTGAGGCTGGGCGTGCCGTAGCTCGTGCCGCGCGTGACCTCGGGGAGGTCCCGGTTTCCGGCGAGAGCTTCGATGCGCTCGAAGATGGCGTCGAGGTCAGCTCGATTTTGCGCTTTCGTCATCGTCCTGCCTCCCTGACGGGCGTGGAAATCCGCCTGCCGCCCGATACTGAGTCTGGCGCGGTCTGCGGGGATTGGCTACAGCTTTGTCAGCCCCGAAACGTTCGGTCACAAAAGGGCCTCCAATGAGCGAAGAAGACATCCACGGCCCGGCTGGCGAAACCGGGATCGACCCCAACGCGTTCCGCGACGCCGAGGACCGGATCAATCCTCTCTGGCTCGAACGCCTGCGCGCGCATCTGGCTGCAGGCGAGACGGACGACGTCATCGAGATGATGGAGCCACTGCATGCCGCCGATACCGGCGACGTGCTGGAGGCGATCGAAAGCCCGGAGCAGCTGGCGCTGATTCTGGCGCTCGGCGACAAGTTCGACTACTCGGCGCTGACCGAGGTCGACGAATCCGTGCGCCTCAAGCTCATGGAGCTATTGCCCAACGCCGAGATCGCCCGAGGCGTCGCCAGCCTCGACAGCGACGATGCGGTCTATCTGCTCGAGGACCTGGAGGAAGAAGACCGCGACGCAATCCTCGCGCAGCTGCCGCCCTTCGAACGCCTCAGCCTCAAGCGCAGCCTCGATTTTCCCGAGGAGTCTGCCGGGCGGCGCATGCAGACCGAGTTCATCGCCATCCCGCCGTTCTGGACGGTGGGGCAGACGATCGACTATCTGCGCGCCGAAAAGGACCTGCCGGACGAGTTCTACCAGATCTACGTGGTCGACGCTTCCTACCACGTGCTCGGCATCGTGCCCCTCGACAAGCTGCTGCGCACGCGCCGGCCGGTGAAGATCGAGGCGGTGATGAACACCAATGTGGTGCTGGTCGACGCGATGGAGGACCAGGAGGAGGCTGCCCGCGACTTCGAGCGCTACGACCTCGTCGAGGTGGCCGTCGTCGACGAGAACAAGCGGCTCGTCGGCGTGTTGACCGTCGACGACATCGTCGACGTCATCCATGAGGAGGCGGACGAGGACATCCGTCTGATGGCCGGCGTCGGCGACGAGGAGGTTTCCGACAGCACCCTCGACACGGTCAAGAGCCGTGCACCCTGGCTGCTGGTCAACCTGGTCACCGCCGTGCTCGTTTCCATCGTCATCGGGTTCTTCAACGCCACCATCGAGCAGATGGTGGCGCTGGCGGTGCTGATGCCGATCGTCGCTTCCATGGGCGGCAACGCCGGTGCGCAGACGATGACCGTCACGGTGCGCGCGCTCGCCATGCGCGAGCTCGAAGGGCGACGCATGCGCCGGCTCATTACGCGCGAGATGATCGTCGGTTTCCTCAACGGGATCATCTTCGCCGTCCTCATCGGCATCGTGACCGCGTTCAGATTCGCCAATGTGGAGCTCGGCGTCGTCATCGGGCTGGCCATGGTGATCAACATGATCGTGGCGGGGAGCGCCGGCATCCTCATTCCGCTCGCCCTTCACAAGCTCAAGGCCGATCCGGCCATCGCTTCGGCGGTGTTCGTCACCACGATCACCGATGTCGTGGGGTTCTTCGCGTTTCTGGCGCTGGCCGGCCTGTGGTTCGGCCTCTTCTGATCCACTTGTGGAGATTCCGGCCACAAACGGCTGAAGAAGAATCCTATTCTTCGTCACCTGCGACGGCCGCGGAGGGTACTTTTCCACACTTTACGTCTGCGAAGGGTGTGTCTTTTTCGCCGCTTGCAATGCTTAAACGACGCAGTTAACGATTCATGACCGGCTTGTGACATCGCTGCCGCGGTGATTTGCGGGGCCGGTTGAGAAGCGGCTGACAAGGAGCATTTGCATGCGAAGTCAACCGAAGACATGGTGGCGGGCCGCCACCTGGACCTTGGTTTGCCTGGTGTCCATGGGGCTCGTGTTTTCCGTGGTTGCCGGCGTCTAAACCTGCCGTTTGACCGCTGATCGCAAAAGGTTCAGAAGGGGCGCCCCTGCCACAGGGCGCCCCTTCTTCCTGATGAGCCCGCCATACGAGGAGTGCTCGCATGATCCACATGGTCAAGCTTTGCGTCGGTGTTTCCAGCATCGAGGAGCTGGAGAGCTACCGCGACGAGCGCGCCCATTGGTGGGATGCCGACTATGGCGAGGACGTGCACGTGCACCGCACGCGCATGATGCCCAAGCGCGCCGCCGAGATGGAGGGCAAGGCCTCGATCTACTGGGTCATCGCCGGCGTCATCGGCTGTCGCCAGCCGATCCTGCGGCTTGCGCCCTTCACCGACCCGGAAGGCCAGACGTTCTGCGACATCATCATGGCGCCGGACCTGGTGCGCACGGTTCCCTATCCCAAGCGTCCGTTCCAGGGCTGGCGGTATCTGCGTCCGGAGGATGCGCCGCCCGATCTCGGAGCCAACGACGATGTCGGCTCGGAGGTCATCGCGGTAGAACTGGCGCGGCTGGGATTGCTGTAGGCGACTATTTCAGGAAGCGGCGCATGGCGCTTGCATGCTGGGCGGCGAATTCCATGCGCCGAATCCATTGCAGGGGCTCCTCGTCGCCGGTGTCGGCGGGCGCTCCGAACTCCTCGATCGTGCGATAGAAGAGCGCATCGGATTCCGCATAGCCCACGTTCAATCCGGCCTCGCGCGCGAGCAGGGGCCACTCAACGTCGTTTGCGAGGGTGTCCACCTTGCCGTGTTCGACGATCAGCGCCGCCGCGTTCTTCGACATGCGGCGGACTGCGAACATCAGGTCCCAGCGTTCGCCGGTGATAAGGGTGTGGATATGGTTGACCAGCCGCTCGGTCTCCCGGAGGCGGCGGGGTTCGGCCGAGAGCGCCTGCGCGGAGCGGCCAATGACCAGGAAATCGATGGCTGCGTGCCCGGTCAGGATGCCCCTCAGGTTGTCCGGCCCGAACTCGATCCAGCGCAGCAGGTGATCCGGATCGGAGTAGAGGACGGCGTCGGACCGGAGTCCGAGCCGTACCGCATCGCGCCGGCGGCAACCGATCATCGCCTCTCCGGCGGGATGAAAGATGATCTCGGCATCGAGGAGCGACCGGGCCGCGGTTACGACGTCCGGTGCGGTGGCATCCGAAATGTTGAGGGCGACGTGCGAGAAGGTTGCTTTCAACGCCGGTGCGAGGCGTTCGATGGCCGGCACCAGCCGTCCCCGGGGGTCGTGAACGGCGGAGGACAGGGTGACATCGGTAGCGGGCACGAAAGGCATCTCCTCGGACGTTGCTCAAGTCGGATATATCTCAGATATATCTTTGTGAGAAGTGTCGCCGTCGCATCCTCCCGTTCAACACACCTTCGGGCGCAGCCTTGCGGCGGGCGTAGCGGGGTTCCATATTCCGTTCATGGGAGAGAAAGATCGCAGTCTCGAGCGTCGCGACCAGCCCGGTTCGGTCACGAACCCGGGGGAAGGTTCGTCGAGCTCGGATATTGCCGCCTTCGTCAAGCAGGTCGGCGCCATGGCGCGGCCGATGGGGTCGGGCAAGGGGAGGCTGCTGTTCGCGCTCGATGCGACCATGAGCCGGCAGCCGACCTGGGATCTTGCCTGTCAGTTGCAGGCCGAGATGTTCGAGGCGATCCCCAAGGGCACACTGCAGGTGCAGCTCCAGTATTTTCGCGGGTTCGGCGAGTGCAGGGCGTCCAAATGGGTCGTCGATGCCTCGGCGCTGGCCCGGCTGATGACCGGCATCGAATGCCGGGGCGGCAATACGCAGATTTCCAAGGTCTTCGCCCATGCGCGGGCCGAGCATGCCAGGCAGCGGATCAACGCCGTCGTCTATGTGGGCGACGCCATCGAGGAGGACGTCGATGCGCTTGCCGATAAGGCCGGACAGCTCGGGCTGCTCGGCTGCCCGATGTTCGTTTTCCAGGAAGGGCATGACAGCCGGGTCGAGGCGGCGTTCCGCGAATTCGCGCGGCTGACCAAGGGCGCCTATGCGCGCTTCGATTCCTCGGCGCCGCGCGAACTTGCCGAACTGCTGAAGGCCGTCGCCGCCTATGCCAGCGGCGGCCGCGACCTGCTGAGGCTGCAGAAAAGCGCGCCGGCGCGGGCGCTGCTCGAGCAGTTGCGCTGATGACCTATTTCTTCATCGGAGGGGCCATACTGCTTGCGGCGCTTGCCGCCTGGCAGGGTCTGCGCCGGCTGGGGCGGCATCGCCTGATGCTGCTCGCGCGGTGGGCTGCGGGCGGCGGAGCGGCGATCATCGGGGTGCTGCTGCTGCTCGCGCGTCGAATCGATATCGCCGTTTTCCTCTTCGTCGCAGCCTATTCGATCCTGGCGCGCGGACGGCTCGGTCCGTTCTCGTTCGGCAGCGACACGCTGAGCGGCGACAGCATCTCGAAGGTGCGCAGCCGATATTTCGCCATGGAGCTCGATCACGACACCGGCGAGGTGAAGGGCAGGGCGCTCGCCGGCCAGTTCGCCGGGCTCGATCTCATGCAGCTCGGCGAAATGGAGACGCGTGCGCTCATCGAGGAGATCTCCTGGGATCCTGACAGCGTGAGCCTCCTGGAAAGCTGGCTCGACGCCAACCGCGCCGGCTGGCGCGAGTATTTCGAGGAAACGGCGCAGGGCGAGGACGAGGCGCAGGCCGCGTCGGCCGATCCTGTTGCGCAGGCCTACGAAATCCTCGGTCTCAAGCCGGGCGCCACGCCCGAAGAGATTCGCGCCGCCCACCGGGAGCTGATGAAGGGCGTGCATCCGGACCGGGGCGGATCGAGCTATCTTGCTTCCAAGATCAACGAGGCGCGCGATCTTCTGCTCAAAAACCACGAGCCTCGGTAACGACGCATCCGCAGGTTTAGCGTTTGTTAATCATTCGGGCTCTTGTTTCTAACGGGGGAGCCTCCACATTCGGGGCGGGCCAGAGCGGGGAGCGGCTGCGGTGCGAACCGGTGCGCATGTGATCGTGGTAGGCAACGAGAAGGGCGGCTCGGGCAAGTCGACGACGGCCTTCCACCTGGCTATCTACCTGCTGCGAGAAGGATTCCGCGTCGCCAGCATCGACGTCGACAGCCGCCAGCAGACCCTCACCCATTATGTGCGCAACCGGCGCAACTGGATGGCCGGAAGCGGCGTGGCGCTGCCGCACACCACCCACTACCACCTGCCGGCCGTGCGCAACGATTCCGCGGTCGAGACCCGCAGGCTCGAGTTCGACCTCTTTCGCCGCGCGCTGGCGGAAGTGGACGGCGAAGCCGATTTCGTCGTCATCGACACGCCCGGGTTCGATACGAGCCTGTCGCGGCTCGCCCACTCCATGGCCGACACCCTCGTCACCCCGATCAACGACAGCCTGATCGACCTCAATGTTCTCGCGCATATCGACCCTACAAACGGGGAGCCGGGGGCCACGAGCCATTACGCACGCCTTGTGCTGCGGGCGCGTTCGGAGCGGCTCGAGGCGGACGGACAAGCCATCGACTGGGTGCTGTTGCGCAATCGCGTCGCCCCGCTCACCTCGCGCAATACGCGGCAGGTCGAGGGCATGCTGGAGCGGATCGCCGGTAGGCTCGGCTGCCGGGTAGCGGACGGTATCGCCGAGCGGGTGATCTTCCGCTCGCTCTTTCCGATGGGACTGACGGTCTTCGATCCGCTGGATCAGGCGTTGCTGGGCGGCATGTCGTCCATGTCGCATATCAGCGCGCGGCAGGAATACCGGATGCTGGTGCAGGGGCTCAACCTGCCGGTCGGCAGGCGGGGCGAGACGAGGCCGGCTGAAGCCTTGGCCTGAGGTCGGGGCTAGCGGCCGAGATCGAGCTCCACGGCACGGCACCCGTCCGGCGAGAACACATCGATATCGACGGCGACGGGCGGCAACGCGACGCGGCGGGTGCGGGCCGAGAGAGCCAGCACCGCACTCAGCAGCTCGCCAACCGAACGGCGCTGGGAGTGCGGAGCCATGCGCGCGACCAGCCCGTTCAGGGCCCGGCGGCGCACGGCCTCGTTGGACGAGGCGAGAGGCGAACGGGCCACGAGCCCGGCCAATTCGGATAGGGCAGAACGTTCGGTCATCCAGGCTACTCCAAACCAATTGCCAAGAGACGGATCCCCAGCGGCTAGCTCTGCATTGCGAGGCAGCTCAGATTTTGTTGCTTGAGTTGGTTGCAGACGTTCGTCGCGTCGTCGCGATCGCCGAAGCCGGTGAAGCGGGCGCGGAAGAAGGTCTGGCCGTTCTTCTCGAACCGCTCGACATAGGGACGGAAGTCGGCGAGCGTTCCGAGCTTGCCCGTCGCATCGGCCAGCATGCCTCGGGCGCTCTCCTCGGAGGGGGCGGCGCCGATCTGCACGATCCAGCCGCCGATGGGGGCCTGGTTGTCCGAGACGGAGATGCTGCCGCTGGTCATGAGATCGATGGGCTGACCATCGCCGCCGGCCTCGACTGGAGCGACGAGCGGCGCGGAGGGGGCGGTCTGGCCGAGGGCCGCCGGCGGGGCGCCGAGCGAATAGGTCTCGCTGAGCCAGGCGCCGATCACGTCCTGCGCCGGATAGGCGGGCTGAGGGGGCTGCGTCGGGGCGGCAAGGACATTGGCCGCCTGTACGGCTGGCTGCAGGGTGAGGTCGGCGGGCATCGGCGCCGGAACGGGCGCGAGGCTGGCGGTCACCACCTGCGGCTGCGGAGCCGGTTGCGTCGGCGTCGGGGCCGGCTGCGCGCCGTTGGCGGCGACGAGCTGGGCGAGGCGGAAGCCGGGCAGGGGCGCGGGGGTGACGAAGACCGGCCGGGCGGACTGGGCGACCATGGTGGTGCCGCCGCCCTGGCGGCCCGGCAGCGGGATCATGGCGGTCTGCAGGTAGTCGCCGCGCCGGCTCTTGGGCAGGTAGTTGGCGACGAGCTCGCGCACCTTCTGGTCGCGGGACGCCGCGCTGTTGAAGCCGAAGGCGACGACGACGATGTGGCGGTTGTTGGCGCGGGCGGCAGTCAGGAGGTTCGAGCCGGCGGCGTTGATATAGCCGGTCTTGATGCCGTCGACGGCGTTCATGTAGCCGAGCACCCGGTTGTGGTTGCCGAAGGTCTTGCCGCCGTAGCGGAAGCTGCGGGTCTGGAAGAACTCGTAGTAGCGCGGAAAGTGCTGGTAGACGGCGATGCCGAGGATCGCCTGGTCGCGCACGGTGGTGATCTGGCCGCCATCCGGCAGGCCGGAGGCGTTGCGGTAGGTGGTGCTGCGCATGCCGAGCGCGCGGGCCGTGGCGGTCATGCGCTCGGCGAACTTGCTCTCGGTGCCGGAAATGTGTTCGGCAATGACGCGGGCCATGTCGTTGGCCGAGAGGGTGACGAGCGACTTGATCGCGTCCTCGACGCTGATGGTCGAGCCGGCGCGCAGCCCGAGCTTGGTCGGCACCGCGGACGCGGCGTGACGCGACACCGTCATCTTGGTCGAGAGGCTGATGTTGCCCGCTTCCAGCTCCTGGAAGAGGATGTAGAGCGTCATCACCTTGGCGACGGACGCCGGATAGCGCTTGGAGTCGGCGCCTTCTTCGTAAAGCACCTGGCCGGATTTGGCGTCGACGACGATTCCGGCGTATTTGCGCAGGTTCTCGATGGCGGCGGCTGGCGCCGTTGCCGGAACGAAAATCGCAAGGCAAACAACGAAGGTCAGGACGGCGCGCGCCATGCGGGCACGCCAAGAGGATTGCGCCAGGGAAGCCACCCGGTACTCCAACTCGTTACTCCCGGGCGACGTACCGCGCCCGTACACAACTCGAAACTATCAAGCGCGGTGGCATGCCCCCGGCGGCCACGACTGCGCCCACAACCAGGCGAACCTTAGGACGCGGCGTGTTACTTTTCGGTAAAATGCAGTCAAATTTGGACGAAATCCGGGGCCTTTCGACGCATCACAAATATGGGACGAACTGCCCCTTAACAGCGCCCGGATTTTGCCTACATAATGGGTCCACCATGCTGCGTCGTTTCCCTGCATCCGATATCCCGGCCATGACGACATCGCGCCACGCCATACCCGCAAACCTTTCTTCGCCGGCCGAAGCCGGCCGGAGGCGATCCGTCGTGCTCGGACCCGAGGACGACGACAGGCGCGGCAACACGGGCCGGCCGGGGCAGGAGACCGGAACGGTCACCAAGACGCGGCCAAAGACAAAGCGCCCGAACCTCTATCGGGTGCTGCTGCTCAACGACGACTACACGCCCATGGAGTTCGTCGTCCTTGTCCTGCAGGACGTCTTCAACAAGTCGCGCGAAGACGCCATGCGCATCATGCTGCACGTTCACCAGAAGGGGGTTGGGGAATGCGGCGTCTATCCGTACGAAGTGGCCGAAACCAAGGTCACGCGCGTTATGGACATTGCACGCAAGAACCAGCACCCGCTGCAATGCGTGATGGAAAAGCAATAGGAATTCGCTATGCCTTCATTCTCTCGCGGACTGGAAAAGGCCCTCCACCAGGCGATGAACCTGGCGCGGGAGCGTAACCACGAGTTCGCCACCCTGGAACACCTGCTGCTGGCCCTGACCGACGACCGAGAGACGATCGCCGTTCTCAATGGCTGCGACGTCGACATCGAGGCGCTCAAAAGCGACCTCGAGGATTTCATCAACGAAGAGCTCGACAGCCTCATCGTGCCCAATGGCCAGGATGCGCGTCCGACCGCCGCGTTCCAGCGCGTCATCCAGCGCGCGGTCATCCACGTCCAGTCTTCCGGCCGGGAAGAGGTTACGGGCGCAAATGTGCTCGTCGCGATCTTTGCCGAGCGGGAGAGCCATGCCGCCTATTTCCTCGAGCAGCAGGACATGAGCCGGCTCGACGCGGTCAATTTCATCTCGCACGGCATCACCAAGTCCGGCCCCAACGAACCGCGCCGCGTGCGCGGCTCGGAAGAGGGGGGCGACGGCAGTGCCGGCGAGAACGCGCGTGGCGAAGGCGGCGGCAAGAGCTCGGCGCTCGCCGATTTCTGCGTCGACCTCAACGCCAAGGCCCGCGACGGCAAGATCGACCCGCTGATCGGGCGTGACGCGGAGCTGCGCCGCACCATCCAGGTACTTTGCCGCCGCTCCAAGAACAATCCGATCTATGTGGGCGACGCCGGCGTCGGCAAGACCGCCATTGCCGAAGGCCTTGCCCGCAAGATCGTCGAAGGCGAGGTCCCCGAGGTCCTGCGCGAGGCGGTGATCTATGCGCTCGACATGGGCGCTCTGCTCGCCGGAACGCGTTATCGCGGCGACTTCGAGGAGCGGCTGAAGGCCGTGATGAAGGAGCTCGAGAAGCTCCCGAACTCGGTGCTCTTCATCGACGAGATCCACACCATGATCGGCGCCGGCGCCACCTCCGGCGGCGCGCTCGATGCCTCGAACCTGCTGAAGCCTGCCCTGGCTTCCGGCGCGATCCGCTGCATCGGCTCGACGACCTACAAGGAATACCGCCAGTTCTTCGAGAAGGACCGGGCGCTGGTCCGCCGCTTCCAGAAGATCGATGTCAACGAGCCGACGATTCCGGACGCCATCGAGATCGTGAAGGGCCTGCGGCCGTACTTCGAGGCGTTCCACAAGCTCAAGTACACCGACGACGCCCTCAAGGCCGCCGTCGAGCTTTCGGCCCGCTACATCAACGACCGCAAGCTTCCGGACAAGGCGATCGACGTCATCGACGAGACGGGCGCCAGCCAGATGCTGGTGACCGAGGACAAGCGCAAGAAGCTGATTGATGTCGAGGACATCGAGGCGACGGTCGCGAGCATCGCGCGCATTCCGCCGAAATCCGTTTCCAAGTCGGATGCGGAGCTGCTCTCGGGTCTCGAGACCAACCTCAAGACTGTGGTCTTCGGGCAGGACCAGGCGATCACCGCGCTCTCGTCGGCCATCAAGCTGGCCCGCGCGGGCCTTCGCGAGCCGGAAAAGCCGATCGGCTCGTATCTGTTTACCGGTCCGACCGGCGTCGGCAAGACCGAGGCCGCCCGCCAGCTGGCGGATACGCTCGGGGTCGAGCTCCTGCGCTTCGACATGTCGGAGTATATGGAGCGGCACACGGTCAGCCGTCTGATCGGCGCGCCGCCGGGCTATGTCGGGTTCGACCAGGGTGGGCTCCTCACCGACGGGGTCGACCAGCACCCGCACTGCGTGGTGCTGCTCGACGAGATCGAGAAGGCGCATCCGGACCTGTTCAATATCTTGCTGCAGGTTATGGATCACGGCAAACTGACCGACCACAACGGCAAGTCCGTCGACTTCCGCAACGTCATCCTCATCATGACCTCCAACGTCGGGGCCATGGAGCTGCAGAAGAGCCCGATCGGGTTCGGGCGCAAGCGCGAACAGGGCGACGACGAGGAAGCGATCAACCGGATGTTCACGCCGGAGTTCCGCAACCGGCTCGACGCGATCATCTCGTTCGCGCCGCTGCCCGCCGAGGTCGTGCGGCGCGTCGTCGAGAAGTTCGTGCTGCAGCTCGAGGGCCAGCTTGCCGAGCGGGGCGTCACCATCAACCTGACGCCGGAAGCGGCCGACTGGCTGGCCGAGAAGGGCTATGACGAGCGCATGGGCGCTCGTCCGCTCGCCCGCGTCATCCAGGAGCACGTCAAGAAGCCGCTGGCCGAACAGGTGCTGTTCGGCGAGCTGGTCAACGGCGGCACGGTGACTGTCGCGGTCGTCGGCGAAGGCACGGAAGCCAAGCTCGAGCTGGTGGCGGCCCCGCCGCGTCCTGCCAAGCCCAAGGCCCTGACCGGCCCTAAGCCGAAGAGAACGAAAAAAGCGACGGTCGCCAAGGAGTGATCGCCGCGCTCGACTAAGACCGAAAGGCCGGGTTCGTCCCGGCCTTTTGCTTGTCCGGAGGAATGAGAATGGGCCTGCAGGGACGCAAGATCGCCATCACTGGAGCCGGCAGGGGGCTCGGCGCCGCGCTTGCGATTATCGCAGCGGACCATGGCATGGTGCCGCTGCTGCTTGGCCGAACGCCCGGTACGCTGACGGCGACAACGCAGATAATCGAAGGGCGCACCGGCAGGCGGCCAGAGGTGATCGCCTGCGATCTCGCCCATCTCGCGTCGGTCGCCGAGGCGGCGGATCATATCGCGGCTCGTCATGGGAACCTCGACATCCTCGTCAACTCGGGGTCGCAATGGGCCGGCGGCGCGTTCGAAGCGCTGACCGACGAGAAGATTGCAGCCATCATCGATTCCACCGTCACCGGAACCATGGCGTTGACGCGGCGGCTGCTGCCGGTGCTGCGCGCCCGGCCTCATGCGGACCTCCACACCGTCGTCTCGATGAGCGGACTGCCCTATGCCCGGATGCGCGGCTCCTCGGCTGCGTTCGTCGCCGCTAAGGCGGCGCAGTCGGGATTCGTGCAGGCGCTGACCGAGGAACTGATCGGCACGAGCGTCCGGGTGACCTCGGTCTATCCGGGTCTCATCGAGGACGTGCTGCCGACCGAAGCCGCGTGGGATGAAGAGCGAGGTGCCAACGATATGCTCAGTGATCGCAACGTGGTGGAGGCGATCCTTTACATCCTGAAACAGCCGTCCAACGTCGCCATCCGTTCCCTGGTCATCGAGCGGGCTCGGACCGAGTTCCTGGGCTAGTCCATCGCGGCAGCGATGTCCTTGGCCAGCGCCTGGAGCTCGGCGGTATCGGCCTGGGCGCCGCCGGCGTGGCGGCCAAGGGGCGTGCCCTCGTAAACCGGGATGATGTGGAAGTGCAGGTGGAAGACCGTCTGTCCGGCAGGTTCCTCGTTGAACTGGGCGAGGCGGATGCCGTCGGCGTTGGTCGCTTTCTGCACGGCCTTCGCTACCCTCTGCACCAGCGGCATGACGCTCGAGAGCGTTTCCGGCTCGGCATCGAGGAGGTTGCGCGACGGCGCCTTGGGCACGATCAGCGTGTGGCCGCGCGACTGGGGAAAGATGTCCATCATCACCAGCGCCGCTTCGTCCTCGTAGACCTTCACGGATGGGATTTCGCCGCGCAGGATCCTGGCGAAGATGTTGTCGGGCTCGTAGGCGGTCATGGTTCCCTCGTGGCGTTCTTGAGCTCACGACCAGGGTTACCCTTCTCCTGGGCTTTTCCGCAAGGGTGCATCCCCACCGGCTGATCAGTCCGTCCGTTCGCCGCGCCGGAATGGGGTGAAATGCTCGAGCACTTCCTGCTCGTGGGCGACGGAAAGCCGCTCCCGTACGAGGAAATCGGCAACGGCATCGCGCAAGCCCGGATGGGCGATCCAGTGGACCGAGTAGGTCGGAGTCGGTTCATAACCGCGGGCGAGCTTGTGCTCGCCCTGGGCGCCTGCCTCGACGACGGCGAGCTTGTGGGCGATGGCGTAGTCGATGGCCTGGTAGTAGCAGAGCTCGAAATGGAGGAACGGCACGTCGCGCGTGCAGCCCCAGTTGCGGCCGAGGATGCGATCCTTGCCGACGAAATTGAGGGCGCCGGCGATAGGCGTGAGCCCGTCATAGGCCAGCATCAGCACGATGCGGTCGGCCATCGTCTCGTTGAGCAGCGAGAAGAAGCGGCGGTTGAGGTAGGGACGGCCCCATTTGCGGCTGCCGGTGTCCTCGTAGAACTCGAAGAATGCGTCCCAGTGATGCTCCCTGAGATCGGAGCCGGTGACCCACTCGACCTTGATGCCCTCGGCCAGCGCATCGCGCCGCTCGCGGCGGATGGTCTTGCGCTTGCGCGAGGAGAGGGTCTCGAGGAATTCCTCGAAGCTGCCGAAGCCGTGATTGTGCCAGTGGAACTGGGTATCGACGCGCTTGAGCCAGCCCGTCGCCTCGACTGCGTCGGCTTCTTCTTCGGGCACGAAGGTGGCGTGGACCGAGGAGGCGTGCTGGCGGCGGGCCAGCTCTTCAGCGGCGGCCAGCAGATGGCGCCTCACCGCATCGTCGCCGGAGGGGATGAGAAGCTTGGGTGCGGTCACCGGCGTGAACGGCACCGAGCACTGGAGCTTGGGGTAGTAGTCGCCGCCGGCCTGGGCGAAGGCGTTGGCCCAGCCGTGGTCGAAGACGTATTCGCCCATGGAGTGGGACTTGAGGAAGAGCGGCATCAGTCCGACGGGCGCGCCGTCCGGGTCGCTGAGGAGAATGTGCTGCGGCTGCCAGCCTGTGCGCGCCGAGGCGCAGCCGGATTCCTCGAGGGCGAGGAAAAACGCGTGGTCGAGGAATGGATTGTCCGGCCGGCAGCCGTCGCCGGGCGCCAGCCGGTTCCATGTCTCGGCCGGGATCGAGGCAGTCGAGGGATGAACGGTCGCGGTGAAGGCGGGATCGGACATAGGCGCTCGAGGTGGGGATCGGCTTTGCCCGATATTACGCCCAACCGCCCGGTCCGTGCAGCCCGGTTGCTGGCCGGCGCCTATGCGTCGGGGTCAAAGCCTTCGAAGACGATCTGGTCGATATGGGGGCGAGCTGCCTCGGCTTCAACGGCGGACCGGACGGTCCAGCCGGTCACCGGCTTGCCGAGCGCACGCCAGAACTTGATGGCCGGCAGCTCCAGCGCATCCTGCGCGCAGGAGATGAAATCGAACTGGGTCTCGTTCCAGTGCAGCAGGTGCCGCAGGATGAAGCGCTGCTCCTCGGGCAGGTCCTTGTGCCAGCCGTCGGGCGCATAATCGTAGGTGATGATGCCGCGCGGACCCGTGAAGCCGAACTGGCGCACGAGGGTGATAAGGCGCGGATCGAACGATTCGACCGTCACCGGGCCCTCATAGGTCTTCAGAGCCTCGGCGGCGGCGCGGGCGAGGAGCTGGGTGTTGGCGATGTCGCGCTGATGCTTCAGCTCGACCTGGAGGAGGGCGCGGCCGTTCACCTGCGCCAGGAACTCGGTGAACGTCTGCGGGCGGTCGCCGGCGGCGCTGTCGAGCAGGGGCGTGCCGGTGACTTCGGCGGCAGTGGCGTCGGCGACGAGGCCCTCGACACCTTGCAGGCGCTTGCGGTCCGGATCGTGGAAGATCACGGGCACGCCGTCGCTGGTGAGCTGCAGGTCGCATTCGATGGCGAAGCCGCGGGCGATGGCCGCCTCGAAGGCGGATGCGGAATTCTCGATGACGCCGGCGGCGCGGTTGTGGAGGCCCCGGTGAGCGACGGGACGTGGAAACATGGGCGCGGTGGTCGTCGTCATGAAGCTCTCGCGATGGGAGGAGATTAGAGGCTCGAAGTGGCACCGATCGGTGACGGTTTCGTAACAGAACGTTACCCGTGCGGGGCCGAAACGCTATTGTCCGGCGACTTCCACGACGGCATCGATCTCGACAGCGGCGCCGAGGGGAAGGCTGGTGACGCCGAAGGCGGCGCGGGCGTGCTTGCCCTTGTCGCCGAGGACGCCGACGAGGAGGTTCGAGGCGCCGTTGGCGACGAGGTGCTGCTCGGTGAACTCGGGGGTCGAGGCGACGAGGACGGTGAGCTTGACGACGCGCGTGATGTCCTCGAGCCGGATGCCGCCGATGTGGACGAGCTGGGCAAGGATGTTGAGGGCGGCGAGCTCGGCCGCGTTCCCGCCCTGGACGACGTTCATGGTGTCGCCGAGCAGGCCCTGGACCACGCCGAACTCGTTGGAGGAAATCTGGCCCGAGACATAGACGAGGTTGCCCGTACGCACCACCGGCACATAGCTGGCGACGGGAGGCTTGGGGGCGGGCAGCTCGTAGCCGTATTCGCGCAGTTTCTCGATGGGGCTGGTCATCGTCTCTCGCCTTCTTGCGTTTCGTCTTCGGTCTCCGGCGCCGGTTTGGCTCTGTAGAGCTTGCCGCGCACCACAGCTTCACGCCCGAACCGGCCGCGCACCTTGTCGATCGCTCGTTCGGCAGCGGCTCTGCGGGCGATGGCGGGTTCGAGGAGGTCCGTCGGATCGACACCCGCCGCCTCCTCAATACCTGAAACGCCGATTCCGATCAGCCTAAAAGCCGTGCCATCGATCTCGCGGGCGAGAAGGGAGCGGCCGTGCTCGTAGAGAACGCCGGCCAACTGCGTCGGCACGACGAGCTGGCGGGCGCGGGTGCGCAGGCGAAAGCCGGCGCTCTTGAGCTTGAGGGTCACCGTATCGCCGACGATGCCTTTGGCCTTGAGCCGCTCGGAGAGGCGTTCGCAAAGGGAAAGCAGTTCGGTCGAAAGCTCCTCGAAGTCGATGTGGTCCTTGAAGAACGTCGTTTCGCAGGAGACCGTCTTCATTTCCCGATCGGACGAGATCGCGCGGTGGTCCTCGCCGCGGGCAAGGCGGGCGAGGCGCGCGCCGACCTCGCCATAGCGGCGCATCAGGTCCTCCGGCGCCATCTCCTGGAGCTGGCCGATGGTCGTCAGGCCATCCTTGCGCAACGTCTCGGCAAAGACCTTGCCGACGCCGAAGATCAGCGAGATGGGCTTTTCGGCGAGGAACGCTACGGTCTCGGCCGTGCCTATGACGGCGAGGCCGCGCGGCTTGTCGAGGTCGGAGGCGACCTTGGCCAGGAACTTGTTGTGGCTGAGGCCGATGGAGACCGTCACGCCGACATCGGTCTCGATGCCCCTGGCGAAACGGGCAAGGACGACGGCGGGCGGGGCCTTGTGCAGCGCCCGCGTGCCCGAAAGATCGAGGAATGCCTCGTCGATCGAAAGCGGCTCGACGAGCGGGGTCAGCGCATCCATGCGCTCGCGGATCTGCCGGCTGACGGCGACGTACTTGGCCATGTTGGGCTTGATGACGACCGCATCCGGGCAGAGCCGCTTGGCCTGGAACATGGGCATGGCCGAGCGCACGCCGCTCTGGCGGGCGATGTAGCAGCAGGTCGAGACGACCCCGCGCTGGCCGCCGCCGATGATCAGCGGCTTGTCGACGAGGGTAGGATCGTCGCGCTTTTCGACCGAGGCGTAGAAGGCATCGCAGTCGATATGGGCGATCTGGAGATCGAAGAGCTCGGGATGGGCGAAGATGCGCGGCGAGCCGCAGGACGGGCAACGGTCGGGCACCACCGAGGCCTCCCCGGTCCCGATGCAGTCCCGACAGAGATAGGGCGTGCCGGCCATCGCCGTCACCCGGCAGGATTGAGCCGCTGCCAGACCCGCATGAACTCCTCGGGCCGGATCCCGGCATTGGCGCAAAGCGCGAGCAGAATCGTTTCGTTTGAGGCAAAGTAGTCGATCAGGCCCGTGGCGAGATGGCGCGAGCCCACCGCGCCGCGGAGCGCAGCCGGATCGTAGCCGGCATGATCCATGAAGCGGGCGAGCTCTTCGGGATTTTCGGCAAGGTAGCCGAGGCAGAGATCGGCTAGAGATTGCGCGTTGTTTTCGAGGGTGTCGCGTAGATGCAAGGCCGAGCCCATTTCGGTTTTTGTAACCGATTGCATGCTAGCCCATGGCAGCGGCAAAGCGAAGCGCCGGGCTGCCAGCTCGTGGCAGGAGAGATGTGATGGCCAAGACCGTGATGATCGTGGAAGACAACGAGCTCAACATGAAGCTCTTCAACGATCTTCTTGAATCGCGCGGCTATTCGGTCATCCAGACCCGCAACGGCATGGAGGCGCTGGACCTCGCCCGCGCCCACCACCCCGACCTGATCCTCATGGACATCCAGCTGCCCGAGGTTTCGGGACTGGTCGTCACCAAGTGGCTGAAAGACGACGAGGAACTGCATTCCATTCCCGTCATCGCCGTCACCGCCTTCGCCATGAAGGGCGATGAAGAGCGGATTTTACAAGGCGGCTGCGAGGGTTACATCTCGAAACCCATCTCAGTGCCTCACTTTTTGGAAACTATTGAGCACTACATTGGCCCCGCTTGAGGATCGGCCCCGGAAGTCTACTCCGCTGGCCGTCTGACGCGGTTCTCTGCGCTTCAGGTGCTCACGTACTTGAATGTACGCTGCGCTCCGGTTCCCGATAACCACGCCAGCCGACTCAGCGCAGCGACTTCCAGGGCCAATCCTCGCCGACTGGGAGTCCCTAGAATACGGAGCGGCTGGCCGTGACGGTGCGTGTTCTGATCGTTGACGATATCCCGACCAATCTGCGCCTGCTGCAGGCGCGGCTGGAGGCGGAATATTTCGATGTGGTAACGGCGACGACGGGGCCCGAGGCAATCGAGGCGTGCGAGCGCTCGGACATCGACATCGTGTTGCTCGACGTGATGATGCCCGACATGGACGGGTTCGAGGTGTGCCGGCGCCTGAAGGCCAGCCCCAA
The DNA here is from genome assembly GCF_000969415.1 of Devosia geojensis. Classification (GTDB taxonomy): domain Bacteria; phylum Pseudomonadota; class Alphaproteobacteria; order Rhizobiales; family Devosiaceae; genus Devosia; species Devosia geojensis. Next base: position 2,462 of record NZ_JZEX01000121.1, on the reverse strand, counting down.
GACGCACCATGTCCCCGTTCTGATGATCACCGCGCTCGACCAGCCTTCGGACCGGGTGAGGGGGCTCGAGGTCGGGGCCGATGACTTCCTGACCAAGCCGGTCGACGATGTGCAGATGCTGGCGCGGGTCAAGAGCCTGGCGCGGTTGAAGAGCCTCACCGACGAGCTGCGGGCGCGCGCGCTCACCGGCCAGCAGATCGCCACCGAGGACGCCATGCGGGCGATGGACGCCATCACCACCAATGGTGGCTCCGTGCTGATCGTCGACAGCGACATGCGCCATGCCGCGCGGGTCAAGGGCTATCTCGAAAAGGACCATTCGGTCGACGTGCTGACCAACCCGGCCGACGCCGTGTTCCAGGTGACCGGCGGGCGCTACGAACTGGCGCTGGTTTCGATGGCGCTCGAGGATTTCGATCCGCTCAGGGTCTGCTCGCAGATCCGCACCCTCGACCATTCGCGCAACCTGCCGATCATCCTGATGGCGGACGAGGCGGACAGGCCCAAGGTCGTGCGGGCGCTCGACCTCGGCATCAACGACTTCATCTCCCGCCCCATCGAGCGCAACGAGCTGGCGGCGCGGGTGCGTACCCAAATTCGCCGGCACCGCTATGCGACGGAATTGCGCGAGAGCGTCAACAACACCATGGCGATGGCGGTGACCGACGAGCTCACCGGCCTCTACAACCGGCGCTACTTCGACCGGCACCTGACGGTGATGCTCGGCAAGGCGCAAGCGCAGGATCGCGACCTCGCCGTGATGCTGCTCGACGTCGACCACTTCAAGGCGGTCAACGACACGCATGGGCACGACGTCGGCGACGCGGTGCTCAAGGAACTGGCGCAGCGCCTGCGGCGCAATATTCGCGGCGTCGATCTCGCCTGCCGGTTCGGCGGCGAGGAGTTCGTGGTGCTGATGCCCGACACCGACCACAAGCAGGCCGAATCCGTCGCCGAGCGGGTGCGCACCGCCATGGCCGAACGAGCGTTCGAGGTGGGATCGGCGCTGAAGCTCTCACTGACCGTGTCGGTCGGCGTCTCGCTCAACGAGCACGACCGCGACACGCCCGAAGCGTTGCTGAAGCGCGCCGACATCGCGCTCTATCGCGCCAAGCGCGAAGGGCGGAACCGCGTCGTGTTCGACGCGGCGTAAGCCTCGATCACCCTTCATTAATCAACCTTGGAAGCGCCCAATCGCGGTCTCGCAGACGCCATATTGGACGTGCCTTCTCGCCGCCTCTTCAGCGAGAGGAAATTCATGAACATCATTGCAAGAGTGGCGCTGCCGCTCGGTCTTGCCACCGCTTCGTCCTGCCTGCTTGCGATTGCCGCCGAGGCTGCCGACCCCGAAAGCATTGCGGCGGCCGTCGATGCCACCTTCGAGCCGCTGCTCGGGGCGCATGACGTGCCGGGCATCGCGGTCGCGGTGACCGTCGACGGGGAGCGGCATTTCTTCAACTACGGGGTCGCATCCAAGGACGGCGGCGCGCCGGTGACGCAGGACACGCTTTTCGAGATCGGCTCGGTCAGCAAGACCTTTGCCGCAACGCTCGGCGCTTACGCGCAGGTGCTCGGACGGATGTCGATCGAGGATCACCCGAGCGCCTATATGCCCGAGCTCGAAGGCAGCCCGATCGATGAGGCGAGCCTTCTCAACCTCGCGACCTACACCGCCGGTGGACTGCCGCTGCAGTTTCCGGACGGGGTGACGACCAATGCCGGGGCGCCGGCCTATTTCGCGCAATGGCGGCCGGACGCGGCGCCGGGCGAGATGCGGCGCTATTCCAACCCCAGCATCGGGCTTTTCGGGCATCTGGCGGCGCGGGCGATGGACGCGGATTTCGCTGAACTGATGGAAGGCGAGATATTCCCCCGGCTCGGCGTGGAAAACAGCTATGTCCGCGTGCCGGAAGCCGCAATGGACGCCTACGCCTGGGGCTACAACAGGAACGACCTGCCGACGCGGGCCAGTCCCGGTGTGTTTAACGCAGAAGCCTACGGGGTGAAGGCGACGGCCGCCGACATGATCCGGTTTGTCGAAGCCAACATTACGCCCGAGAGGCTCGAACCGGAGATGCGGAGCGCCGTCGAGGCGACGCATGTGGGCTATTTCGAGGTCGGCGAGATGGTGCAGGGGCTCGGCTGGGAGCAATATCCTTATCCGGTGACGCTGGAGCGGCTGCTGGCAGGCAACTCCGCCACCATGGCCATGGAGCCCAATGCCGCCACGCAGCTTACGCCGCCGCGCGCGCCCGAGGGGCCGACGCTCTTCAATAAGACCGGCTCCACCAACGGGTTCGGCGCCTATGTGGCGTTCGTGCCGGGGGAGGGGATCGGCGTGGTGATGCTGGCGAACAGGAACTTCCCGATTCCGGCGCGGATCACGGCGGTGCACGCGGTGCTGGAGGCGCTGGCTGAGTAAGCAGGCACGATCTGCTTCCCTCTCCCTTGAGGGGAGGGAT
>NZ_JZEX01000120.1 GCF_000969415.1 Devosia geojensis | reverse complement strand
TATGTTTTTTAGTGAAACACCGACCCCGCAGACCTACCATCGATCGCTGGTCGGAAGCGTCAGAATGTGTATAAGAGACAGCCCCTCAAGGGGGAGGGGAACGCATTGTGCCTGTGGTAGCATCATCTCCCCCCGCTCGTCCGGGCAACTCAGCCATGCTGCGTCGGCGGCGCGAGATTGGAAATAGCACCGAGCCGTAACGCCCATCGGGTGTCATCCCGGCGAAGGCCGGGATCCAGCCCTGACGTTATCCACGAGCACAGGAAGAGCGATGCACTCCTCCTGCCCTGTTCACACACCTTGCGGCTGGGGCGGCACCTCGGGATGGGTCCCGGCCTTCGCCGGGATGACATCCGGTGGATGTGGAGGACTAGTGCGACTTGACCGCTCTAAACCCGCGCGCCCTCGGCGCCGCGGGCTTCGGCAATAGCCTTGAGGTCGGCGGGCTGCAGCTGCACGCTTTCGCCGCAGCCGCAGGCGCCCGTCTGGTTGGGATTCTTGAAGGTGAAGCTCGAGGACATCTTGGTTTCCTCGAAGTCCATGACCGTTCCGAGCAGGAACATCGTCGCCTTGGGGTCAAGGTAGACGTCGACGCCCTTGTCCTCGACATGGTCGTCGCCGGCGACCGCCTCGGTGACGTAGTCCATGGTGTAGGCCACACCGGCGCAGCCGGCATTGCGGATGCCGACGCGCACGCCGATCACCGGCTTGTCGGAATCCTCGATGATCTCGTTGATGCGCTCGGCGGCGGCATCGGTGAGGCTCATGATCTTGAAGGCCATACTTACACCTTAGTAGTTCTTCCAGACGCCGGGCGTGATCAACTCGACCAGCAGGCGATCCGGATCGCGGAAGTAGAGGCTGTGGCCGCCCTGCGGCCAATCCACCACGCTTTCGATCTCTATATTTAGACCTTCGAGGTAGGATTTCCAATCCTCGAACGTCTCGGCCGGTATGCCAAAGGCGAAATGCTGTTCGCCTTCAGCATCATGCGGCGGAATGAAACTGCCGGAAACCGGTATCGACTCCAGCGTTCCGCCGCGGCGGAAGAGAATCAGCACCTGCCCCGGCTTGACCACCAGCGGCTGGATGCGATCGTTGCCGCCCAACGGTTCGAAGCCAAAGACGCGCGCGTAGAAATCGCGGCTGGCTTCGACATCTTCGACATAGAGGCACGTCTCGACGACCCCATCGAGCGCCGGCCGAGCCATGCCTACCACCAGTTCAGCGCGACCTGCGCTTCCTCGCTCATCATCTCGGCGCTCCAGGGCGGATCGAACACCATGTTGACGGTGACGTCCTGGATACCCTCGACGGCGCGCACGGCGTTTTCCACCCAACCCGGCATCTCGCCGGCGACCGGGCAGCCGGGCGCCGTCAGCGTCATGTCGATGGTCAAGTTCCGGTTGTCGTCGAGATCGACCTTGTAGATGAGGCCAAGCTCGTAGATGTCGACGGGGATTTCCGGGTCGTAGACGGTCTTCAACGCACCGATGAGGTCGGTGGTGATCCGCTCGACCTCTTCGGGCGGCAGCGAGCCGGCATGCTCGGTCGAAATGCGCTTCTCGACCGCTTCCGGGGCCGCTTCGGCCGTGTTTTCCGTCGTATCGCTCATATCCGTAACCTTCCGCTTACGCGAAGAATTTTCTGGCGCGCTCGATGCCGTCGACCAGCGCGTCCACGTCGTCCTTGCCGTTATATAGGGCGAAGGAGGCCCGGCAGGTAGAGGTCGTGCCGAAGCGCGTCAGGAGCGGCTGGGCGCAGTGCGTGCCGGCGCGTACCGCAATGCCGTAGCGGTCGAGGATCGTCGCGACATCATGGGCGTGGGCGCCGGCGATCTCGAAGGAGAAGATGCCGCCCTTGCCCGGCGCCGTGCCGATGAGGCGCAGCGAATTGATGCGCGATAGCTGCTCCTGCGCGTAATCCGCAACCTCCGCCTCATGGGCGGCGATGGCTTCGCGGCCGAGGTTGTCCATGTACTTGAGCGCGGCGCCAAGCCCGATCGCCTGTACGATCGGCGGCGTGCCGGCCTCGAACCGATGAGGGGGATCGTTGTAGGTGACCTCGTCGCGCGTCACGGTCTCGATCATCTCGCCGCCGCCCTGGTAGGGGCGCATGCCCGCGAGGTGTTCGTGCTTGCCGTAAAGGATGCCGATGCCGGTGGGGCCGTAGAGCTTGTGGCCGGTCATGACGTAGAAGTCGACGCCGAGGTCCTTGACGTCGACCTTGGTGTGGACCGCCCCCTGGCTGCCGTCGACCAGCACCGGAATGCCTCGGGCATGAGCGATTTCGACGATCTGTTTGACCGGGGTTACGGTTCCCAGCACGTTCGACATGTGGGTGAGCGAGACCATCCTGGTCCTCGGCGAAAGCGCCGCCTCGAAGGCGTCGAGGCCGAAGCTGCCGTCGTCCTTGACGTCCACCCACTTGATCACCGCGCCCTTGCGCTCGCGCAGGAAATGCCAGGGCACGATGTTGGAGTGGTGCTCCATGATCGTGATGACGATCTCGTCGCCCTCCCCGATCCGGGGACCGGCGAAGGCGTCGGCGACGAGGTTGATGGCCTCGGTCGCCGAGCGGGTGAAGACGATCTCCTCGAGCCGGCTGGCGTTCAGGAATTTCATCGCCGACACGCGCCCGCCCTCGTAGGCCTCGGTGGCGCGATTAGCGAGGGTGTGGAGGCCGCGGTGCACGTTGGCATATTCATGCCGGAAGGCATGGTCCATGCGCTCGAGCACAGCGAGCGGCTTCTGGGCCGACGCGCCGCTGTCGAGATAGACCAGCCGGTTCCCGTGGATCTTTTCATCCAGGATCGGGAAATCGGCGCGGACTTTTTCGAGGTCGAAGGTCATCTGCGTTCCAGTTTCGCCGCAGGGGCTATCTCGCCGTCTTCACCGGGTCATCCCCGCAAAAGCGGGGATCTCCGTTTGATCCTGGCAGTAACAGAGGTTCCCGCTTTCGCGGGAATGACCCTGTGGTTGATGAGACGGAACGTGCGCCTCACCGGTTGAGCGATATCAGTGCAGCCCGCCGGTCAGCCACTGGTCGATGACGCTCGCGAGCGCCTCGCGCAGCTCGTCCTGCTCGATGGGGTCGATCAGCTCCTCCAGGAACCCGCGCACCAGCATGGTCTCGGCGTCCTGGCGGGAGATGCCGCGGCTCATGAGGTAAAACAGCGAGTCCTCGTCGATCTGGCCGCAGGTCGAGCCGTGGCCGCAGACCACGTCGTCGGCGTAGATCTCGAGCTCGGGCTTGCTGAGGATCTGAGCCTCGTCCGAGAGCATCAGGCCCTGCATCATCATCTTGCCGTCGGTCTTCTGCGCGTCGCGCGAGACGACGATGCGGCCCTGGAACACGGCCGTCGAGCGCCCGCGGGCGATCTGCTTGTAGAGCTCCTGGGACGTGGTGTTGGGCACCGCGTGGTTGACGTCGAGGGTGATGTCGCTGTGCTGGCCGTCGGAGACGAGGTTGAGGCCGGTGAAATCGGCGTGGCTCCCCTCCCCGGCAAAGCGGGCGAAAACGTGCGAGCGGGCAAGCTTCGATCCGGCGTGGATGACCAGCGAGCGCAGCTGCGCGCCTTCGCCGAGCGCATATTCGTTGGTGGCGAAGTGGGTCGCGTCCTTGCCGGAGAGGTCCACGGTGATGTGCGTGACCTTGGCGTTTTTGCCGATCGCGATGTAGCTCGCGTGGTTGGTCATGTGCGCCTGGTTCGAGCCCGAGAAGGTCTCGATGATCGTCACCTCGGAATCGTCGCCGACATAGATGCGGGCCGAACTCGCCGAATGGGCAGCCTCGCCTTCGGTGCGCCGGTCGATCTGGATGACCGGATCGACCTTGCCGTCGAGGTTGAGGTTGAGGCTTTCCGTGGCGAAGGCGGTGTTGAGGTGCACGAGCACGTCGTCGCGCAGCGTGAGCGCGGTGCCCTTCGCCTTGCCGACGATGACGCCGGCCGGGGCGGTGCCGTTCTCCTGGACGACGCCGTTGGCGATCATCAGCTGGAAGGCGCCAGGCACGCGCAGCGCCGGGGCGCTGGCTTCGTTCGCCGCCTTGGCGAGCGGGGGCACGGCCTTCAGGAGCATGCGAAGGTCGGTGTAGTGATAGCTCTCGACGCGGCGGGTCGGGAGGCCGGCGACGGTGATGCGCTCGGCCTGGGCGTCGGCGCCGGCGGCCTTCAGCTGCTCGACGAGGGTTGTTTCGGCGGCGGAAAGCCGCACGGGCATGGTCTGCTGCATGGCTTTACGCGACGTCCTTCTCGTAATCGGCGTAGCCCTTGGCCTCGAGCTGGAGCGCCAGGTCCTTGCCGCCGCTCTCGACGACGCGTCCGTCCGAGAAGACGTGGACGACGTCGGGCACGATGTGGTTGAGCAGGCGCTGGTAGTGGGTGATGACCAGCATCGAGCGCTCGGGCGAGCGCAGCGCGTTGACGCCCTTGGAGACGATCTGCAGCGCGTCGATGTCGAGGCCGGAATCGGTCTCGTCGAGGACGCAGAGGGTCGGCTTCAGGAGCGCCATCTGCAGGATCTCGGCGCGCTTCTTCTCGCCGCCGGAGAACCCGACGTTAAGCGGGCGCTTCAGCATCTCGCTGTCGATGTTGAGCTGGGCGCCGGCTTCCTTGACGGCGCGCATGAAGTCGGGCGTCGAGATCTCGCCTTCGCCGCGCGCCTTGCGCTGGGCGTTGATGGCGGCCTTGAGGAAGGTCATGGTGGCGACGCCCGGCACCTCGACGGGGTACTGGAAGGCGAGAAAGAGGCCGGCGACCGCGCGCTCGTTCGGCTCCATCTCAAGGATGTTCTCGCCGTTGAGCAGGATTTCGCCGCCGGTGACCTCATAGTCCTCCTTGCCGGCGAGGACATAGGAGAGCGTCGACTTGCCCGAGCCGTTGCGGCCCATGATGGCATGGACCTCGCCGGCGGGCAGGACGAGGTTCACGCCCTTGAGGATTTCGCGCTCTTCCACGCGCACGTGCAGGTTGCGGATTTCGAGGATGGGGGTGGTCATTTGTGTCTCCAATGTCGGAAGGATCGGCTGGCGACGCTCAAGCGCCCGGCTCGCCGTCATAATAATCAAGGTGGTTCTGGCCTTCGCGGCCACAATGGCGGAGGCGATGATCAGCCGAAGTCCGGCTCGACACCTGGAACTTGCCCGAGTCCGGATATTCGCAGACCTCGGTATCGGCGTTGTTCGCCATGGACAGGTATTTGAGCGTGACGGACCCGGTATTGAGAATCTGGTGCGCTGTATCAGGGCCACCATTCGGCGCGCCTAGCACATCACCCGCCTTGAAAGCATGGCGCTCGGCGCCAAAGCGATAGGTCCCCTCGCCTTCCAGAATGACGAACAGTTCCTCTTCCACGTGATGATTGTGGAAGGGGCAGCCAGACTTGCCAGGCGGAATCTCGTTGTACCGGACGCCGAGCGCCTTCAGGCCCAATTGCTGGCTGAAGGACGCATCGGCACCCTTATACAGACTGCCCTGCTCGAACGAGACGAGCTGGAGGTCCGAAAGGCTGACTATGGGCCGGGTGACCTGGTTCATCCCACGCTGCCTTCGAGCGAGATCGAGATCAGCTTCTGCGTTTCGACCATGAATTCCATCGGCAGCTGCTGCAGCACGTCGCGCACGAACCCGTTGACGATCAGGGCCACGGCTTCCTCGTCGCTGAGGCCGCGCTGCTGGCAGTAGAACATCTGGTCGTCCGAGATCTTGGAGGTCGTCGCCTCGTGCTCGAAGACGGCGGTGGCGTTGCGGCTCTCGATGTAGGGCACGGTGTGCGCGCCGCACTTGTCGCCGATCAGCAGGCTGTCGCACTGGGTGAAGTTGCGCGCGCCGGACGCCTTGGCATGAGCCGAGACCTGACCGCGATAGGTGTTGTCGGAAAAGCCCGCGGCGATGCCCTTGGAGATGATGCGGCTGGTGGTGTTCTTGCCCAGGTGCAGCATCTTGGTGCCGCTGTCGACCTGCTGGTAGCCGTTGGAAATGGCGATCGAGTAGAACTCGCCGCGCGATTCATCGCCACGCAGGATGCAGCTCGGATACTTCCAGGTGATGGCCGAACCCGTCTCCACCTGCGTCCAGGAGATCTTGGAGCGCTTGCCGCGGCAGTCGCCGCGCTTGGTGACGAAGTTGTAGATGCCGCCCTTGCCGTCCTTGTCGCCCGGATACCAGTTCTGGACGGTGGAGTACTTGATCTCGGCATCGTCGAGCGCAACGAGCTCGACGACGGCGGCATGCAGCTGGTTCTCGTCGCGCATCGGTGCGGTGCAGCCCTCGAGGTAGCTGACGTAAGCGCCCTCGTCGGCGATGATCAGCGTGCGCTCGAACTGGCCGGTGTTGCGCTCGTTGATGCGGAAATAAGTCGACAACTCCATCGGGCAGCGCACGCCCTTGGGGATGTAGACGAACGAGCCGTCGGTAAAGACCGCCGAGTTCAGCGTCGCATAGAAGTTGTCGGAGACCGGCACGACCGAGCCCAGGTACTGCTTGACGAGCTCGGGATGCTCGCGCACCGCCTCCGAGATCGAGCAGAAGATGATGCCGTGCTTGGCCAGTTCCTCGCGGAAGGTGGTGACGACCGAGACGGAGTCGAAAACGGCGTCGACCGCGACGTTGCCCGAATAGGGCGTGGCGGAATCGAGGCTCGCGCCCTGAACGCCGGCAAGGATCTCCTGCTCCTTCAAGGGAATGCCGAGCTTCTCGTAGGTGGCGAGGATCGCGGGATCGACCTCGGCAAGGCTCTTGGGGCCGGAGGTGGACTTGGGCGCGGCGTAGTAGCTGATCGACTGGAAGTCGATCTTCGGGTAGTGCACCTTGGCCCAGTTCGGCTCGGTCATGGTCTGCCAGCGGCGGAACGCCTCGAGGCGCCATTCGAGCATCCACTCCGGCTCGTTCTTCTTGGCCGAAATCAGGCGCACGATGTCCTCGTTCAGCCCCACGGGGGCGACGTCGGACTCGATCAGCGTCTCAAAGCCGTATTTGTACTTGTCGACGTCCAGCGCCTGGACCTTCTCGACCGTGTCGCGGTCGATGTTCTCCTTGAGCGTCGGAATATCGAGCATGTTCATTCGTCTTCTCCATTCGTCCCGGACGGCAGGCCGCCGGGCCTTTCAAACTGTCGCGGCCTTCAAGCCGCCTTGCCGTGCCGGCTGCGATGCCGGGCAAGGACCGTCTCGAATGCCGCAAGGAACGCGGCAACGTCGGAGCCTTGCGAATTCCACCCGAGGCTGACGCGGAGCGCGCACTCCGCGAGCCCCTTGTCGATGCCCATGGCGGCGAGGACGTGGCTGGGTCCGACCTTGCCGGACGAGCACGCCGATCCCGAGGACACCGATACGCCAGCGAGGTCGAGCCCCATCATGGCGACGGCGTTATTCATGTGAGGCACCGCGAAATTGACGGTATTGCCGATCCGCGAGGCCTCGTTGCCGAAAACGATGGTTTGCGGCGCAAGCGCCATCAACCCCGTCTCCAAATCCCGAGCAAGCCCCTCAACGGCATTGCTGTCATACCGCACACCGAACGCTTCGGCCGCTGCGCCGAACGCGGCGATGGCCGGCACCGGCTCGGTGCCCCCACGCCGCCCCTGCTCCTGGCCGCCGCCCGGAACCAGCCGGACGGTATCGGCATGCGCCTTGACGAGGAGCGCCCCAACGCCGGCGATGCCGCCGATCTTGTGCGCGCTCACAGCCATCATATCGGGTGCCGATGCGGCAAAGTCGAGGGGGAGCTTGCCGAAAGCCTGCACCGCGTCGATGAAGAGGTAATGCCGCGAGGCGCCGACCAGGGCGTTGATCCGCCCGATCGGCTGGACGACGCCGGTTTCGTTGTTGACCCAATGCAGGGCGACGAGAAGGGTTTCGCCGGCCGCATCGGCGCCGGCGAGCTCCGTGCCGAGCTGATCGAGGTCAATCTCGCCCTTGGCGTCGAGGCCGACGATGCGCACCGGCAGGCCGGTCGCCTCGGCGGCACGCAAAGCAGCGGTGTGCTCGCCGGCGCTGACGACAAGCGCGTCGGCCCTGAGCTCGCGCGAGCCGGCGATGATCGCCTGGGCAATGGCCTCGGTCGCCGAGCCGGTGAACACCACCTGGCGCGGTTCGGCGCCGGCGAGGCGCGCGACACTGGCGCGGGCAGCCTCGACGATCTCGCGCTGGGCGCGGCCGTGGGAATGGACGGAAGACGGGTTGCCGATGACGCCGAGCGCGGCGACCAGCGCGTCGCGCGCTTCGGGCAGAAGCGGGGACGCAGCGTTATGGTCGAGATAAATCGCCGGTCGCGTCATCAACTTGCATCCTGGTGGCAGAAACACCACTTCCGCTTCGTCACGCAGCCCGCCGGGCAAGTTAAGCGGAATCACTTCTTGAAATTTCGCGCGCTCTTTCATTACAAGGAGCGCTCTCTCCGCCGCCTGGCGGGGCGAAAATCCGTTTTGAATAATTCTAAACTGGATTTTCCGACCCATGTTTTAGGTAGCGTAGCGCGCTTAGTCAAGCCGCATAGCCCATGGAAGCGAACCGATGCCAGAAGTGATTTTCAACGGGCCGGAAGGCCGTATCGAGGGCCGGTACCAGCCGGGCAAGGAGCCGAACGCTCCCGTCGCCATCGTGCTGCATCCGCACCCCCAGTTCGGCGGCACGATGAACAATCAGATCGTCTACAACCTCTTCTACATGTTCGCCGAGCGCGGATTTGCCGTGCTGCGCTTCAACTCGCGCGGCGTAGGGCGCTCGCAGGGCGTGTTCGACCACGGCATCGGCGAGCTCTCGGACGCGGCCGCCGCACTCGACTGGCTGCAGATGGTCAACCGCGAAAGCCGCGGCTGCTGGATCGCCGGTTTCTCGTTCGGCGCCTGGATCGGCATGCAGCTGCTGATGCGCCGTCCGGAGGTGGAAGGCTTCATCTCGGTCGCGCCGCCCGAGAACCTCTACGACTTCTCGTTCCTGGCCCCCTGCCCTTCGTCCGGCCTCATCATCCACGGCGACAAGGACCGCGTGGCGCCGCCCCAGTCCGTGCAGAAGCTCGTCGACAAGCTCAAGACGCAGAAGGGCATCACCATCGAGCAGCAGATCGTCGATGGCGCCAACCACTTCTTTGAAGGCAAGGTCGACGACCTGACCGAGCGCTGCGCCGACTATCTCGACCGCCGCCGGGCCGAGATCGCCGCCGGCGGCGGACGCTGACTTCGAGAGCGTACTTACGCGATCACCTTCACCCACGGAGCGTTCCCGCAAAGCAGGAACCTCCGTCCAGTACCGGCGGACCAACAGAGGTTCCCGCTTTCGCGGGAATGACCCGGTGGTTGGTCCTCGAATGGATCGCACCCGATGACCAAATTCAAATCCGATTTCCTGCGCGTTCTCGACGAACGCGGCTTCATCCACCAGATCTCCGACCCCGAAGGCCTCGACGCGCTCGCGGCCAAGGGGCCGATCACCGGCTATGTCGGATACGACGCCACGGCGACGTCGATCCACATCGGCAACCTCATCACCGTGACCATGCTCTACTGGCTGCAGGAGACCGGCCACAAGGCGATCAGCCTGATGGGCGGCGGCACCTCGATGGTCGGCGACCCCTCCTTCCGGGACGACCAGAGGAAGCTCCTGACGCCCGAGCAGATCGACACCAACATCGAGAGCATCAAGAAGGTCTACGGGCGCATCCTGAACTATGGCGGCTCGAACCCCGCCATCATGGTCAACAACGCCGATTGGCTGCTGAAGCTCAACTACGTCGAGTTCCTGCGCGATGTCGGCCGCTACTTCTCGGTCAACAGGATGCTGAGCTTCGACTCGGTGCGCCTGCGGCTCGAGCGCGAGCAGTCGCTCTCGTTCCTCGAGTTCAACTACATGATCATGCAGGGCTACGACTTCGTCGAGCTCAACCGGCGCTACGGCACGGTCCTGCAGATGGGCGGCTCCGACCAGTGGGGCAACATCATCAACGGCGTCGATCTCTCGCACCGCATGGGCGGGCCGCAGCTCTACGCGCTGACGACGCCTCTGCTGACCAAGTCCTCCGGCGAGAAGATGGGCAAGTCGGCCTCCGGGGCCGTCTGGCTCAACGGCGACCTCTTCAGCCCCTACGATTTCTGGCAGTACTTCCGCAACACGGAGGACGCGGACGTCGAGCGGTGGCTGAAGATCTTCACCCGCCTGCCGATGGACGAGATCGCAAGGCTCGCGGCCCTCGGCGGCAGCGAGATCAACGAGGTCAAGAAGATCCTCGCAACGGAAGTCACGGCAATCGTCCACGGCCGGGAGGCGGCCGAGCAGGCGGCGGCGACCGCGGCGGCGACGTTCGAGGCCGGCGCGATCGACCTGTCGCTGCCGACGGCGGCGGTGCCGGCCGGTGAGCTGAAAGCAGGCATCGGCATCCAGGCAGCGCTCGTGCAGGCGGGTCTTGCCGGATCCAACGGCGAGGCGCGCCGGCACATCGCCTCGGGCGCCGTGCGGGTCAATGACGACGTCATCGAGGATGAGCGGCTGACGCTGTCCGATGGCAACCTGCTGCCCGAGGGGGTCATCAAGCTCTCGGTCGGCAAGAAGCGCCATGCGCTGATCAAGCCCGCCTGAACGGGGGGCTCCCTCCCCTTAAAGGGAAGGGGCTTGGAGGTGGGAAAAAGCATCGGCGGCTCACCGACCCACCCCCACCCTCAATCCCTCCCTCAAGGGGGAGGGAGGCGAAGGAGCCGACGATTCGCTTGGAAACAGGAAGCCCGATGCGTCAGCGCATCGGGCCTTTTCTATTGCGTCTGCGTCTGGAACTCGAAGAGTTCGCGGAAGACGCCCGGAAGCAGGGCCGAGAGCGGGTTGATTCGGAACTGGGGATTGTCGAGGGGCCCGCGCACCGCGAAGGTGACGCCGACGAGCCCCTCACCTTCCCGGCCGCCGAGCAGCGGGCCGAGCAGCGGTATCTGGCGGAATGCGTTGTTGAGCCCGAAGAGCGGCACATAGGTGCCGGTGAGGTCGTACTGACGCTGGTCGGTATAGATGTAGCCGCGCACCGTTCCGCCGATGCTGGAGCCGGCGAGCACGCCCTCGTTGACCTCGATGCGATCGTCGCGACGGGTGAAGGTGACGCGGCCGCGCTGGAAATCCAGCCGGTTCTGCTGGGCGATGAGCTCGCGCGAATCCTGATGGTTGCCAAGCACTTGCGCCACGTTCGCTTCGTCGATCAGCGAGAAGTTCTGCAGCTGCAGCTCGCCGACTTCCGTATCGCGCGCGGCATTGCGGTTGAGCACGAGGCTGCCCTGCCCGCCGGCGAGCTGCGAATAGACGCCGAGAAGCCGCAGGATCGTGCCGGCGTCGTTGAACGCCATCGACATGATGCGCCCCTCGGGCGTGGTGTTGGTGGTGACGGCGAGGGCGTTGCCTTCACTGAAATTGGCGGTGACGTTGGCGCGGCGCAGGTCCGAGCCCGAGAGCAGCAGGTCGACATCCACGTTGAACGCGGTGGTCTGATAGAAGCCGATCGCCCGGTCGAGCTCGACGTCGAGGGCGAGCATCTCGTTGAACTGGGTGGTGCTGACGCCGCCGGTGCCGGTGCCCAGGCCGAAATAGCGGCGCAGCATCGGCTTCAGATCGAACTGGCGCCCGCGCATGACGAGGCCGTAGCCCCCGTCGATCGGCGCAACGCGAACGGTGGCGTTGTCGCCGCTACTCAGCTGGAATGTCGAGAATTCAGCGAGTTGCAGCCCATCGCTCATGTGATAACTAAGCGAACCTGCCAGATGTGCGCTGCCGAAGGTGAGGTCGATGTCGCGCAGCTCCGTCACCTCGCCATCTGGCGCGACGACGGCGCGCAGCGTGCCCGGCACGCCGGAAGCCTTGGAGACGCCGATGTCCTCGAGGGTGATGCGCGCATTGGTCAGGTCGGCGATGGCCTGGAACGTGCCGTCCGGCATGGGCTGGCCGACGACGCGCACCTCGCCCGAGAAGAAATCGGAGACGTCGAACCCGAGCTTGGCGAGATCGTCGGCCGAGACGGTCGTCGCGAGGCGCAGGGTCGGCTCGGCGCCGATCGCCCCTGTGAACTCGATCTCGGCTTCCTTGCCGTCGATGGCCGCGGTGCCGCCGAGCTGGAAGCCCTCCTGAGAGGCGCTGAACATCAGCCGTCCATCGCCGACCCGGTGATCCATGACGGGCTTGCTGCTGGAGAAGCCGTTGACCGAGCCGTTGAGGACGTAGTCGATGCGGAAGGGCTCCTCGGCGCCCTCCTCGTTCAACGTGACGGTTCCGAGCATCGCGGCGTCCACGGTGCCGGTCAGAGCATCGATGTCCAGGGGTAGGTCGAGGTTTTCGATGAGGCCCGGCTGCTGCTCGCGCACCAGGGCGATGAGCGACGGGATGTTTGAGCGGATATCGCCGGAAACCTCGAAGATGCCCCGGCCGTCGACGGAGGTTTCCATGGCGAGCGCGGGGTTGGACACGGTCACGGGGCCCGCCTCGGTCGGAAACTCGCCACCGGCGGCGGCAACGGAAAGGTCGTCGTCGCGCAGGCGCAGCGTCACATCGCCGGCGACCTCAATGGGCGCCATCTCGGGGGTGGCGCGGGCGACGACGCCTGTTCCGACCAGATCGATGGAGATGGAGTCCTCGGGCAGGGGAACGTCTTCCTCACCGATCGCCAGGGACCCGACGGGGAAGGAGAAGCGCATTCGCGTGTCCTTCACCGCACCGTCGGACACGTTGGCGACGAACCAGTCCCGGCTGTCGCGGGCCATCATGTAGGGCCAGATGCGCTTCACGTCGTCGGCGCTGACGCCCTGGCCCGAAAGAGTCAGGTCGATCCCCATGCCGGCCCGCAGCATGTCGATGCGGCCGGACATCTCGATGCGCCCGTCACCCTTGCGCGCCACCAGCCGGTCGATACCGGTCGCGCCATAGAGGGGCGCAGACCAGCCGGTGAGCGTCACCTCCTCGAATGGAGCCTGCGGCGCTTCCATGTCGCCAGGGTGAAGCGCGAGGTTGCGGGCGGTCATCGACATGCCGATGGTCGGCCCATAGGCCTGGTCGAGCCCGAGGGCAAAGACGCCCGAAACGTATGCGGAGCTCTGCCCGATGCTCAGGGCGCTCTCGGCCATGGTGAAGGTCGCGGTGTCGGGCGACCAGTCGATGTCGACGATGGAACTGGCGATGGGGAAGAAATCGTCCTTGATGCGCAGGTCGAGGCCGGTGAGATCGAGCTTGAACTCTCCGTCTTCCGGATCGCCGGTTTCGGGGGTGAAATGCACGTCGATCGATATCGCCCCGGCGCCGCGCACGGCGATCAGCGCGTCGGGGTCATCGATGAACGGCAGGAAGGACGCGAAGTCGATATTGGCGATATCGGCCTCGAGGCGCGTACCGCCATCCTGCTCGACGGTGCGCGAAAGCGTGCCGGCCATGGTGCGCCCGCCGAGCCGGGCGGAGAAGGTGCCCTGCACGACCTCGCGGTCGCGCCCCTGGGCGACATCGAGGGAGATGTCCTCGAAGCGGCGGAAGAGGCCGTAGACGGAATCGCTCATCTCGACGACGCCGTCGCGGATGACGAGGCGCGAGAAGCGCCCCATCTCCACCTGCTCGACGATATCGGCCATCCCCGTTTCGGCGGCCTTGAGGTTATAGACCAGCCAGTCGTTGTCCGAACGCAGCTGCACCGAGCCGTCGGCCGGGGATTGCCCGTTGAGCGCCACGCCGTTGGCGGAGATATCGATGGCGGGAAAGGAGGTCTCGCCCTCGAGAACCCGTACCGTCGCCGGCCCGCCCTCCGGATCCTCGACCAGCTCGAAACGGGCAACCCGCGGGCCGAAGAGATCCTGCACCATCTGGATGTGAGGTCCGACCATGGTGACCGTGGCGCTCGGCTGGCCGAGGAGCGCGCGGATCGGCGAGAAGCCGATCTCGAGCGCCTCCATGGCGATCAGCGCGCCGGTCTTGGAGTCGGAAAGGGTCACGTTGTTGAACTGGAGGACGGGCCAGACGCCACCCTCGATGGCCAGCCCCATGTCGCCGAGCTCGAGGTCGGTCGTCGGGGCCATGGTCGACATGGCGAGCGCCCGCGCGCCCTGGCTGACATAGGGCAGCCGGATGGGGGTGATGAGCAGGACGACGTAGAGAAGGACCAGGAGCGCACAGGGAACGCCCAGAACCCAGGCCACGATGACGGCGGCAAAAGGCAAACGCGGCCTGCGGCGCGCCGAAATTTCCGGCGTGTCTGCGGTTGCGGTCAGTTCTGACGCCTTCACTTGCTCGCGTATCTGGGCTCGGTCGATATGTCCTGGCCCTCCATGGAATCAACCGCTCGGGTCTATTGCTGAATGATACCGGCTGGAATAAGGCACCAAAACCCTTACCATCCATCGGTTCCAAGCATCTGACGGGAAAAGTTCCATGAGCACACCCTCGATCGGCGACAGCGCGCCCGATTTCGCCCTTCCGACGGATGCCGGCACGACATTCCGCCTGTCGGACCACAGGGGGCGTCCGGTCGTGCTCTTCTTCTATCCGCAGGACGACACCGACAACTGCACCCGCGAGAATCAGGAGTTCTCGCAGACCGCCGCCGCATTCGAGAAAGCCGGCGCCGTGCTTGCCGGCATCTCACCCGACAGCATCGAATCCCACTGCCAGTTCCGCGACAAGTACGGGCTCAAGGTGCCGCTCCTCTCCGATCCGGACCACAAGGCGATCGGCCCCTACGGCCTTTGGCAGCAGAAGAAGCTCTACGGGCGCGAATACCTCGGGCTGGTGCGCACGAGCTTCGTCATCGACGCCGAAGGCAGGATCGCGGCGATCGTTCCGGCGACCCGGATCAAGGGTCATGCCGAGAAGGTATTGAAGGCGCTCGAGGAGGTCGTGGCGCGCTGAATATCGGCTGGCCATAGCGCTTTGCGCGTTGTTAACCAAACTCCGCCATAGTTCGCTAACCATAAGCGGCATGGAGCGAGTGCGTGAGCGGGCGGCGTGGAAAGGCAAGCGGCATCCCTGCCCCGCTGTTCTACGGGCTGACCGGCCTGCTCATGCTGACCAACGCGCTTGCCGTCGCCGGCCTGCTGATGAGCCCGGATATCGCGCGACTGACCAGCGGGCAGAGCGAGGACCTCCTCTCGGCCTACGAAGACCGGATCACGCAACTGCGCATCGAGGTCGACCGGCTCTATTCGCGCAGCTACGCACAGGCGGGCGACCTCAACCTGCAGCTCCAGGAGCTTTCGCAGCAGCAGGAACTGCTTTCCGAGCAGCACGAGCTGGTGCGGGCGCTCGTCACCAAGGCGGGGGAACTGGGGATCGAAGCGGCCGCCCTGCCCTCCGGCGCGGACGAAACGCTGGAAACAAGCGCCGCCTATCTGCCGGCGACGGGCAATCCCGATGTCGACGCCACGGCGCGCACCCTCGGGGCCATGATGGCGGAATCGCGTGCCGCGATGACGGCGATCTCGCATGCGGCGACGGGCAAGACGGAAAACATCGTCGCCGAGTTCCGTGCGCTGGGCATCGCCGTCGACCTGCCCGAGGGAGCCGCTGCCGGCATGGGTGGTCCCTTGTTGCCGCCGGCGGGCGAGGACAGCGCCTCGCTTGACCTCGTCGGCGACGCCAATTCCGTGATGGCGGCGCTCTACCGTTACCAGGCGGCCAAGGGCGCCATCGAACGCGCGCCGGTGCACATGCCGATCGCGGGCAGCTATCGCCAGAGCTCGGGCTTCGGCAACCGCCGCGATCCTTTCACCGGCGGCCGCGCCTTCCATGCGGGCCTCGATTTCGCCGCGGCAACCGGAACGGCCGTGTTCAGCGCCGGCGAGGGCAAGGTCACGTTCGCCGGCCGGCAGGCGGGATACGGCAATCTCGTCGAGATCACGCATGGCAGCGGGCTGGTGACGCGCTATGCGCATCTCTCGGCGATCCTCGTCGACAAAGGCCAGGAGGTCGTCGCCGGCACGCCGATCGCCCGCGTCGGCTCGACGGGGCGGTCCACCGGGCCGCACCTGCATTTCGAAGTGCGACGGGACGATGCGCCGCTCAATCCGAAGGCGTTCCTGGAATCGGGAAAGCGGCTGTCCCAGCTGCTTTGAGGTCGCCGGCCGCCGTCATTTGCGGGAAAAGCGAGCCCAACGAGCAATTGCACGTCCCGCTTGTTCATACACCTTGCGGCTGTGGCGACATCTCGGGATGGGTCCCGGCTTTCGCCGGGATGACAATCGGGGTGGTGGTGGAATTGTGCCCACCCAGGGCGTTGGGGGTTAGGCTTCCTCGGTCAGCCCGACGCGCTGGGCGAGCGCGGCTTCCATGAACTGGTCGAGGTCGCCGTCGAGGACGGCCGAGGGCTGGCTGGTTTCGACGCCGGTGCGCAGGTCCTTGACCATCTGGTAGGGCTGGAGGACGTAGGAGCGGATCTGGTGGCCCCAGCCGATGTCGGTCTTGGTGGCCTCGGTGGCGTTGGCCGCCTCCTCGCGCTTCTGCAACTCGAGCTCGTAGAGTCGTGCGCGCAGCATGTTCCAGGCGGTCGCCCGGTTCTTGTGCTGGCTGCGCTCGGCCTGGCAGGCGACCACGATCCCGGTCGGGATGTGGGTGATGCGGATGGCCGAGTCGGTGGTATTGACGTGCTGGCCGCCCGCGCCCGAGGACCGGTAGGTGTCGATGCGGCAGTCGCTCTCGTTGATCTCGATCTCGATGGTGTCGTCGATGACCGGATAGACCCAGACGCTGGAGAAACTGGTATGGCGGCGCGCCGCCGAATCATAGGGGCTGATGCGCACCAGCCGGTGCACGCCGCTCTCGGTCTTCAGCCAGCCATAGGCGTTGTGGCCCTTGACCTGGATGGTCGCGGACTTGATGCCGGCTTCTTCGCCGTCGTGGATCTCGATGGTGTCGACCTTGAAGTCGCGCTGCTCGGCCCAGCGCGAATACATGCGCAGCAGCATGTTGGCCCAATCCTGGCTCTCGGTGCCGCCGGCGCCGGAGTGGATTTCGACAAAGCAGTCGTTCTTGTCGGCTTCACCCGAAAGGAGCGTTTCGACCTGCAGGCGCGCCGCCTGATTGCGCATCTCGACGAGCGCGGCTTCGGCCTCCTTGACGATCTCCTGGTCTCCCTCGGCTTCGCCGAGCTCGATCAGCTCGACGTTGTCGCGGATGCCCGATTCCATGGCGTGCACGGCCGAAACCTGCGCGTCGAGATCGTCGCGCTGGCGCATGACGTCGCGCGCCTTTTCAGGGTCGTTCCAGAGATCGGGGGATTCGGCTTGCGCGTTCAGCGCGTCGAGGCGTGTCTGGGCTGTATCCCAGTCAAAGATGCCTCCTCAGCAGGGTCAGAACCTGCTCGATTTCGCCGACGACTTTCTCGGTTTCCGCACGCATGGACATGTCCTTGTTACCGGCGCTTCATGTAGCGAAGGGGGGCGCAAGGATCAACCCGGCCTGTGGAGATCGCAAACCTCAGAACAACCCGCCCCGGTTAAAGGCTGGGTCCATGTAGACCCCGTTGCCGGCCGGCTGGGTGACGGCGGCAGCGGGCGGCAGCTCCATATAGGTCTGGTTGCCGACGCCGATGACCGAAGTCATCGAGTTGGGCCCGGTGCCAGGCTTGAACGCCTCGAGGATGGCCGACTGGCCCTCGGAGACCTTTACGCCGGACGTCGGGTCGATCCAGTCCGCCACCATGCCGGACGGCATATTGAACGGGGTCGGCGGGTGGCCGGCCAGCGCCTTGCCGACGAAATCGGTGAAGATCGGCACGGCGACCCCGCCGCCGGTCGAGGCGTTGCCCATGCTGCGGGGTACGTCGTAGCCCATATAGACGCCGACGGCCAATTCGGGCGTGAAGCCGACGAACCATGCATCCTTGTAGTCGTTGGTGGTGCCGGTCTTGCCGGCGACAGGACGGTTGAGTGCGCGCGCCACGGTGCCGGTGCCGCGCTGGACGACGCCCTCCATCATCGAGGTGATCTGGTAGGCGGTCATGGGATCGAGCACCTGCTCGCGGTTGTCGACGATGTTCGGCTCGGCCTGGCCGTGCCAATCGCCGGCGACGCACCCTTCGCAGAGGCGGTGATCGTGGCGGTAGACGGTCTTGCCGTAGCGGTCCTGGATGCGGTCGATGAGCGTCGGCATGATGCGCCGGCCGCCATTGGCGATGGTGGCGTATGCAGCCGTCAGGCGCATGTTGGTCGTCTCGCCGGCGCCGAGCGCCATGGCGAGAACCGGCATCATGTCGTCATAGACGCCGAAGAGCTTGGCGTATTCGGCGACCAGCGGCATGCCGATATCCTTGGCGAGCCGCACGGTCATGACGTTGCGGCTGCGCTCGATACCGCGCCGCAGGGTCTGCGGGCCGTAGAACTCCTGGGCGTAGTTCTCGGGCCGCCAGATGGAGCCGTCCGGATTGCGGATCTCGACGGGCGCGTCGAGCACCACGGAGGCCGGCGTATAGCCGTTGTCGAGGGCCGCGGCGTAAACGATGGGCTTGAAAGCCGAGCCCGGCTGGCGCAGCGCCTGGGTGGCGCGGTTGAACTCGGATTCAGCGAAGGAGAACCCGCCGACCAGGGCGACGACGCGCCCCGTGCGCGGGTCCATGGCGATGAGGGAGCCTTCGATCTCGGGCACCTGCTGGAGGGTATAGACCCCCTCCTTACCGGCGACGGGCGAGACATAGACGACGTCGCCGACCGAGAGCAGCTGCGAAAGGGAGCGGGAGACCCAACGGATGTCGGGGCCCGACAATATGCCCGTCTCCCTTTCGGGCCCGACGCCGCCGTCGACTTCCCGGGTAGGGCGCAGGCCGATGACGGCCTCGTTCTGGCGCATCTCGAGCACGACCGCGAGCCGCCATTCGGGCACGTCGCTCAGCGGCGTGATGGCGGCGACGTCGAGACCCCAGTCGTCGCCGATCTCGATGCTGGCGACCGGTTCACGGAAGCCGCGCGACTGGTCGAAGGCGATCAGCCCCTTCATCAGAGACTCGCGGGCATATTCCTGAAGCTGCGGATCGAGCGTCGTGCGCACGGAAAGCCCGCCGCCGTAGAGCTGGTCCTCACCGTAGAACCTGGCAAGCTGGCGGCGCACCTCCTCGGTGAAATACTCGGCCGAATAGAGCTGGCTGCCGGACTGGCGGGGGATGACGTTGAGCGGCTCCTGCTGGGCGACGGTCATCTCGTGCGTCGTGATGTAGCCGTTGTCGCGCATGCGCTCGAGCACCCAGTTGCGCCGCTCGATGGCCGCCTCGGTGCGGCGGAAGGGATGATAGTTGTTGGGCCCCTTGGGGAGCGCGGCGATATAGGCGGCCTCGGCCAGGGTCAGCTGGTAGAGGGCCTTGTCGAAATAATTGAGCGCGGCGGCGGCGACGCCGTAGGAGTTGAGGCCGAGGAAGATCTCGTTGAGGTAGAGCTCGAGGATCTTGTCCTTGGAGAAGGTCGACTCGATGCGCAGCGCCAGGAGCGCTTCCTGGATCTTGCGGTCCCAGGTCTGCTCGCTGGTCAGGAGGAAGTTCTTGGCGACCTGCTGGGTGATGGTCGAGGCGCCGACGAGGCCGCTGCCGCCGTCGATCTGCGTCATGATGTTGTCGCGCACCGCGCGCATGACGCCGTCGATGGCGATGCCGTTATGGGTGTAGAAATCCTTGTCCTCCGCCGCGAGAAACGCCTGCACCAGGAGCGGCGGCACGGTCTCGATCGGCTGGAAAAGGCGCCGTTCGCGGGCGAATTCGGCAAGCAGCGTCCCGTCAGCCGCGTGGACGCGGGTGGTGACCGGCGGCTGATAGTCCTTGAGGACGGTATAGTCTGGCAGCGCGGCGGTGACGGTCGTCAGGTAAACGGCAGCCGCTCCCACGGCGCCCAGCGCCAGGAACATGCCCAAGCCGAAGAGCCAGCCCAGAACACGCAGCATTCGTCTTCAGACCCTTTCCCGCAAACGGCGGGCTTTCACAACTACCGCAGGAATCATAGCAAATCCGCAGCGGTTTGTGCATCGCCGATGCGCATGGCGATGCAGGCACGTTCGCGCGTGACCGGATTGCAACAGTGGGCGATGCGGGCTCAGTTGACTGCCGCCTGGTCCGGAGGCGTGGCTTCGATCTGATCGAAATAGCTGGAAATGCCCCGCGCGATGGCCTCGGCGGTGCGGTCGCGCCACTCGCTCTGCATCAGATTGGCGATATCGGTGGCGTTGGAGAGAAAGCCCAGTTCGACGAGGACGGAGGGAACGTCGGGGGCCTGGAGCACGAAGAAATCGGCCTGGCGCACCGGAAAGCGGCGCAGCTCGACGCTGGGCTCGAGCTGATGGACGATGGACCGGGCCGCCATATAGGACTGCACGCGCATCTCGCGGCGCATGAGGTCGACGAGGATGTCGACCACCTGGGGGGCCATCTGCGGCACGGCAAAGCCGGCGATGATGTCGGACTTGTTCTCCTGCTCGGCCAGCACGCGATCGAGCACATCGGTCGCGTTCTCGTCGCGGGTATAGACGCTGGCGCCGCGGATCTCGGGCTGCTGGAAGCTGTCGGCGTGGATGGAGATGAACATGTCCGCCTTGTTCTGGCGGGCGAGCGCCACGCGCTCCTCCAGCCGCAGGAACACATCGCTCTCGCGGGTCAGCGCCACGTCGAAACGGCCTGATTCGACGAGGATTTCCTGCAGGCGCAGGCTGAAGGCGAGGACGATGTCCTTCTCCTTGACGCCGTTGGCGGTCTCGGCGCCGCTGTCGATGCCGCCATGGCCCGGATCGATGACGACGAGGGGCCGGGTGTCGGTGGCGATATTGGAGCCGCCGGGCTCGGTCGAGATGTGGGGGACGGCGTCCTGCCGGGCCGCCTGTGAGGCGGCGAGGTCGCGCGCGACGTTCTCGGCGAAGATCTCGGGCGTCGCGGGAATGATGTCGACGACGAGGCGGGCCGGCTGATCGTCGAACGGATCGAGCATATAGGCCTGCTGCACCTGGGCGGAACCGGCCAGCGTCAGCGTGGTGCGCACACGATCTGGCGCGGTCTGCTCGACGGTATAGGCGGAGATGATCCCCTCCCCGGCCGGCGCGTCCGGCTGCCCGATATCGACGCCCGAGGCGCGCACGTCTATGGCGAGCCGTTGCGGCTCGTCGAGGGAAACGAGGGCGAATTCGGTGATGGCGCTGAGATCAAGGACGAGCCGCGCACGCTCCTCGGTGGTCGAGACGCGCGCTTCGAGCACGGAAGGCAGCTCGGCCTGCGGCGCAGCCGGAGTTTCCTGCGCCTGCTGCGCGGCGGCGGGAACGAAAACCGACAGGAGGACGAGGAGCACGTACGCGAGCGGGAAACGGATCGATTTGAACAAGAGCCGAACGCTTCCTAGATGAGGTGGCACGACAATCGTCGCGGGAGCCCGAGCTTGGGGCGATTCTGCGGCGGTTTTCGGACTTATGGGGCGATTTGCGGCCGCGTGCCAAGGCGCAGAGCGCAAAAGTGACCGGAAAACGCGGGTTTCGACTTTCCTGTTGCCATTCGGTTGCAACACCCCTAAACGCTAGAGAGAGGCGCGAACCCTTTCGCATGCAGTTCGCCGCGGCCCCCTTGAGGCTGCCCTGCATGCGGCAAAAAGGGAGCGTCCGGGCGCAGTGGCAAGAAGCCGGCGCGCCTGGCAGAAATGCGGTGACGCTCACGCCTCTTGCAGAATTTCGGCCCTCCGGGGCCGGACGGCCGGCGGCGTTCTCTCTCGTGCCGGCGGCCCAATAGGAAGAGGTCACATGGCCCGAAGGCGGACACTACGCACGGCGATCGGTACCCACGATTGCGCGTTTGTCATGCTTTGCTCTTCCGGCCCGACCCACAAGACCGGCGCGGTTTCCTGCGCCACCCCCATCAAACCATTCGCCTCGCATGGCGCCAGCCCCAGGGCATTCCGTTCAGGAAGTCCGCCTGGCGGCGCGCGAGCGCGCGGAGTTCTCTTTTATGGCTACAAAAAGAATGCTGGTGGATGCCATCCACCCGGAAGAAACACGGGTCGTCGTTACCGCCGGTAACCGGCTCGAGGAGTTCGATTTCGAAAGCGCCACCCGGCGCCAGCTACGCGGCAACATCTATCTGGCCAAGGTCACGCGGGTCGAACCCTCGCTGCAGGCCGCGTTCGTGGAATATGGCGGCAACCGCCACGGGTTCCTCGCCTTCTCGGAAATCCATCCCGACTACTACCAGATCCCCGTCGCCGACCGCGAGGCGCTGCTCAAGGCCGAAGAGGCCGAGCACCAGGAGGCCGATGCCGAGCATGCCGAGGAGCACATCAGCCTCCCCGAAGGCGTGACCGAACCGGACGCCGAGACCGATCCGCAGGAACACGACG
Organism: Devosia geojensis; assembly: GCF_000969415.1. Taxonomy (GTDB): domain Bacteria; phylum Pseudomonadota; class Alphaproteobacteria; order Rhizobiales; family Devosiaceae; genus Devosia; species Devosia geojensis. The sequence continues at coordinate 14,640 of NZ_JZEX01000120.1, read as the reverse complement.
ACCCGAGCAACATCGAGCAGGCGCCGGACAATGCCGAGCCGGTCGAGAGCGTGGGCGGGGCCGACGCTCTCGAGGAAGTGCCCGAGCGCCGCCAGCGCAACCTGATGCGCAAGTACAAGATCCAGGAAGTGATCAAGCGCCGCCAGGTGATGCTGGTGCAGGTGGTCAAGGAAGAGCGCGGCAACAAGGGCGCGGCGCTGACGACCTATCTGTCGCTGGCCGGGCGCTACTCGGTGCTGATGCCCAACACGGCGCGCGGCGGCGGCATCAGCCGCAAGATCACCAACGCGGCCGACCGCAAGCGCCTGAAAGAAATCACCTCGGACCTCGAGGTGCCCAGGGGGATGGGCGTGATCCTGCGCACCGCCGGCGCCTCGCGCACCAAGGCGGAGGTGAAGCGCGATTTCGAATACCTGATGCGCCTTTGGGAGAATGTGCGCAACCTGACCTTGAAGTCGCAGGCGCCCTGCCTCGTCTATGAGGAAGGCTCGCTCATCAAGCGCGCCATCCGCGATCTCTACAACAAGGACATCGGCGAGGTGCTGATCGCGGGCGACGACGCCTACCGCGAGGCCAAGGACTTCATGCGCATGCTGATGCCCAGCCATGCCAAGAACGTGAAGCCCTACGGCGAGGACCAGCCGCTCTTTTCCAAATATAATGTCGAGAACCAGCTCGACCAGATGTTCTCGCCGCAGGTCACCCTGCCCTCGGGCGGTTACATCGTCATCAACCCGACCGAGGCGCTGGTTTCCATCGACGTGAACTCCGGCCGCTCCACCAAGGAGCACAATATCGAGGATACGGCGCTCCAGACTAATCTCGAGGCGGCAGAGGAAGTGGCGCGGCAGCTGCGGCTGCGCGACCTGGCCGGCCTCATCGTCATCGACTTCATCGACATGGTCGAGAACCGCTCCAACCGGGCGGTGGAGCGCAAGCTCAAGGAATGCCTCAAGGAAGATCGGGCGCGCATCCAGGTGGGCCGTATCAGCCATTTCGGGCTGATGGAGATGAGCCGCCAGCGCATCCGCTTCGGCGTCGTCGAAAGCTCGACCCACAAGTGCCCGATCTGCGACGGCACCGGCCTCGTGCGCTCGACCGAGAGCGTCGCGCTGATGGTCATGCGGCATGTGGAAGACCACGTGCTGCGCAAGCCCGGCCTGTCGATCAACGTGCGCGTGCCCGTCGAGGTCGCGCTCTATATTCTCAACTTCAAGCGTGAATCGCTGATCGCGCTCGAGGCGCGCAACAACCTATCGATCACCATCACGGCCGACGCCAAGCTCATCGGCCACCAGTTCGCCATCGAACGCGGCGAGCAGCGCGCGACGGCCTATGGCGAGCAGCGCGCCGTCGAGCACGTGCGCGTCGACAGCGCCGCGATCGTCGACATCGACGAGGACGAGCCCGAGGAAGAAGAGGCTTTCGCCGAGGCGGAGGCCGGGCGCGAGGACGGCGAAAACGGTTCTTCGCGCCGCCGCCGCCGTCGCCGCCGCCGTGGCGGCGAGCGTGGCGATGAAGCGCCGCGCCGCGCCGAGCAGACCGGTGAAACCGAGACTGCCGAAGCCGACGAGGAAGAGGAAGCCGGCGAAGGCCGCGCCGAGGTCCAGGCCGGGGACGATACCGGCGAGACGCGCAAGCGCCGCCGTCGCGGACGTCGCGGCGGACGGCGCAACCGGCGTGGCGAAGGCGAGAACGGCGTGCAGGCCGTTTCCGAGGACACTCAGGGCAGCGAAGCCGCTGAGGCGGGAGAATCCGAAGCGGTCGTGGAGGTCGTGACCGAGGAGCCCGTCGCCGAAGTTGCAGCCGAGGCCCCTGCCCCCGAGGCCGCGGCCGAAGAGCCGGCTCCTGAAAAGCCCAAGCGTGCACGCCGCTCGCGCAAGACAGCCGAAGTTGCGGTGGAAGCCAGCGCGCCCGAGGCGGTGAGCGAGGTTGCTCCGGCCGCCGAGGAAGCGCCGGCCGAGGAAAAGCCCAAGCGCAAGCCGCGGGCCCGCAAGCCCAAGGCCGAGGCTGCGGAGGCAACCGATGCGGCAGCGGCCGCCGCGGTCGAGGAAGTTCCCGCGCCCTCGCCTGCTCCCGAGCCCGTCGAGGCCGAGCAACGGCCCAAGCGCGCCAAGCGCGAGCTGCCGCCCGACGAGATCGTGGTCAGTTCAACGACCAAGCCCGAGGGCGAGACCGAGCCCAAAAAGAAGGGCTGGTGGCAGCGCCGGTTGGGGCTGGGCTAGGTTCCCAGCGAGACTGAATGGAAGGCGGGCTTCGGCCCGCCTTTTCTATTTCAGCCAGGCCGACATGCGCTCGAGCGCGGCCTCGATGGTCGCCTGCGTGCCCGCATAGGAAAAACGGACGAAACCGTTGCCGCTGGTGCGGTCGAAGTCGACGCCGGGGGTTGCCGCGACGCCTGCCTCCTCGAGGAGCCGGTGGCAGAAATCCATGGCGTCGTTGGAAAAGCGGCCGATGCCGGCATAGGCGTAAAACGCGCCTTCCGAAGGCGGGCCGATGTCGAAGCCGAGATTGCGCAAACCTTCGCCCAACAGCACGCGATTGCGGGCATAGCCGGCCTTCTGCGCCTCGGCATAATCGCGCTCGCCGAGCGCCACCGTCGCGGCGATCTGGCTGAGCGTCGGAGCGGAGATGAAGAGGTTCTGCTGCAGGATCTCGGTGCGGCGGACGAGGTCCTGCGGCATCACCATCCAGCCGATGCGCCAGCCGGTCATGCAGTAGTATTTCGAGAAACTGTTGATGACGATGGCGTCGCGGGTTAGCTCGAGGGCGCTGACGGAAGGGCCGCTATAGTCGAGGCCGTGATAGATCTCGTCGGAGATGAAGCGCACGCCGAGGCGCGCGCAGGTCGCGACGAGACCGGCGAGGCCCCCGCGGTCGACGGCGGCGCCGGTGGGATTGGCGGGGCTGGCAAAGAGCAGTCCTTCGAAGGGGGTCTTCGCGTAAGCTTGCGCCACGGCGGCGCCGGTGAGCTTCCAGCCGTCGGCGGCGGACACGGGAATCTCGACGACCTCGAAGCCGAGGCCGATCAGCGTGTTAACGTAGGCCGGATAGCCCGGTCGCGTGATGGCGATCCTGGCGCCGGGCCGGAAGGCGGCATGGAAAGCGAGGATGAAGCCGGCCGACGAGCCCATGGTGGCGACGATGAGGCCGGGCTCGACGCCGACCCCGTGCTGGTCGGCATAGTAGCGGGCGAGCGCCTCGCGCAGCTCGCTGGTGCCGGTGGCGTTGGTATAGCCCTGCGGATCGGGGAGCGCGCGCGCCACGGCTTCACGTACCTTCGGGGCGGGCGGCGCGCCGGGCTCGCCGACCTCGAGATGGCAGACGCTGCGCCCTGCCGCCTCCAGCGCCCTGGCCTGGCGCATGATCTCCATGGCGTGGAACGGCTTCAGCTCGGGGGATGGCTGGTCGGTCATGAGAGCTCCGGGTCGGTGCATCTGCGGTAGCGAAAAGCCGCGCGCGCCTCAACCAGAATTGACCAGCCGCTTGCATGGGGCGACGCGATGCGGTGATAAACCGGGGGAGCCCCAGGGCTGCCTGCTGATTCCCGGAGTGTTTCGATGTCCCGCCTCACCCTTGCCGTCATCGCCCTCGTCGGCGCCATTGCCGGCGGTGCGGCCGTCTATGCGTTGAAGCCTGCACCCGAGCCGGTGACGGACGTCGCGGCCGTGCGCGCGATCGTGGAGGACGTGCTGGCCGAGCGCCAGGCGGCCGAGCCGGTCGAGACGGCGAGCGCCGAGATCGATCCGAACGAGATCAATCCGATGATCGAGAACTACCTGATGGGCGACCCGACGATCCTGCAGCGGCTCTCGAGCGCGCTCGACACGCAGCTGCGCGCCGAGGAGCGCAGCAAGGCGCGCACCGCGCTCGCCTCGGTCGAGGCCGACATCTACGACGCCGAGGGACACGTGGTGCTCGGCAACCCGCAGGGCGACGTCACCCTGGTCGAGCTGTTCGACTACAACTGCGGCTATTGCCGACAGGCGCTGCCGCACCTGGCGCAGCTCATCGCGGAGGACCCGAACCTGCGGGTCATCCTCAAGGAATTCCCGATCCTCTCGCAGGAATCCATCGAGGCGGCGCGCATCGGCGTGCTGGTCGCCGAGGCGGACGTCGACTACTGGGACTTCCACGAGACGCTCTTCACCTCGCGCGGCCAGGTGAACAAGGAAACCGCGCTTGCGGCAGCCGAGGCGCTGGGGCTCAGTCGCGTCAGCCTCGAGCTCGACATGAACACCGAGCGGGTCGCGTCGGTCATCCAGAATTCCTATGAGATCGCGCGCGCGCTCAATATCACCGGCACGCCGACCTACATCATCGGCGACGAGATCATCCCCGGCGCCATCGGCGTAGAGGAACTGCGCCAACGCATCGAGAATGTGCGCGAGTGCGGCTCGGCGCAGTGCGAGAGCTGACGAAACCCCGGAAAACCGCCGCGCGGTCTTTGCCTTTTCAGTGCAATTCCTGTAGTCGAGCTTGCGCTGGCCAGAGGGCCAGTGCACAAGGCGGAGACCATGGCCAAACGCGTTCTTGTCCTCAACGGACCGAACCTCAACCTTCTGGGCACGCGCGAGCCCGGCATCTACGGGGCGGCGACGCTCAAGGATGTCGAGCACCTTTGCGCCAGCACCGGCAAGGAACTTGGCCTTTCCGTCGACTTTCGCCAGACCAACTACGAAGGCGAGATGGTCACCTGGATCCAGGACGCCCGCAAGACGGCCGACGCGATCCTCATCAACCCGGCCGCCTATTCGCACACATCGGTCGCCATTCTCGACGCGTTGAAGGCCGTGGGCCTGCCCGCTATCGAGGTGCACCTTTCCAACATCCACCAGCGCGAGCCGTTCCGGCACCATTCCTATGTCTCGAGCGTGGCCTACGCGGTCATCTGCGGGCTGGGGGTGACGGGCTACAGGCTGGCGCTCGAGGCGCTCGCCGAGAAACTCAACAGCTAGTCGTCGCGTAACCGCGGGAGACCCCGACAAATGAACAAGGCATCGCAAGTGGACCAGGACCTGATCCGCACCATTGCCGAACTGCTCAACAAGGAAAACCTCGCCGAGATCGAGATCGAGCAGGACGATTTCCGCGTGCGTGTGACGCGCTCCTTCGCCAAGGAGATGGTGACCTACGCGGCGCCCGCCCCCGCCTACATGCCGTCGGCCGCTCCCGCCGCGCCGCTCGCCCCTGCCGGGTCCGTCGCTCCCGCGGCGCCAGTCGCCGAGGACCTCTCCTCGAACCCCGGCACCCTCACCTCGCCCATGGTCGGCACCGCCTATCGCGCGCCCGAGCCCGGCAAGCCGCCGTTCGTGGAAGTCGGCAGCAAGGTCTCGGAAGGCCAGACGGTGCTGATCGTCGAGGCGATGAAGACCATGAACCAGATTCCCGCGCACCGCTCGGGCACGATCACGCGCATTCTCGTCGAAGACGCCCAGCCGGTCGAATATGGCGAACCGCTCGTCGTGATCGAATAAGGAGAGGCGGATGTTCTCCAAGGTCCTCATCGCCAATCGCGGCGAGATCGCGCTGCGCGTGCTGCGCGCCTGCAAGGAGCTGGGTATCCAGACCGTCGCCATCCATTCGACGGCCGACGCCAACGCCATGCATGTGCGCCTCGCCGACGAGAGCGTATGCGTGGGACCGCCGCCGGCGCGCGACAGCTATCTCAACATCCCCTCGATCATGGCCGCCTGCGAGATCACCGGCGCGGACGCGGTCCATCCGGGCTACGGGTTCCTCTCCGAAAACGCGCGCTTCGCGCAGATCCTGACCGAGCACAACGTCACCTTCATCGGTCCCTCCGCCCACCACATCGAGATCATGGGCGACAAGATCACCGCCAAGAAGACGGCGGTGGAGCTTGGGATCCCCGTGGTTCCGGGGTCGGATGGAGCAGTTTCCACCGAGGCCGAAGCGCTCGCGACCGCCAAATCGATCGGCTATCCCGTGCTGATCAAGGCGACCGCCGGCGGCGGCGGGCGCGGCATGAAGGTGGCCAAGACCGAGGCGGACCTGCTCGTCGCCTGGTCGACAGCGCGCTCCGAGGCCAAGGCCGCTTTCGGCAACGACAGCGTCTATATGGAAAAATACCTCGGCAAGCCGCGGCACATCGAGGTGCAGATCCTCGGCGACGGCCAGGGGAACGCGGTACACCTGGGCGTGCGCGACTGCTCGCTGCAGCGCCGGCACCAGAAGGTGTGGGAGGAGGCCGGCGGGCCGACCATCACCCCGGAGGAGCGCGACCGCATCGGCGAGATCTGCGCCGCCGCCATGCGCAAGCTCAAATACTCGGGCGCCGGCACCATCGAGTTCCTCTACGAGAACGGGGAATTCTACTTCATCGAGATGAACACCCGCCTGCAGGTGGAGCATCCGGTGACCGAGCGCATCACCGGTGTCGACATCGTCTACGAGCAGATCCGCGTGGCTTCAGGCGAGAAGCTGTCGCTGACGCAGGAAAACGTGCAGTTCTACGGGCACGCGATCGAAGTGCGCATCAATGCGGAAGACCCGCAGACGTTCGCGCCTTCACCGGGCACCATCACCTTCTACCATCCGGCCGGCGGGGTCGGCGTGCGCGTCGATTCGGCGGTCTACCAGGGCTACAAGATCCCGCCCTATTACGATTCGCTGATCGGCAAGCTGATCGTCTACGGGCGCAGCCGCGACGAATGCCTGCAGCGGCTGCGGCGGGCGATCGACGAGTTCGTCGTCGACGGCGTCAAGACGACGCTGCCGCTCTTCCAGCGGCTGATCAAGGAGCCGGACATCCTGGCCGGCAACTACGACATTCACTGGCTGGAAAAGTTCCTGGCCGAGAACAAAGCCTAGGTTGTGTGGACATTTAGGTGATGGCGGCCTGCAAAGGGCGGTTTTCTGCGCTTGCCGTGCTCACGTACCCGAACGTACGCTGCGCGCCGGTTCTCAAAAACCACCCTTTTCGGCTCACCCTGACCTAACTGTCCACACAACCTAGGACCAATCGCCATTCTTAGCAGACGAGTTCCGACGAAACGTCTTCGCACCTGGCGGCGAGGCGTTCGCCTTGCTCCCCAGGCAGCGCGGCAAGAAACGCCTTCAAGGTGCGGTCGTAGCGCTCCGGGTTTTCCGCGCGCGACTGGAGATGATCGGCGTGCGTGCGCAGGAAGAGGGTCTGCCCGTACCGCATCGTCAGCAAGCGCTCGCTGATCCCGATGGGCACTATGCGGTCGCCCGAACCGTGGACGAGCATGACCGGTCCAGGAAATGCGGCAAGGTTCGGCAACACCTCGGCCTCGGAAAGATCGACACCGTGCTGAATGGCGAACAACGCCTGGGCTCCCTTGGCCAAGAGTCCTGCGAACGGCAGATGGAACGCTTCCGCGCTCGACCGGGCAATGGCTGGAAAATCAAGGGCGGGCGAATCCATCAGCAATGCTTCGACGTTGCCGGCATGGCCTGAGTTCTTGAGGAACTGCCCGAGCACTCCGCCGCCCATCGAGTCGGCCGCGATGATGACTCGGGCGGCGCCGTTGGCCAGGGCGTATTCGACGGCTGCGTCGAGGTCCGGCCATTCGGTCAGGCCGAAACTGTAGATGCCCTGCGGCGAGGACGGTGCGCCGACATCGTTGCGATAGGTGATCATCAGCGCTGGATAGCCGGCTGCGTGCAGCGCCGGCAGATACCGATAGCCACCCTCGCGGGTGCCCGCGATACCGTGCACGAAGATGGCCCAGACATCGCGCGAGGGGACCTGCGGCCTCACCAGCCAGGCAGGCGCCTCTCCGCCCTCCGTCGCGATCGCGACGGTCTCGAAATCGAAGCCGAACGCCTCGCGCGGATCGCCGCGATAGGACAGGTCATATGGCGTGGCCTCGGGGTTCTCGGGCGTGGCGAGAACGGCATTGCCGACGACAAGGATTCGGTTGAGCATGTGGTTGAAGAAAATGCCGCCACCAACGACATACACAACAAACAGGCCTGCCACGGCGACGAGAATAGCGATCATGCGCTTGCGCACACCTGCCCCCAACAAAACACCGACTCGGTCGACAGTAACGAGCGGCCGCATCCTGCGCCAGCGTGCGGAATAGGCTCATGTCCCGCCCGTCCAACCCGTTCGACATCGAGATCACGCCGGAGCTGATCCTGCGCGCCTATCGGGCAGGCATTTTCCCGATGGCAGAGGACGCGACTTCGGCCGATCTCTTCTGGGTTTCGCCGGACCAGCGGGGCATATTGCCGCTCGATGGGTTCAAAATCTCAAAAAGCCTGCGCAAGACGTTGCGCAGCCATGATTTTTCTGTACGGGTCGATACCGACTTCACGGGGATCATCGACGGCTGTGCGGAACCGGCGCCGGACCGGCCGAGCACCTGGATCAACAGGTCCATCCGTTCGGTCTACGGCGAGCTCTTCAGGCGCGGCGTCGCACACACTGTCGAGGTGTGGGACGGAGAGGAGCTCGCGGGCGGGCTTTACGGCCTTGCCATCGGCGGCGCGTTCTTCGGGGAATCGATGTTCCACCGGCGCACCGACGCCTCCAAGATCGCGCTTGCCCATCTCGTCGAGCGGTTGATGGCCGGAGGCTTCAGCCTGCTCGACACGCAGTTCGTGACCCCCCACCTCGCCTCGCTCGGCGGCATCGAGATCCCCCGCGAGAAATACGAGAACCGGCTGGCCGAAGCGCTGGAGGCCGAGGGCGACTGGTGGGCCTGGGACCGCAGATGACCCACCTGCCCGCCGCCTGGCGCGACCGGTTCGGTCTCTTTGACGGCCATGCGCAGGATATCGGCAAGTCCGGCGCCGATGTGGTGCGGCTGCGGCGAGAGGGTGAGCCGGACCTCTTCGTCAAGAGCGAGACTGTTGGCCCCTTTTGCGAACTGCCGGCGGAAGTCGCAGCGCTGCGCTGGCTCGAAACGGCCGGACTGTCGGCACCCCGTGTAATCGACACTTGCGAGGCCGACGGGCGGCATTGGCTGCTGATGTCGGCGGTGCCGGGCACCGACATGGCCTCGACGCCGGAGCTGCCGACCGAACAGCTCGTGCGCGAATGCGCGCTGGCGCTGCGGAGGTTGCATGCGATCGATCCGGCAACATGCCCGTTCGACCGACGGCTTGCCGTCACGATCCCGATGGCCGAGCACCGCACCAGCAGCGGAGCGGTCGACGAGACCGATTTCGATGACGAGCATCTCGGGCGCACGGCCGTGGAACTGCTGGCCAGGCTCACGGCCCCGGATGCCGGAGGAGAACGACCTCGTCGTCTGCCACGGCGATGCGTGCATGCCCAACTTCATGGTCGCGGACGGCAGGTTCTCCGGGTTCATCGACTGCGCGCGGCTGGGCGTCGCCGACCGTCACCAGGACCTGGCGCTCACGACACGCAGCATCGCGTTCAACGCGGGATCCGATGCCGTCGGCGACTTTCTTGCCGCCTATGGGATCGAGCCGGACGCAGACAAGATCGCTTTTTACCGGCTGCTCGACGAGTTCTTCTGAAAGCCGTTATTGGCCCGATGAGTCGCGCGCTTCGGGCGGCGGCACGTCGGAGCTCGTCTTGCATTCGACGAGCCAGACGTCGTAGACGGCGTGATCGACGGCGTTGAGGGCCGGACTGTCGGCGAAGACCCAGCCGGCGAAGATGCGCTGCGAGGTGCCGTTGAGGCTGCGCTGGTCCACCTCGATGAAGGCGGAGGTGCGCTGCAGCGTCTCGCTCGCCGATCGGTTGTAGCAAGCGCGCGGCGTGATCTCGAGGGCGCCGAACAGGACCGTTTCGCCGATATAGACGTCGAACTGGGTGAGGCGCGCGGTGATCTTGTCGAGCCCGGCGAAGACCGCGATAGGGTTGGCTATGGGTTGGGCGTGGGCGGCGGTCGGCAGGGCCAGGGCTGCCAAAAGCATCGCGGCAAGACCGAGATACCCCCCTCCCATCCTCCCCCGCAAGGGGGGAGGTGCCGCATCGTGCTCGATGCACGATCCAGTCAAGGGAACAGCATTGCACCTCCCCCCTTGCGGGGGAGGTTGGGAGGGGGGTGGTTCAGAAGTGGAATGCATGCCCCACGCCCGCCGCTCACTCGGGCGACCAGGCCTCGTAGTCGCCGGTGACGCGCGGGCGCTCGCCCTTGTTCATGAGGCTGCCGTCCGGCCGGTAGGCGGCGGCGGTGCCGGTCAGGTTCGGCTCGTGCGGCTTCTGCCAGTCGCGCGGCTTGTAGTTGGTTTCGGTGGGGATCACGTCGGTGCGATAGTGCATCCAGCCGTGCCAGCCGGGAGGAATGGTCGAAGCCTCGGCGGGGCCGTTGTACATCACGTAGCGACGGCCGTGCTTTTTATCGAGGTAGTAGCGGTTGCCGAACTCGTCGGTGCCCACCTGCTTGCCGAACCGCCGGATCCAGAGGCGGGTGCCCCAGGTCTGGCCGTGCCACCAGACGAAGATTTCCGAGAGGAACTGCTTGATGCCGTTGCTTGCCACGAGACGATTCCGTGCCGAAGAGAAGTCTGTCAGGCGGGATGTAACATGCAAGGTGGCGCGAGCCTAGCCCCAAGCGCGCGTGTGCGGGCACCTTACCCGACACAAGCGCTGGTGGTTCCCCCTACCCTCTTCACATGCCGCAAAATTTCGGTGCTTGACAGCGTTCTGTCACATGAGTCTCGTCAAACGGGACTATGGTTAACGCCCGGTTTCCGGCGGATGCCGCGTTCTCGATCCGCTCGATTCCGCGCGTGCTTAGCGGTGATTCCTAGCAGGACGAAGGAGGTGTTCATCGCCTGCTTCAAGAAGGCAAGAACACGCCCCCAAACCCCGTGTTTCGCTTGAACTTTGTCCCCGCAATCCACATATTACCCATACTAGTGGTTGTCTCGAAGGACCGCCCGAACACTAGACCTTGTGATTTCTGGCGTTGACGGCCCGTTTGAATCGGAACAGTCTTTTCGACGGTCCGGGGCGATGCGATCGCCTCGAGCAAGTCTCGCTTCAAGAGCGCCGGCACCAGACCGGGGCGTAAGCGGGGCGCGGGGCAAGTTTCCGGCCCGCGCGAGCGGACTGGTTGGTAAGCGTCAACGACAAGACACACGGAGAAGCCGGTTTTCGGCTCGCGGGCCCGTGCCCGCCAAATTGGGGACTACGCATGCGTATCGAACGTCGATTCACCAAGGCCAATGCAGACCGTTATGCCGGTATTGAGTTCCGCTCGGCCACGAGCGAAATCCGCAACCCCGATGGTTCCGTGGTCTTCAAGCTCGAGAACATCGCCGTGCCGGCCGCCTGGAGCCAGGTCGCGGTCGACATCATCGCGCAGAAGTATTTCCGCAAGGCGGGCGTCGCCAAGGTCCTGAAGAAGGTCGAAGAGAACGACGTTCCCTCGTGGCTGTGGCGCTCGGTGGCCGACGAGAAGGCGCTGGCGGCGCTCCCCGAGGGCGAGCGTTTCGGCTCCGAGATGGACAGCCGGCAGGTGTTCGATCGTCTCGCCGGCACCTGGACCTACTGGGGCTGGAAGGGCAAGTATTTCGACAGCGAGGAGGATGCGCGCACCTTCTTCGACGAGCTCGCCTACATGCTCGCCAGCCAGCGCGTCGCCCCCAATTCCCCGCAGTGGTTCAACACGGGCCTCCACTGGGCCTATGGCATCGACGGCCCCGGCCAGGGGCACTTCTACGTCGACCCGTTCACCGGTAAGCTCGTGCAGAGCAAATCCGCTTACGAGCACCCCCAGCCGCACGCCTGCTTCATCCAGTCCGTGGAAGACGATCTCGTCAACGAGAACGGCATCATGGATCTCTGGGTGCGCGAGGCGCGGCTCTTCAAATACGGTTCGGGCACGGGCTCCAACTTCTCGCGGCTGCGCGGCGAGGGTGAGAAGCTCTCGGGCGGCGGCAAGTCCTCGGGATTGATGTCGTTCCTCAAGATCGGCGACCGGGCGGCGGGCGCGATCAAATCCGGCGGCACGACCCGGCGCGCGGCCAAGATGGTCGTCGTCGACATCGACCACCCGGATATCGAGCAGTACATCAACTGGAAGGTGAAGGAGGAGCAGAAGGTCGCCGCGCTCGTGACCGGCTCCAAGACCGTCTCCAAGCACTTGAAGGCCATCATGAAGGCCGCCGTCAACTGCGACGGCAATGGCGACGACTGCTTCGACGTCGCCAAGAACCCGGCGCTGAAGCGCGAAGTGCGCGCGGCCAAGAAGGCGCTGGTGCCGGAGAACTACATCTACCGCGTCATCCAGTTCGCCAAGCAAGGCTATACGGATATCGAATTCCCGGTCTACGACACCGACTGGGACAGCGAGGCGTACCTGACCGTTTCCGGCCAGAACTCCAACAACTCGGTGCGCGTGACCGACGACTTCCTTAACGCCGTCGAGGCGGACGGGGACTGGAACCTCATCGGGCGCATCAAGGGGAACGTCACCAAGACATTGAAGGCGCGCGACCTCTGGGAGCAGGTCGGCTACGCCGCCTGGGCCTCGGCGGATCCGGGCATCCAGTACCACACGACCATCAACGAGTGGCACACCTCGCCGGAAGCCGGGCCGATCAACGCGTCGAACCCGTGTTCGGAATACATGTTCCTCGACGACACGGCGTGCAATCTAGCTTCGATCAACCTCCTGCCCTATCGCGGCAAGGACGGCGTGTTCGACACGGCCGCGTACGAGCATACCGTGCGGCTGTGGACGATCGTGCTCGAAGTTTCGGTGATGATGGCGCAGTTCCCGTCGCGGGCGATCGCCGAGCGCTCCTTCGAATACCGGACCCTCGGCATCGGCTACGCCAATATCGGCGGGTTGCTGATGACCTCGGGCATTCCCTATGACTCGGCGGAAGGCCGCGCCATCGCCGGCGCCGTCACCGCCATCATGACGGGCGTCTCCTATGCGACCTCGGCCGAGATGGCCAAGGAGCTGGGGCCGTTCAAGGATTACAAGCGCAACGCCAAGCACATGCTGCGCGTGATCCGCAACCATCGCAACGCCGCCCACGGCAATGCCGAGGGCTATGAGGGCCTGTCGATCAATCCGGTGGCGCTCGACCATGCGAACCTGCCGGACGCGAACCTCGGCGAGCGGGCCAAGGCCGCCTGGGACGCGGCGCTGGCGCTGGCCGAAAAGCACGGCTACCGCAATGCGCAGGTTTCCGTGATCGCACCGACGGGGACCATCGGTCTCGTCATGGACTGCGACACGACGGGCATCGAGCCGGACTTTGCGCTCGTCAAGTTCAAGAAGCTCGCCGGCGGCGGCTACTTCAAGATCATCAACCGGGCCGTGCCCCCGGCGCTGCGCACCCTCGGCTACAGCGAGGACCAGATCGCCGAGATCGAGGCTTATGCGGTCGGCCACGGCAACCTCAACCAGGCGCCGGGGATCAATCCGGGAACGCTCAGGGCCAAGGGCTTCACCGACGAGAAGATCGAGGCGCTGAACGCGGCGCTGAAGTCGGCCTTCGACATCAAGTTCGTGTTCAACCAGTGGACGCTGGGCGCCGACTTTTTGAAGAGCCTCGGCGTCACCGACGTGCAGCTCAACGATTTCTCCTTCGAGCTGCTGCCGTTCCTCGGTTTCAGCAAGAAGGACATCGAGGCCGCCAACATCCATGTGTGCGGGGCGATGACCCTCGAGGGCGCGCCGTTCCTCAAGGAGGAACACCTGCCGGTGTTCGACTGCGCGACGCCCTGCGGCAAGATCGGCAAGCGGTACCTCTCGGTCGAATCGCACATCCTGATGATGGCGGCGGCGCAGCCCTTCATCTCGGGCGCGATCTCCAAGACCATCAACATGCCCAACGACGCGACCGTCGAGGACGCCAAGAACGCCTACATGCTCTCCTGGCGGCTGGCTTTGAAGGCCAACGCGCTCTACCGGGACGGCTCCAAGCTTTCGCAGCCGCTCAACTCCTCGCTGTTTGCCGACGAGGACGATGAGGACGAAGAAGAGGCCGCCGAGCAGCTCGTCGCCATCGCGGCCGGCGAGCGCGTGCCGGCGGTCGCCGAGCGCATCGTCGAGAAGATCATCGAGCGCGAGATCGAGGTGCGCCGCCGCGAGAAGATGCCGGACCGGCGCAAGGGCTATACGCAGAAGGCGATCGTCGGCGGGCACAAGGTGTACCTGCGCACCGGCGAATACGACGACGGGCGGCTGGGCGAGATCTTCATCGACATGCACAAGGAAGGCGCCGCCTTCCGTGCGATGATGAACAACTTCGCCATCGCCATTTCGCTGGGCCTGCAATACGGCGTGCCGCTCGACGAATATGTGGAGGCCTTCACCTTCACCCGCTTCGAGCCGGCCGGCATGGTCATGGGCAACGACCGGATCAAGAACGCCACGTCGATCCTCGACTACGTGTTCCGCGAGCTCGCGGTCTCCTACCTCGACCGCAACGACCTGGCGCACGTCAACCCGGACTCGCCGACTTCGCTCAGCAAGGGCGTTGCCGAGGAACAGAGCGCGCGCTCGGGCGCCGCGCCCGCCCCGGTGCCCGCTGAGCGCTTTGTCTCCCGCGGAATGACCCGCGGCAAGGTGCAGAACGCGGCGCTGATGCTGGTGCCGACGGCCCATGTCGAGGCCAACCCGGTCGGGGCCATGCAGACCTCTACGGTGACGGCGCTGCGCGCGTCGACGGCCCTCAAGCAGGAAGCCGCCCTCGCCCCGGCCG
>NZ_JZEX01000119.1 GCF_000969415.1 Devosia geojensis | reverse complement strand
GGATGGGAGGGGGGTAGTGCCGCGGCAGGAGGGATGCCATGATCATCGGCCTCGGCTCCGACCTCATCCAGATCCACCGCGTCGGCGAGGTGCTCGACCGTTACGGGGAGCGCTTCACCCATCGTTGCTTCACGGAAATCGAGCGGAAAAAGTCCGATCGCCGCGCCCAGCGGGCCGCCTCCTACGCCAAGCGCTTCGCCGCCAAGGAGGCGTGCTCGAAGGCCCTCGGCACCGGCCTTAGTTTCGGCGTCTATTGGCGCGACATGGGCGTCGTCAACCTGCCGTCCGGCAAGCCCACCATGCACCTGACCAACGGCGCGGCCCGCGCGCTCGCCCGCCTTGTCCCCGAAGGCCACGAACCCCACATCCACCTGACCATCACTGACGACGCCGGCCTCGCCCAGGCCTTCGTCGTCATCGAGGTGCTGCCGGTTGACCGGCCCGTCGCAAAGCCGTAACGACATGGCCGCATTCCGCGCCAAGGAACCGAGATGACCCAGCCCGATCAGAACGCCGTCAAGAAGCCGAAGTCGGCTGCCAGCGAGTGGTGGGACACGATCGTGGTCATCGTCGAGGCGCTGCTGATCGCCATCGTCATCCGCTCATTCCTTTTCCAGCCGTTCTCGATCCCGACCGCATCGATGCAGCAGACGCTGATGATCGGCGACTATTTCGTCGCCAACAAATTCGTCTGGGGCTACGGCAAGCACTCCTTCTCGCTCGGTCGCTACGGCGACTTCACGCTCCTCGATTTCGAGCTGCCGATCTCCGGGCGCATCTTCGGGCGTGAGCCCAATCGCGGCGACATCGCCGTCTTCCGTCCCGTCCCGCAGGATATCGAGTATATCAAGCGCGTCGTCGGCCTGCCCGGTGACCGCGTGCAGATGCGCGAGGGTCGCCTCTACATCAATGGTGAGATGATCGAGCGCGAGGAGGTCGGCCGCACCATCGATACCGACAGCGAAGGCGACAGCCGCGAGGTCGTCGTCTACCGCGAGACCTTCCCGGAAGGCACCAGCCACGTGATCCAGGAAATCTCCGACAACGCGCCACTCGACAACACGCCCGAATATGTCGTGCCCGCCGGCCACTATTTCATGATGGGCGACAACCGCGACCGCTCGGCCGACAGCCGCGTGCTCTCCTCGGTCGGCTACGTGCCCTTCACCAACCTCATCGCCAAGGCCGAGGCGCGGTTCTTTTCGATCCAGGACAATATCCCGCCCTGGCAGATCTGGCAGTGGCCGGCCAATGTGCGCTGGGACCGCATGTTCCAGTCCGTCTATCAATGAGCCGACGAGCGCGTTCGCATGAGAAGCTCGAGGCCCGTCTCGGCTATCGCTTCGCCGACCCGGACCTCCTCGACCGCGCCCTGACTCATTCGAGCGCCGTCGCGCCCTCGCGCCGCATCGAGCGCTCGTACCAGCGCCTCGAATTCCTCGGCGACCGCGTACTCGGCCTCGTCATCGCCGACATGCTCTACCGGCGCTTTCCCAAGTCCAACGAGGGGGCTCTCTCGCGCTCGCTCAACACCCTTGTGCGCAAGGAAACCTGCGCCATCATCGCCCGCCAGCTCGATCTCGGCGCCGAACTCATCCTCGGCGACAGCGAGGCGCGCACCGGCGGCGCCGGCAAGGAAGCGATCCTCGCCGACGTCACGGAAGCCGTGATCGGCGCAATCTACTGCGACGGCGGCCTCGGCAAGGCCTACGAGTTCGTCGAGCGCATGTTCTCCGATCATATTGGCGAAACGGGGCTCACCCGCGCCGACGCCAAGACGACCCTGCAGGAATGGGCCCAGGCCCGCGGCCTCGAGCCGCCCGCCTATATCGAGGTCGAGCGCACCGGCCCCGACCACGCGCCGCAATTCACCATCGCCGTCGCCGCCTCCGGCTACGAGCCCATCACCGCCTCCGGCCCTTCCAAGAAGATCGCCGAACACAAGGCCGCGGAGCGCTTCCTCGTCGCCCATAACGTCTGGAAGGAAACCCTGTGACCGACGAGCAGCCAGCACCCGCAGAGACGCGTTGCGGCTTCGTCGCCCTCGTGGGCGCGCCCAACGCCGGCAAGTCGACGCTGATGAATTCCCTCGTCGGCACCAAGGTGTCGATCGTCACCCACAAGGCGCAGACCACCCGCTCCCAGATCCGCGGCGTCGTCACCGAAGGGGCCGATCAGGTGGTCTTCATCGATACCCCCGGCATCTTCGCCCCCAAGCGCCGGCTCGACCGCGCCATGGTCCAGGCCGCCTGGACCGGGGCAGGGGACGCCGACCTCGTCGCCTTTATCGTCGATGCCGAAAGGGGTTTGACGGGCGAAGTTGAATCTCTTCTCGAAGGTCTCCTCAACGTCCGCCACCCGAAAATCCTCGTCCTCAACAAGGTCGACCTCGTCAAGCGCGAGACGCTCCTGGCGCTCTCCGAGAAGATCAACGCCCACCAGCGCTTCGAGACGACCTTCATGATCTCGGCCCTGACCGGCAGCGGCGTCGGCGATTTCCTCGCCTGGTGCATGAAGCACATCCCACCCGGCCCCTGGATGTTCCCGGAAGACCAGCTGACGGACCTCACCCTCGCGATCACCGCCGCCGAGGTCACCCGCGAGAAGTTGTTCCTGCGGATCCACGAGGAAATCCCCTACAATGCCACCGTCGAGACTGAGAGCTTCGCCGTCCAGAAGGACGGCTCCTACAAGATCAACCTCGTCGTCTACGTTACCCGCGACAGCCACAAGAAGATCGTCCTCGGCGCCGGCGGCCAGGCCATCAAGGCCATCGGCGCCGAGGCGCGCAAGGAGCTGATGGAGATCTTTGAGGTGCCCGTCCACCTCTTCATCTTCGTCAAGGTGCGCGAACGCTGGGGCGACGATCCGGAGCGCTACCGCGAGATGGGCTTGGAATACCCGCACGGGAAGGGGTGAGTATCGCTGCCACGCCCTCGTGGTTCGAGGCCGCTGCGCGGCACCTCACCATGAGGACTGATGATCGGCCGTCGTCTCTTTCAGTAGTCCCTCATGGTGAGGTGCGAAGCGTAGCGAAGCCTCGAACCACGAGGGCGTGGCACGACAGGGGATTTGCGAATGCAGCCAACCGTCTACAATATCGCCCGTCGCCTCGCCGCCGCCCTCATCGCCGCTGCCGCCTGGGTGGGCCTCGGCATCCACATCCAAGCACAGCTTGCCGCGTCCGGCTCGCTTCCCGCGGCCCTCTGGGTGCTGGCCGGCTACTTCACCGTCCTCGCCAATCTCGTCGTGGCGCTGGTGTTCTCGGGCCTTGCTCTCGGATGGCGTGCCTCTCCGCGTTTCGTGGCGGGCGTCGCGCTGGCAATTCTCCTCGTGGGCGCCGTCTACGCCATCCTGCTCCAGGGCCTGCGCGAGCTGACCGCGGGCGCCGCGCTCGCCAACCTTTTGCTGCACCAGGTAACGCCCGTCCTGGTCCCGCTCTATTGGCTGGCCTTCGTCCCGAAGGGAAATCTGCGCTGGCGCGATCCGCTCCTCTGGGCGGCTTTCCCGCTCGCCTATCTCGCCTATGCACTTCTTCGCGGAACCGCCGAAGGGCATTTCGCCTACCCCTTCATCGATCTCGCACAGGAAGGCGCGCGGCAGGTCGCCATTAACGTCGCCGCCATCGCCCTCTGCTTCCTCGTCGCCGGCTGGCTGCTGGTCTGGCTCGACCGTCTCCTCGCCGGTCGTGGGAGAAGCTGACCGATGGAATGGACCGGTGAAGGCCTGTTGATCGGCGTGCGCCGCCACGGCGAGACCAGCGTCATCGCCGAGGCGATGGTGGCCGGGCGCGGGCGCTGCCTTGGCCTCGTACGCGGCGGCCGCTCGACGAGACAAGCGGCCACCCTCCAGCCCGGCAACACCGTCCAGCTCGTCTGGCGCGCCCGCATCGAGGACCATCTGGGCACCTTCGCCGTCGAGCTCCTGGAAGCCCGTGCAGCCGCGCTCATTGCCGACCGGGGCCGGCTATACCTCTGCCAGCTTCTCTGCGATCACCTGCGCCTCCTTCCCGAGCGTGATCCCCATGACCGCCTCCTCGGGCTGGCGCTCGACCTCCTCGACAGTCCCCTCGACGGCATCGCGCTCGCCCGCTTCGAGATGACCCTCCTCGATGAGCTTGGCTTCGGTCTCGATCTCACCAGTTGCGCCGCCACCGGAGTTACGGAAGACCTCGCCTACGTCTCCCCGCGCTCCGGACGCGCCGTCTCGCGCCTCGCCGGCGAGCCTTACAAGGACAAGCTTCTTGCGCTCCCGAAGTGCCTCACCGAGCGCGGTAATGGCGACCCCCGCGACATCGCCGCGGCCTTCCGCCTCACCGGCTATTTCCTCAACGAGCACGTCTGGGGTCCACGGCGCCTCGATCCACCGGCGACGCGCGACCGGCTGGTGGAGATGCTGACGGAGTAGGCAGGCGCCGATCGCTCGCCTACGATCTCGTCGGGATCAGAAAGAGGGCAGATCGATCTTCCCCCTTCACAGCCGCCACGGAGAGGGGATAGGGGGTGAGTCAGGGAGCCACCGAAACTTCCCCCGACCCCTACCTCAAGGGGGAGGGGAGTACCTGCCCAACCCATTGATCCGGCGCGAGAATAAAAACTTATCCCCGCACCTGCGGCTGGCACACACGCGGCGTTGACGAGATGTCGGGCGGGGGCGTTGGGGCAGCCGGGTCGCCGGCGGGCAGGGTGTCTGTTACGGACCGGCGGATCATCAGCGTCCGCATGCTTCGTGTACGGCTCACAAATCCCGGCGTGTGGGGCGGCTGACGCTTCCCATCTAAAACTAAATAGGAGGCGAAAGCCGCCCCGCATTCGTGTGTCCGAAAGGACGACAACCGACGGAAGCACCTTCCGGACGGCGTATAGTCATGTCCGCATAATCGGTACCCCCCCAGAAAGCCTGCGTTTCCACCCTACAATCACTATACTCCGTTCCTGATTCGTCTTGCTCCGAGGCCCGTCTATGTCCGATGCCGATACCCTCCCGCCCGATGGAGGCGACACCCACGTCGTCGACCTCAAGGCGGCGCTCGAGGAGCGGTATCTTTCCTATGCCCTCTCGACCATCACTCAGCGCGCGCTGCCCGATGCGCGGGACGGGCTGAAACCCGTCCACCGCCGCATCCTGCACGCCATGCGCCTTTTGCGGCTCGATCCCAACCAGGGCTACAAGAAATCCGCCCGCATCGTCGGCGATGTCATCGGTAAGTTCCACCCCCACGGCGATCAGTCGATCTACGACGCACTGGTGCGTCTGGCGCAGGATTTCGCCCAGCGCTATCCGCTGGTCGACGGGCAGGGCAATTTCGGCAATATCGATGGCGATAGCCCTGCGGCCATGCGCTATACCGAAAGCCGCATGACCGAGGTCGCGACCCGCCTGCTCGAGGGCATGGCCGAGAACGCGGTCGACTTCAAACCGACCTATGACGGCGAGGACGAGGAGCCGATCGTCCTCCCTTCCAACTTCCCGAACCTGCTCGCTAACGGCTCGACCGGCATTGCGGTCGGCATGGCGACCTCGGTTCCGCCCCACAACGTTTCCGAACTGTGCGACGCGGCGACCCACCTCATCATGCATCCGGATGCGACCGCCGAGGACCTGGTGCGGTTCGTGCCGGGCCCCGATTTCCCGACCGGCGGCATCCTCGTCGAGTCGAAGTCCGCGATCACCAATGCCTACGCCACCGGCCGCGGCTCGTTCCGCCTGCGCGCCAAATGGAACGTCGAGGAGACGGGCAGGGGCGTCTACGTCATCGTCGTCACCGAGATCCCCTATGGCGTCCAGAAATCCAAGCTCGTCGAGAAGATCGCCGAGCTGCTGATGGCGCGAAAGCTTCCGCTCCTGAAGGACGTGCGCGACGAAAGCGCCGACGACATCCGCCTGGTGCTGGAGCCGCGCGCCCGCACGGTCGATCCCGTCATCCTGATGGAGCAGCTCTTCAAGGTCTCGGACCTCGAGATCCGCTTCTCGCTGAACCTCAATGTGCTCGACAAAGGCGCGGTGCCGAAGGTCATGGGCCTCGCGCAGGCCCTCAAGGCCTGGCTCGAACACAGGAAGGAAGTGCTGGTCCGCCGCAGCCAGCACCGGCTCGAGCAGATCGAGCATCGGCTGGAGGTACTGGCCGGCTACATCATCGCCTATCTCAACCTCGACGAGGTCATCCGCATCATCCGCGAGGAGGACGACGCCAAGGCCTCGCTGATGGCGACCTTCGAACTGACCGACGTCCAGGCCGAAGCCATCCTCAACATGCGCCTGCGGTCCCTGCGCAAGCTCGAGGAGATTGAGCTGAGGAAGGAGCACGCGGACCTGACGACCGAGAAAGGCCATCTCGAAGCGCTCCTCGCCTCCGACAAGCGCCAGTGGGGCGCTATCACCACCGAGATCGCCGAGCTGAAGAAGGCCTACGGCAAGGATACGCCGCTTGGCGCCCGCCGCACCGAGTTCGCCGATGCGCCCGATGCCGACATGGCCGCCGTCGAGACCGCCTTCATCGAGCGCGAGCCGATCACGGTCATCCTTTCCGAGAAGGGCTGGATCCGCGCGCTCAAGGGCCATACCGAGGACATCGACGACAAGAGCTTCAAGGCCGGCGACCGCCTCAAGCTCGCCGTTAAGGCCGAGACGACCGACAAGCTGCTGCTGATGACCACCGACGGCAAGGTCTACACCCTTTCCGGCGATAAGCTGCCCGGCGGGCGCGGGCAGGGCGAGCCGGTGCGCCTGATGGTCGATATCGAAGAGGGCCGCGATATCGTCGACCTCTTCGTCTACAAGGCCGGCGCCAGGCGCCTTGTCGCCTCGGCCGTCGGCAACGGCTTCCTCGTTGCCGAGGACGATCTCGTCGCCAATACCCGCAAGGGCAAGCAGGTCCTCAATGTCGGCGGCGCCGACGAGGCCAAGCTCATCGCCCCGGCCGAGGGCGACCGCGTCGCGACGATCGGGCACAACCGCAAGCTCCTCGTCTTCCCGCTGACGCAGGTGCCGGCCATGGCCCGCGGCAAGGGCGTGCGCCTGCAGCGCTACAAGGACGGCGGCATCTCCGACCTCAAGGTCTTCTACGCCGCCGATGGCCTCACCTGGATGGATTCCTCGGGCCGCACCTGGACCAAGCCCATGGAAGAGCTGACCGAATGGCTCGGCGACCGCGCCGCCGCCGGCCGCCAGCCCCCCAACGGCTTTCCGAGGAACAACCGGTTCGTGGGGTAGGAAGGGAAATCAGATAGGGCAGGGCACCTCCCCACCCCCGATGTCATCTCGGCGAAAGCCGGGAACCACTAAACACTGGCCTCCCGATTGGCACGGCGAATCCACCACCCGGGTCATTCCCGCGAAAGCGGGAATCTCTGTCTATCCCGCGCAGAAACGGAGGTTCCCGCTTTCGCGGAGGTGACCCAGTGGGAGCGAAGGGGTGAGTAAGAACCGCAATGGCGGTGTGTACTGGATACGGCCTTCGCCGGGATGACATCGCGAGGGTAAGGGCGCGTCCTCACATCTTCAACGGCACCCAGCCGAGCGGCCCGTGCTGCACCTCGAGCGGCTGGAACTGCACCTTGTAGGCCATCTTGGGCGAGTCCTTGACCCAGTAGCCCAGATACACATAGCGCAGGCTCGCGGAACGGACCTGCGCGATATGGTCGAGGATGACGAAGTTGCCGAGCCCGCGATGGGCGTGGTCGGGATCGAAGAAGCTGTAGACCATGGAAAGCCCGTCAGGCATCACGTCGGTCAGCGCCACCGCCATCAGCGGCTGCCCGGGGTGGTCGCGCAGGCGGTATTCGACCAGCACCGACTGCACCGGCGTGTCCTCCACCATGTATTCGTAGTCGAGGAACCCCATCTGCGTCATGCCGCCGCCCGCGTGGCGCGCGTTGAGGTAGCGTTTGAAGAGCTCGAACTGCTCGCCCGTCGCCTGCGGCGGGCGCACCTCGATGCTGATGTCGCTGTTGGCGCGCAGGATGCGGCGGAAGCGCGAGGACGCCTGGAACTGCCCGGCCACGATCCGGACGGACTGGCAGGCCGAGCACCCTTCGCAGGCCGGCCGGTAGATGAGGTTCTGGCTGCGCCGGAAGCCGTTGTCGGAAAGGATCTGGTGGAGGCTCGCCGCGCGCCGGCCGGTCAGGTGCGTAAACAGCTTGCGTTCCTGCCGGCCTGGCAGATACGGGCACGGCATGGCGGCAGTGAGGAAAAGCTGCGTGTTCTCGGGGGTATGTTCCGTCATCTGGCGCCCTGTGCTGCCCGACGGAAAAGTCTACTCCCCTGTCATCCCCGCTGCAACGGCCTCGGCAACGCGTGTTACCTTTGGCCGCGCCAGTGCCGTACCATCGGCGAGCGGCGCAGCATCAGCGTGCCGGTGATGAGGTCGTGGATCATCTGCCGGCGCGGGGTAAAGAGGGCAAAGAGCAGCGAGATCGGCCAGGAGATCCAGAAGGTGACGTAGAAGACCAGTGCGTGCAGGAACGCCATCGGCCCGTCGAGCGGCTGGCCGCGCGTCGGCGTCAGCACAAGGTCGGTCATCCGCATGCCCAGCGTCGCCCGCGCCGGGGAACCGAGCGTTACGGCATAGTAGAGCACCAGTGCTGCCGGGAACACGATGAGGAGCGTCAGCCAGGCGAGCCCGAAGGTCAGGAACCCTGCGATGAACGCGATGACGGCGAACACCAGCGTCATGGCGCAGATGACGACCATGTCGATGAGGAACGCGATGACCCTGCGCGTCAGCACGCCCTCGAAAAGCTCGGGGGCCGTGGCGGGATCGGGCAGGTAGCTTCCGGCGGCGGTATCGTGTGTCATGCGCTTGCATTTCGGTACCTCTCGCCCCCAATGCAAGACTCAAGGGGCACAAAAATGTGCCCCTCAAGAAAAGGCCCCCTCACCCGGCGCTGCGCGCCGACCTCTCCCCCCGAAGGGAGAGGTGAAGAGAGCATTGTGCTCGGGAGCCCACACCTCTCCCTCTGGGGGAGAGGTCGACGGCAAGGCCGTCGGGTGAGGGGGCCTTCAAACTCCAACAACTCTCATGGTGAGGCGCCTCGAAACCACGAGGCGCTACCCCAGCTTGCGCGCCACCTCGAGCGCGAAATAGGTCAGCACCCCGCTGCACCCGGCTCGCTTGAATGCATGAAGGCTCTCGAGGATCGCCGCGTCCCGGTCGAGCGCCCCGGCCGCCGCCGCGAACTCGATCATCGCGAACTCGCCCGAGACCTGGTAGGCGTAGATCGGCACGTTGAACGCGTCCTTGGCCCGCCGCACGATGTCAAGATAGGGCAGGCCCGGTTTGACCATCACCGAGTCCGCCCCTTCCTCCAGGTCCTGAGCGATCTCGCGTAAGGCCTCGTCGGAATTGGCGTAATCCATCTGGTAGGTGCGCTTGTCGCCTTTCAGCCGCGCGCCCGAGCCCACCGCCTCGCGGAACGGCCCGTAGTAACACGAGGCATACTTGGCCGCGTAGCTCATGATCTGGCGGTCCTCGAATCCCTCGGTGTCGAGCACCGCGCGGATGGCGCCGACACGCCCGTCCATCATGTCGGAGGGGGCGATGATGTCTGCGCCGGCCCGCGCCTGCGCCAGCGCCGAGCGCACCATCACCTCGACGGTCTCATCGTTGAGGATCACCCCGTCGCGCACCAGCCCGTCCTGCCCGTCGCTCGAATATTCGTCGAGCGCCACGTCCGCGATGAGCCCGATCTCGGGCACCGCCGCCTTGATCGCCGAAAGCGCCCGGCACATCAGATTGTCCGGATTGTAGGCTTCCTCGGCCCCTTCGCTGCGCAAATGGTCGGGCGTGTTGGGAAAGAGCGCCAGCGCTGGGATGCCCGCGTCGCGGGCCTGCCGCGCCGCCTCTACCGCAAGATCGACGCTCAGCCTCTCGACCCCCGGCATGGTCTTGATCTGCGTCTTATCGTTCTTGCCCTCGATGACGAAGAGCGGCCAGATGAGGTCGGCGGGTGTCAGATGAGTTTCGCGCACCATCGCCCGGCTCCACGCCGTCGCCCGGCTGCGCCGCAGCCGCCGTCCGGCGAGGAAGTCCATGTCGTGCTTCATCCAGTGCCCGGCCATGTCCGCAGTCTCCTATGTCGATGACCTCGGTTACAGCCCTCCCGGCCTTTCCCGCAAGGGGGGAGGTGTCGCACCTTGTTCCCGCGGTGCCGCGGAGCTAGAACCGCCCTATGGAATACAGCGCCCCTTATATCGGCTACTACATCCGCGTTGTCGCGCTCATCAGCCTCGCGCTCGGGCTTGCCGATGCCGCGCGGCTGCTCGGCGTCAGCCTTGGCGCCGTCAGCCCCATCGCCACTATGGGGCTCGCCGGCTTCGTCTACCTCGGCATCTTCTCGCTTGTGCGCCTCTTTGCGGCGGTAGGCCTCTGGATCAAGGCGAGCTGGGGCGCCGTGCTGCTCGTCGGCGCCACGACCGCCGAGCTCGGCCTCTATCTCATGGGCAATCCCGATATCGAGATGAGCGCGGTCGGCTTTGCGGTCAGGCTCGTGCTGCTGGCCTCGATCATCATCATCTTCGTGCTCGGCGTCCGCGTCCGCCGCGCCCAGACCAACGATTGAACCGGTTACCCCCTGTTTAGGTTACAATTTTCTCTACTGCCGTAACGCTTCGTAAAGCCAAAATCGCGAACTTTTTCAGTAAGATAGTTTTAAGTGTGCCGCTTAAGGCAACCTTATTTGGAAGATCGTAATTTGGCCCCATCAAGACGCGACCAATCGCGCTGAGAGTAACAGTGAGGCAAAAATGGCAATCAAATCGAACACCGCAGAGGTGACGGTCGGCGAAGGCTCCGTGAGTCTCAAGCCGGCATATCTGGAAGCCGTGTCGCGCGTGGAGCGCCTGCATCGCCGCCTGCTCGATCTCATCAAGGACGAGTTCGACCGCATGGGCTGGGACGACATCAATCCCGTCCAGGCGTTGCTGATGTTCAACATCGGGGGCGCGGAACTGACTGCCGGCGAGCTGCGCTCGCGCGGCTATTACCTGGGCTCGAACGTCTCCTACAATTTGAAGAAGCTGGTCGAAACCGGCTATATCTATCAGGAGCGGTCCCGCACGGATCGCCGCTCGGTCCGGATCAAGCTGACGCCCAAGGGCGAAGAGGTCGCCGAGGTCATCGACGAGCTCTACGACCGGCATCTCAAGTCCATCGACAAGGTCGGCGGCCTTGGCGACGAGGAATTCGAAGGGCTCAACAAGGCACTTGCGCGCCTCGAGCGCTTCTGGGTGGACCAGATCCTCTACAAACTCTGACCTCCTCCAAAGGTCCCATGCCGCAACGGCCCTTCCAGGAGGAAGGGCCGTTGGCGTTTCTGGTGGGCGGTCACGCCGACCAGACGGTGGGGCGCGTGAGGAGGGGGCGATAGTGAGGGTTGAGCATGCGTCGCAGCGCGAGGTCGCGTGCGAGGATCGCCGCGCCTTCGACCGTCGCGTCGCCGGCTTTGTCTGAGACTTCGATAGTCGTGCGTTGGTTGCGGCCGGCGAATTCCCGGGCGATCATGTCGGTGAACATGGCGTTGCGCGACAGGCCCCCGCCCAGCACCAGGATGCTGGGATCGAGCACGGTTGCGGCCGTGGCCGCGATCCGGGCGAGCGCCACGGCATGGCGCTGCATGATGCCGGACGCGGTTTCGTTGCCCGCTTCGCCAAGGGCAAAGAGCTCCTCGCTCGATTGCGGCGCGGCCTCGCCCGCAGGCCAGTCTTTCTGCGCGCTTGCGATGAGACCGGACGAGCCGAATGCCCGCTCGATCGCATCGCGCGGCGAGGCGATGCCGGCGGTCCATGAAATGGGGACCTGCGCCAGTTCTCCGCTAGCCCCCTGACCGCCCCGGATAAGGGTTCCGTCGCAGAAGAAGCCGAGGCCGATACCGACACCGATCTGCATGTAAGCCGCGTCGTCCCGCCCCTCCATCCGCCCGTTCTGATGCTCGGCGACGGCGGCGCAATTGACGTTGTTCTCGACGAGCACCGGTATGTCCGGGTCGAGCCCGGCGGCGGCCGCGAAGCGCTCGACGATGGTCAGCGAGATGGGTGGGGTCGGATCGGCGCCCGCGAAGTCGCGCGGCACGATCTGGTTGAGCGCGATGGCGATGGCGTGCAGCGGCCCGGTCCGCCGATGCCGGGTAATGATATCGGTCGCAAGACCCCCGGCCAGCGTTCCCGCCGCCACCGGATCGCCCTTGTGGCGCACGCTCTCGCGGTCCAGCACGGCACCGCCGAGCTCGCGCGCGAAAAAACTCACCTGCGTCGAGCCGACGTCGACGCCCAGCACCCAGCCCGCCGCGTCGTTGACTCCATAGACGATGGTCGCCCGCCCGCGTGCTCCCTGTTCCCGGCGCACTTCGCGCACGTAGCCGACGGCTCCGAGTTCGGCGAGGGCCGCGGTGACGGTTGGAAAGCTGATGCCGATGTCCTGCGCCAGGTCCTTGCGGGTCGTCTCCCCGAGACGCAGCAGGCTGGCCAGCGTCGCCCGCGCCACATCGGAGAGTTTGATTGCCCCATCCTGCCCCATAGGCCGCCTCTCTTCGCCCGCGAAACGCGACTCTGCTCGTAACACACAACCATGAGATCGGTACTTGACGAGATTATTAAAGTCGATAACTTTAAAAATCTAGTGGAACCAGGAGGGACGAATTTTGGCGTCGACGGTGTATCCGAAGCGGGAGTGGATTGCCGCAGGCAAGTCCTACGCAGGCCAGGCGGACGCGCTGGTTGCGATGGTCGAGCATCTTGCCGCGCAGATCGAGGAGGGCGCACCCGCGCGTCCCGATCGCGTCCGCCTCGTCGGCATCGGCGCCAGCCATGCCGCCGCCGCGGCACCTGCGTTCCGCCTGCGCGCCGACGGCATCGAGGCGGCCCGCTTTCTCCCGAGCGAGTTGCCGGACGAGAACCTCGGCGACGATGCGCTCACCATTTTCATCTCCCAGAGCGGACGCAGCGCCGAGGTGGTTTCCCTGGCTGCTCGGACGAAGGGGAGCAACGCCTACGCAGTGACCAACTATCACCCGTCGCCCTTGGCGGACGCCTGCTCGCGCGGCCTCAACCTCGGTAATCTGGCCGACAGTTCCGTTTCGTTCGTCACCTTCACCGGCACCATGCTGGCCTTGGGCCTGCTCGCCGACCACTGGGCCGGGCGCAACGAAAAGCAGAAGTGGATCGATGCGATCGGCTCGGCCTGCGCAGCGGTCCAAGCGGCCGATGCCGACCTGCGCAATGCCGTGGAAGCGTTGGTCGCCCGCTCAGGCACAGATTTCGTCGCACCCGCCGCATCCGTCTCGGCTGCCGAGGAAGCCGCGCTGATGTGGCGCGAGGGGCCGCGGCTCATGGCCACCGGCATGGAGACCCGCCAGTACCTGCATGGGCCGATGGACGCAGCGGGCAATACCGGCCACGTGGTCTTCGGCGGCGCGCGCGAGGCGTTGCTCATCGATCAGCTTGCCGAACGTACCGGCGATCTCGTTTATGTCACGGGCACCGGCGGTGGCGAACCGAAGGTCGAGACGCTCCTGTCGCTGCGCCTGCCCGTCGAGGTCAACGACGGTATCCGTTTTGCCATCGGCGCCACGTTCGTCGCCCAGCGGCTGACGACCCTGGCGGCAGAGCTGCGTGGCATCGACATCAACGAAGCCGCATTCGTGCGGCTCGATACCAAGACCGACCGGGTGGACGCGGGCGCATGAGCCAGGATGGCGAAGCATTCGTCGTCGGCGTCGATGTCGGCGGCAGCAAGGCCCATATCCGGGTGGAGTCCGTCCGCGATCGCGCCGTCCTCGCCGAAGAGGTGCTGACCAACACCGGCTGGGCAGCCCTTGGCGACGAGGTGCGCGCCGACATGCTCGCCGAAATGGTCACCCGCATATTGGCCGGGGTAGGGGAGGCGCATCAGGTCGCCGCCGTGGTCGCCGGCGTGCACGGCAACGACAGCCCGCAGCAGCAGGCGATCCTCGCCGCCCCGCTCTCCCGCTGTTTCGGCCGAGTGCGGGTCCTCAACGACTCGAACCTGCTGGTCCCCGCCCATGGGCTCGCCTCGGGCACGGGTGTGGCTGCCGGCACCGGCTCCTCGGCGACCTCCATCGGTGCTGACGGGCGGGTGATGACGGTCGGCGGCTGGGGCTGGGTGCTGGGCGACGAGGGCGGGGGCGTCGGGCTCGTGCGCGATGCCGCCCGGCAGGTGCTCGATGCCTATGACCGGCAGGACGACGATCCGCTCTGCGCCCTGTTGCTGGCGGCGCTGGATGTCGCTCATCCCCATGGGCTCTCCCATCACCTCGGTTCGACCGATCCGCGGCTCTGGGCCGCCGCGACCCCCGCGATTTTCGAGGCGGTGGAGGCAGGCTCTGCGCGGGCGCGTCTGCTCGTCGATGCACATGCGGGCGCCATGGCCGGCATGGTCGAGCTCCTCGCGCGCCGGGGCGGGGATGTTGCGACGGTGGTCGCCGGCGGCGGCGTGCTGGTCAACCAGCCGATGCTGTTCGAAGCCTTCGCCGCCACCGTGCGCCGGCGCCTCGGGCAGGGCATCGCCGTTGTTCTGCTGGACAAGGCCCCGGTTGCCGGCGCCGTAAACATCGCGCACCAGTTGGCCGTGTCCAGCAACGATTCCGGGAAAGGGAACCCGACATGAGACAGCTTTTCGCCAATGCGCCGGTCACCTGGGGCGTCTGGGGCCCGCACAGCCTGCCCGCCGGCCGCACGCCGCGTGATATTCTGAACGCCCTGTTGTCCGCCGGCTATGCCGGTGTCGAGCTCGGCGCCCTCGGCTTCTTCGGCAAGGATGCGACCGAGACCGGCGCGACACTCTCCGAGTTCGGCCTCGCCTCTGCAGGCGCCTATGTGCCGCTGCGTCCGTTGCACGGCCCCGAGGTCATGGAGCGGGACCTCGCGAACCTGCGCGCCGTCTGCACGGTGCTGGCGAGCTTCCCCGAGACCGGCCCGGTCATTCTTGCCGAGGAGACCGAGGACGCCATCAAGCGCCATGTGAAGCGCGGCGCCCGTCACCCCGAGCTCAACCTGACGGACGAGCAGTGGCAGTTCTTCATCGCCGGCATGACGGAGGGCGTCCGCGTCGCTTCCGAATACGGCATCCCGATCTCCTACCATCCGCACACGGGCACCCATATCGAGCAGCCGCACGAGGTCGATAGGTTCCTCGAAGGGTGCGACATCGCGCTCACCCTCGACACCGGCCACGCCGCCGCCGGCGGCGACGACCCCATCGACCTGCTGCGCCGCTGGGGCGATCGGGTCAACCACGTCCACCTCAAGGACGTGAGCATGGCGCCGGTCGAGAAAGCCAGCGCCGATGGCACAGTTTTCGGCATGGCCGATGCGTCCGTCGCGCTCGGCGAGGGCGATCTCGACCTCGACGGTTTCATGCGCGCGCTCGCCGAGCGCGACTACCGCGGCTGGATCGTCGTCGAACAGGACCGGCGTCCCGACGGGGGACACGACCACGCCGAGGTCGACCGGGAACAACACAGGAATCTGGAGTGGGTGAGGGCCCGCTCCGGCTGGTTATCAAAGCCAACACAGGACTAGGAGGACTACCCCGATGCACAGACGCACATTCAATTTCATGCTCGCCGCCTCGGCGATGAGCCTGGCTCTCGCAACTTCAGCCGGTGCGGCTGAGATCACCGCGCCGGTCACGCCGGAAGATATCGCGGCTCTCGGCGACGTCACGCTTCGCGTCTGGGCGGACGCCGGCGAGGAGGCGATGCTGACCAAGCTGATCCCCCTCTACGAGGAGACCTACCCCAATGTCACGGTCGAGCTGACCCTCAAGGGGTGGGGCGACCTGATGGGCACGGTCGTCAACGCCATGAACAGCAACACGCCCCCGGACGTCACCAACGGCAACCAGGGGTTCGCGGTCATGGGCACCATGGTGCGCGCCAGCCTTATCCGCCCGCTCGATGATTTCATCACCGCTTACGGCATCGACGAAGGTCTGCCGGCCAGCGGCTTCGCCTCGATGCAGTGGAACGAGGACGGCACGGCCTGGGGCCAGGGGCCGATTTACGGCATGGGTGGAGCGACCCAGCCGCTCGGCCTCTTCTACAACAAGGCCAAGCTGGAAGAGCTCGGTCTCGAAGCGCCTGAGTCGATCGCTGATCTCGAGGCCGCCCTCGTCGCCGCCAATGAGGCCGGCGAGCTGCCCATCATGCTCGGCAATGCCGCCCAGTATCCGCTCGGCTCCCACGTCCTCGGCATCCTCATCGACATGTATTCCGGTGTCGACGAGGTCAACGCCTGGATCGCCGGCAACGAAGGTTCGACCTTCGACATGCCGGGTGTCCGCAAGGCGCTGGAGACGCTGCAGGCCTGGGGCGAAGCCGGTTATTTCGGCCAGGGCTATGATGGCCGCTCGCTCGACGACGCCGTCGCCGCCTACGGCGCAGGGGAGGGCGTCTTCTTCCTCGGCGGTTCGTTCAACGGCGCGCGTCTTGCCGCCGTCGATCCCGACGCCTTCGGCTACACGCTGCTGCGCGGCGAGAGCGGGGAATACGTGACGACCGGCACCTTCGGCACGCCGTGGCACGTCAGCTCCAAGACCCAGGTCGAGCCCGCCGCTCTCGCCTTTCTCGGCATGATGCTGAGCTCCGATTTCGCCCAGGCCTATGCGGACGTCAGCCGCCTGCCCAACGCCAACCTCGAGACCGTCACCCCGACCGGCTCGATGCACGAGGCCCAGCTCGCGGCCGCCCGCGCACTCTTTGCCGATGGCGAGTTCGTTGGCTACCTCGACTGGGCGACCCCCACCATGCAGCGCACGATGGGCACGCAGGCCCAGATGCTGCTGGCCGGCCGCGCCGACGTCGATGGCTTCATCGCCGCGGTCCAGGATGACTGGCAGGCCTATCAGGACGAGCGCGCGGAACAATGAGCGCATCGCCTCTAGCGCGAACTGATGCCGAAAACCGGCAGCCCGAAAGGGCTGCCGGCACCGCCGGGCGCTTCGTCTGGCGGCACACCCTCTATCTCGTCCCCGGCCTCGTCATCTATGCGCTGTTCTGCCTCTGGCCGCTGGCGGAGACCGTGCGGTTCTCGTTCCAGCGCTGGGACGGCATAACCGAGCCGCGCTGGGTGGGCTGGCGCAACTACCTCGCCATCTTCACCGATCCGCAGACCCTGACCGTCTTCGGGCACGGTCTCATCATGATCATCTTCTATGCCGTGCTGCCGTTGTTGATCGGGCTGCTGATCGTCGCCATCATGACGCGCATCCGCATCCGACTGCTCGCCGTCTTCCGCACCGTGCTCTTCCTGCCCCAGATCCTGGCGACCGTGGTCGTTGCCGTCGCGTGGCGCTGGATCTACGCTTATGACGGGCCGATCAACGCCCTGCTGACCGCCGTCGGCCTCGGGCATCTGTCGCGCGCCTGGCTCGGCGACTTCGATACGGCTCTCAATTCCGTCGGGCTCATCGGTACCTGGATCAATTTCGGCCTCTGCATGGTGCTGTTCATCGGCGGCGCCCAGAAGATCGGACGCGAGCTCTACGAGGCCGCTCGGCTCGACGGCGCGGGACCCTTCCAGGAATTCATGGCGGTGACGCTGCCGGGCCTGCGCGGGGAAATCTCCATCGCCCTGGTGCTGACCGTCACCAATGCCCTGCGCAATTTCGACATCGTCTGGAACACCACATCTGGCGGTCCCGGGACATCGACGCTGGTGCCGAGCTACCTCATCTACGAGGGAGCGTTCATCACCCGCAATGTCGGCTTCGCGGCCGCCGCCAGCGTGGTGCTGACCCTCCTCATCCTCGTTCTCACCGGCGTCATCACCCGCGCCCTGCGGCAGAGGGACTGACAGCATGGAATCGCGCAAAGAGGTCGTCTTCGGCCACCTGATCCTGGTGATCGGCGCTTTCGTCGCCCTTTACCCGTTCGTCTCGGTCCTGCTTCAGGCGCTCTCGCCCGCGCCCGGGAGCACGGCACAGGGCTTGACCCTCGAGAATTTCATCGCGGCCTGGACGCGCGGCGGCTTCAGCCGCTCGCTGTTCAACAGCGCGCTCGTCGCCATATCTGTCGTGGTGGCCACTGCCGTCGCGGCGGTTCTCGCCGGCTACGTGCTGTCGGTCCTGAAGTTCAAGTGGCGCGTACTGGTGTTCGCGCTGCTGATGATCGGGCTCGTCCTGCCGTCCGAGGCGCGGATCATCCCGCTCTACAATTTCTTTTCATCGACCGGCCTGCTCAACACCTATTGGGCGCTGATCCTGCCGCAGGTCGCCAGCTCCCTGCCGCTCGCCACCTTCTGGATGGCGAACTATTTCTCCCAACTGCCCGACAGCCTCGGGGAAGCCGCGGCTCTCGACGGGGCGGGCGAGTTCCAGACGCTGCGCTACATCTATGCGCCGCTCGGCATGTCGGCGGTGATGACGCTCAGCTGCCTCATCTTCCTCTACACCTGGAACGAGTTCATGCTCGCTTTGGTGCTGATGCCCGACAACGTCGCCGTGCAGACGGCGCCGCTCTCGCTCTCCTTCTTCGCCGGCAACGAACGCACGACCGAGCCCGAGGTGATCGCGGCCGCCGCCGTGCTCGTCGCCCTGCCGGTGGTCATCGCCTATTTCCTTTTGCAACGGCGGTTCATGAGCGGACTGCTGGACGGAGCCGTCAAGTGACTGAAAAAACCAATAAAGTGCGCCTCGGGATCATCGGTCTCGGCCTCATCACCCAGAGCGTGCACCTGCCCAATATCCTCGGCCCTCTGCGCGAGCGTTTCGTTGTCACTCGGGTCTGCGATCTTTCGCCCGGCCTTGCCGCCACAATCGGCGCCGAGCTGTCGGTGCCCCACGGCACGGATGCGGCCGAAGTGATTGCCGATCCCGAGGTCGACGCCGTGGTGATCTGCACTCCAGGCGCCCATTCGAGCCTTGCCCGCAAGGCGCTGGACGCCGGCAAGCACGTCTTTGCCGAAAAGCCCTACAGCTACGATCCTGCGATCGCCGAGCGCGACGCCGCCTTCGCGCGGGAGAAGGGCCTCGTCCTGCAGGTCGGCTACATGAAGATGTACGAGCCCGCGATCGCCGAGGCACGCCGGCGCATGGAAGAGATCGGCCCCCTGCGGCTGGTGCGCATGACCGTGCTCCATCCCTCAGACGAGAAACAGACCGACGACCTGCCGATCAAGCGTTTCGCCGACGTGCCCGCTGACGCTCTCGATGCCGCCCGTACGGACAACCAGACCGAGGTGAGTGCCGCAGTCTCGGATTTCGCCGGCATCGATCCGGTGCTTTTCCGCAACGTGTTGCACGGCTCGGTCTGCCACCAGACCGCAGTGCTGCGTGCTCTTTTCCCGGATGCGGTCACGCAGGCCATCTCGGCGCACCAGGACGCGCCGGGCTCCGTCCGCGGCGAACCGCCCAAGCTGCAGATCGTTGGCAGGATAGAGAATGGTCCCGATTGGGCGATCTCATGGAACTGGCTGACGCACTTCCCCGAATATCAGGAGTGGGTCGAGATCTACGGCGATCGCGGAAGCCTGCGCATCGACCTGCCGCCGCCCTACAAGAAGAGCCAGCTTGGCGTGCTGACCACGACGCGCAGCGGCGCCGGCAACGATGTGCTGGTGGAGCGTTGGGAGACCACCGGACCCAACGCCTTCGCCCGAGAGCTCGACGCCTTCGCGACCTCGATCACGACCGGTGCACCGGTGCTCTCCGATGCCGCGGGCGCCGGCCGCGATGCGGCCTTGCTGCGTGACCTCGCCGCGCTTCTCGGTTCCTGAGGGAGGACGCCATGGCTTCAGTCGAAATCCGCGACCTGCGCAAGAGCTACGTCAACACCCAGGTCATCAAGGGTGTCTCCATTGACGTCGAGGACGGCGAATTTGTCGTTCTCGTCGGCCCGTCGGGCTGCGGCAAGTCCACATTGCTGCGCATGATCGCCGGGCTGGAAACCATCTCGGGCGGTGAAATCCGCATCGGCAGCGACGTCGTCAACAATGTTCCGCCCAAGGAACGCGACATCGCGATGGTCTTCCAGAACTACGCGCTCTATCCGCACATGACCGTCGCCGAGAACATGGGCTTTTCGCTCAAGCTCAAGAAGGTCCCGAAGGACGAGATCCGCCGCAAGGTCGATTCCGCCGCCGGGATTCTCGGCCTCGGCCCGCTGCTCGAGCGGCGCCCGCGCCAGCTGTCGGGTGGCCAGCGCCAGCGTGTCGCCATGGGCCGCGCTATCGTGCGCAACCCGCAGGTGTTCCTGTTCGACGAGCCGCTCTCCAACCTCGACGCCAAGCTGCGCGTGCAGATGCGCACCGAGATCAAGGCCCTGCACCAACGCCTGAAGACCACGACGGTCTACGTCACCCACGACCAGATCGAGGCGCTGACCATGGCCGACAAGATCGTGCTGATGCATGATGGCGTGGTCGAGCAGATGGGGCCGCCCCTGGAGCTTTACGATCGTCCCGCCAACCGGTTCGTCGCGGGATTCATCGGCTCGCCGGCCATGAACTTCCTCAACGGCCGCATCGAAGGCGGGCGGTTCGTGGGCGAGGGCGACGTGTCGCTGCCATTGGCCGAGGTTCCCTCGGCCGCCGAGGGACGTCCTGTCGTCTATGGCATCCGCCCCGAACACCTGCTTCTCGACGACGCCGGCGTGGAAGCCGAAGTCGCGGTAGTCGAGCCGGCCGGTTCGGAGACGCAGGTTTCCGCCCGCCTCGGCGGCGCCGAGATCGTCGGCGTCTTCCGCGAGCGCATCGCTGCCCGCCCCGGCGAGCGCATCCGCCTGATGCCGGTGCCGGAAGCGGTGCACCTCTTCGACCCGGAAACCGGCCAGCGGCTGTAGAGCGTTCTCAGGAAGCGCGACCAATGAGACTCGGAGCATCCGCTCCGGTCGCTACAGATCCCTGCCGAACCAGACGGCTGAGCCCCGGCTGATCTCGCTGAAGCCGACATGCCGGTAAAACCCCATGGCGCGCTCGTTGCGCAGGCTCACCCCCAGGTGCACCGCCGGGGCGCCGGCCGCCTTGAGAGAGGCCAGTTCCGTCTCGATCAGCCTTCGGCCCCAGCCGCCCGACTGGGCCGGGGGCAGCAGGTTGATGTGAAGGTGGGCGGGATAATCCCGCACGATCGCCGGATCCGAGGGCTGCGGCTTGCGGATGCGCTCGAGCACCATGGCGTCGAGCTTCGCGGTGGCTTGCGCCCGCGAGTATGTCTCGGCGAGCTTGGGCCACCAGGCGCTCTCGAGCCTCGCCTCGAACGCTTCTGTGTCGCCCGCGCCGACGACATAGCCCAGCACCTCGTTGCCGTCGTCGAGGACGAACGCATGCTCGGGCGCGAAATCGAGGTAGGGCACGGACCACACCAGACCGGGGTAGTGCGGATCGGAATAGAGTGCCGACGCGTCGGCGCCGGAGTCGGCCGTGAGCAGGCAGATGCGGAAGAGGTCGGCGCGGTCGCTGTCCCGGGCCTGCCGGATGGTCATGGGCATGAGGAAACCTGAAGAGTTGGTGTCTGTCGCTATTGCGCTTTTGCCGGCTGGGCGGAAGGGAGTTGGGTGGTGCTGACCAGCGCGGCGATCAGCGCGTTGGCAGTGGTATGATGGCGTCCGGGGCCGATGGCGACGAATTCGACCTCTCCGAGTTCGGGCAGGTTGCTCGCGTCGTCCAACCGCACCAACCCCTCAGGAATGAGCCGGGCTGAATGCGCGGCGACGCCGAGGCCCGCCATCGTGGCTGCGCGCAGGCCGTTGAGGCTCCCGCTCGAACACGCCATCCGCCAGGGGCGGCGCGCCTCTTCCAGAGCCGAGACCGCCATCGAACGGGTGATCGAGGGCGGGGCGTAGGCGACCAGCGGCACCGGCGCATCCGGATCGACGCGAAATCCCGGCCGGGCGATCCAGGCCAGTTGCTCGCGCCAGGCGACCTCGCCACGGCTGTCGCCGGAGCGGCGCTTGGCGAAGATGACGTCGACCTCTCCCGCATCGTAGCTCTGGTAGAGCGCGCTTGAGAGGCCGACCGTCAGCTCCAGGTCCACCATCGGATGGGCGACGCGGAACGTCGTCAGCACCTCGGCCAGCTGCGACATGGCGAAATCCTCGGAGATGCCGAGGCGCAGCTTCTCGCGTCGGGCGCTGCCGAAGAAATACCGCGCCATGCGATCGTTGGCCTCCAGCACCGTCTGGGCAAGATCGCACATCGCGTCGCCGTCGGCCGTCAGCGTCACCGCATGCGTGTCGCGTAGGAAAAGCCGTCCTCCGACGGATTGCTCGAGCTTCTGCACATGCTGGCTGACGGTCGACTGGCGTAGGCCCAGCTTGCGGGCGGCTTCCGTGAAGCTCTTCGTCTTGGCGACCGCCAGGAACGAGCGCAGCAGCGTCGGCGAGATGTCGGGGGATATGGGCGGGGTCAAGTCGTTCATTGCCTGATCGCGGATCGTGATCATCGATATAGGGGCTGTCGGTCTTTCGACTATGGCCCCTTTCCGATACGCCGGAAAGCCCTACCACGAGCAGGCTTCAGCATGTCCCTCGGCGCGCGCCTCAGGCGTATTGGTTTCGATTTCTACCTGGTGCTGCTGGTCGGCACGGTCGTTCTGGCAACCGTCTTCCCGGCCCGGGGCGTCGGCGCGGAGGTCGTGTCCCACGTCGCCTTCTACGCCGTTGCGCTCTTGTTCTTCCTCTACGGCGCCAAACTCAACACGTCGGCCGTCCTCGCCGGCATGGCCAACTGGCGCCTGCAGACGCTGGTCTTCGGTTTCACCTATCTCGCCTTTCCTCTCCTCGGCCTGCTGATCGCGACGCTCCTCTCGCCCTGGCTGCAGCCGGAACTCGTCACCGGCATCATCTATCTTTCCGTTTTGCCCTCGACCGTTCAGTCGTCGATCGCCTTTACCTCTATCGCCCGTGGCAATGTGCCCGCCGCCGTCTGCGCCGCATCGGTCTCCAACATGATTGGCGTGTTCCTCACACCGGCCCTCGTCGCCCTGCTGCTGCAAGCGACGGGCGAAGGCGTCTCGGCCGATGCGATCTTCGACATCGGCATCCAGATCCTGCTTCCCTTCATCGCCGGCCAGATCGCCCGGCCGCTGGTGGGCGGCTTCATCGGGCGGCATCCCAGGCTGACGCAGGTCGTCGATCGCGGCTCCATCCTCATCATCGTCTATTCAGCGTTCAGCGCCGGTGTCGTCGCCGGTATCTGGCAGCAGGTGAACCTTGCCAGTCTCATCATCGTCATGGCGGCCAACGTCGCGCTGCTCGGGTTCATCATGATCTCGGCCCGGTTCGCGGGCCGGGCGGCGGACCTCGATCGGGCCGATCGCATGGTGCTGTTCTTCTGCGGCTCAAAGAAAAGCCTCGCCAGCGGCCTGCCGATGGCCAACATCCTCTTCGCCGGACAGGCGGTGAGCCTTATCATCCTGCCGCTGATGCTCTTTCATCAGATCCAGCTTTTCGTCTGCGCCATCATCGCCCAGCGCGAAGGTCACCGGGCCGACGAGCGCGACCGCGCCGCGGCAGCCGCGGCGACTTCGCCGCAGTCTGCCTAGTTGCCTGAACAAAGAGGGGTTCTTCAGTGCGAGACTTTCATCTGCCCGGACGATCGGTAGCTCTCGGCACGCGTGGTGCAGCCGCCACGTCGCACCAGCAGGCGACGCTCACGGCCATCGATGTCCTGCGTAACGGCGGCAATGCGGTCGACGCGGCCGTCGCTGCTTCAGCCCTGCTGGGCGTCATCGAGCCCCATTCCACCGGCATCGGCGGCGACTGCTTTGCCCTGGTCTGGGTCGCCAGCGAGCGCAAGCT
This sequence comes from Devosia geojensis, assembly GCF_000969415.1. Lineage (GTDB taxonomy): Bacteria > Pseudomonadota > Alphaproteobacteria > Rhizobiales > Devosiaceae > Devosia > Devosia geojensis. The sequence goes on along the minus strand of NZ_JZEX01000119.1, from coordinate 129,299 downwards.
CTACGGCATCAACGGCTCCGGGCACGCGCCTGCAGGCCTTTCCGCCGAATGGCTGAAGGCAGAGGGGTTTTCCAGCGTTCCCGTCGACGGCGTCCATTCGGTTACTGTCCCAGGTTCCGTGCGTACATGGAACATGCTGCTCGACCGCTTCGGCAAGCGCTCGCTGGCGCAGATGCTGGAGCCGGCGATCGATGCGGCCGAGCACGGCTTTCCCGTCGCCGAGCGCATTGCCTGGGACTGGCGTATGTTCGCCGAGAAGCTGGCGCGCCACCCCGCAACGCGCGAGCAGTTCCTCATCGAGGGCAGGGCGCCCGCGACCGGCACGCTCCTGCGCTATCCGCTCCTCGCCCGCACGCTCCGCACGATCGCCGCCGATGGCGCGGACGCCTTCTACAGAGGGCCACTAGCGACCGACATGGTCGCCTCGCTCAACGAACTGGGTGGCCGCCACGAGGTCGCCGATTTCACCGACTGGCAGCCGGCTTTCGTCGATCCCGTCAAGGTCGACTACCGGGGCGTCGACGTCTACCAGATCCCGCCCAACGGGCAGGGCGTCACTGCCGCGATGATGCTCAACATCCTCAAGGGCTTCGATCATTCCAGCCTCGATCCAGCCGGTGCCGAGCGCTTCCACCTGCAGATCGAGGCCTACCGGCTCGCCGCCGCCGCCCGCGACGCCTATGTCGCTGATCCCGATTTCGCCGATGTGCCGACCGCGCGGATGCTGTCGGAGGACTACGCGGACGCCATGCGCGCCCGCATCGACCTCAAGCGCGCGATGACCGATCCGGTGCCCGAGCCGATCGGGCCCGCCGACACCGTCTACCTGACGACGGCGGATTCCGAGGGCAATTTCTGTTCCTTCATCAACTCCATTGCTGGCGCCTTCGGCTCGTTCATCGCGTGCCCGCGCACCGGCGTGCTGTTCCAGAACCGCGGCAGCAACTTCACCCTTGCCGAGGGTCACCCCAACCAGGTCGGCCCCCGCAAGCGCTCGCTGCACACCATCATTCCCGGCTTCGCCACCCGGAACGGCGCGCCCTATCTCAGCTTCGGCGTCATGCACGGTTTCTACCAACCGGTGGGCCAGGTGCAGGTGCTCCAGAACATCGTCGATTTCGGCATGGACGTTCAGCAGGCCCTGACGCTGGGTCGGGGCCTGCGCACGCCCGCAGGTTTCGAGGCCGAGCGCTCGCTGCCGGGCGCCACTCTCGCCGGTCTTCTCGAGCGCGGGCACCCGGTGCGCATGGCCAACATGGCCTGGGGCGGCGGTCAGGCGATCATGCCGGTCGCGGGTGTGCTGCACGCCGGCTCCGATCCGCGAAAGGACGGCGTGGCGCTGGCGTACTAGCCGGCGCCCCGACCCCATCTGGCCATCTCCTTAACACCGCAATGATTGCGCCGCACGACACCCGTGCGCGCCAGGGGGCGGTTTGTCTCCATCCACCCTTGACAGCCTTGCGGTCAATGACATACCAGATGCAAAACTGATATCTCAGTTATGGGTTTGATATGTCAGAAATGGTCGATTTTCCCTCACTGCCGCTCTCCGAGCTGATCTCGCCCGAGGCGCTCGGGCGCGAGGGAAACATGACCAATCGCATTTACGCGCTGCTGCGCCAGCTCATCGTCGAGGTGCGGCTGCTGCCGGGGCGTGCCATCTCCGAAAAGGAGATCGCCGCCATCCTTCAGGTCAGCAAGACGCCCGTGCGCGAGGCGATCATCCGGCTGGCCGAGGACGGGTTCGTGACCGTCGTGCCCCAGGGGGGCACTTACGTCACCACCATCGAGATCCAGCGCTACATGGAAGCCTGCTTCATCCGCTTCAAGTTGGAGGAGGGGGCGGCGATGGAGGCCGCCTCCCGCCACAGCCTCGAGGACGTGGCCCGCCTGCGCAGTTGCATCGTGCGCCAGAAAGCGGCTGCCGAGCAGGAAGATTATCCGGACTTCTTCCTCCTCGACGAGGAGTTCCATCGCACCATCTTCGCCGCCGCGCGGTTGCCCGGCGCCTGGGGGGTGGTCAATCAGGCCAAGGGCGAGATGGACCGTATGCGGCACCTCAAGCGCGTCTTCGCCGTGCGCCGCACCGAGCAGGTCATCGAGGAGCACGAGGCCATCGTCGCCGCCATCGAGTCGGGCGATCCGGCCGCCGCCAGGGAGGCGGTGGTCAAGCATCTCGGCTCGATCGAATCCAAGCTCACCGAGCTTTCGCGCAACCCGAAGCTCTGGGCCTACATCGAACAGATCAATACGCGGGCACCCAAGAAGAGAAGCCCGCGAGGCGCACCCAGTTCCGTCGCCTGACGGGCTGGTGCGTGGGGAGGAGAACGCATGTCAGCAGTCGTCATTTCCGACGTCGTCAAGCGCTATGGCGCGCTTGAGGTCGTGCACGGGATTAATCTGGCCATCGAGCCCAAGGAGTTCGTTGTGCTGGTCGGCCCGTCGGGATGCGGCAAGTCGACGACGCTGAGGATGGTCGCCGGGCTCGAGGACATCTCGGACGGTACGATCTCGATTGGCGGGAGGGAGGTCAACAAGGTCGCGCCCAAGGATCGGGACGTGGCCATGGTCTTCCAGAACTACGCCCTCTACCCGCACCTCGATGTCGCCGAGAACATCGCCTTCGGCCTGCGCGTGCGCCGCGAGCGGCGGGAAGTCGTCGACAAGGCCGTGACCGAGGCCGCGCAGATCCTGGGTTTGACCGAATATCTGAAGCGCAAGCCTGCCGATCTCTCCGGCGGCCAGCGCCAGCGCGTCGCCATGGGGCGCGCCATCGTCAGGAAGCCTAAGGTTTTCCTGTTCGACGAGCCGCTCTCCAACCTCGATGCCAAGCTGCGCACCTACATGCGCGCTGAGATCAAGCGGCTGCACCGGCGCATGGAAGCCACCAGCATCTATGTGACGCATGACCAGGTCGAGGCGATGACGCTCGCCGACCGCATCGTCATCATGAGCAACGGCCACATCGAGCAGGTGGGCTCGCCGATGGAAGTGTTCCTCGAGCCGGCCAACACGTTCGTCGCCAGCTTCATCGGCTCTCCGCCCATGAACCTCGTCGACGCGATGGTCATGAACGTCGATGGCGTTCTCCACGGCGTCATCGCCTCCGACGATGGTGGGTCGAACCAGTCCCTGCCGTTGCCGGAGGCCTTCGCCGCCAACGCCCGAGAGGGCCAGGTGGTCAAGCTCGGCATCCGTCCCGAGGCGATGACCGTCCATGCTGGCGAAGCGCCCACAATCGACTGTTCCATCGACCTGGTCGAGCCCCTGGGCGCCGAGGCGCTGCTGCATGGCCGGGTCAACGGACAGGCCTTCATCGCCAAGGCGGAGACGCCTCTCGATACCGCCGAGTTGTGGTCCGTCGAACGGCTCGGCATCGATGTCGCGCGCATGCACGTCTTCGATGCCGAAACGGGCAAGACCCTCAAGACTCGCGGCTGAGGGGGCGATGATGCAGGTCAGGCTCTCACATTATATGCGCACCCTCGGGGAGGATCTGCGGCGCGATTGGCAGCTCTATCTGCTCGTTGCTCCGATGATCATCTGGTTCCTCGTCTTCCTTTACAAGCCCATGCACGGGCTGCAGATCGCCTTCAAGGATTTCTCGATCTTCCGCGGCATCGAGGCGAGTCCCTGGGTCGGCCTCGCCCACTTCCAGGAGCTCTTCGCCAACGAGCTCTTCATCCGCTCGTTCTGGAACACCATCACCATCAGCTTCCTGGGGCTGGTCTTCGCCTTCCCGGTACCCATCATCCTGGCGCTGATGTTCAACGAGGTGCAGAACGCGCTCGCCAGGCGCTGGGCGCAGACTATCGTTTACCTGCCGCACTTCATCTCCGTGGTGATCGTCGCCGGCATCGTCATCAACTTCCTCTCGCCCTCGACGGGCATCGTCAACACGGCGCTCGGCTGGTTCGGCATCGCGCCGATCTACTTCCTCACCCAGCCGGAGTGGTTCCGGCCGGTGTTCATCGGCTCGAGCATCTGGAAGGAAGCCGGCTTCGAGTCGATCGTCTATCTCGCCGCCATCGCTGGGGTGAGCCCGACGCTCTACGAGTCCGCCCGGGTCGACGGCGCCTCGCGCTGGCAGATGGTCTGGCGCATCACGCTGCCCTGCATTCTGCCCACGATCATCATCATGCTGATCATCCGCATCGGCAACCTGGTCGAGGTCGGGTTCGAATACATCATCCTTCTCTACCGGCCCTCGACCTACCAGACGGCCGATGTCGTCTCGACCTTCATCTACCGCACCGGCCTGCAGGGCACCCAGTACGACCTCGCCACGGCCGCCGGGCTCTTCAACGCGGTCATCGCCTTCGTTCTCGTCTACACGGCCAACCGGATCAGCCGGAAGGTCTCTTCGACGTCGCTGTGGTGAGGAGGAAACGATGAGCACATCCAACCTCTACACCCGCGGCGACAAGATCTTCGGCTACGCCAACGCGTTCCTCCTCGGGCTCTTCGTCCTGTCGACGCTCTATCCCTTCATCTACATCCTTTCCGCCTCGGTCTCGTCGGGCGCCGCGGTCACTTCCGGTCGCGTGGTGCTCTGGCCCGTCGACCTGACGCTGGCCGCCTACGAGCGGGTGCTGTCGGACCGGATGTTCTGGATCTCGTACGGCAATACCTTCATCTACACTTTCGGCGGCACGGCCATGAGCCTTCTCATCATGGTGCCGGGCGCCTATGCGCTCTCGAGGAAGCGGCTGCGCGGGCGCACCTTCTTCAACCTGATGATCGCGTTCACGCTCTGGTTCAACGCCGGCATGATCCCGTTCTTCCTCAACATGCGCGATCTCGGCCTGCTCGACAGCCGCTTCGGCATCATCATCGGGTTCGCCTGCAACGCCTTCAACGTCATCCTCCTGCGCAACTTCTTCGAGGCAGTGCCCAAATCCTTCGAGGAAGCGGCCAAGATGGATGGAGCGAGCGAGCTGCAGCTCCTCTGGAAGGTGTTCATTCCGCTTTCCAAGCCCGCCATCGTCACCGTCGCGCTCTTCTGCATCGTTTCGCGCTGGAACGGCTATTTCTGGTCGATGGTGCTGTTGCGCGGTGAAGAGAAGATCCCGCTGCAGGTCTATTTGAAGCGCATCATCGTCGACCTCAATTCCAACGACGAGTTCGCCTCCAGCCTGCTGACGGCGCAATATTCCTTCGAGACCATCACGGCGGCGATCATGGTCGCATCCATCATCCCCGTCCTGATCATCTACCCATACGCCCAGAAGTACTTCTCGAAGGGCATCCTGCTGGGCGGGGTAAAAGAGTAATTTCACAAAGGGAGGGAAACCTGTGAAAGCGATATTAAAAGGCGTCTCGGCGCTCGCACTGACGGCGGCGCTGGTCGCGCCGCTGGCGGTATCGGCCCAGGAGACGACACGCATCGTCGACGAGCCGCTCGAACTGACCATGCACTTCCATTTCCGCGACAAGTACGTCTACACGCAGGACTGGCCGGTCGAGCAGGTGGTTGCCGAAAAGACCGGCATCCACATCCGCAACACCGCCTCGCTCGCCACCACGTCGAGCCGCGATGCCTTCAACCTGCTCATAGCCTCGGGCAATCTGCCCGACATCGTCGGCGGCGACGCCGGCCCGACCCTGAAGGACGACTTCATCCGTTATGGGCTCGAAGGCGCGTTCATCCCGCTCGACGACCTGATCGAAGAGCATGCGCCCAACCTCAAGGCGTTCTTCGACAGCCGACCGGAGGTCCGTCAGGCCATTTCGGGTCCGGACGGGCATATCTACTTCATCCCCTACGTGCCGGATGGCAAGTTCTCGCGCGGGTGGTTCATCCGCTACGACTGGCTGGAAAAGCTGGGGCTCGAAGTGCCCGAGACGCCCGAGGAGGTCTACGACGTCCTCGTTGCCTTCCGCGACCAGGACCCGAACGGCAACGGCATCAAGGATGAAGTGCCTTACTTTGCCCGCGACGAGGTGGACGCCGTGCGTCTCATCAACCTCTGGGACGCGCGCGTCTCGGGTTCCGAGCGTTACGGGGATTTCGCCATCTATGACGGCAAGGTCCGCCACCCCTGGGCCGAGGAGAACTACAAGGTCGGCATCGGGCATGTGGCCGACTGGTATGCGGAAGGGCTGATCGACAAGGAAGTCTTCACCCGCGGCTCGCGCTCGCGCGAATACCTACTCGGCAACAATCTCGGCGGCATGATTCATGACTGGTTCGCCAGCACCGCCACCTACAACACCGCGCTTGCCGACGAGATCGAAGGATTCAGCCTGCGGCCCATGCTGCCGCCCAGGACCGTCTCGGGCGACCGCTTCGAGGACGCGCGCCGCCAGCAGGTGCAGCCGGCCGGTTGGGCGATCTCGGTGACCAACGAGCACCCGGTCGAGACCATCAAGTACTTCGACTTCTGGTTCTCTCCGGAGGGGCGCATTCTCTCCAACTTCGGCGTCGAGGGCCTGACCTACGAGATGGTCGACGGCAAGCCGCAGTTCACCGAGGAGGTGCTGACCAGCGACACTCCGGTCAATGCCCAGCTCTGGGAGGTCGGTGCCCAGGTGCCGCGCGGCTTCTGGCAGGACTACGAATACGAGCGGCAATGGACCAACGAGATCGCCCTCGAAGGCATCGAGATGTACGAGGAGTGCGATTGCCTGAGGGAGGAATTCCTGGGTGTCGCCCTCAACGCCGAGGAGAAGGAGATCTACGACCGCTACTGGCCGAGCATCCTTACCTACATGACCGAGATGCAGCAGACCTGGGTGCTGGGCGCCGAGGATGTCGACACCGGCTGGGACGCTTACGTCGAGCGGCTCAACAGCATGGGCTACGACAGGGTCATCGCGGTCATGCAGGCCGCCTACGATCGGCAATACGGGGCCCAATAGGGCCTCGTCCTCCTGGGCGGCGGCCTCCCTGCCGCCGCCCGATCGATTTTGGAAAGAACAGGAGTCCGGCAGTCGATGCGATCGTCCGCCCCGGAAAGCTTGCGCAAAACCGCGCTGGATGAACCCCGTCCGGGTTCGCTCACCATCGGATATGCTCCGGACGCGGATCGCCCGCCGACGGAGAACCCGCCGCGCTTTTCCTGGCTGCCCGACATCGACGATGCGTCGCGCTACGTGGTCGAACTGGCGCAGGATGCCAGTTTCGGTCCCGGAACCTACCGATATGCCGATCTCGCCTGGAACTTCTTCACGCCGCCCGAAACTTTTGCCCCCGGCACCTGGTACTGGCGCTATGCGCTCTGGGACGAAGCCGGGGAGGCGCCGCGCTCGCAATGGAGCGCCGTCCGCCAATTCGACCTCTCCGAAGGACTACCCGAAACGCCGGTGCCAGCACCCGCCGAGCGGCGCATGCGCGTCAAGGCCGCGCATCCTCGCCTCTGGCTCGATGGCGCCGAGCTCGATGCCTTGCGCGCCCGCGTCGCCGAGGATCCGGCCGCCTACGGCTGGGACGGCTTCTATGCCGGTTCTGTCGAACCCTGGATCGAGCGCCCGATCATCGAGGAGCCCAAGCCCTATCCGAACAACGTGCGGGTCGCGACGCTCTGGCGGCAGATGTACATCGACTGCCAGGAGACGATCTATGCCATCCGGCACCTCGCCATCGCCGGCCGGGTGCTGGACGACACGCGTCTCCTCGACAAGGCCCGCGACTGGCTATTGGCGGTGGCCGACTGGGACACCAGGGGACCGACCTCGCGCGCCTATAACGACGAGGCGGCCTTCCGCGTCGTCGTGGCGCTCGCCTGGGGTTATGACTGGCTCTACGATCACCTGTCGGCCGAGGAGCGCGAGACGGTGCGCGCCGTTCTGCTGGAGCGCACCCGCGAGGTGGCTGACCACGTCATCGCCCACGCCCGCATTCACGTCTTCCCCTATGACAGCCACGCGGTACGTTCGCTCTCGGCGGTCCTGACCCCCACCTGCATCGCCCTCGACGGCGAAAGCGAGGAAGCGACGGGCTGGCTCGACTATACCGTCGATTTCCTCGCGACCCTCTATTCGCCCTGGGCCGGCACGGACGGTGGCTGGGCGGAGGGGCCGCACTACTGGATGACCGGCATCGCCTACTTCATCGAGGCGGCCAACCTCATCGTCAAATATCTGGGGCTCGATCTCTACAAGCGTCCCTTCCTGCAGAACACCGGCGCATTCCCGCTCTACACCAAGGCGCCGGGCACGCGCCGGGCATGCTTCGGCGACGACTCGACTCTCGGCGACTTGCCGGGCCTCAAGGTCGGCTACAATGTGCGCCAGTTCGCCGGTGTCACCGGCAACGGGCATTATCAGTGGTATTTCGAGCGCCTCAAGGCCGACGCCGCCGGCACCGAGATGGCCTTCTACAACTACGGCTGGTGGGACCTCAATTTCGACGATCTGACCTACAACCACGACCACGCGCCGGTCGCCGCCGTTGAACCCGAGAATCTGCCGCCGGTGCGCTGGTTCAAGGATATCGGCTGGGTCGCGATCCAGAAGCACATGGGCGATCCTTCGAGGCACATCCAGTTCCTGTTCAAGTCCAGCTCCTACGGCTCCCTCAGCCACAGCCATGGCGATCAGAACGCGTTCCTGCTCCACGCCTACGGCGAGGATCTTGCCATCCAGTCGGGCTACTACGTCGCGTTCGGCTCGAGCATGCATCGCGAGTGGCGGCGCCAGACGCGTTCCAAGAACGCCGTCCTGATCGGCGGGCAGGGGCAGTATGCCGAAAAGGATAAGGCGCTGGCCCGAAAGGCCGCGGGCACGATCCTCGACGTCGTCGAGGAACCCGGCCATGTGCTGATCCGTGCCGATGCGACCCCGGCTTACCGCGTTGCCAACGACCTTGTCCTGCGCGTCGAGCGCGACGTGCATTTCGTTGCCGACAGTTACTTCGTCTTTGTCGACCGGGCGGAGACTGCGCAGCCGCAGACGCTCGATTGGCTCTGCCATACGGTCGGGCCGGTCGATGCGGGAAAATCGAGCTTTCGCTATCGCGGCGAGCGGGCCGGGTTTTCCGGCCAGTTCGTCTTCTCCTCGGCCGGCGCGCCTGCGCTCTCGGCCGTCGAGGGCTTTCCCGGCATCGATCCGGCCGATTTCGAAGGGCTCGCGCTCCATCATCACCTGCGCGCCAGCCTGCCGGCCGCCCGCAAGCATGTGCTTGTCACGCTCCTTGCCCCCTATGCGCTGGATGCGCCGCGTCGCATCTTCAGCTTCATCGACGACCAAGGCTTTACCACCGACATCTATTTCACCGACGTCGACGATCGGCGTTTCAAGCTGACACTTGCCAAGGATTTTTGAGAATGCAGCGGTTCAACGGGCAGACGGTTCTGGTGACGGGCGGCGGACGCGACATCGGCCGCGCTTGCGCCCTGCGGTTCGCCGCCGAGGGCGCGGCGGTCGCTTTGACCTACAACGGAGCCGAAACCGGCGCCCGTGCCGTCGTCGTCGAGATCGAGACCGCCGGCGGACGCGCCGCGGCATACAAGGCGGACCTCACCAGGTCCCCCGAGGTCGAGGCGGCGGTCAGCACGGTTGTGAAGGACTTCGGCGGCATCGACGCCCTGGTGCACGTCACCGGCGGGCTCGTTGCACGCAAGACCATGCCGGAGATGGACGAGGCCTTCTGGCACGAGGTGATGGACCTCAACGTCACCTCGCTCTTCCTCACCGCCAGGGCGGTGCTGCCGCACCTGCGGGACGGCGGCGCGATCGTCACCTTCTCCTCCCAGGCCGGTCGTGACGGCGGTGGGCCGGGGGCGGTCGCGTACGCCACCTCCAAGGGCGCCGTCATGACCTTCACGCGCGGCCTCGCCAAGGAGCTCGGCACCCGCGCCCGCGTCAACGCGGTCTGTCCCGGCATGATCGCGACGACCTTCCACGACACCTTCACCAGGCCCGAGGTGCGCGAGCGCGTCGCCGGTTCCGCGCCTCTCAAGCGCGAGGGCGCGTCCGAGGACGTGGCGGCGCTGGTGGCATTTCTCGCCTCGTCGGACGCCGCCTACATCACCGGTGCCTGTTACGACATCAACGGCGGTGTGCTCTATTCCTGAGGCGACGATGCACGAAGCGGTCGAGCAGCCACCCGCAGGGACAAACGGGAAACGGGCGTCGCAGGCAAAGCCGAAGCTGGCGCTTGCCATGCGCGCGGAACTACCGCGCGGTTTCCTCGGCCCCGCCGAATGGGAGCGGCTCGATGCGGTCGCCGGCATCGCCTCGCGAGAAGCGTTCGCCGACTTCGAGTCTCCCGACGGCGCGGCGGCGCTTGCGGAAGCCGAAATCCTCCTCGCCGCCTGGGGCGCTCCGGCGCTGACCGCCGAGCGCCTCGCGCGAGCGCCGAACCTGCGCATGGTGGCCTACACCGCCGCCTCGATCCGCGCCGTGACCACTCCCGCGTTCTGGGAGCGCGGCATCCTGATCACGTCGGCGGTTTCGGCGATGGCGGTGCCGGTCGCCGAATTCACCTTCGCGGCCATCATCATGTGTGGCAAGGACGTATTCCGGTTGCGCGATGCTCATCGCCGGGCGCGGGGGCAGGGCGGCTTCGGCACGCGTATCGGCCTCGATGCGCCCCATCTCGGCAACTATCGCCGCCGCGTCGGCATCGTCGGAGCGTCGCGGACGGGCCGGCTGGTCATCGACCTGCTCGTGCATGCCGGTTTCCAGGTTTGCGTCTATGATCCTTTCATTGATGCAGCCGAGGCCCAGGCGCTGGGCGCGGAGAAGATGGAGCTCGATGATCTCCTCGCCTCGTCCGACACCGTATCTCTCCATGCGCCGATCCTGCCGGAGACCCGGCACATGATCGGCGCGGCCGAGCTGGCGCGGATGCCCGACAACGCCATACTGATCAACACCGCGCGCGGCTGGCTCGTCGATCACGCCGCCCTTGAGCGCGAACTCGTTTCCGGCCGCCTTTCGGCCCTCATCGATACGCCCGATCCCGAGCCCCTGCCGCCCGAAAGCACGCTCTACGACCTGCCCAACGTCGTCCTGACCCCGCATATCGCCGGGGCGCAGGGCAACGAGCTGCGGCGTCTTTCCGATCTCGCCATCACCGAGATCGAGCGTTACGTCGCCGGCCTCCCGCCGCTCCATCCCGTCACTGCCGCAGAACTGGACCGCATCGCATGAGCCTCACCCATTGCTTCTCGACCCTCGGCTGCCCCGACCTTTCCTTGCGGCAGGTCGTGGACCTCGCCGTCCACCACGGCATCGGCGCGATCGAGCTTCGGGCGCTGTCAGGATCGGTGGATGTCCCGGCCCGGCTCACCGCCGAGTTCGGATCCCCCGAGGCGCTGGCGGACTGGCTCGCGTTGCAGTCCGTGGCGATCGTCGCCATGGGCACGTCGGCGCGCCTCTTCGGCGAGGCTTTCGATCTCGCCGAAGTGGAACGGTTCGTCCCTTGGGCGGAGGCGGTTGGTGCACGGAACCTGCGTGTTTTCGACGGCGGGACGGTGCTGACGGATACCGACATCGCCGCGGCCCGCCAGCGCCTCGACCTCTGGACGGACCTTCGCGAGAAGCGCGGATGGACGGTCGACGTGATGATCGAGACCCACGACGCCCTGGTGCATCACGAGCCGCTCGCGCGCTTCTGCCGCGAGGTGCCGCAAGCGCGCATCCTCTGGGACGCGCACCACACCTGGGCGAAGGGCGACACGGACCCGCTCGTGACCTGGGGCGAAATCGCGGCCCGCGTCGTCCACATGCACGTCAAGGACAGCGCGCCTGCGCCCGAAGGACGCGCTTATGTGCTGCCTGGAGCTGGCGATTTCCCGATGGCTGCACTCAGGCGCCGCCTTGAGGAGGAGGGTGTCGCTTTCCCCGTCAGCCTCGAATGGGAGCGCTTGTGGCATCCCCAGCTGCCGTCCCTCGACGAAGCGCTTGCCGCAGCAGCGGCCTCCGATTGGTGGTGAGGCGACCCATGCGCATCGCCGAGATCCGGCTTACACCCGTCGCCATCCCCGACAAGCCGCTCCTCAACTGCAAGGGCGTGCATCAGCCCTATGCGCTGCGCACGATCATCGAGGTCGTCTGCGATGACGGTACGCTAGGCCTCGGCGAAAGTTACGGGTCGAGCAAGGCGCTCGCCGGCCTGCGCAAGGCCGCGCCCGCCCTGGTGGGCCTCGATCCTTTCCACCTGCACGAGCTGCACGCGCGGGTCCTTGCCGCCCTGCCCGAGGGCGGAGGCATCAACGCGAAGTCGGCGGTCGCCGACCACCGGTTGACCGATGTGGTGACGAGCGCCTTCGAGGTGCCGCTGATGGACATCCAGGGCAAGCTCCTCGGCCGGCCGCTCTACGATCTGCTGGGCGGCAAGGTGCGCGACCGGGTGCCGTTCGCGGCCTATCTCTTCTACAAATTCGCCGGCCATATCGGCGAGGCGCCGGACGAGTGGGGCGAGGTGATGACCCCGCAAGCGATGGTCGAAGAGGCGCGCCGCTTCGTCGGTCTCTACGGCTTCGGCTCGTTGAAGCTGAAGGGCGGAGTGCTGGAGCCCGCTCTCGAGATCGAGACCATGCGCAGGCTGCGCGAGGCCTTCCCGAGCCATCCGCTGCGCATCGACCCCAATGGCGGCTGGACTGTCGAGACCGCGATCCACATCGCGCGCAGCCTCGAGGGCGTGCTCGAATATCTCGAGGATCCGGTCATCGGCATGGATGCGATGGCCGAGGTCGCCGCGGCGACCAGCTTGCCGCTCGCAACCAACATGATCGTCCTGCAGTTCGACCAGATCGCCGAGGCGGTGCGGAAGGGCGCGGTCAGGATCGTGCTCTCCGACCACCATTACTGGGGCGGGCTGCGCGCCTCGACGCACCTTGCCAAGGTCTGCGAGACCTTGGGGCTCGGGGTGTCGATGCACTCCAACTCGCACCTCGGTATCACGCTTGCGGCCATGACGCATGTCGCGGCCGCGACCCCGAACCTCTCCTACGCCTGCGACACCCACTATCCATGGACGGGCGTCGACATCATCGAAGGCGGACCGCTCGCCTTCGATCGGGGGACGCTGGCGCCGCCGCCCGGCCCTGGTCTCGGCGTTGGCCTCGACAGGGCAAGGCTTGCCGAATTCGCCGCGCTCTACGATACCTGCGGCGTCAGCGAGCGCGACGATACAGCCTACATGAAGCAGTTCGATCCCGGCTACGAGCGCCGCGTGCCGCGCTGGTGATAAGATCGAAAGAGGAGGCGATGCGATGACCTGGCACAACCGGCTGAGCGAGGCCACACGTGACAAGCTGCGCGAAGTAAGCACGGCGACGCTCTGCACCGCGCTGTTCAAGCGGGGCCTGCGCAACCAGTTCCTGCAGGACGTGCGCCCGGTCGGGCCGGTAGAGCGCACCATGGTCGGCCAGGCGTTCACGCTGCGCTACATTCCGGCCCGCGAGGATCTCAACGGGCTCGAAGTGTTCCGCAATCCCGAGCATCCGCAGCGCAAGGCCGTCGAAACCTGCCCGCCCGGCTGCGTTTTCGTCATGGATAGCCGCAAGGACCCGCGCGCGGCCTCGGCCGGCTCGATCCTCGTCACGCGCCTGATGCGCCGGGGCGTCGAGGGCGTGGTGACCGATGGCGGTTTCCGCGACAGCCCCGAGATCGCCGCCCTCGGCTTCCCCGCCTATCACAACCGCCCCTCCGCGCCGACCAACCTGACGCTGCACCAGGCGCTGGAAATGGACATCCCGATCGGCTGCGGGGACGTGGCGGTCTGGCCGGGCGATGTGATCGTGGGCGACGGCGAGGGCGTCGCCGTGATCCCTTTGCATCTGGCGGACGAGGTTGCCGAAGAGGCGGTGGAGATGACGGCCTACGAGGACTTTGTCCTGGAGCGCGTCCAGGACGGCGCGTCGATCACCGGGCTCTACCCGGCGACCGACCCACGCAACCTTGAGGCGTTCGAAGCCTGGCGCCGCGCCCGCCGTTGAGGAGCCGCTTTGCTATTTGATGCTGTTCCTCAGGCGCTGGGCGGCATTGGGAATGGACGAGGTCGCACGGGGCAGGGCTATGGCCGCCTCATGGTCGACGAACGCGGCTATCTCGCCGAGCAAAGCGAGTTCCGTCCTCGCATGGTCCGGATCGCCGGCGAGGTTGCGGGTCTCCTGCGGATCGAGCTCAAGGTCGAAAAGCTCGCGTTCGCTGCTGTCCGCGCTGGTGTAGACCGTCAACTTGAAACGCCCGTTGCGTGCCATGGTGGAGCGCATTGGAGGACCCCAGAAACGCCCGCCGGCGTTGATTCCGGAGTTGCGGTAGGCGCAGATGGCCGCCGTCCGTTCGGCCTTGTTGCGTGACGCCATGGTCACCAGGTCCTCGCTCAGCGGACACGACGCGGTGTCCAGCCCTGCCGCCGCCAGGCAGGTTGCGGCGATGTCGCGTCCTTGCGCCAGGGCCGTGCTGCGCTCACCGGCGGCAATGCGGCCGGGCCAGCGCAGCAGAAGGGGCACGCCGACGGTCGGCTCGTAGAGGGCTACCCCTTTGACGAAGAGGCCATGGTCGCCGAGCTGGTCGCCATGGTCGGACACGAAGATGACCAGCGTGTCCTCCGTCAGCCCCGCGGCCTCGAGCGCCGCGAGAACACGGCCGATCTGCTCGTCGAGAAAGGCGATGGAGGCGCCGTAGCCGAAGCGGATTTCCGCGATCTCGTTCGCCGAGAAATCGCCGAACCGCCCGAGGTAAGATTCCTCCTGTTCCCGCTGCACGCATCCGGGCTGATCGCTCCACGGCGGGATCGGTACAGGAATCCTCGCCGGATCGATCCGGTCGCGCGCGGCGAGCGGGTGGTCCGCGTAGGGGTCGTGCGGATCGAAGAGGCTCATCAGGCAGAAGAACGGCCGCGGGTCTGCGTTGGCCGACTCGATGAATGCGATGGTCCTGTCCGCCGCCCATTTGCTCGAATGCACGGCCTCCGGGTGGTGCAGCTCTCCCCGGCCGTTCCGCCGCAACGCGGCGAGGAAATCGGGCGCGGTCTTTTCAATCCAGGCGGCATAGCCGTTGAACGGGCTGTCGAGCGCGACCGTCGGGTCCAGGCACCACTCGTAGATGTCGAAGCCGTCGTGCGGATGCCGGCTCTCCTGCTCCTGCACGCGGCTGCTGACGTGCAGCTTGCCGAAAAGCGCCGTGCGGTAGCCGGCTTCGTCCCGCAGCCGTTCCGGAAACAGGCGTTCGTCCGGCGGCAGGTTGTCATGGACGCGTAGGACACCATGGTCCGGTACGGGCTTGCCGGTAAAGATGCTGGCGCGCGACGGGGTGCAGATCGGGTTGTCGACCGTGCAGTTCTCGAACACCACGCCCTCCGAGGCGAGGCGGTCGAGATTGGGCGTCGGGATCCAGTCGCAGCCATAGGCACCGAGCGTGTCGCGCCGCTGCTGGTCCGTCATGATCATCAGGATGTTGGGCTTGGCCATGGCGTTCACCCCATGATCTCGGGTAAGGCCGCCCGCGCTTCCCGGCGCAGGGCCGGAACGACCTGCGGATCGATCCAGCGATAGGGGCGCCGCAAACGGGTGCCCACATCCGCCCAGCCGCCGATTGCGGCCAGCAGTTTGTCGAGCGCCGCGTTGGAATACCCGTGCACCCTGCCGAAAGGAACGATGTGGGTGTCGAAGAACGAGCGCAGCTTCCGTTCGATGCCGAGCGCGGCCTCAAGGTCCGTTGCCATCAGCTGCGTCCACCGCTGCGCGCCGGACGGGCTGAGGCACGCGACGTTCGAGAACGCCCCCGCCGCCACCCCTTCGCTGACGCCGGTCGCCAGATGGTGACCTGGAACATAGATGCCGATATCGCCGAGATGCCGGCGCGCTTGCGCATACCAGTCGGCGTCCCCGTCGCCCATCTTGATCCCGACGACGTTGGGGAAGGGGGCGAGAATTTCCGCCAGTTGCTCGGGCGCGAAGACCCGCTTGGCGTGCGGCGGGTGGTAGAGGATCAGCGGAACGGTACCGGCCGCCTGCGCCGCGAGATCGAGGAAGTCTTGCGCCTCGGGCATCGTCACCGGCCACCAGTCGGGCAGGATCACCTGGATGGCTTCAGGCCGCAGCGCGGCAGCCCGGCGCACCCGCTCGAGCGAAACGCGCGGATCCGGCTGGCAGGCGCCGATCACGAACGGGACTGAAGCCGCGCCGCAGCGATCGGCCAGCATCTGCTGGATGGCGTCGAACTCGGCCTCGGTCTGGTTGTGGAACTCCCCCGCCGTGCCGTTGGAATAGACGCCGTCCACACCCGCCGCAACGAGCGTGTCCATCTCGTCGGCGAGGCGGGAGAAGTCGATCGAATCGTCTTCCGCTATCGGCAGCAGCAGCGTCGCCCAGTTGCCGCGCACCGCTCCCCAACGCCCGTCGCGCCGTTCGAACTTGGCTGCTTCCACCTTCTTCCTCCCATTGCATCGAGGCCGCTTCAGCCGCCTTCACGAGATAACTTGCAACATATCCTACAAGTCGATATACCTCAACGCATACGATCGCTCCCGGTCGAGGAATTTTCTTGAACAAGCCGATCAAACCCCTTGAGCGTCCGCCACTTCTGCACGTCAGCGTGCAGGAAAGCCTGCGCAATTACATCGAGGAGAACGACCTCGCCGCCGGCGCGCCGCTGCCTCCCGAGACGTTCCTTGCCCAGCAGCTGGGCGTCGGGCGCAATTCCGTGCGTGAGGCGATAAAGGCGCTGGAGTCGCTCGGCATCCTCGAGACGCGCCGCGGGGTAGGGGTCTTCGTCAAGGAATTCTCCTTCGCCCCGCTGCTCGACAACCTCGCCTACGGGCTGCAGGCATCGCTGCGCGACGTCGAGGAACTGCGCGAAATCCGGCGGGTGCTCGAGACCGGCCTCATCGACCGAACGATCGAGATGATCGGAGAGGACGACCTTGCCGAATTGCGGCAGGTCACCGAGCGCATGCGCCGGAAGGCCGAACGCGGAGAGAGCTTCGCCGAGGACGACCAGCAGTTCCACCAGCTCCTGTTCCGCTGCCAGAACAACAAGATGCTGAGCGCCCTCATCGATATCTTCTGGACGGCTTTCTACAAGGCCTCGGGCTTTGCCAACCTCACCAATCCGACGCCGCTCGATACCTGGCGCGACCACCACGAGATCGTCGAGGCCGTCGCCGCCAAGGACGTCGAGGCGGCCCGCCGGCGCCTCGGCGATCATTATTCGGGCATCCAGAAAGTCATCGCCGCAAACCGGTCGGGAGAAACCTGACCGCGACAAAGCAGAGAGTCACCCAAAGGGAGGGGAAACATGCATAGACGGAATTTCGGGCGCCTTCTGGCGGCCATGGGTTTTGCATTGGCAGCCGCCACGGCAATGACGCCGGCGCCGGCCATTGCGCAGGACGCAAAGACCATCACCGGCGGCTTCGATGTCGGCCCCGGCGGCTTTCCGGGCAACTTCAACCCGCTGACCGCGACGGCGGGCTTTACCTGGCTCAGCACCTATTACGAGCCGCTCGTCATCTATTCGGCCGATCTCTCGCAGATCGAGGGCGCGCTGGCCTCCGAACATACGATCAGCGAGGATAGCCTCACCTATACATTCAACCTCGTCGAGGCGACCTGGCACGACGGCGAGCCCTTCACTTCCGCCGACGTCAAGTTCACGCTCGAGCTCGCCAAGAACGCCGATAGCGGCAGCCTTTTTGCTGCGCGCCTTGCCGATATCGCCAGCATCGAGACGCCCGATGAGCGGACAGTCGTGGTTACACTCAGCCAGCCCAACTCGGCATTCCTGTCGGTCCTCGCCCAGGTGATGATGCTGCCCGAGCACGCCCTTGCCGACATCCACGTCGCCGAGATCGCCCAGAACGACTGGTGGTCAACCGAGCCTGTGGGCACCGGGCCGTTCCGCTTCGTGCAGTACGTGAGCGACCAGTATGTCGAGCTCGCCGCCTTCGAGGACTACCGCGAGGGCCGCCCCAAGGTCGACCGCCTGATCAACCGCTACTTCGCCAACCCGGCGGCGGCCGTCGCCGCGCTGAAGGCCGGAGAGATCCAGTTCACCTTCGCCGAGCCGGACGATGCCAAGACCTTTGAGGGGAACGACGCGTTCCGCGTGATCGAGGGGGACTCCTTCGTCGTCAACTATATCGGCTTCAACCACCGCTCGGGCCTATGGGACGACGTGCGCGTGCGCCAGGCGGTGATGCACGCCATCGATCGCGAAGGCATCGTCGCCAGCCTTTTCGGCGGCGCCGCCAAGCTCGCCAATTGCGGCTACGTGGTCCCGCAGTTCGTACCGGAAGGCATCGAGCCATACGCCTACGATCCGGAAAAGGCGCGGACCCTGCTCGAGGAAGCCGGCTGGGCCGAAATCAATGGCGATGCCCCCATCTCCTGGTTGACCTATTACAACACGCCGCAGGTCGCCAATGTCATGGCGGCGATCCAGGCGATGCTCGCGCAGGTTGGGATCAACGTCGTGCCGCGCGCCCTCGATACGCCCGGCTACAACGGCATCGTGCGCGGCGAGAACTGGCAGGATTTCCCGTTGGTTTATGCCGGTCTGCAGAACGGGCCAAACCCCGCATCCCTCAACGTCGGCCTCAACGCCGCCCAGTTGCCGCCGGCCGGCAACAACATCATGCGCGTCGAGATGCCGGACCTCACCGCCGCCCTCGATGGGGCCATGGCCGAGACCGATCCGGTCGCCGCCGAAGCCAAGTGGCAGGAGGTCTGCCGGGTGATGAACGCCGAGCTGCCCTGGGGACCGATGTGGGTCGCCAGCCGCTATGGCGTCGTCTCCAGCGACCTCGTCGACTTCGTCTGGACGCCCGCTCCCGGTGGCGGGCCGTTCGCTGCCCATCCGGAGGATTGGGATATCGCGCAGTAGCGCGATCCAAGAGAGTGGGGCGCGGCCGGCGTATCCGGTCGCGCCTTTTCCATGAGGCTCGAGCTGGCTGGACCATGCTGCACTACATTCTTCGCCGTTCGGCAGTCGGCCTCCTGATGCTGCTGGCCCTGACAGTCCTCATCTTCGGCATGCTGCGGCTGGCGCCGGGCGATCCGATCGATGCCTACATCAACCCGTCCGTGCCGATGTCCGCATCCGACCTCGGTGCCCTACGCGTCCGCCTCGGCCTCGACCAGCCGCTGCCGGTCCAGTATTTCGCCTGGCTCGGTGCCGCGGTGACCGGCGATTTCGGCTATTCCATCCAGCGCGGCGGCGAGCCGGTGCTGCCGCTCGTCCTCGGCCGCATCGGGCCGACGATACTCCTGATGTTTTCGGGGTTGCTCATTGCCACCGTGGCCGGCATCGCGGCGGGGATCATCAGCGCCGTGCGGCGCAACCAGCCGACCGATGTCGGGCTCTCCGTTCTCGCCTTCGTCGGCATATCGAGCCCCGCCTTCCTCACCGCGCTCCTCGGCCTCTATATCTTTGCCGTGATGCTGCGCTGGGCGCCGGCCGGCGGCATGCTCACCCCCGGCGCGCCGTTCTCGCTCACCGATCTGCTCGCGCACCTCATCCTTCCGGCGAGCCTTCTCGCCATCGGCCACGGCGCGCTCATCATGCGCTACATGCGCTCGTCGCTCCTCGAGGTGCTCTCGCAGGATTATGTGCGTACCGCCCGCGCCAAGGGCGTTACCGAGTTCTGGGTCATCGTCAAGCACGCCGTACGCAACGCCCTCCTGCCGGTCATCACCCTCATCGGCTCGACCATCGGCATCGCCATCGGCGGCGCCATCTTCATCGAGAGCATCTTCGACTGGCCCGGCATGGGCCTGCTGATGGTCAACGCGGTGCTGCGGCGCGACTATCCCGTCATCATGTGCGCAACGCTCCTCACCGGCGCCTGCGTCATCATCGTCAACCTGCTGACCGACATCGCCTACGCCGCTGTCGATCCGCGCATCAAGGTGGCCTGAGATGACGGCCGTGTCTCAGCCCATCGCCCGCGCCCGCTCGGCTGGCCCCATCCGCCGCGCCATCTCCCGGTTCATGGGCAATCGCGCCGCCGTCGCCGGCCTCGCCATTCTCGTCCCGATCCTCATCGCGACCGTCACCTACGACTTCTGGTGGCCCTACAAGCCCAACGACATCGACCTCCTGGCCATGAACAAGGGCCCGTCGCCGACTCATTGGCTCGGCAGCGACGGCGTCGGCCGCGACGTCATGGCGCGCCTCCTACAGGGCGGGCGCACCTCGCTCCTCGTCGCCACCGTCTCGATGGTGATCTCGACGGCCATCGGCTTCTTCGTCGGCGCGATCGCCGGCTTCACCGGCCGCCTCGTCGACGGCGTCGCCATGCGCTTCGTCGATCTCGCCATGACCCTGCCGCCGGTCATCTTCCTGCTGGTCCTCGCCTCGATCGCCGGCACCGGCGTGCTGCCGACGATCTTCGTCATATCGCTGCTCTCCTGGCCGGTGTTGTCGCGCATGGTGCGCGCCCGCCTCCTCGAACTGCGCGAGCGCGATTTCGTCGTCGCCTCGCGCGGCATGGGGGCAGGGCTCTGGCATCTGCTCTTTCGCCACGGCCTGCCCAACACCATCGATATCCTCGTCGTCTTCGCCACGCTCCAGGTCGCCAACGGCATCCTGCTCGAGGCGGGTCTGTCCTTCCTCGGCCTCGGCGTTACCCCGCCAGAAGCCAGCTGGGGCAACATGCTCAACAGCGCGCGCTCGACGCTCGTGCTCGAGAACTACCCCTGGCAATGGATGTTTCCCGGCGCGGCACTGATCCTGACGGTGCTCGCCATCAACTTCGTGGGCGACGGGCTTCGCGACGCCTTCGATCCACGCGCAGAACTCAACTGAAAGGTGCCAAATGCCGCTGTTTACCGGTGTCGTCCCCCCGGTGGTCACCCCGCTGACCGCGTCCTTCGAGGTCGACTATCCTTCCTTCACCCGCGTCATCGACCACCTGCTCGATGGGGGCGTGCATGGGCTTTTCGTCCTCGGCTCGACGAGCGAGGTCGTTTTCCATGACCAAGCCGCGCGCCGCCGCATTGTCGAGCACGCGATCAGCCAGGTGAACGGGCGGGTGCCGGTCTTCGTCGGCGTCATCGATCCGACCACCGACCGGGTGATCGGCCACGCGAAGGCCGCGCAGGCTGCCGGCGCCGATGCGGTTGTCGTCACCGCTCCGTTCTATACCCGCACCAGCCAGCCCGAGATCGTCGATCACTTCCGCTATATCCGCGAGGCCCTCGACGTTCCCGTGGTCGCCTATGACATCCCCGTCTGCGTCGGCACGAAGCTGGAGCGCAACACCACCGTCACGCTCGCCCGCGAGGGCACGATCGCCGGATTGAAGGATTCGAGCGGCGATGACGGCAATCTGCGCTACGTGATGGCCGACACGGCCGGGCTCGCCGATTTCTTCGCCATGACCGGCTCGGAGATCGTCGTCGACAGCGTCCTTGCCATGGGCGCCCACGGCGTGGTGCCGGGCCTCGGCAACGTCGATCCCCACGGCTATGTGCGCCTCTGGAATCTCTGTCAGGCCGGTGACTTTGCCGCCGCCCGCAAGGAGCAGGAACGGCTCTGTCGGCTCTTCGAGATGGTCCGCGTCAGCCTGCCGCGCACCAGTCCCGGGTCGGCCGGGGTCGGCGCCTTCAAGACGGCCATGCGCCGCCTGGGAGTCATCGACACCAACATCATGGCCCGCCCGCAGCGCCCGCTCAACGACGAGGAAGCTTCCGTCATCGAGGGCATCCTGCGCCAGACGCAGTTGCTGAGTTGACATGCAGCCCGAGCCGATCCTCGCTGTTTCCGGCCTGCGCACGGTGTTCCATATCGCCGGCGGGGACGTGGTGGCCGTGCGCGACCTCGACCTGACCGTCGCCGCCGGCGAGACGGTCGCGCTCGTCGGGGAATCGGGCTCGGGCAAATCCGTGACGGGCCTTTCCGTCATGGGCCTCTTGCCGCGCGGTATCGGGCGCATTGCCGCCGGCACCCTGCGGCTACGCCGCAAGAGCGGCGAGATGGTCGAGCTGCAGGCGATCGGTGGCGAGGCGCTGCGCCGCGTGCGCGGCAACGATATCGGCATGGTGTTCCAGGAGCCGCTGACCAGCCTCAACCCGGTCTATACAGTGGGCGAGCAGATCGCCGAGCCGATCCGCATCCACCTCGGCAGGTCCCGCCGAGAGGCCTGGGCGCAGGCTGTCCGGCTTCTGGAAGACGTCGGCATCCCGGACCCGGCCCGCCGCGCCGGCCAATACCCGCACGAGCTCTCGGGCGGCATGCGCCAGCGCGCCACCATCGCCATGGCGCTCGCCTGCGATCCGGCGCTCCTCATCGCCGACGAGCCGACGACAGCGCTCGACGTCACCATCCAGGCGCAGATCCTCGACCTTCTCGCCCGCCTGCAGCAGGAGCGAGGCATGGGCATGCTCTTCGTCACCCACAACCTCGGCGTCGTCGCCGAGATCGCCGACAGGGTGGCGGTGATGTATGCCGGCTCCATCGTCGAGACTGGCAGCGTGACGCGCGTCTTCGCCCATCCGCGCCATCCCTATACCAAAGGCCTGATGCGCTCGGTCCCGCGCCTCGGCGAGGCGACGGCCTTGAAGGAAGCGGGCACGCCCCTGCCGACGATCAGCGGCTCGGTCCCGAGCCTCGTCAACCTGCCGCCCGGCTGCCCCTTCGCGCCTCGCTGTCCTTACAGGATCGATGCGTGCGTGAGCGCCTATCCGCCGCTCGCCGATACCGGCGAAGGCCAGCTCAGCCGCTGCATCCGCTGGCAGGAGGTCTAGACTATGGCGTCCGATATCCTGCTCGAGGTCAACGGCCTCACCAAGCATTTCCCGCCGGTCGCATTCTCGCGCGGTCCGGTCGTCCGGGCCGTCGAGGACGTGTCCTTTGCCATTCCGCGCGGGCAGGTGGTCAGCCTCGTCGGCGAGTCCGGCAGCGGCAAGACCACCGTCGGGCGCATGGTCGCGCATCTCATCGAGCCGACCGCCGGCAGCGTCCGCTTCGATGGCGTCGAGACGACGAAACTCTCGCGCCGCGAGCTGCGCCGCATGCATGCGCGCGTGCAGTACATCTTCCAGGATCCGTTCGCCAGCCTCTCGCCGCGCATGACCATCGGCGAGATCCTCACCGAAGGCCTCGACATCCAGCGGGTAGGCACCAGGGCGGAGCGGCAGGAGCGCGCCGTCGCGGCGCTGACCTCCGTCGACCTGCCGCCGGACGCCATGGCGCGCTACGCCCACGAATTCTCCGGCGGCCAGCGCCAGCGCATCGGCATCGCGCGGGCGCTGGCGCTCGCTCCGGAGCTGATTGTCGCCGACGAGCCGGTGTCGGCGCTCGACGTCTCGATCCAGGCCCAGATCGTCAACCTCCTGCGCGACCTGCAGGTCCGCCTCGGCCTCACCATGCTCTTCATCGCCCACGACCTGGCGGTGGTCGAGTACCTCGCCGATACGGTGATCGTGCTCTATCTCGGCCGGGTCATGGAAGTGGCGCCGAGCCGGCAGCTCTACGCCGCCCCCCGCCATCCCTACACGCGCGCGCTCCTTTCCGCGGTGCCGTCCCCCGACCCCACCCGGCGCGCCGCCCGCCAGCTCCTCAAGGGCGACATCCCGAGCCCGGCCAACCCTCCCAGCGGCTGCGTCTTCCGCACCCGCTGCCCCTTCGCCGTCGAACCTTGCGCGGCGGGTGTACCGGCGCTTCGCGAAATGGCGCCCGGTCACTTCAAGGCGTGCATCCGCGACGATATCGATACGGCCTAAAGCCCCAGTGCCTTCATCGTTTCGATCGATCGGCGCGCGAAGTATTGCCAGTCGCCGGGATTGTCGTGCTCGGCAACGACATGGTCGGCGGCCGTCCTGGCAAAGAGCGGCACGAGCGAGGCCCAGTTGATGATGCCGTCTCCGGTCGCGGTCCAGCCGTCGTCCTCGCTCGTGCCGAGGGGAGCGGTGTCCTTGAGCTGGATGGCGACGATTCGGTCCGCATAGCGGGTAAGTTCGGCCGCCGGGTCGGCGCCCGCGCGCACGATCCATCCGCAGTCGATCTCGAACCAGACCTTGTCGCCGCCGGTGGCGAAGATGTGGTCGATCGGGCGGCTGCCGTCGGGCAGGGGCCGATACTCGAAATCGTGGTTGTGCCAGGCGACCTTGAGCCCGTGCGGCGCGGCAAGCTCGCCGCCGCGCGACAGCTTCTCGCCGAGCCCGCGCCAGTAGCCGGGCGTATCCTCGCGCTCCTGCGGCGTCACATAGGGCGGGATCATCAGGCTGGCGCCGAGCGTCAGCGCGATATCGATGAAGCGCTGCGGCTCGTCGACGAGGCCTACAAGCGGCATGTGGAAGCCGTAGCAGGCAAGGCCCGCATCGTCGAGCTGGCGGCGGAAGAGCTTCGGGTCCGCCTCATAGGCCGGCAGCCATGGTTCGATGGCGTCATAGCCGAACGACTTGAGGGTGGGGAGCTGGGCAGCAAGCGGCGGGAAGTTGCGCGAGGAATAGAGCTGGTAGGCTTTGCGGTAGGTCATGGTCGAACCGTGGCTCGGAGGAGGGCAGCATCACCTCTCCCTTGGGGGAGAGGTCGGCGCGCAGCGCCGGGTGAGGGGGCCTTCATATGCCTGCTACCGGAGGAGGGTCCCCCACTCCAACCCTCTCCCCCGGCGTCAGTGAGGAAATCGGGAGAGCCGCTGGAGCTCTCAAGGCTGTGGCTCCTTGTCCTTGTCGAACTCGAGGAGCTCGATCATCACGCCCAGGTCCTTGACCGTGTCGTAATAGGCATACCGCCCGTGGCTGCCGTCGAACTCGCCGCGCTGCAGCAGTTTGTGGCCCCTGGATTCGAGGTATTCGTGCCGCTTGGTCAGGTTCCGGGTGCGGAAGGCGATGTGGTGGCAACCGGGGCCCTTTTCCTCGAGAAGGTCGCGCCAGGCGCTCTTCTCCGGGCCGGGCTCGAGGAACTCGACGTCGATATTGCCGAACTTGAACATCATGATGCGGCAGCCGACGGCCGCCGGCATGCCGTTGTAGGTGGCCTTGGCCTCCTCGGGATCGGCCGCCTTGCCCTCCTTGGGCATCGGCTTGCCCGTCAGGTCCGAGAACCATTGGGCCGATTTCACCACGTCGTCGGTGACGAAGCAGATCTGCATCACTTCGTCTTCATCAAGCAGGCGCTTGTCCATGTCGGTCGTCCATTCTAGGGTTGGGGGCAGGCGGCCCGGCGCGGATGCGCCGGGTCGCCCGCTGTCGTCGCGGGAGGAAAGGGATCAGCCGAGGATGGTGTCGTAGTTCGACTTCATCTGCTCGATGGCTTCGTCGACCGTCATGTTGGGCTCGCTCCAGAAGTTGAAGACCACGTCCCAGATCGAGTTCTGCCAGTCGGCATCGGCGGTGTTGTGCGGGTTCTGTACCTGCCGGGCTTCGTCCGAAAGGATCTGCAGGACGTTCTGCGAGCAGGCATCGAGGCTCCCCTCGGGCGCATCGAGGCGCACCGGCGTCGAGCCCTTCTCGGCCGAGAACGCGCCCTGGATCTCGGGGTCGAGCACCACCGAGGCAAAATCGAGCTCGGCCTGCATGACGTCGTCCGGCACGCCGCCGAGCATGCCCCAGGCGTCGACCGTGACGACCACGGCCTGCGCCCCGGGGATCTCGATGCAACCGAAATCGGTGCCCGGCGTCTTGCCGGCCGCCAGCCATTCGCCCTTCATCCAGTCGCCGTGGATCTGCATCAGCGCGTTGCCGGTGATGACCTCGTTGGTGGTCTCGTTCCACGGGCGGTTCTGCGCCTCGGGACCGGCCTCGTTGGCAAAGAGCCGCAGGGTTTCGAGCGTCTGGCGGAAGCCCGGATCGTCGAGCGCAGCCGGATCGACCTCGGCCCCGTAGATGCGCGTATAGACGTCGGGCCCGGCGATCGCGGCGGTCAGTGCATGCATCAGGTAGCCGACCTGGAACGGCTGGCTTCCGACGGCGAGGGGATCGTAGCCGGCCTCGCGGATGGCGTCGAAATCGGCGAACATCTCCTCGAGCGAGGTCCAGGCGGCGGGATCGACCCCGGCGGCTTCCGCCACTTCCATGTTGTAGTAGAGCATGCCGTCGATATGGAGCGCGGTCGGCACCTTGACGATCTCGTCGTCGACCCGGATCGAGGCGGCCACGGACGCCGGCAGGTGCTCGAGGATGCCGTTCTCCTCGTACCAGTCGGTGAGCGTTGCGCCGAACCCCATGCCGGCGAGGTCGCGGTAGACGCCGGGATTGGATTCCATGAAGACGTTGGGCGGCTGCCCGCCGGTGACGAGGCTCATCAGGTTGACGTTGGAGCCGGTGTTGTGCGGGATGGCGATGTCGGTCCAGGTGTGGCCCTTCTCTTCGAGGCCGGCGCGCAGCACGTTGAGCGCGGCGACTTCCGGGGCTGCGGACCAGCTGTGATAGACCACGAGGTCGACGGCCAGGGCGCCGGGCACGCAGGTGCCCGACAGCAGCCCTGCGGCAAGCAGGGCAATTCTCGTTCTCATCATCTCTCTCCCTTCAAGATGTCTGGTTACATTCGCTGCCCGGTCCGGGCGTCGAAGAGGTTTGCCCGCCCGCGTGGGAAGGCGACGGTGACGGTCTCGCCGGCCTTGAGGCGCGCAGCGAGGGACGGCTCGACGCGCAGCGCCAGCAGCGCGCCGTCGAACTCGAAGAAGGCGCTGGCATCCGGACCCGTGCGCTCGGCATAGCGCACCGGCACGGTGAACTGGCCTGCCGCATCGGCTGGCGTGGTCCCCGGCGGCAGGAAGTGCTCGGGGCGCAGCCCGACGATGACCTCGGCGCCGTCCTGCGGCGGCTGCTCGAAGCGGTAGTCGGAGACATCGAGCCGGGTCTGGCCGATGATCACGGCCCGCCTGTCGCCCGAAACCGCGAGCGTGCCGCGCTTGAGGTTCATCGCCGGCGAGCCGATGAAGCCGGCAACGAAGAGGTTGGCGGGCGTCTCGTAGATCTCGTCGGGCGTGCCGAACTGCTGGATGACGCCGCCGTTCATCACCGCGATCCTGGTGGCCATGGTCATGGCCTCGATCTGGTCGTGGGTGACGTAGACGATGGTGTGCTTGAGGCTCGTGTGCAGGTTCTTGATCTCGAGCCGCATCTCGGTGCGCAGCTTTGCGTCGAGATTGGAGAGCGGCTCGTCGAAGAGGAAGACGCCGACGTTCTTGACGAGCGCCCGGCCGATGGCGACGCGCTGGCGCTGGCCGCCGGAAAGCTGCGCGGGCTTCCTGTCGAGCAGCGGCTCGATCTGCAGGAGCTTTGCCGCCCAGTCGACGCGCTTGTCGATCTCCTCGCGCGGCAGCCCTGAGGAGACGAGCCCGAAGCGCAGGTTTCCGCGCACGGTCTTGGTCGGATAGAGCGCATAGGACTGGAAGACCATGGCCAACCCGCGATCCTTGGGATCGAGGTCGGTCACGTCCCGCTCGCCGATCGTGATGCGCCCGTCGGTGACGTCGAGAAGGCCCGCGAGGAGGTTCAGGAGGGTGGTCTTGCCGCAGCCGGAGGGACCGAGCAGTACCAGGAAATCCCCGTCGTCGATGGCGAGGTTGAGATCGTTCAGCACCGTGAGGTGTCCGTAGGTCTTGGTGATGTGTTCGAAGCTGACGCGAGGCATGCCGGGCTCAACCCTTGATGGCGCCGGCGGTGATGCCCTGCACGAAGAGCTTGCCGACGAGGAAGTAGATGACGAGCGGCGGAATGGCGGTCAGCAGTGCCGCCGCCATGTTCTGGTTGTAGGCGACGGTGCCCGTCGAGATGGTGATGAGGTTGGCGAGGTTGACGGTCATAGGCTGGCCGTTGAAGCCGCCGAAGGTCACGCCGATGAGATAGTCGTTCCAGATCGAGGTGATCTGGAGGATGAGGATCACGATGAGGATGTTGCCCGACATCGGCAGGATGATCTCGACGAAGATCCGCCAGAACGAGCCCGAGTCCATGATGGCCGCGCTCATGATCTCCTGCGGTATATCCTTGTAGTAATTGCGGAAGATGAGGACGAGCACCGGCATCGCCAGCACCGCGTGGACGATCGCGACCCCCCAGACGGACCCGTAGACCTTGAGCGTCGAGGTCATTGAAATGAGCGGGAACATGATGATCTGGAACGGCACGAACGCGCAGATGAAGAGGAGGAAGAGGAATGTGCCCGCCCAGCGCACGTTCCACAGCGCCAGCGCATAGCCCGTGACCATCGAGAGCGAGATGGAAAGGATGAGCGAGGGGATGAGGATCGCGACCGAGTTCCAGAAACCGACCTTGAGGCCGTTGCAGTTGATGCCCGAGCATGCCCGGTTCCAGGCATAGTCCCAGGCCTCGATCGTCCACGGGCCGGGCAGGGCGAACATCGCCCCTTCGCGGATCTGGGCCATCGACTTGAACGAGGTGACGACGACCACGTAGAGCGGGATGGCAAAGAACAGCGCACAGATGGTGAGGAAGACGAGGATGGCGATCGAGCGCCCGGTGATGCGCTTGCGCCGGCGCGGGAAATAGGGCGCGCTGCGCACGGCGATCTCCCCGCCGACGGCCTTCTGGGCAATGGTCAGGTCGCTCATCGGACGGCCTCCGCACGGCGCCGCTGCTGCCAGGCGGTGAGCAGCACGAGCGGCAGGAAGACGATTGCGGTGATCACCAGCATCATCACGGCGGCGGCCGACGCGTAGCCGAGATTGCCGCTCGCCGAGAGCGCCTGGATGGTGAAATAGGCCGGCACGTAGGTGGACTGGCCCGGCCCGCCGAGCGTCATGGCGACGATGACGTCGTAAGCCTTGATGACGCCGAGCGAGAGGAGGATCGCGCAGGTGATGAACGTGAACTTCATCATCGGGATGATGATCTCGACATAAAGCCGCCAGATCGGTACGCCGTCGAGCTTGGCCGCGCTCCAGATCTCGGAATTGATCGATTTGAGGCCCGCCAGCATCAGGGCCATGTAGAAGCCCGAGCTCTGCCAGACCGAGGCGAGGATGATGCCCCACATGGCCGTCTCGGCGCTGGCGAGCCAGGAGAAATTGACGAAGGTCAGCCCCATCTGGTGCAGCACGTTCTCGATGCCGAGCTCGGGATTGAACATCCAGCGCCAGGCCGCGCCGGTGACGATGAGCGAGACGGCCAGCGGATAGAGGAAGACCGTGCGGAAGAAGCTTTCGCCGCGTTTCTCGCGTTCGATCATGGCTGCGAGGATGAAGCCGAAGACGATGGCGAGCGCGCTGCCGAGGCCCAGGACGATGAGGTTGCGCAGCGAGATCCCCCAGGCCGCATCGTTGAAGAGGCGCTGGTACTGCCGGCCCCATTCCGACCAGTCGATGGTGTATTCCGGCAGCCTGCGGCTGCGGGTGAACGACAGGTAGATCGTCCAGCCGATGGATCCGACGAACGCCACCGCCGTGACGGCGAGCGCGGGGGTCAGTGCCAGCTGCGGTGCGATGCGGCTCCAGCGCAAGGCCATGTGTCCTCCCTCGGCAAGGCAAGCCCTGCATTCAGGGTCTGTGCTGCCTTGTATTATCGTTAAACTAAGGACATAAACGCAGGCGCGTCAACTGGCTATGATATGTCCTCAAACGACGACAGGACTTCGGATTCGATGGGAGGAGAAAAATAGGCATGAATGTTCAGGATGTTATGCCGAAGATGGGCTTCGGCACCTATGGTCGGCAGGGTGAGGCCGGTATCGAGGCCATGCTGTTTGCCTTGGAAACAGGTTACCGGCACCTCGACACGGCTCAGTCCTACAATACCGAGGCCGAGGTCGGCGAAGCCGTGCGGCGCTCGGGTCTCGGCCGAGACGCGGTGTTCCTCACCACCAAGATCTCGACCGAGAACTATGGCGAAGGGCAGGTGATCGCGTCCCTGCGCCGCAGCCTCGAGACCATGGGCGTCGAGCAGGTGGACCTGACGCTGCTGCACTGGCCGTCGCCGAACGGCCACCAGCCGCTCGCCTCCTACCTGCTGCCGCTGGCCGAGGCGCAGGACATGGGGCTCACCCGCTTCATCGGCGTCTCCAACTTCACCATCGCGCTCCTCGAAGAGGCCGAGCGCCTGGCCGGGACAGGGCGGATCGCCAACAACCAGGTCGAGCTCAATCCGCACATCCAGAACAAGAAGTTGGCAAGCTATTGCCTCTCCAAAGGAATTTCGGTCACCTGCTACCAGCCGATCGCGCACGGGCGTCTGGCGGATGATTCCGTGCTCCGCGATATCGCTCGTCGGCACGATGCCAGCGTCGAGCAGGTCGCTCTCGCCTTCGAGCTGGCCAAGGGCTATGCGGCGATCCCGACGTCCAGCCGGCACGAGCGCATCCGCTCCAATTTCGAGGCGCTCCGGCTCTCCCTCTCGGAGGGAGAGATCGCCCGTATCGAGACAATCGACAAGAACCGGCGCGCCATCGATCCGGCATGGGGGCCGGAATGGGACTGACGCAAATCGCCAGTTGACACTTCGTACGGGAGGGTGCGAAGAACGTCCAGTATTAACGTTCCTACAAGGTCAGCAATGCTGACCCGCGAACCTGCAAAAGCGGCCCGCGAGGGACCGGGAGGATTTGTTATGCTCAGAATAACCGGCTACGGGCACGTCGCCATCAAGGTCACCGACCTCGCCCGATCGCTCGATTTCTACCGCGACCGCCTCGGCTTTCCCGAGATGCTGCGCCTCAACAACGACGACGGCTCGACCTGGCTGGTTTACCTTCGGATCACCGACGATCACTACCTCGAAATCTTCCCTGGAGCCGAGAACGACCGGGCGCCCGGCTGGAACGCCAATGGCGTCAACCACATGTGCTTCACCATCGACGACCTCGACGCGACCACCGCCCGCATCAAGGCCGCCGGCATCGCCCTGACGTCGGAAATCAAGCAGGGGCTGGACGGCAATCGCCAGGCTTGGATAGAGGACCCGGACGGAAACCGCATCGAGTTGATGGAGATGGCGCCGGACTGCCTGCAATACCAGGCCATCCGCCGCCTCAGGGCCGAAAGCCGGTAGGCCCGCAGCCGGTTTGGAAAGGTAGGGGTGAGTTTGGGCAGGCCTGTCGTTCGGCTCAAGGATATCGCGGACAAGACCGGCTTCTCGGTGAATACGGTGAGCCTTGCCTTGCGCGGCAACCCGCGCATTCCCGAAGAGACCGCCAATGTCATCCGGGAAGCCGCCCGCTCGCTGAACTACCTGCCCAACCAGGTGGCCAAGTCCCTGGTCAGCCGGGAGACCAAGACCATCGGGCTCGTCCTCACCGACATCACCAACCCGACCCTGACCAAAGTGGCGCAAGCCATCGAGATGGCGCTGGCCGAGAGGGGCTATTCGACCCTCTTTGCCACCTCCAACAACGACCTCGAGGAGGAGAAGCGGGCCATCGCCGTCTTCCGCTCCCGGCAGGTCGACGGCATGCTGATCTATCCGCGCAGTCACCGCGATCTCGACCACATCCGCGAGCTGCGGCGGGCCAACCACCCCGTGGTGCTGCTGGTGGCCGATCCGGATGCGGGCGTCGACGCGGTCTGCATCGATGAGCGGCGCGGCGCCTATCGAGCGGTCCGGCATCTCATCGACACCGGCCACAAGCGCATCGGCATCATCGACGGTGGCCAGCGGCTCGGCAACCTCGAGAAGCGCGAGGGTTACGTCATGGCCCTCGAGGAGGCCGGCCTGCCGTTCACGCCCGCCCTCGTCGTCGATCCACACGGCCATTCGGTTATCCGCGGCTACTGGGCCATGGACCGCCTGATGAGCGCGCCGGGGCGGCCGACGGCCGTGTTCGCCGCCAACGACTCCCTCGCCATCGGCGCCCTGCGCTGGACGCAGAAGAACGGCCTCAGAGTGCCCGAGGACGTGGCGATCGCCGGCTTCGACAACATCGAATTCGCCGAGCACGCCGCCACCCCGCTGACGAGCGTCAACTACGAGACGCAGCTCGTCACGGATCTCGCGGTCTCTCGCCTCCTCGAGCTCGTCACCACCGACGGCAGCCTGCCCGATCCGCGGGTGACCCTCATCGATCCCGAACTCATCGTGCGCGAGAGCTCCTACCGGCCTGGCTCCGCCTGACCGTCGGTCTACCCGCGGCCTTACAACGTACGGGTCGCCAGTTTCGGGTCGCGGTAGGGAAGCGGCGGATACTGCAGCCCGCGCTGGCCGGAGAGCCCGCGATTGGGCCGCGCTCGGACCTCGACCGCTGGCGTTCCGACGATCTCCCCGTCCACGACATACGCCAGGTCGGACCCGTAGAGATTGTCGCGCAGGACCTGCCTGAGCACCGCCAGCCGATCCTGGTGGTCGCGCGAGGCCGCGAGGTCCCGGGTCTCCCCCGGGTCGGCGTCGAGATCGAAGAGCTGGAACCGGTTGCCCACAGGATACCAGATGAGCTTGAAGCGCCCGTCATGCACCATGCGCGTCGCCTCCAGCCCCTCCGAGCATTCGCCGTAGAATGTGTCGCGGCGCTCCGCCCCGACCATCGACAGGCCCGTGCAGGTCGACGGCACTTCGATGCCACAGAGGTCGAGCAGGGTGGCCATCACGTCCTGCAGTCCGCAGAGCCGGTCGTCGACCGTGCCCGGGGCGACGCGGTCTCCATCCGAGGCCGCTCCCATCAGGATCATCGGGATATTGGCCGATGCCTCGTACATCAGCCGCTTGGCATAAAGCCCGTGGTCCCCCAGCATGTCGCCATGGTCGCTGGTGAAGAGGACAACGGTGTCGTCGAGAATGCCCTCCTCGCGCAGCGTGCCGATGATGATGCGCAGCTGGTGGTCGATATGGGTGCAGAGGGCATAATAGGCCCGCCGCATGTCGGCCAGTTGCTCGGGCGGCAGCGCGGGCCAGTAATGGCGCATGCTTTGCAGCGCCGGCGGCAGATTGTCCATCGCCGCCGACCAGTCCGCCGTCGCCGGTTCGTCGACGTCGCGGCGCGCATAGCGCTCGAAATAGCTTGCGAGCGGCACCAGCGGCGGATGCGGCGCCGTGAACGAGACGTACCAGAAGCCCGGCCGCGTCGGATCGCGCCGCTTGATGGTGCGTGCCGCTTGCATCGCGATCCAGTTGGTCGGGTGCAGCTCCTCGGGCAGGTGCCAGGGGCGCCAGCCATATTCATTGTTGCCCATGCCATGCAGGAAATGCTGGCCCGGATGGCCGCGTTCGGCGAGGAACGCCTCGTAATCGTCGACGCACCCGTTGAGCTGCCGCCCCTCCTCGGCAAGGATTACGTCGTCGAAGCCGATGCGGTCGCGCTGCGGATAGACGTGCAGCTTGCCGATGGCGGCCGCCTGGTAGCCCGCATCGCGGAACGTGCCGGCGAGCGTCGGCAGGTCGGGCATGCGCAGCGTGCCCTGCGCGATGCGGTCGCCATGGGTCCGCGGGTCCGTGCCGGTCATGAGGCTCCGCCTAGCCGGCACGCAGACCGGCGTCTCCGAATAGGCGTTGGTGAAGCGCGTGCCGGCCCGCGCCAGCGCGTCGAGCGTTGGAGTCTCGATGACGGGATGGCCCGCCGCGCCCATGAGGCGGGCGGGCCACTCGTCGACGGTCACGAGAAGGACGTTCTTTGCGGACTGTGTCACGGTGCCTCGCCTCTACGTGTTAAGCACGCGCCAGGATGTCGGCAGCGCCCGCGACGAGCGCCGCGCCGCCGTCCTGCGGCGAGCGCACCCCAAAGGCCACCTCCTGGCTCACCTGCATCAGCAGGTCCGTGACCTCGCCGGCGCCCGGCGGCGACTGCGGCGGCAGCGGCCCGACGACATCGCCGATGGCCGCGATGTATTCGACCGACGATCGCTCGGCCGGACTGATCGAGGACGCGATGGCCTGCTGAATCGTCGGCGCCACGGGAATGCCCCGTTCCGCCCCGAGGATTTTTGCCGCTTCCAGATCCTGGGTGAAATAGGCGAGGAATTTCACCGCTTCTTCCGGATTGGGCGTCGCCGCCGCGATGCTGACGCGGGTCGCCGGCCGCAGGTAATGGCCCGGCTGCGCGTCCGCCCCGATCAACGGGTAGGGGGCGAGCGCGATCGTTTCGGCCGTGAGGTTGCGGATCGGGCCGATCGCGTTGGCAAGGCCGAAATTGCAGGCGGCCCGGCCCTGGATCAGCATGCTGGTCTCGATGGTGTTCTGGTCGCTCGCCTGCATGTCGGCGGTCACGCATGCTCCGGATTGGCGCATCCCGTCCCAGAGCGCGTACCAGTCCGCCGCATCGGTTTCATCGAACGCGATCTCCCCCTCGGCGGTATAGAGCGCGCGCCCGCGCTGGCGCAGGAAGTTCTCGAACGGCACCTCGACGCCGCTCGCGTCCGATGTTCCGTAGAAATTGTCGCGAGGCGTCGCCTCCCTCAGCCGCGCGCACGCTTCGGCGAAGGCCTCGTAGGTCATGCCGAGCGTCGGCGGCTCGATGCCGGCCTCGGCCCAGGCGTCCGTGTTGACCTGCAGCGCGGCGCAATTGACGCCGAAGCTGATGCCGTAGAGCCTGCCGTTGACGCGGTTTGCGTCCACCTGATCCGTCGGGATCTCGCTGAGGTCGAGGAGGTTGCCAAGATAGTCGTCGAGCGGCAGCAGCGCATTCCGGTCGGCGTATTCGGCGATGTAGCGGAAGTCCATCTGGATGATGTCGGGCGGATTGCCGCCGACGACCTGGGTCGCAAGCCGCGTCCAGAAGTCCGCGAACGGGGCCGTCTCACCTTCGACCACCGTTCCGGGATTGGCCGCCTCGTAGAGGTCGATGACCCGC
This sequence comes from Devosia geojensis, assembly GCF_000969415.1. Taxonomy (GTDB): domain Bacteria; phylum Pseudomonadota; class Alphaproteobacteria; order Rhizobiales; family Devosiaceae; genus Devosia; species Devosia geojensis. The sequence goes on along the minus strand of NZ_JZEX01000119.1, from coordinate 94,727 downwards.
TGCGTGCGGTCCGCGCGATCCTGGTTGCCCCACCAGAAGAAGCGCAGGCGCGTTTCCTGTCCATGCGCAAGGCGCGTGGCCAGCGGCACGGCCGCCAGGCCGCCGAGACCCGCCAGCACCGTTCTGCGATTGAAACTATGCGTCATTGTTTGTCCTCCCATGTCTTGCGCTCCCGGCTGCTTGCCGGTGTCAGGCGCTCTCCCGGCCGATCATCGACCAGGCAATCTCGAATGTTCGGGGCTCTGCCTTGCCCTCGATCTCGTCGATCAGGTGGTCGACGGAAGTTCCGAGCAGCGAACGCTCGGGGCCGATGGTGGTGAGCTGCGGAAAGCAGTGCCGGCCGTCCTCGGCGTTGCCGGAGCCGACGATCGCGATGTCCTCGGGTACCCGCACGCCCCTGCGCAGCATGGCCTGGATGACCGCGACGGCGCTGAGATCCGACTGGATCAGCAGGGCGTCCGGCGGCCGCGTCCCGTCGACCATCGCGAGCGCGGCGGCAACCGCATCGTCGCGGTTCTCGGCCCCCGTGACGATCAGCGGCGCCTCGAGGCCCTTCCCGGCAAGAAAGGTCCGTAGCGTTTCGGACCGGTGGGCGTCATCCGAATCTCCATGGCGGATATAGGCGAAATGCCGCCGGCCCGTGCCATGGAGATGTTCGAGCGCAGCCTTGAACGCAGGCAATCGCCCCTGCCGCACCGTCGAAAACGGGTCGGGCTCGAGTGTCGGATGCAGCAGCAGCGCGGCCTTGCCGGCACGCGAAACCGGCTCGAAGAGCGCGTCGATTTCCGTCCGGCTGAACTGCTCGACTTCGGCGACGATCCCATCGGCGAGCCCCGCCTCCACGTCCAGCACCAGCTGGCGGCACATCTCGATTGTGCGTCCGACCACGACGACGGACGAATAGCCGCGCTGGCGCACGGTCGTCTCCACGTCCCGAGCGATGTTGTCGGCAAAGGGAATGCCGATCTGCGGCAGCAGCACGCAGATGCGCCGCGTCCGCCGCAGCCGAAGCTGCCGAGCCACCTGGTTCTGCACATAGCCGAGTTCGGCGATGGCCTTTGTGACCCGCTCGCGCGTCTCCCCGCTGATGCGGCGCACCAGTTCTTCCTTGCCGCTCAGCACGTAGGAAACCGTCGCCACCGAAACGTTCGCACGTTTGGCCACATCGGCGATCGTTGGTCGGAAAGGGACTGTCATAAGCCTGCTTAAACGTTTAAGCATGACGCTATGAGCGTCCGCTCCGCGAGTCAAGCCGGGCGGCAATTCGGGAACGCCAATGGTTCGCCCTATGCCGGAATCTCGCCGCCATGCTAGGCAAGCTCGACGCCGGATGGCTGGGATAGGCGGCCTGCCGGAACGCGACAGCGTCGCGGTGCTCTTCGGCATCGCGCAATCGAGGAGGACGAATGTCCTGCTGCAGTCCATCGCGGCAAGCTGAAACCGCCGAGGCGCCGGCATCGGCCGTGGTGGTCGAGGCAGGTCCCGTGGATCAGCCGGAAAGGATCTTCTTTCCCGCTGCGCGCACCTTCGTCGGCACCGATCGTCCCGTGATCGCGCAGGACGGCGAAGGGCCGCGCCGGCCGGTGCGGCTCGCCGCATTCTGCCTCGAGGCGACGACGGTGACCAACGCCCGCTTCGCCGCATTCGTGCGGGAAACCGGCTATGTGACCGAAGCCGAGCGCTTCGGCTGGTCGCCGGTGTTCCGCGCCCTGATGGGCGAGGACGCGCCGCCCCCGTCTGGCACCCGCGTGCCCTGGTGGATCAAGGTCGACGGTGCCCACTGGGCGGCGCCCGAAGGACCAGGATCCTCGATAGGCAACCGCATGGACCACCCGGTGGTGCAGGTCTCGTGGGCCGACGCCCAGGCGTTCGCCGCCTGGTGCGGCGGGCGGCTGCCGATCGAAGCCGAATGGGAACACGCCGCCCGCGGCGGCCTTGCCGATCCCCGCTTCCCGTGGGGCGATGAGGAGCCCGACGACGGCCAAGCAATCTTCGCCAATATCTGGCAGGGCCAGTTCCCCCACGCCAATACCCTGGCGGACGGCTATCTCGGCACCAGTCCCGTCACGGCCTTTGCGCCGAACGGGGCAGGGCTCCACGGCATGGCCGGCAATGTCTGGGAATGGACGGCGGACGCCTTCCGCGTCCGTTCGCTCTCACGCGAGGCCAAGGCGCGCAACGACAATGCCGCCTGCACCAACGAGAAGGTCACCAAGGGCGGTTCCTTCCTCTGCCACATCAGCTACTGCTACCGCTACCGCATCGCCGCCCGCTCCGCACTCACCGCCGAGTCGGCAGCCAGCAACGTCGGTTTCCGGATCGCCTACGATTCATAGGTGGTCCGGATGTCGGTTCGGGGGCGCATGAAGCACGGGGCGGTCGGCGCTGGGGGTGATCGCTTGGTGGCAGACCTGTGAATCCCACTTGCCAGGTGCGACGCGGTCGCCGTTCGCGAACAGCTGTTTGCAACGTTCAAACTGCGAGGTCTGACAGTCATGATTGGACTAGCCCCACTTCCCGAATAAAGGTGCGTCGCTGGCTGCTATCTGGCTTTTCGCTAGGGACGTGGCATGCATGATTCACCCTCAATGAATATTGAGGGCAACTCCTTGCGTTGGGCAAATTGAGGGCTTTGTCCTTCCAAAAGCTCCAACAAGCGGTTAGCTGCACCTTCCGCGAGGAGGGCAGGTTGGCGATCTATCATGGTGATCGTAGGGGAGGATACGCTCGCGAGCTTGGGATGGTCGGCACCCAGCAGGGAAATATCTTCGGGATAGCGTAACCCGCAGGCCTTAATCGCTTCGAGAGCACCATAGAGTATCTGATTTCCGCCGGCTATCAACGCCGTCGGACGATTGGGGGATCGGAGAAGGTCCAGTACCACTTGTCTGGCAGATTCGTCCGACTGACCGCCATCAAATATGCGCGGATCGTTGGCCTCCAGCGCCGCCTCCTTCAGGCCTTCCTTGAAACCCCTGATGCGCTCGCGCCCCGGCCGCATTTTTGGACTCGGAGCGACAAGCGCGATGTCCCGGTGACCCAATGTCACCAGGTATCTCACGGCCTGGCGCATTGCTTCGGCGTGGTTGCTGACGATGGCGTCGACATCAAGGGGCAGGTCGCGGTCGACGAGCACCACAGGGCAATGCATCGCCTCGACGCGGGCAATAATCTCAGGCGCGCTTTCATCGCAGGTCTTGAGGAGAACCGCTTCGATGCGATTGCGCGCGAATACGCGCAATGCCGCTTCTTCGGTCGCTGGATCGAAATGGGAGCACGCCAGCATCACAGTGTATCCCCTTTTGCTGAGCACCCGTTCGACGTTCTGCGCGACGAGCGCGCTAACGCCATGAGCAAAATCGGGCATGAGGAACCCAATGGTCCGGGAGGACCCGCGCCGAACATGCTGGGCGGCCGCGTTGGGCTCATAGTTGAGTTCGCGGATGGCGCGCTCCACGCGTTCGCGAGTCGATTGCTTGATGGAAGGGTGGTCGTTGATGACGCGCGAGACTGTGAGCGTCGACATTCCCGCCCGCGTCGCCACGTCCCTGATCGTCGGCCGGTCCTCCTTCATCGCGCGACCCGCCGGGTTACCATTGACGAGATCATCTTGATCCTCCATAAAAGTAACAACGTTATAACTTTTTGGGAGAGAAGGATATGGCGTGGTCCAGGGGTGGGACCCTCCTGTTGCTTCCAACGAGGAAGCAACAAGAGGTACAGACAGCATGAATCATGTTTTCCGTCGGCATGTCGGTGCTGCGCTCGTGCTTCTATTGCCGGCGCTCCTGTTTGCGGGCGTTTTTCTCGTCTATCCTCTGGCAAACGGCGTCTACTTAAGCTTCACCAACGCCTCCGCGCTGCGGCCGACGTCGCGGTTCATCGGGCTCGGTAACTACGAATATCTGCTCGCGACGCCGGAATTCTACATCGTTCTGTTCAACAGCGTGGTGCTGGTGGGAGGAGCGATCCTCCTGTCGATGGTCGCGGGGCTTGGGCTGGCTTTGCTCGTCAACCGGAGATTGCCGGGCGTCGCACTGTTCCGCGCCGGCGTCTTCCAGATCTGGATCGTTCCATGGATCTCGGTGGCTATCCTATGGGGTTGGATATTCAACGCCGACTACGGCATCGTGAACTACATGCTAATGGGTATCGGGATCATCGACGAACCTATTGGCTGGTTCTCGGGTAGCACGACCGCAAGGATCGTGATCGTTCTCGGTTTCGCCTGGCGAATGATTCCGTTCATGATGGTCGTTTCGCTCGCAGCTCTGCAAAGTATTCCCAGCGAAGTGCTCGAAGCCGCATCCGTGGATGGGGCCACGCCGGTTCAAAGGTTCATGAGGATTACCTTGCCGCTGCTGCGGCCCATGCTCGTTACGCTTGCTCTCCTCCAGCTGGTCAAACTGTTCCAGGAGATCACGCTGCCTTGGATTCTGACCCAGGGAGGACCGATGAACGCCACAAGCACCTTGAGCCTTTACACCTACAAGCTTGCTTTTCAGCAATGGGACTATGGTCTTGCCGCAGCTGCCGGCACCGTCTGGCTCGTGCTTCTCGGGCTGGTCGGCCTCATCGCCATGCAGTTCACCCGGCGCAGCTTTTAGATGGGAGCTCGACGATGACCATTGCTCCAAGTGTCGAAATGTTCGATCTGCGCCGCCGTTCGGCTCAGGTCGCGGGTTATGTCGTCATGGCGGGCAGCCTGATCGTGCTGCAGTTTCCCCTGGCATGGCTCCTTGCGACGGCCTTCAAGAGCAGGGGGGAGGTCTTTTCGGTTCCGCCCACCTGGATTCCGCGAGAACCGACCCTTGAGCCGTTCGCCTACGCATTTTCGCCAATCATGCTGCGGTTTTTCTTCAACAGCGTGGTGATCGCGGCTGCCACGGCATTCACGTCCACCCTGATCGGAGCCTGCACAGCCTATGTCGTCGCAAGGCTGCGTCATTGGTCCTCAAACATGCTGATGGTGTTCTTTCTCTGTTCTCTGGCGTTCCCGTTGCCCCTCTTGATGATCACGCTCTATCTCACGCTGTCTCGCCTGGGTCTCATCGACACCTATTTCGCCGTCATCATCGGTCATGTCGTCCTTACTCTGCCTGTGGTTATCTGGCTGCTGAAGGGTTTCGTCGATAGTCTGCCGGTGGAGGTGGAGGAGGCGGCTTATGTCGAGGGCGCGAGCCTTTTCCGGATCATCTGGTCGATTGTCATTCCGATCATGCGGCCCGGTTTCACGGCCGCGGCCATATATGTCTTCGTGACGTCCTGGAACGAGTTCATCTTCGGGCTGACCTTCACCACCTCGAGTTCGATGCGACCTTTACCTGCCGGTATCGCATTGTTGTTCCTGCAGGAATTCCAGTACCAATGGCCACAGATGATGGCCGTCGCAACCACGGCCACCGTGCCCATTCTGGTCCTGTTCCTGGCATTTCAGAAGCATTTCGTCGAAGGCGTCACTGTCGGCGCCGTCAAGGGTTAGCCATGCCTAATGGAGGAGAGCATGCATACACCGAAGACTATATCATTCGTCGCGACCTGTGCGCTGGCGCTATCGGGAGGAGGTGCCGCGGCCCAGGAAGTCGATTTCATGGGGTGGGTTGGACTGTTCGAGTTCCAGCAGGAAGGATGGGAGAACATCGTCGCCTCCTTCGAGGAACAAAATCCCGGAATGACGATCAATTATATCGGTACCCCCAATGAACAGACCCTCAGCCAGGCCGTCGTGGCCATCAACGGCGGCAATGCACCCGATATCATCCAGGTGAATCCGGGCTGGGTTTCCCAGCTCAACGGCATGGGCGCTCTGACCGGCCTTGGCGGCAAGATCTCCGAGGAAACGTTGTCGAACATTCCACAGAGCTATCTCGACGCCATGACATTCAACGGCGATCTGGTCGGGCTGCCTTGGATTCCGGGCCCGATCGTCATGGTCTACAATCGCACGTTGCTTCAGGAGGCTGGGCTCGATCCCGATCAGCCGCCTCGGACGTGGGACGAATTTACGCAAGCGGTCGATGCCATTTGCGGGCTGGGTGAACGCAATGGCGGGCAGGTTTACGGTGTCGCCCTGCGCTCGGCGCAGCAGCCGGTGACTGGCCTATGGGCACTGCCGCTCATCTGGGCGCAGGGCGGAGACGTCATCGCTGCCGACGGCGACATCAATTTCGACACGGCCGAGACCAGAGCACTGCTTGAATGGTATCGCGATATTATCAACAGGGGTTGTGCGCCGGAATTCTTCGATATCCAGCAATCGCGCAACGTGTTCGCCCAGGGCCGAGCGGGGTTCATCTTCGAAGGTCCATGGGTCGGCGGCATTGTCGAGAACGTGTCTGGCGGAGCCCTTACTATGGGAGCCGATGCCGACGTGTGGGTTGCAAATATGCCCTCGGCCGATGGCTCGTCACCAAGAAACCTCGACAACTCCAACATGCTGGTGCTGACCAAGGCGAGCGCCGACAACCCTGCCGCGGCCGCGTTCATGGAGTTCATCGTCAGCGACCCGGAAGCCGTCGAATTCTTCTACGAAACCTCCGATCAGCTCACCACCCCCAGGGGGGATCTGCTGTCGGCCGGGAGCATGGGGGAGGACCCCTATATACAGGCATTCGCCGAGACGCTGGCGAACGCGAATCCGCTGCCGATCCGGGATTTGCAAGCCACTGCCATGCTCGAGGCATTCGCGCTCGCCATTCAGTCGGTCGTCCGCGGTGGGGACATTGAAGCAGAGATCGCCAATGTCAGCCGCGCAGTTGACCGCCTGCGCGACTGACGGAGAAGGGTGGCTGCAGCCAGCCGCCCACTTCCCATTTTCCGGAAGATCCATGGCCCGACCAAATGTGCTGCTGGTTGTCGTTGACCAGCTCCGATACGACTGCATCGGCTTTTCCAACCGCTATCCCGTAAGCACGCCGAATCTCGACAGGTTTGCGGCTCAGAGCGTGTGGTTTTCGCAAAGCTACACGCCGATCCCGACCTGCTGCCCCGCGCGCCAGTCCTTTTTGACAGGAAAGCGCGCCGAGGCTTTGGGAACGCTCTGGAACTACGATCTGGGACCAAGAATCCCGTCGCTCGGACCAGATCATTGGACATGGAGTCGAGCCCTTTCCGAGTCCGGTTATTCAACCGGATATGTCGGCAAATGGCACGTCAGCGACCGCCACGGACCGCAGGACTTCGGTTTCGACACTTATATATCGGTGGATGACTATGAAGCCTTCCGCATCAGAAAACATCCAGACGTCCACTATCGGCCAGACTATCTGGGCGAGGACGATCCGCTCCCGCTCGAAGATGCCCGAACGCATTGGCTGACCGAGCGCGCGATCGATCGGATGGCGGCTTTGAGCAGGGGCGGTGCCCCGTGGCTCCTTCGCCTCGATCTTCCCGAGCCTCACCTGCCATGCCGGCCCGCGGAGCCTTTTGCCAGCCTCTACGGTCCTCGCGACGTTCCCCGATGGGACTCATTCGGCGAAACCTTCCGGAACAAGCCCTATATCCAGCGCCAGCAGTTGCTCAACTGGAGGCTGGAAGACTACGACTGGGACGACTGGGCGCCCATCGTTGCCCGTTACTACAACATCATTGCCCAAGTTGACGATGCGTTCGGGCGGCTCCTGCGTGCGCTCGATAGCATAGGCGCCGCCGATGAGACGGTCGTCATCTTCACTTCCGATCACGGCGACATGTGCGGCGCCCATCGCATGCTGGACAAGCACTACGTCCTCTATGACGACGTAGTTCGCGTACCCCTGGCAATACGCTTGCCCGGTCAGGTTGAAAGGGTGTCCACAGATGCCTTTGTCTACAACATGCTCGACTTGGCACCTACCATCATGTCGATGGCCGGCCTCCAGCCACCCCCGGGTCTACACGGCATCGATCTCACCCAGGTGGTCTATGGATGCAAGGGCTTCGAGACTCGCCCCCATGTCGTTTCGACCTACAACGGGCAGCAATTTGGGCTTTACAGCCAACGCATGCTACGCGACCGGCGGTGGAAGTATGTCTGGAACGCCACCGATGTGGACGAACTCTATGATCTGGAGATTGACCCGGCTGAGCTGCACAATGTCTCTGGAGCTCCGGAAAACCGAACGCGCCTCGCTCAGATGCGCAGCTCGCTTTATGAAGAACTGGTTACATTTGGCGATACACTAGTCGCCAATCCTTGGCTTCAGGATCAGTTTAGAGAGGCCGATCGGAAGCTCGGACCCCCAGATTGACGCAAAGATCTTATTCTCGGCGCCAGTGCCAGAGTGCATCCGTTTGAGGGCTTTTGCCGATGCGCCGGCACGGCTTAGCGTACCGATCGCTGGCGTTAGCACCCAGGTGCTAGGGTGTATCGACAAGAAGCGGTCCTCAAGCAAGTTCACAGGCCCTAAGCTCTCCGCGTAGTGCGGATCTGACGGTAGGCAGCTGGGGTGAGGCCCACCACTTTGCGGAACGCGGTCGAGAAGTACTGGCTGGAGGAAAAGCCAAGATCGAGGGCAATGTCGGTGATGTGACTGTCGGTCGAGATCAGTGCCCGCTTCGCCTGGGAAATGCGCTGCTTCAACTGGAACTGCAGAGGAGAAAGCCCCACTTCACGCAGGAACACTTCGTGGAAGTGGCCAACGCTGTAGCCGGCGAGCGCTGCTACATCCTGGATATGTACCTTCATCCGATAATTGTCGGCAAGATAGGCCTTGGCCGCGGCGATTTGCGGCGAGCTCACCTCGTTGGCGACCATTTCGAAGTTGCGCAGTACCATCACCAGAATCTGATGGAACAGAGCTCGGCTCAGTTCCTCGGCAAAAATGCCAGGCTGACGCTGCTGATCCAGGAGCTGGACGAACAGCTTTGCCAATGATGGATCGCCGGGAAAGAAGTGCCGGTCGATCGAATCGAACGAGTGGCGCAACGCCAGAGTGGTGGAGCGCGAGACTCCCGGCAATTCCCCTTGGTCGGGAAATTCGAAGCGGAGCCAGTAGCGGGTGCAAGGGTGGACGATGGCACTGGCCCCGCCCTGCCAATCGCCGGGCGGATCAATCAGGACCGAGGGAGGCTCGGCCTCCTCCAACTCCTCTCCGTTCCACCATTCGACGATTCCGTGCTCGAGGAAGCCGATTTCGAGCCCGGTCGTCCCATCCCGCCGCTCGCCCCCCAGCCGCGATTCCGAGGTAATGAACATGCCTAGGCTCACCAGCTCGGGCAAAACCAGCGAAGTGGGTCTCCGATACATCTCGAACGTTTCACTGTTCAATTTTCTCAGGCTCCAAAATCGAAAGACAGGACCGACGGATGCCGTCTAGTCATTGAACAAACGGCGCCGTTGTCAACGCAGAGAGGCGGCGGCACGGAAACTGACCGAGGAGGACGACATGGCCGCGAATGGCCCCAAGGTAACCGTCATTGGTGCAGGCAGCCTGTTTTTCGGGCGCCAGGCCATCTGGCAGATGGTGCATTCACCGCACCTGAATGGCGGTACGCTGGCGTTGGTCGATACCGACCTCGCCCGGCTCGACAAGCTGGAGCGGCTGGCTAACAAAGTGGTGGGGCATGAAGGCGTGCCGCTTCGCATCGAGGCCAGCACCGACCGACGTGCCGTACTTCCCGGTTCGGACTTCGTGGTTCTGAGCTTTGCCAAGGACACGGTGCGCTATCGGGGCCTCGACACGGTGATCTCGGAAAAATACGGCATCCGCATGTGCTCGGGCGACACGATCGGGCCGGGCGGGGTGTTCCGCGCCATGCGCGAGCTGCCCCATATCCTGGACTGCGCGCGGGATGTCGAGGAATTGTGTCCCGATGCCTGGGTCATCAACTACATCAATCCTTCGGCCGTCAACGGCATGGCGCTCAAGCGCTTCGCCCCACAGATCAAGAGCTTCGGGCTCTGCGACAGCCTGCATATGCCGCATGTGAAGCGGCTATATGCGGAGCGGGCCGGCGTTGTCGGGCCGGGCGAAAAACTGACGGCGGAGCAAGATGCCAGGTTTGATCTGCGCATTGCCGGGGTCAATCACTTCACTTGGGTGCTCAAGGCCGAATATGACGGGCAGGACATGATGGACGCTATCGGCGAAGCCATCGGGCGGCGCGCGGCCACCGAGACTGACGGGGGCGACAAGGGCGCCAAGGCGGTCCACAACGACGCCATCGGCTACCAACTCTATCAGATGTTCGAGAAGGTGCCCGCCTGTGTCGCCCACACCAAGGAATATGTGCGGTTCTGGCAAGGGCACGGCGTCACAGAGGAAGCCATACCCGAGCTGTCGCTGTGGGAGACCGAGGCTCGCTATGCCCGACACCGTGAGATGTGGGAACAGATCGACCGTTTCCTCTCCGGCGAGACGCCGATAGGCGACTACATGAAGACCTTCGGCCCGGATCACGCCACCGATATCATCGAGAACATGGTCGGCGGACTGGGGAAACCCTTCTATATCAATACCCGCAATGACGGGGCAGTGAGCAACATGGCCGACGACGCCTATCTCGAGCTGCTCTGCGACGTGGACATGAACGGTCCGCGCCCGCGCCCGGTCGGGGAGATGCCGCGGGGCCTCAGGGCCATGCAGGAAATTGTGCTGGATACCCACGAACTGACCGCGGAAGCGGTGGCCAAGGGCGACCGCGCTCTGCTGCGCCGGGCGCTCCTCGTCGATCCACTGACCAATTCCATCGGCGACACCGAAGCGCTGATCGAAGATCTGCTCGATGCAGAACGCGACATTATTCCCCAGCATTGGTACGGCGGCGAAGGCTCGCTCCGTGCCGCGGGATAGCTCGGCTCCGGGCCCGGCTGACGGTCTGTATAAAATTCTCCGGCCAGAATGTCGAACGACGCAGACTGGCCGGGGAGCTAGGTTAATCTTGGATGAATGTCCCGTGCAAAGAGAGGACATCAGCCGCAGAGGAGTGAGTGGGGCCTGCAGATTGGGAAATGCAGGCGCCCAAACGGGAGGAATTCATGATCAGGACTTTTGCGCCCACACGGCGCCAATTTCTCAAACTTGGAGGCTTGGCCGCCTCGTCCATCGCCCTCGGCGGCCTTGGCGGTCGCGCCTTCGCGCAGGGCTCGCAGTACAAGGAAGCGCCGCAACTGGCGGAAATGGTGGCATCCGGCACGCTGCCGTCGGTCGATGAGCGGCTGCCCGAAGCGCCGGTCGTGGTCGAGCCGCTGGAATCGGTCGGGACCTATGGCGGGCATCTGCGTACGGGGATCATCCAGAACCGGGGCTTCCAGGCGCGGTCGGCCTGGGGGCCGGAACCGATCCTGCGCATCAGCCGCGACGGCCAGTCGGTCGAGCCGAACCTGGCGGAAAGCTGGGAATACACCAATGACGGCAAGACCTTCGTGCTGCATTTGCGCCGCGGCATCAAATGGTCGGACGGGGCTTCCTTCGATGCGTCCGGGTTCGATTTCTGGTGGAACCATGTGAACCTCAATGCGGAGCTAAGTCCGGCTCCGATGGCGCAGTTCATGGTCCAGGGCGAAGTCCCCACCTTCGAGATGGTGGACGATCATACCGTGCAGTGGACCTTCGTTGCACCTCACGCCAACCTGCCGGCGCTTTTGGCGCATGGTCCGGGTGGCAGCATTCCGCGCTACCTGCCGCGACACTACCTCGAACAGTTCCATGCCGATTTCGCCGACGAGGCGGCGCTGAACGGCCGGGTGGCAGAAGCGGGCTTCTCGACCTGGGCCGAGCTTTTCAATAACCGGTCAAATGTTCAATGGCTCATGCCATTCGACAATCCGGCCATGCCCACGCTCCTGCCGTTCAAGCTCAGCCGGCCGATGCAGCTCAACGTGCTGGTGGCCGACCGCAACCCCTATTACTGGAAGGTCGATCCAGAGGGGCAGCAATTGCCCTACGTCGATGACATAGTGCTCACCAACTACGAAAGCGGGGAAGTGCGCGACGCCGCGATCGCCGCGGGCGAGATGAACTGGGTCAATACAGACACTACCTTCACCAATCTGCCACTTTATCGTGAAGGCCAGGAACGGGGCAATTACAGCGTCAAGCTGTGGCAAACCGACCGTGCGGCCGAGCACACGATCATGTTCAATCACACCGTCAAGGATCCGGTGCTGCGCGAGCTCTATAACGACGTCCGGTTCAAGCGCGCCTTCTCGCTGGCCCTCGACCGCCAGCAGATCGCCGACACGGTCTATCTCGGTTTCGCGGTGCCTTCGCAATTGCAGATGATTCCGGGCTCGAAGTGGCGCAATGAGGAGTGGGCCACTAAAGACACCGAATACGATCCCGATGGGGCCAATGCCCTGCTGGATGAAATCGGGCTGACGAACCGAGACGGGCAAGGCATTCGCCAGCGCTCGGACGGGCGGCCGCTGGTACTCAACATGGACATTCCCGTGGACGATCCGGGAAGTCTGGCGGTGGCCGAACTCATCATAGAGTTCATGCGTGAGGTGGGCATCACCTTCAACGTCCGCTCCATTGCCCGCGAGCAAGTGCGTGCGCTGATCGACAACAACGACACGGAAGTGGGCATTTGGATCGGCGACAAGTGTTCGGACGCCATGTTCCCGCATTCGCCCGAATGGCACGTTCCCTATCTAGCGACCGGCTGGAATGTTTGGGGCATGGCCTGGGCACAGTTCTATGCCTCCGGCGGTCAGCAGGGCGAAGAGCCCCAAGGTGATGCCAAGCTGGTGCAGGAACTGTTCGACGAGATGCAGATCACCGTCGATGAGGCAAGGCGGCTCGAGATCGGCAACGAGATCCTGCGGATCAACGCGGAGAATCTCTGGAATATCGGGGATGTCGGGCAGGTGCCAATCCCAGTGATCCTAGGCTCGAACTTGCGCAACTATCCCGAAGAAGGGTTCACGGGCTTCTCCTGGCTGGGCAACTACAACTACCAGATCGAGCAGACCTATTTCGAAGGCGGCGCCTGGTCGGGCGAACGCAGTTGATGAGGCTCGCAAGGGCGAGGACTGCTCCCTCCCGCCGTCCTCGCCTGAACCTATTTGGTGAGGTGTCCCGATGATGAACTATGCCATCCGCCGCTCGGGCCAGATGCTGGTCACCGTGTTCGTCATCAGCGTGATCGCGTTCGTCGTGATCCAGTTGCCGCCGGGCGACTTCGTCAATTCCTATCTGGCGACGCTTTCGGGGGGCAATATCGTCACCCAGGACGCCATCGTGGCGCTGCGCGCCCAGTTCGGGCTCGATGAAAACCTCGTGGTTCAATACTGGCGCTGGCTGACCAATCTGCTCCAGGGCAATATGGGCATCTCCTTCCAGTACCAGCGAACGGTGCTCGATCTTTTGGCCGAGCGGCTGCCCCTGACTCTGGCCATCACCATTCCCACGGCGATCTTTGTCTACATGGTCGCCATCCCCATCGGCATCTATTCCGCCGTTCGCCAATATTCGCTGGTGGATTACCTGCTGTCCTTTGCCGGTTTCATTTTCCTGGCCGTACCCAACTTCCTCATCGCCATCATCGCCATCTATATCGGCTATCGCTATTTCGGGGGCGGCGTCGGAGGATTGTTCTCTCCGGAATATGAGCTGGCACCCTGGTCGATCGGCAAGGTGCTCAACATGATGCAGAACATGTCGCTGGCCATACTGATCATCGGCACATCCGGGGTTGCGGCGACCATGCGCGTCATGCGCGGCATGCTGCTCGACGAACTGAGCCAGGCCTATGTCGAGACCGCCCGGGCCAAGGGCCTCGGCGAATGGCGGCTGATCATGAAATATCCGGTGCGCGTCGCCGTCTCGCCGGTGCTCTCTACCATCGGCTTCGTGCTGCCGGCGCTGATCTCGGGCACTGAGATTACCGCTACCGTTCTCAATATCCCCACGACAGGGCCTCTGTTGCTCAATGCCGTCCGCTCGCAGGACATGTTCCTGGCCGCATCGATCATCTTCGTGCTGAGCATTCTGACAGTAATTGGGACGTTCATTTCCGATCTGCTGCTGGTCTGGGCCGACCCGAGGATCAAGCTATGACCGTCGAAGCTGCCCCCACGACCGCAACGGCACCATCAGCCGTCGCCGATGGTGTTACCGCCCGGATCATCTCGCCACGTCGCCTGATGTGGTGGAAGTTCCGAAAGCACAAGCTCGCCGTGGCGTCCGCCATTTTCCTGATCCTGGCCTATCTCGCTACGATCTTTGCCGGGTTCGTCGCGCCTTACGATCCCGCCACGCGGTCGCGCAATCTCTATGCGCCGCCACAGGGCATCCATTTCTTCGACGAGATCGGGCAGTTCCACCTCCAGCCCTTCGTCTACGGCTGGAAGATGACGCGTGACCTGGAGACGCTGAGTCCGGTCTATACCGTCAATCCAGAGGAGAAGTTTCCGGTCGGACTTTTCGTCAGAGGCGAGCCCTACAAGCTTTTCGGGGTGATCGACGCGGATGTACGCCTCTTTGGGGTGGCGGAAGGTGGTTATTTCCACCTGGCCGGCACAGATCACTTCGGTCGCGACATGTTCACCCGCCTCGTCTATGGCGCGCAGATTTCGCTGTCGGTCGGGATCATCTCGGTGTTGGTGAGCCTGGTGCTTGGTCTGGTCATAGGCGGTATTTCCGGCCTCTATGGCGGTTGGATCGACAATTTCATCCAGCGCGTCATCGAGGCGATCATCGCCATCCCGACTATTCCGCTCTGGCTCGGTCTTGCCGCTGCCGTACCCCGCGACTGGCCGCCTCTCTACCAGTATTTCGCCATCCTCGTGGTACTGTCGCTGATCTCCTGGACCAGCACGGCGCGTGTGGCGCGCGGCCGGTTCCTGGCTTTGCGAGAGCAGGACTTCGTCACCGCGGCGCGCGTCTATGGCGCCAGCCGGACACGTATCATCGCTAAGCATCTGGTGCCGAATCTGATGAGTTACGTCATCGTGACGCTGACCTTGGCCATACCCGGCATCATCATCGGTGAGACAGCGCTGAGTTTTCTCGGCGTCGGACTAAAGGCGCCGACGGTCAGCTGGGGCGTGCTGCTGCAGGAGTCGCAGAAGGTGCAGATCATCCAGTTCTATCCCTGGCTCTGGATCGGGCCGGCCGTATGCGTTGTCTCGGTCGTGTTGGCTTTCAACTTCGTGGGTGACGGTGCACGCGACGCCGCCGACCCCTTCTCCCGCTAGGAGGCCGTAATGAGTTCCATAAGCGTCCAGGCCGAACCCATCCTCTCCGTCCGCGATCTCAAGAAGCATTTCGGCGGCAAGAAGACCTGGTCCGGAGCGGTGAGCAAAACCATACGCGCCGTCGATGGGGTCACCTTCACCATCTATGAAGGCGAAACGTTTGGCCTCGTCGGTGAGAGCGGCTGCGGTAAGACCACGCTGGGCCGCTGCATCGCCCGCGCCCTCGACCCCACGGGCGGCGAAGTCGTCTATGCGCCCAAGGAAGGTGGCGCGGTCGACTTGGCCAGCCTCAAGCCGCGCGACCTGCGGCCGTATCGGCAGGACGTTCAGATGATCTTCCAGGACCCGATTTCCTCGCTCAACCCGCGTATGACCCTACTCGACATCATCGGCGAGCCGATGGTGGTCAACGGGCTGGCCAGGGGCGAGGAGGTCAAGCATCGGGTGGGTGATCTGCTCGAGCGGGTCGGCCTCCGAGCCGAGTATATGGTACGCTATCCGCATGCCTTCTCAGGCGGGCAGCGCCAGCGCATCGGCATCGCCAGGGCCCTGGCCCTCAATCCCCGCGTCATCGTCTGCGACGAGCCGGTTTCGGCGCTGGACGTTTCGGTTCAGGCGCAGATCCTTAACCTGCTGCAAGACCTGCAAGCGGAAAAGAACCTGACTTACCTGTTCATCGCCCATGACCTGGGCGTGGTCGAATATCTCTGCGACCGGGTGGCGGTGATGTATGTCGGGCAGGTGGTGGAGCTGGCCGAAACGAGCGATCTCTTCGCCCGGCCGCTCCACCCTTATACCGAGGCCCTCATGTCGGCGGTTCCGCCGGCCAATCCCCGGGCCGCCCGCGCGCCGCGCCTGCTCGAAGGCGATCTCGCCAACGCGGCCAATCTGCCGCCCGGGTGCCATTTCCACCCACGCTGCGGCTATTGCGTCGAACGCTGCCGCACCGAGGAGCCGGAATTGCGCGAATATTCGCCCGGCCGTTTCGTGCGCTGCCACCGCGCCGGGGAATTGAAACTGGACGGCGTCGCAGAACTGGCGGAGGCGGATCTGTGAACCACGACCGGCACATCCTGCTCGAGATCGACGAGCTCAAGACCCATTACCACACGCCGCAAGGGGTGGTGAAAGCGGTGGAGGGGGCAAGTCTCAAGATTCGCGAGGGCCAGGCCGTTGGCGTCGTGGGGGAAAGCGGCTGCGGCAAGTCGGTGATGCTGCGCTCCATCCTGCGCATCGTGCCCCAGCCCGGGAAGATTGCGGCGGGGACCATCCGGTTCCGCCGCAAGAATGGCGAGATGGCCGACCTCACGGCCATGGATAGCAACGGTCGGGCCATTCGCGACATTCGCGGCGGGGAGATTGCCATGATCTTCCAAGAACCCATGAGTTCGCTCTCGCCGGTCCATACGATCGGCGACCAGATCGTGGAGGCGATCCAGCTACACAAGCGCGTGCCGGCGGCAAAGGCACGGGAAATGACGATCGAAATTCTCGCCAAGGTCGCCATGCCTCGGCCCGACCAGATAATCGATCAATATCCGCACGAGATCTCCGGCGGCATGCGCCAGCGTGCAATGATCGCTATGGCCCTGTCCTGCGAGCCACGTCTTTTGATCGCCGACGAGCCGACGACGGCGCTCGACGTGACCACGCAGGCGCAGATCCTGGCGCTGATGCGCCGGCTGCAGGCCGAGTTCGGCATGGCCATCCTGTTCGTCACCCACGACCTGGGGGTTGTCGCGCAGATGACCGAATATGTGGTGGTGATGTATATGGGGCAGGTGGTCGAGTCGGCTCCTGTCGATGACATCTTCTTTGCGCCTAGGCACCCCTATACGCATGCCCTGCTGCATTCGATCCCACGGCTGGGACAGCGCAGCGCCGGACAGCGGCTCGAACCAATCCGCGGCACCGTACCCGATCCTTTCGCGCGGCCTTCTGGATGTCCTTTTCACACCCGCTGCCGCTTCAATGACGGACAGCGCTGCGTCTCCGAATTGCCGGCCCTGCGCGAGGTAGGCCCCGATCACCAGGCGCGCTGCCATTATGCCGAGACGCTCGGCCTTTCCGGCGTGGCGGCGCCGCTCGAACGGGTGAGCGCATGAAAGAGGCAGCCCTCCAAAGACTGGAAAAGTTCCGACGCATTCTGCCGCGGCTCGACCTCGCGCCGGCGGAACCGGGCGGACCCATCACGGTCATTATCGATCCGCCGATAGATGAGCTATGCGAGGTGACTCTGCGGCTCACCCATGCGAACGGCCGGACCTATGCCCAGCGCGAGGTGATGTTGTCACCCGAAACGGACAGGATCCCGCTCTCGCCCACCCGTAACCTACCCGAAGGCGACTATGACGTCATCGTCACGCCGCCCCTGGCCGAATACTACTCCACAAGCCGGATCGAGCACCGCATTCCAATATCCATCGCCACCGCTCCGACCCGTCAAAGCGATATCAGGCCCGCACCATGACCTTCGACAAGATCGAGCAGCATCCGCTCGAGGCCAAGCCGATCACCTCCGACCGGCATCACTTCTTCGGCTACTATGACAAGTTCCCCTTCAACAAGTCAGGGCGCTATCATCTCGCGCTTGAGACGGGATTCATAGACCGACAGCCTACGCGCGACGACGTCGCCGTGATCGGCATGGTCGACATGGCGGACGATAACCGCTGGATACCCCTTGCCGAAACCACGGCCTGGAGCTGGCAGCAGGGAACGATGCTTCAATGGCTGCCCTCCGAGCCTGAAAGCACGATCATCTACAATGTCCGTGCGAACGACCGTTTTTACGCGGTCATCCACAATATCGCGACCGGAGAAAAGCGGCAGCTGTCTCGCAGCTTCTACGCCGTCGGGACGGATTATGCCGTGGGCCTGAACTATGCCCGGCTGCATCACACAAGGCCCGGATACGGCTACCCCGACGGCATGGAGAATACGCTACCGGCCGAGCACCCCGACGATGATGGCGTCTACCGCATCGATCTCAAGACGGGCGAGAGCGAGCTCATTATTTCGCTGCAGCGGCTGTTCGAGACCCACACCATCCCGCGCATGCATCTGGGGCCGCACTGGGTCAACCATCTGACGATCTCCCCGGAAGGCACCAATTTCGTTTTTTTGAACCGCTGCCAGTTCGATCCCAAAGTCCGCTTCAACGACAGGTTCTACAGGTCCTCGCCCGACGGCACGGATATCAGACTCGTCCACGACAACACGTACTTCTCTCATTTCGGCTATCTCGACGAGCGCACCATCGTCGCCTACGCCCGCACGCCGGGTGCGCAGTCGGACGAATATGCTCTCTATGATCTCTACGAGGACAAGGTCACGCCTTTTGGGAATGACGTGTTCTCATCGGATGGCCATTGTTCTTTCTCACCCGATCGCAAATGGATGTTGACCGACACCTATCCGGACAGGGACAGCAACCGCATCCTGATTCTCTACGAAATGGCGACGGGCCGGCGTATCGATATCGGTAAGTTTTTCTCGCCCCCAACGCTCAAGAATGAAATTCGCTGTGATCTTCATCCGCGATGGAGCCGTGACGGCAAGAAGGTCAGTATCGATTCTGCCCATACAGGCGAACGGCAGGTCTATATAGTAGACGTAAGTGATATCGTCGGCGAGCGACATTGATGGATGGGTTTCGCGTTCAGGCGGCCAAAAAAACAGGCGATTTGGTGGCAATAGAGGCATTCGTTCCTTTTGGGTCGGGGCCACCCCTGCGGACGTGTCTGCAGCTACGGGAATTCCTGGAGCTTCGGCATTGGGGCGGCGATCGAATCGAAGAATGGGCATCTGTCTCGATCGCCGCAAACGATCCGATCCTGCTCGAAACGTGCCGCATTTGCCTTAAGGAAAGCAAAGCGCCTATTGCCTCTTTGACTTTCCGCCACTCTGGAGGTGAAAACGGATCACTCGGTTTTCTTGCCGAACTCATTGGCTTCGTAAAGCGTGTTCGCTGGCGCAAGGAAGATCGTATGGCTCTTCTCAATGTGGCCGATGAGGTCATTAAGCCGCTGCTGGTTAGTTTTGACAAAGGAAGAGCAAAAGGGGAAACCGAGCAGTCGGATAAGGCAAAGAGCAGAGAGTCAGAGCCAGACCGCAAGAGTTAAGGCTGAGGATCGCAGCCGCCTATACTCGCGACTCTTCCTGGGGTGCCTGCTCTTCCCAAGTGGCCCATGACGGCGGCTCGTCGCCAAGCAAGACGGCCGCGATCTATGGTTCTAGACCTTGAGCATCCGCAGCCGCGGCATCCAGAGCCACAGGACGATTGCGAAGATCACCACGACCGAGCTCATCATGCCCATGGCCAAGCGTGGGCCGACAGCGGCGGAGATGAGAGCCATGCTCGCCGTACCAAGAGGCATGATGCCACGGGTCATGAACAAGCAGGAGAGGACACGCCCGCGATAGGCATCGTCTACGGTCAGTTGCAGGATGGTGTTGTTGGAGGAGTTGTACGCGATGTGCATCGCACCGGCCGCGAACAGCACCGGGATGGCCCAGTAGATGTTGGGAGCGGCTGAGAAGAGGATCAGCGACAAGCCAAAGCCCGCCATAAAGGCCAGCATGGTCGAGCCGCGCCGCGCGTCGCGCTGCATGCGGCTGGCAAGAAGTCCCCCGCAGATGGAGCCCAACGCCGCCAGCGCCGTCATGAAGCCCAGTCCTGTCGCGCCGGTGTCGAAGACTTGCGCCGCAAAGACCGCCAGAAACTGGATGTAAGGCTGGCAGAAGAAGGTCGGCACCAACGCCACCAGCACCAGCATCAGCAGGACCGGTTCGCGCCGCATGTAGGCAAAGCCACCAACAAGGCTCGCGAGGAACGATTCCTCCTTGCGCTCGACCTTCTGCCGTGGAAGGTCGAGCAGCAGGAGCATGATCATGACGGCCGTGAAGCTCAGCGCATTGGCGATGAAACAGGCCGTGATGCCGAGGCTCGAGATGATCGCCGCCGAGGCGAGCGGCCCGATGATCTTGGCAGTGTTGAGCGTGATGGAATTGAGCGACACCGCGCTCGCCATCGCTTCGCGTGGCACCAGGTGATAGACGAGCGAATGCCGCGCCGGCAGATTGAAGGCGACGATCAGGCCGCGGCAGGTCGCGAGGATCAGGATCATCCAGATCGAGGCGTTAAAGAAGGCGACGGTGATCGCAAGCCCAATCGCCACCATCATCGCCAGGAACTGCGTGCAGATCAGCATCGTGCGTCGGTCGACCCGATCGGCGATGACCCCGCCGAACATGGCAAAGAGCATGATCGGCAGGCCGCGCCCGAGATTGACGAGGCCCAGCATCACCGGGTCGTTGGTGGTGGAAATCACCAGCCAGTTGAGCGCCACCTGGTCCAGCCAGTCGCCGACGAAGGAGATGGCATTGCCAGCCCAGAACAGGCGGTAGTTGCGATAGCCGAGGGCGGCGAACGTGCCGGGCTTGAATTCGGGTTCGGCGGCCGGCGCGGTCTTGTCGGTGGCGGAGACTGTCATCTGTCGCGGATCGGTAGCCGTGGACGTGGCGGCGCTTGCTGGAGGGATAGAGGCGGCCTATTCGGCCGCAACCTTTTCGGCACTCGCACTATCGAGGTGCGCAACAACTTCGTCGATATGCATGACGTCGGCATATTTGTGGTGCAGGTCGAAGAGGTTCATCTTGTGGACCAGTTCGTGCCGGTCGAAGGTACATTCCTCGACGAGGCTGACATGCAGCCCGTTCGAATAGCCGTCGACGCAGCTCGCCCGCACGCAGCCGCTGGTGCTCTCGCCGCAGACGATGAGGCTCTGCACGCCCAGGAGGTTGAGGTGCGAGATCAGCGGCGTGCCCTGGAAGATGCTGGCCCGTTGCTTGCGGATGACGACGTCACCGTCATGCGGCGCGAAGTCCGCCCAGATCTCGAAATCGTCCGGGAAGCGCTGCGCCGCGCTCGGCTTCTTGCGGCGGGTTGCGCCGACACCCCTGGGAGCGGCAAAAGGGCGCTGATCCGAGGTACAGTAAATGACCGGGATACCGGCGGCGCGGGCCGAGGCGATCAGCCGCTGGGTCGGCTCGATGGCATTGTGGGCATGAATGCCGCAGGAACTGGGAAATTGGTCCTGCAATGTCACGGGCGGCACCGGCCCGCCGCGATAGGCGAGATTGTAGAGGTCGATGAGGATCAGCGCCGGTTTGGGCCCGACGAAAGTCTCGCGCTGATAGGGGGCATAGATCTGGATGAGGTCCTTGGGGACTACGTCGGCCCAGACATGGTCCTCGAAGCGATCGGGGGTCATGATATTCTCCTTTGATACGAGCGTCCCGTGCGCAGTCCTGTCGGCTGCGCCAGTGCTCTCTTGGCAATAAAAGGGCCCGCCAGGGCAGCGAGGCCGGGGCGCCTATTCGGCGGCGACCCGAGTGCTCATGCCCTGGCCGGATGGCAGGTCGAACATCCCCTGGGGCAGGATGTTCAGATGGTCGATGACTTCATCGCTCGGCCGCACATTGGCGTATTTGGCGTGCATGTCGAACAGGTTGATGGCGTGGCTGGCCTGTGTGCGGTCAAAGCATCCGTCCTCGACCACGGTGCAGCGGAAATTGAGCGAGAAAGCATCGAGCACGGTGGCGCGCACGCACCCCGATGTCGTCGTGCCGGTAACGATCAGGCTGTCGCAACCGAGCAACTGCAGGTAGGACGCCAGCGGCGTGCCGGCAAAGCCCGAGGGCTTTTGCTTTAGCACCACTAAGTCGCGGGGGCCGGGCGCGATCTCGTCGACGATCTCGTTGCCGTCGCGTCCATCGGACTTGAGTACCGGCGCCTCGCTGCTCCGCTTGGACTTCCAGCTCCACGAGCCCGAGTCCCAGTTGTCCGCACGGCGCGTGCCGGTCGTGTAGATGACCGGAATGCCCTTGTCGCGGCAGATGCCGATGAGCTTCTGCAGCACCGGCATGGCCTGCCAGGCATCCTCTCCGCAGGAGGTGCGCCACTTCTTGATGCTCTCGAGGATCGGCTTGGGCTCCTCGTCGCAGAAGGCGTAGTTGACGTCGATGACGATGAGGGCGGGGCGATTGCCCCAGTCGGCCAGAGCACCGAAGCCACCCGCACTCAGTACGGTCTTATCGCGTTCGGTCAGGAATTTGTCCCAGATGCGTTCGGTCACGTCAGTCCTCCTGTGAGGGGGTGGGTTGCGGGGTCGAGGTGGAAGAGTGGGTGGTGGTGCCGGCGCGCGCCATGTGCCTGGCATAGGCCGAAAAGCCGAACATGGTGGCGACCAGCACGGCTCCGCCGGCAAAGAAAGCGGCTGTGAGGCCTATGAAGCTGCCGAGAATGCCGAAGATGGCGGGGCTGACCGTCTGCGAAAAGCGGTTGATCAGGAGACGCAGCCCCATGAGCTTGCCGCGCTGATCCTCGCCCACCGCATCCACCATGATCATAATGCTGACGGGCAGGTTGACGCCCGTCGCGGCGCCGAGGACGAAGATGAGGGCGTAGGTGAGAAAGATGTTGGGCGCGACGACCGGGGTCAGCACCACGCAGATCGAGGCGAGGAACCCGGCGCCGGCCAGGATATGCTCCAGCGAGAAGCGCCGCATCAGGGCATTGACGATCAGCCGGCTCATCATGCCGGCAAGTCCCTGCCAGGAAAGGATCGTGGCAATCTGGAAGGCGGAGTAGCCGTACTGGTCGAGAAACAGCGGCAGGAAGCCCATGTAGAGCGCCTGAATATACATGATGACGAAAGTGCCGACCAAGCCGAACTGCACCGGCCGATGGATCGTGAGATCGATGCCGCGCCGGTAGCTTGCGGCATAGCCCTTCAGCGAAAGGGTGGAGCGGATTTCGCCCTTTTCAGGTGTCGGGTGCGGGTAGCGACGGCTGAACCATGCCAGCACCAGCATGAAGAGGGTCGTGGCGATGGCCGAGGCGATGAACGTCGCCCGGTAGCCTTCGGCGGGTATGGAAAAGAACGAGGAAATCACCCCGCCGATCAGCGGTCCGATCATGGCCCCGCCGGACATCCACATGGAGTAGGTGGTGATGGCCTTGTTGCGGGTTTCCCGGTCGCCGTTCGACACCAGCACCTGCAGCGAGGAGGCCATGATGATGATGGCCCCGCCCATGAAGAGCTGGGAAACGCCCAGCATGGGCACGCTCGTCGCAAAGACGGTGTTCAGCAGCGAGATCAGCAGCAGCACCGAGCCCCATTGCAGCATCTTCATGGGACCTAGGCTGTCGATGAGCTGGCCGGCCGGCATGGCGATGACGATGGGCAGCAGCGCCCGCAAGGTCACGATGAAGCCGATGTCGAGCGTCGAGGCGCCCATCTCGGCGGCATAGAGAGTAAAGAAGGGGTTCGCCATGCCGGTGATGGCAAAGAAGAAGCCACCGCCGGCAATTCCGAAACGCGCGAACGAACTAGTTTGCATAGTGGCAGGCCGCCTCTCTGGACTTGGAGTAGGCCTGAAGAAGCGGCTTTTCGGCCCGGCAATGATCTGTGGCTCTGGGGCAGCGCGAAGCAAAGGCACAGCCGGACGGCAGATCGAGGGGGCTGGGCAGTTCTCCGGACAAGGGCTTTTTCATCCGCGCCTCCTCGGCAACGGGGTCCGGCACAGGAACGGCAGCGATCAACGCCTGGGTATAGGGGTGGGCCGGATTGCGGAACACCTCGTCGGCCGCACCGTATTCCACCACTTCACCCAGGTACATCACCGCGATCTTGTCGGAGATGTAGCTGACGGTCAGCAGGTCATGGGAGATGAACACGAAGCTCACACGCAGCTGGCGCTTGAGATCGACCATCAGGTTGATTATCTGTGCGCGCACCGAGACATCGAGCGCCGACGTCGGCTCGTCGGCGACGACTACGGATGGTTTCAGCGCCAGCGCGCGCGCAATGGCGATACGCTGGCGCTGCCCGCCGGAAAGCTGGTTCGGATAGCGTGACATGTAGCTCTCATCGAGCCCGACCTGGGCGAGTAGCTCGCGCGTGCGGGCCGCGCGTTCCATCCTGTTTCCCCAGCCCGTGACCACCAGCGGCTCCTGGATGATGTCGGCGAGCATCATCTTGGGATTGAACGAGGACGCGGGATCCTGGAACACCATCTGGGCCATGCCATCGACATAGATGTCGCCCGAGGTGGCGGGGTCGAGGCCGAGCAGAAGGCGCGCGACCGTGCTCTTGCCGCAGCCGGATTCGCCGACGATGCCGAGCGTCTCGCCTTCACGGATATTGAGCGAGATGCCATTCACGGCACGAACGGTGGGCGGCACTTTCCAGGGCAGCACGCTGCGGCCGGTGAAGTGCTTGTGCAGGTTGAACACCTCCACCACCACGCGGTCCTCCTCGGAATGCGTCATTGGCGGCACCAGTTCGGCATCCTTGCGTCGTGCCTCGCCCAACCCCTCCGGCTTCCAGCAGGCCGCCCGATGGCCGGGGCCGCGGAGAGTGAGATCGGGTGCTTCGACAAAGCAGCGTTCATGCGCGGCTGCGCAGCGATCCTTGAAGGCGCATCCCACCAGAGGCAGTTTCATATCCGGCGGAAAGCCCGGAATCTGCGCCAGCTTGCGGCGCTCTGCTTGGTCGACGGGCGGAATCGTGTCGAGCAGGCTCTGCGTATAGGGATGGCACGGTCGCGCGAATATGTCCTTGACCGGGCCGAACTCGACCAGCTTGCCCGCATACATCACTCCGACCTTGTGAGCGAAGCGGGCGACCAGACCCAGATCGTGGGTGATGAAGATCATCCCCGCGCCGGTTTCCGAAGTGAGCTCCTTGAGGAGTTCGACGATCTGCGCCTGGATGGTGACGTCCAGCGCCGTGGTCGGCTCGTCGGCAATCATCAGCTTGGGCCGGCCGGACAAAGCCATGGCGATCATCACGCGCTGGCGCATGCCGCCCGACATCTCGAAGGGATAGGCATCGATCCGGCGGCCGGCATCGGGGATGCCGACGCGGTCGAGCCATCCTATGGCTTCGGCTCGGGCCTTCTCGGAGTTCATGTCCAGGTGCCGCATGATGGGCGGAATCATCTGGTCGGCGATCTTCATCACCGGATCGAGCGAGGACATGGGGTCCTGGAAGATGGTCCCGACCTCGCGGCCGCGGATATGGTTGAGCTGGCGCTCGCTCATCCGGTTGAGATCGCGCCCGTTCAGGTTGATCTGCCCGGCGACCACTTTTCCGGGATATGCCAGGAGCCGCAGCAGCGACATGGCCATCGCGCTCTTGCCGGACCCGGATTCGCCCACGATGGCGATACGCTCGCCCCGTTCTATTTCGAAGGATACGCCATTGACCGCTTTCACCGTGCCGCCGTCGGTGAGGAAATGCGTGTGCAGGTCCCGGACCTCCAGCAAGGATGTCTGGCCGGTAGGTGACGCGTTCAGCGCTTGAATGGGGCGCAAGAAATTCATGGCTTCTGCTCCGGTTTCCTGGCGGTCACTTGCGGGAACGGGGATCGAGGACCTGGCGGATGCCGTCCGACA
Source organism: Devosia geojensis (assembly GCF_000969415.1). GTDB lineage: Bacteria > Pseudomonadota > Alphaproteobacteria > Rhizobiales > Devosiaceae > Devosia > Devosia geojensis. The sequence continues at coordinate 69,141 of NZ_JZEX01000119.1, read as the reverse complement.
GGAAGTGCAGGCCGATGGCGATCATCAGGATCACGACGCCCGGAAGGGTGGAAATCCACCAGGCCTGCTCGAGATAGGATTGGCCGTCGCGGATCAGGTTTCCAAGCGAAGGCTCGGGCGGCATGATGCCGAGGCCCAGAAAGCTGAGACCGGCCTCCACCAGAATGGCGTTGGCGGCGGCGATCGAGGCGGCCACCAGCAGCGGCGCGATGGTGTTGGGAATGATGTGGCGGGTCATCAGCCACACCTGGCTGGCTTTGACCGTACGCGCCGCATCGATATAGGCGCGGTTGCGCAGGCTCAGCACCATGGATCGTTGCAGACGGATGAACCGCGGCACGTCCGAGAGCGAGATGGCCAACACCACGGGTATCATGCCGGTGCCGAGGACCGAGACCAGCCCGATGGCCAGCAACAGCGACGGGAAGGCCAGGAAGATGTCCGTGATCGCCATCATGATACGATCTATGACGCCGCCGAAAAAGCCCGACAGCGTGCCCATCACCAATCCGACGACCAGCGCCAGCAGTGCCACGGCGAAGCCGACGAACATCGAAATCTGCACGCCCGCCAGCGTGCGGCTGAGGATATCTCGCCCCATGCGATCCGTGCCGAACAGGTGTCCAAGGGAGGGCGGCTGGGTCATCGCCTGCAGGTTGGTTTGCAGCGGTCCCGGGAGCGGCAGCATCGAGCGGAATATGGTGAGGAACAGGATGGGTCCGAGAATGGCGATCGCGAGCTGGATGCGGCTGTTGCCCAGCAGGCGCCAGAGACCGCTCTGGCGCAGCGTACCCAAATCCGACCAACGACGGGCAGGTAGGGTGATCATTTCCTGTGTCATGTCAGGAGCCTCGGCTTAGAACTGCACGCGCGGATCGAAGACGCGATAGACGAGGTCCGTCGCGAAATTGATGATTACGAAGATCAGCGCGTAGAAGAGGATGAGTGTCTGGACCATCTGGTAGTCGCGGCTGTTGATGCCTCCGACCAGGAGGTTCCCGATGCCCGGAAGGGTGAAGATGAACTCGACGATGACCGTGCCGTTCAGCAGGTTTCCGAAGCTGAGGCCGACGACGGTGACGATGGGCAGCGCGGCGTTCTTCAATGCGTGTCGGAAGAGGACGCGCAGCTCCGACCACCCCATGGACCGTGCGGTGCGCACGTAGTCCTCGCTCAGCACTTCGAGGACGGAGGTGCGCGTGATACGGGCCATGGTGGCGATCTGGGCCATCGACAGGACCAGCACGGGCAAGGCGATGCGGCGCATCAACTGGACCGGGTCATCGATGGTCACCGTGCCGCTCGCGGGAAACCAGCCGAGTGCCAGCGAGAAGATCAGCAGGCACACCAGCGATGTCCAGAACGAGGGCATCAGGTCCAGCACCATGGCGACGCCCGTGATGGCGTTGTCCAGCGTCTTGTGACCCTTGTGGGCCATGTAGGCGGCCAGTGTGCCGAGAGGGATGGAGATCAGCACCGTGAGGATGATGGTGCCGACAGCGATCGAGACCGTCACGGGCAGGGCGTCGAGGATGAGCTGGATGATGGGCAGCTTGGTGGTGACGGTGTTGCCGAAGTCCAGCACCGCCAGGCTGCCCAGATAAGTCAGGTACTGCATCAGGAGGGACTCGTTGAGCCCCATCTGGGTGCGCATCTGGTCGAGCGCCGCACCCGACAGATTGTCGCCGGCCATGGCCGAGATTGGATCCCCCGGGATCATCCTCATAGTGAAGAACACGAGGGTGACGACGCCCAGAACGGTCACGAAAAGCTGGGCAAGGCGTTTGAGGCTGTAGGTCAGCATGGCCGGCGCTCGCTTTCAGGCTAGTCTTCTATGTCCACGTCCCAGAAATTCACCTGCGCCAGGTAATTGATGTTGACGCCGGTGACGCTTTGCTTGCCGGGCCAGAAGACATTGCTGGCGGTGGCCGGTATGTAGGGCAGGTCGGTCATCGCGATCTCCTGCACCTTGGCATAGAGCTCCATGCGGGTTTGCGGATCCGCGTCGGCTTGTGCCGCCTCCAGCGTGCTGGTGAGCTCGGGGTTATCGTAGCGCGCCCCGTTGAGGCCGCCGGGCGCCAGGTTGTCCGGGTGCAGGTAGCTGAACAGGATCATGTCCGGATTGACCGCCGGCAGCAGGCGTCCGGCCATCATGAAATCCCCGGCATTGCGGCGCTGGTTGTAGGTGGGCGTATCGACCAGCTCGAGTTCCATGTTGATGCCGACCTGGCTGAGATAGTCGATCTCGAACTGCTGCTGCTCGCTCACCCCTTGGGCTGAGGTTCCCAGCACCTTGAGGGTGAAGCCGTCCGCGTAGCCCGCTTCGGCCAGCAGGGCCCTGGCCTTCTCCGGATCGTATTCATATCTTGGAGCCGCTTCGGAAAAGACGTCCATCCAAGGCAGCAGGATCGAATAGGCGGGCGCCTGGAGCGATGGCGCGATGGCGGCCGTGATCGACGGGTAGTCGATGGCATGGGCGATGGCCTGGCGTACCCGTACGTCCTGGAGGATAGGGTCTTCCAGGTTGAGCACCTTGAGCGATACGGCATAATTGCCGACCGTGTTCATCTTGAAGCCTTCGGCCTCCAGCGTCTGCAGCTGCTCTTCGCGGCCCTGGCGCATCAGCAGGTCGATCTCGCCGTTACGCAGCGCGATGGCGGCGGTGGCATCGTCCTTGATGATCTGGAAGTCCAGCGTCTCTATGGGGGCAGGGCCCTTGTAGTAATCCTCGTGCCGCTTCAGCACGATCTGCGAATTCACGTCGATGGACTCGAGATAATAGGGGCCGGTGCCCACGGGCTTCCAGCGCACCTGGTCGCCCGCCGCCTCGATGGCTTCCCGCTTGACGATCTGGCCCTGGTGGTAATTGGCGACCGTATGCAGGAAATTGCCGTTGGCGGCACTGAGCGTGATCACGAGGGTATGGGGATCGGGCGCTTCCATGCTCTCGATGCCCGACAGTTCCGAGGCATAGGGCGAGGCGGTCGCCGGATCGAGGATGCGGTTGAAGCTGTAGATGACGTCTTCGGCGGTGAACTCGCCGTAGCCTTGCTGCCACTGTACGCCTTTGCGCAGGTGGAAGGTCCAGGTGATGTTGTCGTCCGTCTCCCAGGACTCCGCGAGGTCGGGAATGAGCTCGCCGGTGACGCCATCATAGGTCGTCAGTCCGCTGAAGATGTTGAAAGCGATGTTTTCATTTTCGATACGGAAGATGTTGGCCGGATCGAAGCCGGCAGGATCGTCATAGAAACGGACGATCAGGGCCTTTTCCTGGGCAAGGGCCGTAGCCGGGGCGAGCAGGCTGGTCCCAAGCAGCATCGTGCCGGCGACAAGGCTTGTCACCCAGGACCTGCGGGTCATTTTCATTCTTGTAGCTCCCTGTTGCGCGGCCCGTTTCGGGGGAGGAGAGCCGCGTCTTGGGTGGAGAACGGGGGGGCCTGCGCGACAGGCCGCGCAGGCGCGCAGCTTCAGCCGGCCTTGCGCATCGGCTCGGCAAGGCTCTCGAAATAGGACTTGGCCATGTCGAGCGAGACCACGTCGGCATACTTGTGGTGCATGTCGTAGAGGTTGATGTAATGCGAGGCTTCGGTGCGGTCGAAGACGCATTCCTTGACGACGCCCATGCGGAAGCGATGCGTGGCGCCATCGACCACGGTGGCGCGCACGCAGCCCGATGTGGTCTCGCCGCAGACGATGACGGTATCGACGCCGAGGGCCTGAAGCTGGAAGGCCAGTGGCGTGCCCTGGAAGCCGGAGGGGGCCGCCTTCTCGATCACTAGTTCGCCGGCGATCGGCTTTACCTCGTCGACGATCTGCTGGCCCTTTTCGATCATCTCCTGGGACATGGTCGGCTTGGGGCGGTTGCGCCGGCCCCAGGACTGGACGCCGGTATGCAGGCCCTTGACGTGGATCACCGGAATGCCGGACTGGCGCGCGACGGCCAGCAGTTCGGCGGTCTTGTCCACGGCTTGCCAGCCTTCCAGGCCCGTCGAGCCGCGCCAGGTCTTCATGGATTCGAAGATGTCCTCACGTTCAAGGCCAAGAACGGAATAGTAGATGTCGATGAGCACGAGGGCGGGCTTGTCGCCGAAGCCGTTCAGCTCCCTCTTGCCCCACAATTCGCTGTGCTTCTTGTCGCGCTCCGACAGATAGGGTTCCCAACCATATTCCATTCGTCAAACTCCCGTGTTGCGGTTTGGTCCTGGCGTAGGCTCGATACCGGATCAGGCAACAGGGGAACGAAGGTCGCTCTGCTTGCTGCCTAATTTAGCATCAAACTGTTTGGATGCTAAGAATTTCGGCAACGAAGAGTCAAATTACACTTTTCAGCACTTTGCATTAGCAATACTAATGCACCATGCGTGTGCCGCCGCTGCACTTGTTGAGGGCTTTCTCGGAGGCTGCCCGCCTGGGCAGTTTCTCGCGTGCAGCCATGGCGCTGAACGTCACGCAGTCTGCCGTCAGCCAACAAATTCGCCAGCTTGAGCAAGAGGTTGGAACTGATCTCTTTCAGCGCGAAGGGCGCCGGATCGCCCTCACGGATTTTGGTCGGATCTATCTGAAACTGGTTAGCGGACCCATCGCCGCGCTTGAGGAGGGGCATACCGCGCTTCGCGCCATGACAGGGCGCAGCTCCATCGTGCTGCACCTGTCACGATCGTTCGGATCTCAGTGGCTGGCGCCGCGTCTCGCCGACTTTGCCCGCCATCACCCCGACATCTCGGTAACGGGCATGTTCCTCAATCCTGGCGACAATCCTACGGGCAACAACGGAGACGCCTATATCGCCTCCACGCGGCGGCAGGACGAGCAGTCCGACTTCATCATCGAGCCGATGTTCACCACGACGCTCTGTCCGGTCGCATCTCCCGCGCTCGGCCCGATCGACCTGTCGAGGCTGAACGATTATCCGATCATCCACACCCTGCGCCGGCACGATGACTGGCAAACCTGGTGCATGGCCGCCGGTGTGCCCGTGGTCTCGCGCGATAGGGGCTGGTCCTTCGAAAGCTCGAGCATGTCCTACAGCGCTGCGCTTCACGGTCTGGGGATCGTCATGGCCGAGCTCGAATTTATCGCAGAGGACCTTGAACAAGGCCGCCTGCAGCAGATCTCCGACGTAGTCGCCCCCTCAGGCCATCACTTCCACATCGCCTACTCGCGCAACCGCTATACCCGTCCGCCGCTGCAGAAATTCAGAGCATGGCTGACAGAGCAGGTGCCGGGCATCGGCAGAGATCTCGACCTGAGGACGAGCGGTCACCCCTGATGTGGTGCAGGCATCAAGATAGGCGTGTACCCGAGCTCTGGCCGTGCCCGAAACTTAGTTGATCCGCGCGCCTGAGCTGTCGAACAGATGAACCATCGACGTGTTCGGGCTGATCTTAATAGCAGCGCCGGCCCTTTCGGTAATCCGCTCGCGGAATACGCAGTTAACCACCTGCCCGCCGATGCGCCCCAGCACTTGGGTTTCCGAACCCGTCGGCTCGATTACCGAGATTTCGAGCGGGAGACCGTTGTCGTCCAGTTGCAGATGCTCGGGCCGAATGCCATAAGTCACCGCGTCGGAGTGAGGGCAGGCGACTGGTAAAATCGTGCCGTCCGCCAAGCGGAATCCCTGGCCGGTCACCTCGCCTTTGAGAAGATTCATTGAAGGACTGCCAATGAAGCTGGCCACGAAGATATTGGTTGGTCGGTCGTAGAGTTCGAGCGGCGAGCCGATCTGCTCGATAACCCCGTCGTGCATGACGACGATCTTGTCCGCCATCGTCATCGCCTCGATCTGGTCATGGGTCACGTAGATGGTCGTGGTGCGAAGGCGCTGATGTAATTCCTTGATCTCGGCGCGCATCTGCACGCGCAGTTTGGCGTCGAGGTTGGAAAGCGGCTCATCGAAGAGGAAGACGGCCGGATCGCGCACGATCGCGCGACCCATCGCGACACGCTGACGCTGCCCGCCCGAGAGTTGGCGTGGCTGCCTGTCCAGCAGGTTTTCCAGGCCGAGAATATCAGCGGCACGCTTGACCTTAGCTGTAATCTCCTCCTTGGGCACGCCCTTGAGACGCAGCGAGAACGCCATGTTCTGCGCAACCGACATATGCGGATAGAGGGCGTAATTCTGAAACACCATGGCGATGTCGCGCTGCTTGGGCGCGAGGTCGTTGACCACGCGGTCGCCGATCTCTATCTCGCCCTCGGTGATGTCCTCCAATCCGGCGATCATGCGCAGCAACGTCGACTTGCCGCAACCGGAAGGACCGACCAGTATAACGAACTCGCCATCGGCAATGTCGACGGACACGCCCTTTAGCGCATGAAAGGCGCCGTAGTATTTTTCGGCGTTGTTGATGGAAACGCTAGCCATCGACGTCTTGCTCCCCTCGTGCGACTCGCTCGCATCCCTCCCGCGGCGGTCGACTATTGTACCGATCGGTCGGTATCGGTAGCGATCTTGTCAGGCAGAGTCAATCGAACGAGTTCACACCCTGACAGCGCGGAGCACGACCTCCGCAAAGGCATCGCCGATATCGGCGGCATTCTGTGGACCGCGCGGGTCGAGCCAGAGGAAGCTGTAGAAGTACATTCCGAGAAGACCCTTGAGCACCGTGCTCGGTATGGGTCGGAACTGACCCTTAGCGAGCCCATCGGAGAGAGATTGGCTCCAGATTGCCTGGTAGTCGCTATGAAGGCTCAGCACCGCCCGGCGACGTTCTGCCGTCAGCGCGTGAATCTCGCGGAAGCAGACCGTCATTTCCGACAGATGCTCGGAGATGGTCATCATCAGCGCCCGACTCAGCTTCTGTGTGCGGATGATGGGATCCACCTCGCTATCAAGAATGGCCTTTCCGTCCGCAATCAGGTCGGACATGTAGGCTGTCGTGATATCGTAGAGCAGGTCTTCCTTGCTTGAGATGTGATAGTAGAGTGCACCGCGCCCGAGGCCGGTAGCCTCACCGATCTCGTTAACGCCCACCCCGGAAAACCCCCGGTCGGCAAATAGACTTGCTGCCACCTGCAGGATCTTCAGTCTCGTCGGTGAAGCCTTGCGCGGGGGGGTAGCGGGCTTTGGCTGGGTCAGTTGTTCAGTCATGTTTTCGTCCGTTTTCCGCTCTTGAGAGGCGAAGTTGCGTTCTTCCACTCTTGATGTTCTGGCCGCACAAACCGGTTGACCTCCCACACGCCATCTCTTTAATGTACCGATCGGTCACCCCAATACAAGCATTGAGATGCACTCCGGGGTGGCCGCATTAGGGAGGACAAAACATTTGCCGGCAATATCAATGTGTTGTGGGGGAACCCCCAAATGCAGTGGCACGCGATCGTGGTTGCGTAGCATGTCATCCCATACCGAGCAATCGGTACATGCCGCGCCCGTAAGGTGAAACGATGTCGGAGCTGAAATCCGGCTGGGCCGGCACGATCAAGGGCATGCCGGAGGTGGGGGCGTTCGCGGAACGTTCGCGGCGTGTCACCATGAGCGATGTCGAGGCGTTCACCGACATGACCGGTGATCGCAATCCGCTCCACTATGACCGGGCTCTTGCCGAGAAGACGGTGTTTGGCGGCCTGATAGTGCAGGGAGGCGTCACATCCGGCATCCTCAATGCCATTGTCGCCGAGGATCTGCCTGGGCCGGGCACCGTGTTTCTCGGTGTCGAGTGGAAATTCTCCAAGGCCGTGACCATCGATGAAGAAATCACTGGCCGCGTAGAGGTCGCCAAGGTTCGCGCCGACAAGCCGATCGTCACCCTCGTTACGACGGTGCGCAATGCTGCCGGGGATATCTGCCTTAGCGGGACGGCAACGACCTATACCGTTCCGCTCAACGTCGCCGACTCGCAAGCGGCCGAGGAGCGCTGACTTGGCATCCAAGCCGATTGACAGCGAATTAGGCTGGTTCTAAGCAGTCGTACTGACCGATCGGTACAGGCGCAAGAATGAGGGAGTCTCGTTCGGAGGCAAGAGTTACTGCGCTTGAAGTACGGCCGGTCTCAACAGGGAGGAAATCACATGCGCGAGTTAAGCAATATCTGGAGACGCGTCGTTTGCGCGGGCGGCGTCGCTGTAGCTGCGGGTCTGGCCGGAGCCGTGCCTGCCAAGGCGCAAGATTGCGTCGAGCAGGTCGATCTCACATTCACCTTCTGGGGTTCTGCCTCGGAAAAGAATGACATTGAAAACGCGATCCGCACCTTCAACGAAAGCCATCCGTGCATCACGGTGACGGGCCAACACATCCCAAATACCGGCTATGTGGAAAAGATTACTTCAATGTTGGCGTCGAACACCGCGCCGGATGTGGCCTATCTCAGCCAGGATCAGGCGTTCGGTTGGGCGGCGGAAGGTCGGCTGCTCGACCTGACGCCCTATCTGGGCGATACACCGGAAGACACCTACCTCAAGAACTCGATCTATCGCGTCGAAGGCAGGCTGATGGGCACCGGTCTGGCGACTGGAGTCATGCTGATCTACTACAACAAGGATGTGTTCGACGCCGCCGGCGTCGAATATCCGCCGGCCAATGCCGCTGAGGCCTGGACGTGGGACGAATTCGTCGAGAATGCCAAGCTGCTGACCAAGGATCGCAACGGCAATACCGCCGCCGATTCGGACTTCGATCCGAATAGCATCGATACTTTCGGCGTCGCGATGCCTGCAGGCTTCAGCGGCTGGTATCCCTACGTCGTCTCCAACGGCGGCCGGATGGCGAACGAGGACGGCACCGAGCTTACTCTCAATTCGCCGGAGGCTGTGGAAGCGCTCCAGGCTTATCAGGACCTGATCTACAAGCACCACGTGACCCCGACACCGACCCAGACCGGCACGCTGCCGGCAGCGGACATTCTCATGCAGTCGCGCAAGGTGGCCATGAGCATGGACGGTCATTGGCGCATCACCGATTTCAACGATACGAGGATGAACTGGGGGATCGGCGTCCTGCCGATGTTCGACGAGCCCTATACGCCGCTGATCTCGACGCCCAAGGTCATCTTTGCCAGCACCGAGCATCCGGACGAAGCGTTCGAGTTCTACCAGTATGTCTCCAATCCCGAGCAAGTTGGACTGTTCAAGTCCGGACTTTGGGCCCCGCTCGAGCTCGAATACTTCGAGACCGAGGACGGGCTCGCCAAGTGGCTGACGTCCGAGGACGCCGAGTATCCGCCCGAGGCAATGGATGCCATCGTTAACTACAGCCTCAACTACACGGGTGAACAGCTCCCCACCTATCAGTTGCGCAACATCGGCCAGATCATGAACGACGCGGTCATTCCTGCAATCTCCAAGATGCTGGATGGCACGGTCTCGGCGCAGGAAGCCATGGATGAAGCGGTGGCAAACGCCGCTCCACTCATGCAGGGCCGCTGGTAGGGCCTCGGGTACACGGATGACGCAGATTTCCACCAGCACGACACTCGCAGAGCGGTCTTCGGGCCGCTCTGCAGCGGCCAAGAGAAAGCTGTCGAGGCGGCAGCGGCGTGAACTCTATTGGGGGTTGGGGTTCGTTTCCCTGGCGGTCGGCGGGTTCATCCTGCTCAAAGTCATCCCGATCGTCGCGAGCTTCGTGATCTCGTTGACGGACTGGAACGTGGCGCGGGCGCCGAGCTTCATCGGCTTGAACAACTACATGCGCATGCTGACCGCCGATCCGCTCTTTTGGAAGTCGCTCTGGGTCACAGCGTACTATTCCTTGTTCTCGGTGCCGGTCAGCATGGCTTTCGCATTCGCACTCGCCATGCTGCTCAACACCAGGATACCAGCCCTCGGCATGTTCCGGACGCTCTTCTATCTGCCCTCGATCATCCCGGTCATCGCCAGCTCCATCCTGTGGCTCTGGATGTTCAATCCCGATTTCGGCCTCTTCAACGCCGGGCTCGACCTGCTTGGCCTGCCGCGCCAGCGCTTCATCTATGAGGAAGGTCAGGTAATCCCCTCGCTCGTCTTCATGAGCATGTGGAGCGTGGGGCCGATGATGATCATCTTCCTTGCCGGACTGCAGGATGTTCCCAACCAGCTTTATGAGGCGGTGGACATCGATGGCGGTAACGCCTGGCACAAGCTCCGGCACGTCACCATTCCGATGATGACGCCGACGATCCTCTTCAACCTGCTGATCTCGATCGTTGCGGCCCTGCAGACCTTTGTCCAGGCGTTCATTATGACGGAGGGCGGCCCGAACAACGGCTCGCTCTTCATCGTCTTCTATATCTATCGCAAGGCCTTCCAGGAGCAACAGATGGGGTATGCCTCAGCTCTGGCCTGGGCTCTATTCCTGGTGATTTGCGCCCTAAGCATCCTGGTCTTCAAGACCTCAAACCGGTGGGTCTTCTATCACGGAGGCGACGACTGATGAGCGCGATGGAAGAAACCAGCTTCAAGGACCTGATCGTCCGCCAGCGCCCGGGGGTCGGCAAACGCCGGTTCGCGTTCTTGGTCTGCATCGTCATCAGCCTCTTAATGATGATGCCGCTGGCCTGGCTCGTGCGGTCGTCCTTCATGGAGATGGGGCAGATCTTCATCTTCCCGCCAGAATGGATTCCGCAGCCCTTCCGCTTCGAGAATTTCCCCGAGGCGTTGACGGTCATTCCGTTCTTCCGATACTTCGTCAACACCATGCTCATCTTGGTGCCGTCGGTCGTCGGCACGCTGGTCAGCAGTTCGCTGGCAGCGTATGGGTTTGCGCGGCTCAACTGGCCGGGCCGGGACCTCGTCTTCGGAGTGCTGCTGTCGACGCTGATGTTGCCCTATATCATCACGTTGTTGCCCACGTTCCTGATGTGGTCCCAGGTCGGCTTCATCAACACCTATGTGCCGCTGATCGTGCCTAACTGGCTGGGCTTCCACGTCTTTTATATCTTCCTGCTGCGCCAGTTCTTCAAGAATCTGCCGCGGGAACTGGATGAGGCGGCCGAGATCGACGGGGCCAATCCGCTCGAGATCTTCTGGTACATCATCCTGCCGGTCAGCCGACCGGTGCTGTTGGTGGTCGCCATCCTTTCCGGCCTCAATGCCTGGAACGATTTCCTCGATCCTCTTGTCTACATCAACAGCTCGGACAAATACACGCTTGCCCTCGGGCTTGCCCAGTTCACCGGGCTCTACACCTCTCAGTGGAACCTGCTGATGGCCGCCTCGACCGTCATCATCGTTCCGGTTCTCATCGTCTTCTTCTTGACCCAGCGCTACTTTATCGAAGGCGTCACGATGTCGGGCTTGAAGGGCTAATCGCAAGGAAGCAGCTGTGTCTGAAACAAGCAATGGCACACCTATGCGCATCGCGCTCGTGGGTGCGGGCGGCCTCGGCCGCGGTTGGGCGCGTGTCATCTCCAATCTGCCGCAGGCCGACCTGGTCGCCATCGTCGATCCTCTGATCGGCAGCGAACGTCAGGCCGAGTGGGTCGCGACCGAGGTTGGCCATCTGCCGCTGGTGACGAGCCTTGAGGGCACCGCCGGCATGGAGGTTGATGCCGCCGTCGTCACCGCGTTCTCCATTGCCCACCATGCGGCCGTCTCGGCCGCGCTTGAGCGAGGACTGCATGTGCTGGTCGAAAAGCCGTTCGCGGTCACCATGGCGGAGGCGGAAGAGCTCGTTGACCTGGCTAAGCGGAAGAGACTGACGCTGATGGTCAGTCAGAACTACCGGTATTTTCCCGGCGCCAAGATACTGCGCGAGATCGTTGCCGACGAGCGTTACGGCAAGATCGCCTCGGTGTTCTGCGAGTTCAATCTTGACTGGCCGGGAAAGCCCTACCAGCATGGCATGCAGCACGCCATGGGCCTCGAGATGGCGGTGCACCATTTCGACATGTGCCGCGCATTTTTCGATGCCGAGGCGGTGGGCGGCTATGTAAGCGAGTGGCAGCCGGCGGACAGCCAGTATGCCGGCGGGGGCGCCATAGAGGCATTATTCGACATGGAAGGTCCGAAAGGGACGTTCCCCTTCACCTATTCGGGCAACCTTGTCAGCAAGGCTCCGCGCACGCCCTGGCCGGGCCAGTGGCGGTTCGAGTTTGACCGCAAGACCATCCTCCTCGACACGTTCGAGGATGGCTACGGTCTCTACGCCTCGCAGGTGGATGAACGCGAGTGGCTCGGGCGCTACGATGGCGACGACATGTCGTTCAACCTGCCGCTCGCCCATTTCATCGACTCGATCCGGACCGGCAAAGAGCCGTGGAGCTCCGGCCGGGACAATCTCGGCACCATGCGCATGGCGCTCGGCGCCGAAATCTTCGGAAAAGCCAGATGAGCCGGCGTAGCGACATACTGGCAGCCCTCGATGCCAAGCGCCGCGACGGCCGCGCGATCATCGGCGCCGGCGCGGGGACGGGCATATCAGCCAAATTCCTGCACAAGGGCGGTGCCGATCTCATTTTCATTTACAACTCCGGCCGTTTCCGCATGCAGGGGCTGTCGTCCTGGGTCGGCCACCTGCCGTTCGGCGATGCCAATGCCATCGTCATGGAGATGGGCGAACGTGAGGTGATGCCGGTGGTGCCGGACGCCAATGTCATCGCCGGCGTTTGCGGCTTCGATCCAACGCGCCGTATGTCGCACTTCCTGCCCAAGATCGTCGAGGCCGGATTTGCCGGTGTGATCAACTATCCGACGGTTGCCGTCATCGACGGACGCATGCGCGCGGATCTGGAGGCCGGCGGTTTAGGGTTCGACAAGGAAGTCGAGATGATCCGGCTGGCGCACGGGCTCGATCTCCTGACCACCGCCTATGTCTGCACGCCCGACGAAGCTCGGGCCATGGTCGATACTGGCGTCGACATAGTCGTTGCGCACATGGGGTTGACGGTGGGTGGCGCAATCGGCGCGCAGCACGCGATGGCGATGGAGGAGGCCACTGAAGGCGTTCGCGCGATTGCCGAAGCCAGCCGCGCCGCGCGCGCCGATGTGTTCGTTGTGGCGCATGGCGGGCCGATCGCCGGGCCGGAAGACGCCAGGACGCTCTTCGGTATGGTGCCGGTGGACGGGTTTGTGGGTGCCTCGAGCATGGAGCGCCTGCCGATCGAAGAACCCCTTCGCGCCAATACCCACGCCTTCACGCAACTGCGGACGTGGGATTGATCCATCATGTCCCGCAAGGCGTTGGCGCTTATCGTTTCTCTCGATACCAAAGCTCCCGAGGCGGCATACCTGCGCGAGCGCATCGCGGCTCAAGGGGTCGATGTGGTGGTCATCGACTTCGGAACCGGTGAGCCGGGATTCGTGCCGGACGTGCCGGCCGAAGCAATCGCGACTTTGGGGCATGGTGACATCGCTGCGCTGCGACAGGAGCGGAACCGCGCGGCAGCGATCGACGTGATGATGCGCGGAGCCGCAGCGTGGGCGGCAAAAGCCTATATCGAGAAGAGGATCTGTGGCGTCGTTTCCGTCGGCGGTTCGGGTGGAACGGCTGTCGGGACCGCGGCAATGCGGGTGCTGCCGTTCGGTGCGCCCAAGGTGATGGTTTCGACCGTAGCGGCTTCCGACATACGCCAATATGTCGGAACGCGCGATGTCACGATGATCAACTCCGTGGTCGATTTTGCCGGAATTAACGCGATCAGCGAGCCGGTGCTGCGGGGTGCGGCTGCGGCTGCGGCGGGAATGGCTTTGGCGCTGAAAGCGCCGCTAACCAGCAAAAAAGGAAGGCTTGTTGCCGCTAGTCAGTTCGGAGTGACGACCCCTGCTATCGAGCACGCGGGGCGGTTGCTGGCAGAGGCGGGTTACACGCTGGTGCCGTTCCACGCCACCGGCATCGGCGGTCGGACGATGGAAGATCTCATTGCAGATCGAATGTTCGATGGAGTCCTCGATCTCACCACCACCGAATGGGCCGACGAAGTGGTGGGGGGCACGCTGTCGGCGGGGGCAACGCGACTGGAGGCGGCGGGAAAGCTGGGAATTGCGCAGGTCGTGGCGCCCGGCGCGCTCGACATGGTGAACTTCTTCATGGCTCCGGTCCCCGATCGCTTTGCGCTCCGTAAATTGCATAGGCACAACGCGAACGTGACACTTTTGCGCACAAGCCCGTCGGAAAATACCGAAATCGGGCGAAGAATTGCCCAGAAGCTCAATGCGGCGGCAGGTCCGGTGACGGTGCTGTTTCCGCTGCGCGGATTCTCGGCTCTCGATGCCGAGGGGCAGGTTTTCTTCGACCCGCAAGCGGATGCCGTGCTGCTGCAATCGCTCAAAGACAACCTCGAAGCGAATGTCCAGCTCGAAGAGCTCGATCTGCACATCAACGATCCGGAATTTGCGCGGGCCGCCGTCTCGGCGCTGCTTGCGCACCTCGGCAACTGGGAGACCACGACGCATGCCTAAAACGACCACCACGGAAAAGGATTTTCCGGACTGGAGCGAAACGCAGAACTATGGCATCAGCCACTTGAAGGTCGGCGCGGAGGTGGAGCCGCACTTCCACGACTGCCATGAATACTGGATCATCATTTCCGGGCGAGGGGAAGCCATGAGCGAGGGCAAGGCTTATGAGCTCGGGCCGGGCGACATGCTGCTGACCAAGGCCGGCGACTACCACTCGCTCAAGGTCACCGAGGAGATGGTCGCGGTCTACTACTACGGCGTAATGCCGGAGCACGGCCGCTGGGGCCATCTGCACGAGGGCAAGGACCTGCCCTGGGCAGAGTACCTCGAAGCCATCGGCGTGAAGGTCGCATCATGACCATCCGCCACGTCGTCCTCTTCGATTACGCCGATGTTCCCGAACGCGAGATTCAAGAGGTCATTGCCGGCCTCAACGCCCTGCCGGGTAAGATCCCCGAAATACTCGATTGGTCGCTGACGGAGGATCTCGGCAAGCGCGCGGGCTCGTTCCGTTACTGCCTGATCGCGCATTTCGAAGACATGGCCACTATGGAGCGTTACCTGGCCCACCCGGAGCACGAGAAGGCGGTCGCGCGGGCGATGCCCATCCTGACCAGGCTGGCCGAGCACGATCATCTGGTGTGATATGCACGATTAGCGCAGGCCGTGCGCGATGCGCGCAGCCTCCGGAAGCTTGCGCAGTAGGAGCATCGCAGCGGCTCCGAGCACGGGACCGGGGACCAGGATAAGAAACGCCCATCGCCAGCCGATCGCGTCCGCGATCATGGGCACCAGCGCCAGGCTGATCATGGTCAGCGCAAATCCGATGCCGAGCTGGAAGGTGAGGGCGGTGCCGATGAGGTCTGGGTCGCCGACTTCGGTGGTCATGGCCGAGAACTGGGCGGAGTCACCGATTACGGCGATCCCCCACACGCCGGCGACCAGCAGAAACAGCCAAAGCGGACCGCCGAATACCACACCGATGATGAGGGCGCATGCACCCGACACCAGCATCATCAGCGCGGTGGTGGCGGTGCGCCCTATGCTGTCGGCGAGGACACCACCGAGGATGCACCCGAGGACACCGACAGCGATGATGGCAAAGACCATGAGGGAGAGCTGGTGCGCGTGGAGGGTCCCATTGCCGTAGGCTGCGGCAGAGAAGGCGAGAAACCAGCCCCACATAGCATAGAGTTCCCACATGTGGCCGAAGTAGCCGAGATTGGTGAGGGCGACGCCGCGGTTCCTGACGACCCGGCCAATCTGGCGGGGGTCGAACACGGCCCGGCTGAACGGATATGGTCCCTCGCGCGCTTTAGACAGGAAGAGAAAAGCCCCAATCAGGGTCAGACCGCTCGCACCGGCGACGACCGCCATCCAGCTGATGCCCTGCGAGAGCGCGCGCAGGAGGTGAGGAAAGGCCGAACCGAAAGTGAGGCCTCCGATCAGCGTGCCCATGGCGAGGCCGCGACCGCGCTGGAACCAGGTTGCGACGAGCTTCAGGGCCGGGGGATAGACGCCCGCGAGCGCTATCCCAGTGAGAATGCGGCAGGTGAGGGCCCATTCGGGGCCGGGAGCGATGAGAAGCCCGAGATTGGCAAGGGCGGCAGCCATTGCGGCGGCACTCATCAGCAGGCGGAGCGGCGCGATATCAGGCAGATTGACGAGGCTGAGCGACAGGGCGCCCACCACGAAGCCGAGTTGCACGCCATTGGTCATCCAAGTCTGCATGCCGCTCGAGAGTGACCAATGGATCGTAAGCTGCGGCAGGATGGCGGTGGCCGAGAACCAGGTGGTCATCGACAGGATCACCGCCAGGGTGAGGACCGCAAGGGTCCGCCAAGCGGCGGCATTCCCGCTCATGGCGCCGACTCGAAACAGGGCAGGGTACGGCCACCGATATTCATGAAGACGACACGCAGTTGCATATCGGCAGCAAGGTTCTCCGGATCGACGCGCAGGTGCGTCAGGAGCGTCGGGCCTTCCTCGAGGGCGACGATGCCGATGCTATAGGGCGCGGCCGGCTGCCAGCCGGGGTGACCGGGCTTAAAAATAGTACTGCAGGTTTTGAGGATGGCGCGGCCGGCTGCCTCGCGCCAGTTAAGGTCATCCGACCAGCAACGAGGACAAATCCGGCGCGGATAGAGAAAGGCATAGTCGCAGGCCTTGCAATGCTGCACCAGCAGACGGCCGCTATCAGCAGCCTCCCAAAAAGGAGCGGAGAGGGCCGAGACAGTGGGGCCGGGTACGTCGAGGGCGGCGAGATCGGCGGCGGAGATCATGCGTCGGCTCCGAGCACGAGCGCCGTAGCCTCGCTCATCGTCGCGCCGTTACCGGTGACGAGGGCGAGGCCGGCATTTGGGATCTGCCTGCCGGGCGTGGTTCCGCGCAACTGGCGCACAGCCTCCGTGAGATGGGTCATGCCGCCGGCGAGATCAGGCTGGCCGAAGCCGAGCTGCCCACCATGGGTGTTGAGCGGGGTGTCGCCCTCGGGGCCGAGGTCGCGATCGGCGATCCAGTCTCCGAAACGCCCGGGCGGGCAGAGACCGAGGTCCTCGATAGTGGCAGCGACCATGACGGTGTAGCAATCATAGAGTGAGAGCAGATCGAGCTCAGCCGCGCCGATGCCCGCGGTGGCTAGTGCATGGGCCATTGCTGATTTCAGCGGGCCAGAGGTGAGCGAGGGGGCCTGTGACAAGGCACGATGGGTCACCTTCTCACCGGCGCCGAGAAGGTGGACAGGCGCGTGCGGCAACGAGCGCGCTCGCTCAGGTGAGACGACGACAACCGCCCCGCCGCCAGCTACGCGCATGACGATCTCGAAGAGGCGCAGGGGGCTTGCGATCATCGGAGAGGCGAGGACGTCGGCGATAGTTGCGGGCTGGCCACAGAAGATGGCATCGGGATTGCGCTGGGCATTGGCGCGGGCTGCGACCGCGATGCGGGCGAAATCCACGTCGCGAGAGCCGTATGCTGCCATATGCGCCTGTTTGATCATGGCGTAGGTGGCGTTGGCGCCCGATGCGCCGAAGGGCACGTCGAACTCGCGGATAGGATTGCGGTTGGGCGACCGTACCTGCATTGCCTCGCGGGTATTGGCGAGCACGCAAAGCACTGCCTCGCACATGCCCGCCGAAATCGCAGCGGCCGCCCGCCAGACCATGCCGGCACCGGAAGCGCCACCAAGATCGACGACGTTGGCCATGCGCGGCATGAGGCCAAGATACTCCGCAACGGTCGCGGGCACATGCTGCGGCGTCTCACCGACCTGCGGACCGACGAGCAGGCCATCAATGGCGGCGGGCTCGAGACCGGCATCGGCGACGGCCCGGCGCGCGACTTCGGCGATCATGCCGAGGGTAGTAGCGCCCTGCGTCTCGCGCTGGGCCGGCAGTTCTCCGATCCCTGCAATGGAGCCGAGCGAACGTCTCACAGCGGTGTTTCTCGCGCGAGATTGCGGTAGAAATCTAGGATTTCAGGGTTGGAGAGTGAATCCAGATTCTTGACGATCTCGCCAATCACGACGGCGCGTGCCGCTGACTCTACGCGCTTGCCGTTGAGCGTATAGGGGACGCCGGGAACCGCATGGATGCGGTGCGGCACGTGGCGGGGCGAGGCGGATTCGCGGATGGCCTTGCGGATGCGCGCGGCGAGGTCCGGCGATATGCCGGCGCCGGCCGGTTGCAGGCAAAGGACGATCTCCTCGTCGTTGTTCTTGGGGGCGCCGAAGACGACGCAGTCGGCGATTTCGTGGAACTTCTCGACTGTGGCGTAGATCTCTGAGGTCCCGATGCGCACGCCGCCAGGTTTGAGTGTTGTATCCGTCCGTCCATAAACGACACCGGAACCGTGGATCGTCTCCTCGGCAAGGTCACCATGGGTCCAGATACCGGGGCGCTGAGAGAAATAGGTGTCGAAATAGCGCGCATCGCCGCCTTCCCCCCAGAAGGTCAGCGGCATCGACGGGAATGGCTCGGTGCATACCAAGTCACCCTTGCGTCCGATAGCCGGCACGCCGCGGGTATCCAAGACCTGGACGGCGTGGCCGAGCGCCTTGCAGGTAAGCTGCCCGCGGCGGACAGGCAGCGTCGGCGATCCGATGAGGAAGCAGCCGATGATTTCCGTGCCGCCTGAGATCGAAGCGAACATCATGTCCGGTTTAACGGCGCTGTAGACCCAATCGTACTGGTCGGGCGCAACGGGAGCGCCAGCGCTCATCAACACGCGGAGGGTCGCGAGGTCGGTCCGGTCGCTGGGCCGATAGCCGGCTTCGGCGACAGCATGCATGAACTTGGGGCTGATGCCGAGGTGCGTAAGACCGGCGGACTCGACTAGGCGCCAAAGCAGGCCGACATCGAGTCCATCTTCCCTTTTGGGGATCGCGGCACCATCGGTAAGGACGATCGTGGCGCCGCTGGCAAGACTCGAGATCAGCCAATGATACATCATCCAGGCGGTATTGGTGTACCAGCCGATGGTATCCCCGGGCTTGAGATCGCAGTGTAACTGGTGTTCCTTGAGATGCTGCAGCAGCACGCCACCGGCAGAGTGGACGATGGCCTTCGGCTTGCCTGTGGTGCCGGATGTATAAAGCACGTAGAGGGGCTGCGAGAACGGCAGACGCGCATAGCGCAACAGGGCGCCGGCGGAGCCGAATTCCCGCCACGACGTCGCCTCGAACGGAGCGTCGGTGCCGTCGGTGAGGACGATTGCGCTGAGGCTTGGAATGCCCGAGACCACTTCGGCCAGACGTGCGCCGATGTCGTGCTCGCGCCCGCCGTAGCGGTAGCGTGGGGCTGCGAATAGCACCTTGGGCGCGATTTGCCCAAGACGGTCGAGAATCGCGGCAGCGCCAAAATCCGGAGAGCACGAGGACCACACCGCGCCGATGCTGGCGGTGGCGAGCAGGGCAACGAGGCCCTCGATCCGATTGGGCAGCACGCCGCCGACACAGTCGCCAGGACCAACACCGGCACGTAACAGACCATCTGCGATGCGTGCGACCTGGGCCCGCAATTCGCCCATGCTGACGCGACGCGCAATGCCAGTTTCGTCGCTCTCGATAACAGCGAGTGCGTTATCGGCACCGCGCAGCAGGTTTTCGGCAAAGTTGAGGCGTGCTTCTGGAAACCAACGGGCGCCGAGCATCGTGCCGTCCGGTGGGGGCTCGAAGGTTACGCTGCCCTTGTCGCCGACAACACGGGCAAAGTCCCACACGGCGCTCCAAAACTCGCCCGGATCACTGATCGACCAACGATGCATCATATCGTAGGGCAAATCGGCAAATCCGATGGACTGCGCAAAGCGTGTCATATTGGCATCCCGGACCCAGGCTGCCGATGGAGACCAGACGATATCGGACGCCACTCTCTCCCCCAACGCACCTTCCCGATCGTTGCAGGGGTGGTGATCGGCGCGGTGCTTCGTTATAAGCAGTTATGGACCGAACGGTACAGCACCGAATGCCGGCGGCCAAGTCGGCAGCAGTATTTTTTCTGCCGACTGCGTTGCATAGAGTCTCGACGGGAAGTGCGCACATGTCTCGAGATGCAGTCATTGTCGCCGCAAAAAGAACAGCCATAGGCCGGTTTAGTGGAAGTTTCTCCACCACACCCGCGACCGAACTCGGCGCCCGTGCGATTGCCGCGGTCCTGTCGCAAACCGATATCGACCCAACGATGATCGATGATGTACTGATCGGTCAGGTTCTGCAGGCTGGAGCTGGACAGAATCCCGCGCGCCAGGCGGCGATCGGAGGGGGCGTGCCTATTTCGGTGCCTGCGGCGACCATCAACCAGGTCTGCGGCGGCGGGCAGCGAACGCTGCACATGGCAGCGCAGGCGATCCGGGCGAGTGATGCCGACGTCGTGCTGGTTGGCGGCCAAGACAATATGACTTTGGCGCCCCACGTGCTGCAGAGGTCCCGGGCCGGTTTCAAGACCGGGAATGTCGAGATGCAGGACTCCATGATGGTTGATGGCCTAGTCGATGCGTTCCATGGTGTGCATATGGGGGTGACAGCGGAGATCTTGGCGCGCCGCTATCAGGTTACGCGTGAAGCGCAGGACGCGTTCGCACTCGACTCCCAGCGCAAGGCGGCCGCGGCTATAGCCGCGGGGCTATTCGCAGAGGAAATCGTGCCCGTTGATGTTCAGGTGAAGGGCGGCACGGTACGCATCGATGCCGACGAGCATCCCAGGCCGCAAACGACGGCGGCCGATCTCGCCGGGCTGAAGCCTATCTTCGAAGAAAGCGGAACAGTGACGGCCGGCAATGCTTCGGGGCTCAACGACGGGGCAGCCGCCCTCTTGGTGATGTCCGACGAACGAGCGCGCGACCTTGGGCTCGAACCGTTGGTGCGCATCGCGGCTTACGCCTCGGCCGGGGTCGAGCCGATGGAGATGGGACTGGGGCCGGTGCCGGCCTCGCGCCGTGCGTTGGCAAGGGCTGGATGGACAACGGATGATCTCGACCTGATAGAAGTCAATGAGGCCTTCGCCGCGCAGTCGATAGCCGTGCACCTGGAAATGGGATGGGACGTGGCGAAAGCCAACGTCAATGGCGGAGCCATCGCCCTTGGGCATCCGCTCGCCGGTTCGGGTGCGCGGATGGTGGTGACCCTGATCCTCGAGATGCAGCGGCGCAATGTACGCAAGGGCCTTGCGACCATGTGCATCGGCGGTGGTCAGGGCGTTGCGATCTGCCTTGAGCGATAGGGCAAGCCGATTTTGCCGAGCAGTTTTATCTCCATCAATGCTCATCAATTCGCGTACCGGTTGCTTCATCGAAAAGATGCGCACGACTGATGTCGATGGTAAGTCGCAGGGTGTTGCCCGACGCGACCTGGTAGCGGTCGCGGAAGAGGCCTACGATGTCCTGGTCGCCGGCGCGCGCGACGATCTGCGTTTCCGCGCCGGTCGGTTCGACGACGATGACGTTGGCAGAGATTGGGCCGTCGTCGGCCAGCGTCATGTGCTCCGGGCGGAAGCCGTAGAGCAGGCGCCTGCCTTTGGGGAGTGTCGGCGCATACGGCGGCAGGGGCAGCCGGAAGCCGGCGTCGGCTTCGAAAGCGCTGTCGCCTGCCGCTCCCGCTACGAGGTTCATCGCCGGCGCGCCGATGAAGGTGGCGACGAAGACGTTGGTCGGACGGTCGTAGAGGTCAAGGGGTGCTCCGATCTGCTCAACGATTCCGTCGCGCAACACCACGATCCGGTCGGCCATGGTCATGGCCTCGGTCTGGTCATGTGTGACGTAGACCGTGGTGATCTTGAGGCGCTGGTGCAGCGCCTTGATCTCGGCGCGCATCTGAACACGCAGCTTGGCATCGAGGTTGGAGAGCGGCTCGTCGAAGAGGAAAACCTGCGAGTGCCGCACGATGGCGCGCCCCATGGCGACGCGTTGTCTCTGTCCGCCGGAAAGTTGGCGCGGTAGCCGGTCGAGCAGGGGCGTCAATCCCAGAACTTCGGCGGCTTCGCCGACACGCCTGTCGATGTCGGCCTTGGGCGAATGACGCAGGTGCAACGAAAAGCCCATGTTCTGGGCAACGGTCATATGGGGATAGAGCGCGTAGTTCTGGAACACCATGGCGATGTCCCGGTCCTTCGGGGGAACGGCATTGACCACCTTGCTGCCGATGCTGATGCGGCCGCCCGTGATGGATTCGAGGCCCGCGATCATGCGCAGCAGCGTGGACTTGCCGCAGCCGGAGGGACCGACCAGCACGACGAACTCGCCATCCTCGATATCGATGTCGACGCCGTGGATGACGGGCACGCTGCCATAGGACTTCTGAATGCTTTCCAGGGCAATCGATGCCATGGGGACCTCCCTTCAGGCGACGCCGCCGCCTTCTTCGTGATCGACGGCCCGCCGTTCCCCCGAGGAGAAGACGATGAGCGCGATCATCGGCTCGGAACTGGTGCAGCGCGCCCAATGGGGCACGTCGCGCGGGATGCGGATCACGTCGCCGGCGTTGAGGGTCACCACCTCTTCGCCGAGCTTGTGCTCGCAGGACCCGGACATGACGTAGAGGAACTCCTCGCAATTGGGGTGCGAGTGGAGGGGATTACGCTGGCCCGGCTCGATGCGGCAGGTGCCTAGGGTCATCTCCGTGCCGGACATGGTGTCGTTGGTAATCTTCCAGTTAAGCTCGCCCCAACTGGTCGGCACCTTCTGGCCGTCGGTGGTGCGAGAGACGTAGGTTTCGGCAGACAATTGGATCTCCTGAAATCAGAACGAGGCGGTCACGCCCTGTTCGGTCGTGCGGTAGAACTCGAAGAGTTTCATGATCTGGTGCGCGGCCTCGAGCGTGCCCTTGGTCAGCGACTTGTCGGCAAGCACCGTCTCGCAAAAGTGCAGCACCTCCGGCACGTAGCCGAGTGTGAACATGTTGTTGTTGTAGAGCTGGCCGAGCGAGAACTCGGGCTCGTAGAGGAGCGGGGCGGTGTCCTCGGGCAGGATGTAGCTAGAGGAGCGCCCGTAGGTCGGCAGCTTGGAGGGGCGGTAGTGGATCAGCCGGTTGCCGTTCTCGACGATGGCATGGCTGCCTTCGCCGACGACCTCCACCCGCTCGAGCGGCGCCCCACGCGCCTGGCCGGCGGTCAGGTGCATCTGGCCGATGGCGCCGGACTTGAAGCGGAACGTGGTGATGCTCGATCCGGTACGCGGCTCCCACTCGTAGCTCGCCCGCTCGATCTCTCCGGCAAGGAAGCCGAGGATCGCGCCGGGATGGTAGATGTGGTCGAGAAAGCTGCGCATCTTGTTGAGATTGCCACGATCCTGCGGCGCGGGGAGATTTTGCGGATAGCGCACGGAAATCGAGGTCAGCGCCCCGAAGGACGGGCCGTCGATGATGTCCCGGAGCTTCTCGATGGCCGGAAAGAACGTCTTCTTGAGACCGGTCATGATCTGCTTGCCCGTCTCGCGGCTCAGCGCCTGCAGCTCCTCGATCTCGGCGACCGATGCAGCGGTCGGCTTTTCCATCCACACATGGGCGCCCGCGCGAACGGCATCGCCGGCGAGCGCCGTCGCCTGCACGTGCCCGTCGGGGGTGTAGGAGGTGACGATGAAGACGACGTCGGGTTTCTCGGTCACCAGCATTTCGTTGTGGTCGGTATAGGTGCGCTCGGCGCCAAACACCCGGGCGACGCCCTTTGCGCGGTTCTCGTCGAGATCGCAGAGGGCGACGAGATCGACGGGCGCGTAGCGGAACGTCGGATAGACGTTGCGGTAGGCGTGCCCGCCCGCGCCGATGAAGCAGGCCTTGAGGCGCCGGTCGTACTCGAAATTATAGAGCAGGTCGCGGGGGACGTGGTGGGTCATGGTCAGCCTTTCAGGGCACCTTGGGTCAGGCCTTCGGTGAAGCGCCGTTGCGTGAGGATGAAGAGGATGATGACGGGCAGGAACGTGATGACCGTGCCCGAGAACACCAGCCGGTACTGGGTGGTGAAGGTGGAGGCGAAGCGCACTAGGCCAAGCGGCAAGGTCTGCACCTCGGGGCTGATGAGCACCACCAGCGGCAGGAAGAAGTCGTTCCAGGTCGAGAGCGCCGAGATGATCACCAGGGCCTGCAGGGCAGGGGTGGAGAGCGGCAGGAATACCTTGACGAGGATCTGCAGGTGGCTGGCGCCGTCGATCTTGGCGGCCTCGGTCAGCTCGTTGGGCACACCGAGGAAGAAGGAGCGCATGAGGAAGATGCCGAAGGGGATGCCGTTGCTCACCTGCGCCAGCACCACTCCCGTCAGCGAGTTGATGAGGCCGAGGCCCTGCAACAGCTGGTAGAGCGGGATGATGATGGCCTGGATGGGAATGGTCAGCCCGAAGATGAAGCCGAAGAACACCCATTCGCGGCCGGGGAAGCGGATCTTGGCCAGCGCATAGCCGGCCGGCACGCAGGCGAGGAGCATCAGCGCCACGACGCCGGCGACGTTGATGAGGCTGTTGCCGATGAGCGATCCGAAACTGCCGACGTTCCAGGCATCGACGTAGTTCTGCCACATCAGGTTGTCGGGCAGGTCGAAGGGATGGCCCGCCCCGATCTCGGCCTCGGTCTTGAGGCTCGAGACGATGAGCCAGACGAACGGGCCGAGGATGACGGCCGTCGACGGAACGAGGGCGACGAGAATGCGGAAGTCGCGGAGCCAGGTCATGCCGCCCCCCTTGCACGCCAGCGGTTGAAGGTGACGGTGATGGTGATGGCCAGGATGCTCATCATGATGCAGAGCACGGCGGCGAGGCCGTGATCCTGCGCCGAGAAGGCGAGCCGGTAGATATAGGTCGTTATAATCTCGCTGGCGTAGAACGGACCGCCGTTGGTCATGACGAAGACTGTGGCAAAGCCCTTGAGGCCGTTGATGAGCGCCAGCGAGATGACGAAGGTCATCACGTCCCGGAGGCCCGGAAGTGTCACGTGGACGAGCTTCTGCCAGGCGGTCGCCCCGTCGACGTCGGCTGCGTCATAGAGGCTGCGGTCGATGTTCTGGAGTCCAGCGATGAAGAGCAGCATGTAGAGGCCGAAGCCCTGCCAGGAGCTGGCGACGTTCACCGAGAACAGGACCAGCATCGGCTCGGAGAGCCAGCCGCGGATCCAGCCGCCGAGCCCGATGTTCTGCAGCACCGTGTTGAGGAGGCCGTAGAACGGATCATAGATGTTGGCCCAGATGACGCCGACGACGGCCAGCGAAACGAGGTGCGGCAGGAAGAGCGCGGTGCGGAAGAACACGCGGCCCCGCGACATGGCGCTGATCGCCAGCGCCATGAGCAATCCGAGGCCGCCAGCCAGCACGACGTGATAGATGAGCCAGAGGAACGTTCGCAGCAGGCTCTGCCAGATGATCGGATCCTGCGTGGCGCGCAGATAGTTGTCGAAACCCACGAACTCGGCCTGCGTATTGAAACCGCCCGAATTGGTGAAGCTGATCCAGATGGTCACCAGGATAGGCAGCAGCGAGAAGGCCGCGTAGAGCGCGATGGCCGGCAGCAGCAGGGCAAAGCCCGTCACGGCGCTGTCCTGCGAGCCGTCCTTGTAGGTTTCGGCAGCGGCTGGAGCGGCGCGGGCGGCAATCGCGCCCGCGCGTCCGGCCCTGGTCGTGTCGTTCGACATCGATCCACTCCGATGGGTCTGGAGGAAGAGCGGCTGGTCAGTCGCCCATGCGTGCGTCGATCTGGGCCATGCCGTCCCCGGCGGAAACCTGGCCGCCGATGAGGCCACCGATCACTTGGTAATAGGTGTCGAGCGCCGCACCCGGGATGTAGACGCTGGGGTTGTAGCCGACCCCTTCGGCCGCCGCCGCATAGACTTCCGACATCACCGCCACGGCCGGCTGGATGTCGGGCAGGTCGCGCGACATCATCTGGTTGCCGGTCGGGTGTTCGGCACGCAGCGTCATGATCTCGTCGGAGAGCATATGGTCGATCCAGGCAAAGGCGAGCTCGGGCTGGTCGCTGCTCGTCGGCACCATCCACGACCAGCCGACGCCGCCGGTCGGGCGCGAGCCTTCGGGCAGGTCGCTCGGGATTGGGGCATAGCCGAGGTTGGCGACGTCGTAGCCGTTCTGGCGCACGTTGCCGATGAACCAGGGGCCTCCGACGAAGAGCGCGGCGCGCTTGTTCACCCAGAGGCGGATGGCGGCGTCCTGGTCGAGCCCGGTCATCTGCGGGCTGATATAGCCGGCCTTGACCGCCTCGATGAGATTCTGGGCGCCCGAGAGCGGAGCAGGGTCGGCCCACTGAACTTCGCCCTTCATCACATGGCCCATCACCTCGCTGCCGGCCGCGGCCTGCAGGAAGTTGCCGAAGAGGTGCCCACCGTTGCAGCAGCCGCGCACGCCGACCGCGATCGGCTCCATGCCGGCGCCGCGGATGGAATCGAGCGTCGCCGTGAAGTCCGCCCAGCCGCCGTCGAGCGACCAGCCGTTCTGCTCGAAGAGGTCCTTGTGGTACCAGAGCCCGATGGCGTCGATCCCGTCCGGAACCTCGTAGAGCTCGCCGTCGAACTGGGTCTTCAGCTCCTCGTAGAGCCAGGGGTAGAGCTTGGTGTCCCAGCCGTATTCGGCATATTGGTCGCTGAGCGGGAGCACCAGGCCGGCCTCGGCGACGATCGTCACCCGGCCGATGCCCGAATTGGTCAGCAGCACGTCCGGCCCGGCGTTGGACTGGATGGCCGCCTGCACGGCGCCGTTGGAGATGTTGCCGGTCGGCGCCATGTACTCGACCGAGACGCCGTCGTGCTTTGCCTCGAAGCTCGTCGCGATCTCCTCCCAGAGTTCGGCGACAAGCGGGTCTGACTGCTGCTCAGACCCCCATACTGTCAATGTCTGAGCGTAGGCGGCCGGCGCCATGACGACGGACGTCAGCAGCCCCAGTGCCAGGGCAAGTCCTTTGGGTTTGGTCATCTACTCCTCCTTTTGAGCGTGCCGGTTGACCGGCATCTTCTCGATCGTGCGGATGAACCCGCCTTAGCCGGCGGTGTGCCGGCTATTCGCCTTCGAACCGCTCCAGCACCGCGCGCTGGACGTCCGAGATGTGGGCGTGCATGAGCTGCCTTGCGCGTGCGATGTTGCGCTCGCGGAAGGCCGCCAGGATGTCGTCGCGCTCGCGGATGGCGCGCTCGGCGAAGACCTTGCTTTCGTTGGCGATGGTGCGCCCGACCTGGATCTGCAGCGCCAGGCGCGCGAGCGTCTCGATGAGCGCGGCGTTGCCGGAAAGCTCGGAAATCGTCTCGTGAAATTCCTTGTCGTGCAGGCCGTATGCCTGGATGTCCCCCGCCTGCAGGGCGCCGACGGCGGCATCGAGGATGCGTTCGAACTGCTCGATGTGGCGGTCACTCATATGCGGCACGGCCAGCTCGACGGCGAAGCACTCGAGGGTCTTGCGCAGCTCGTAGAGGTCCTCGGTTTCCTTGCGCGAGAAGCTGCGCACGTAGAAGCCGCGGTAAGGGCGGATCTCGATGAGGCCTTCCTTGGCGAGCGTGCCCAGAGCCTCGCGGAACGGCGTGCGGCTGACCTGCAACCGCTCCGTCAGCGCCTTCTCGTCAAGCGGCGCGCCGCTCGGCAACTCCCCTGAAACGATCATGCGGACGATCTCCTCGTAGATGCGCTCGCGAAGGGTGAGATGGCGTGGGGCGTTCATGGTCGGTCCGAGTTCGATGTGGCTGCAGTATGCAGTGCATCTGAAGAATATACAATATAGAAATTGAATATTTTGTATCTTGCATATTGAATGAGCGCAGGCGCATCCTAACGCGCAGAGGCCGACGTGTGTGAACGATCCGCAAAGGAACGGCCGCAACAGGAGGAGATGGCCATGAGCACCGTTCTCATCGTAGGCACGTGCGATACCAAGGGGTCTGAGCTTGCCTACGCCGCCGAGCGTGTCGCGGCGGCCGGCGCACGGCCGGAGATTGTCGACGTCGGTACGGCCGGCCCGCCGAGCGGAGTGGTGCCGGCGGTCCCTGCCGAAACGGTCGCGCTGCACCACGCGGGCGGGGCACAGGCCGTGCTCGGTCTTTCCGATCGCGGGCAGGCCGTGACGGCGATGGGCGAGGCGCTGACGGCGTACCTTGCGACCCGGCGCGATATCGGCGCGATCCTGGGTCTCGGCGGTACGGGCAACACGGCGTTGGTGACGCAGGCGATGCGCAGCCTGCCGATCGGCACGCCCAAGGTTATGGTCTCGACCGTCGCTTCGGGAAACGTGGCGCCCTATGTCGGGCCCAATGACCTTACCATGATGTATTCGGTGACCGACATCGCCGGGCTCAACGCCATCTCGCGCACCGTCATCGGCAATGCCGCGCATGCGGCCGCCGGCATGGCGCTCAACCGGGCGCCGGCGGCGTCAGCCGACCGGCCGAGCGTCGGCATGACCATGTTCGGCGTCACGACCGCGTGTGTCACGATGGCGCGCGAGGCCCTGGAGGAGGACCATGAGGTCTTCACCTTCCACGCCACCGGGATCGGTGGCCAGTCGATGGAAAAGCTCCTCGATTCCGGGCTTCTCGACGGCATCATCGACGTCACCACCACCGAGGTTGCCGATCTCGTCGTCGGCGGCGTCTTCGCCGCGACGCAGGACCGGCTCGGCGCCGTGATCCGCACGCATTGCCCCTATGTGGGTTCGGTCGGTGCGCTCGACATGGTCAATTTCGGCGGCCGCGAGACCGTGCCGCAGGCCTTCACGCAGCGGCGCCTCCATATCCACAATTCGCAGATCACCCTGATGCGCACGACACCCGAGGAGAACCGCTGGTTCGGGGAATTCCTCGTCGAACGGCTCAACAGGATGCGGGGACCGACACGGTTCCTCCTGCCGCTGCGCGGCGTCTCGGCGATCGACGCTCCCGGCCAGCCCTTCCATGATCCCGATGCGAACGCGGCGCTCTTCGAGGCCATCCGCTCCGGGTGGGCAGAGGCGCCGAACCGGCGACTGATCGAGCTCGACCTGCACGTCAACGATCCCGAGTTCGCCGCGGCGCTGGTCCGGAACTACAAAGACATCGAAAGGTCAAACCGCTCATGAACCGTCCGTCCCGTTCGCAGATCCTCGATAAGCTGCGCGCCAAGATTGCCTCCGGCCGCCCCATCATCGGGGGAGGGGCCGGCACCGGTCTGTCGGCCAAGTGCGAGGAGGCCGGCGGCATCGATCTCATCGTCATCTACAACTCCGGGCGCTACCGCATGGCGGGCCGCGGTTCCCTTGCCGGGCTGATGGCCTATGGCAATGCCAACGACATCGTCGTCGAGATGGCGCGCGAGGTCCTGCCAGTCGTACGCCACACACCGGTGCTGGCAGGCGTCAACGGCACGGACCCCTTCATGCTGCCCAATACGTTCCTTGCCGACCTAAAGCGCGTCGGCTTTGCCGGCGTGCAGAACTTCCCGACGGTCGGGCTCATCGACGGTGTGTTCCGGGCCAATCTCGAGGAGACCGGCATGAGCTACGAGCTCGAAGTCGAGATAATCGCGCGGGCGGCAAACATAGATCTCCTGACCACGCCCTATGTCTTCAGTGAGGCTGATGCGGCGGCGATGGCGGGGGCCGGGGCCGACATTATCGTGTGCCACCTGGGATTGACCACCGGCGGGGCGATCGGGGCCGAAACGGCGCTGACTCTCAACGATTGCATCGAGAAGATCGACGCGTGGGCCAACGCGGCACGCTCCGTCAAGGATGACGTGATCGTCCTCTGCCATGGCGGGCCCATCGCGATGCCGCGAGATGCCCTATACGTGCTTGAGCGCACTAGGCTTTGCCACGGCTTCTATGGCGCCAGCTCCATGGAGCGATTGCCGACTGAGATCGCCATTCGGGATCAGGTCGAGGCGTTCGTCGGTCTTTCACCTCGTCATGCGTAGTGCGTTCGCTAACGTCGGTGCTGCTTGCGCTGGGTCGCGGTAAACGTACAGCCGACTCCATAGTAGACGTCCGCTTCGACTCCAATTCAACCGTTGAGCAGGATGTGACCGCATTCCAGAAGCGGATGTAGCTGGCAGTCGCTCGAAGAGATGCTCGCCGCGGCGGAAGCGGAACCCGGTTCCGTCAAGTACGGCATCACTGGGGTGGGCAATTCGTCTCATCTCGGGCCGGCCCAGACGGCGCTTGAGGCCGGAGTGGACATGCCTCATGTCGTCTTCGACGGTGGTTCATCGCTTATGACGGCCCTGCTCGGCGGTCACATCCCGGCCGCGGCCGGCAGCCCGGTCGACTACAGGGATCAGATCTCGGCCGGCGCGGTCCGTGGGCTCGTCACTTTCGCCGCCGAGCGCAGTGTTGATCCGGTGCTGGCCGATATCCCGACTGCGTAAGAACTCGGCTACGACATTCAGGTCGCGTCCTGGACCGGTGTAAGCGCTCCAGCCGGCATTCCCGAGGAGGTTGCCCAGCGCCTCGAAGCCGCCTTTGCGGCCGCAAAGGCGGACGATGAGGTGCAGCAGGCCATCCGCGACCTCGGTTCCGATCCTGAATATCTCGACAGCGCCGACTTCGCGCAGCGCTGGTCGGATGCGGGCGAGCGTTGGACCGCGATCGTCACCGATACGGGCATCCTGGAACTGGTCGAGAGCCAGCAGAACTGACCGGCCGAAAAAATCTGCCTTTGGCACCGCGGTACGCCGCGGTGCCAAAGCGGGCCTTGGCGCAAGCAGCTGGCGATCCCGCCAGCCGCAGTCTGGACCTGACGAACGCCGTCTCTGCGGCAATATTCCGCCAAGATTGCCGACACTTCTGATCAGCGTTGAATGTCGCCCTGTTCCGTGGTTTTTGCTGGATTTTTGCACAGCGAAAGGTCGCAATAGGAGCTCAACTGCTTGCCAAGCTCAACCACTCGTCTATTATTGCTGACACTTTATGTCGCTCATTGTCAGGGAGAAGCATGGCTGAGGTTGCCCTCTATTCCAGCGGGTCGGTGGCGCATGGTCGCGCCCTGTCCCAGGATATCTTCTCTTACCTCGAGAACCTGATTATCGATGGGCAGCTCGTGCCCGGCGAGCGGATCAACGAGAAGCAGTTGGCGGAGTCCCGGGGCGTGAGCCGTGGCCCGATCCGAGAAGCCTGCCGGCGCCTGCAGGAAGCCCAGGCCGGCCGTATTCTAGCGCGCAACATCAGCCAGGCACAGATCGACGAACTGCAGGGCTTGCAGGACGATATGGAAGCGGCCATCGAGGCCGACGAATCCGACCGCTTCTACGATCTCAACCGCAGGTTCCATTCCAAGATCATGGAGTTTACCGGCAACAGGCACCTCGCCGACATCTATGATAATCTGGACCGCGAGCTGCATATCTGGCGCAAGCGCGCCCTGATCCTTGATGGCAATGTACGTGCATCCTCTGCCGATCACGTACGGATCATCGAGGAATTGCGCAGCGGCAATCCAACGCGGCTCGCCCGCATCCTGCGTGACCATAGTCTGGCAGGTCGCAACCGGTTGTTGCGGACGATGCCAGACCGCGTGGCAGGTGTCGACAATATCTGGGACGACGACTGAGGCCGGCTAGTTACCGAACACGGCGTTGAGTTCGGCGATGGCGGCCGCGCTGAGCGGTGATGTCTTGCGTCCATCGGTCAGGAAGAACAGCTTGGCCACCTCCTCCAATTCCTCGTAGGCAAAGACCGCTTCGGCCAGGCTGGATCCTGAAACGATAGGACCGTGGTTGGCGAGTAGCATGGCGCGATGATCCTGCGCCGCCGAACGAACACACGCGGCCAGCTTGCGGTCGCCGGGCCGGAAATAGGGCAGGAGCGGTAATTTTCCGACGCGCATGACAGCGTAGGCGGTCAGTGGCGGCAGGACGTCAGCCGGGTCGTCGTGGCAGAGGCATGACATCGCGACGCTGTGGGTGGAATGCAGATGGACAACCGCCCTCGCTTCCGGCCGCTGCTCGTAGACGGCGAGATGGAAGAACGCCTCCTTGGAGGGCGGATCGCCGGAAAGCAACTCGCCTTCACGCGACACCTTCGAGATCCGTTGCGGCTCGAGAAAGCCCAGAGAAGAGTTGGTCGGCGTCACGAGTATCGAACCGTCCTCCAGCCTGACCGAGAGGTTGCCCGCGCTGCCATGGGCCAATCCCTTCTGGTAGAGCATGGTGCCGAAACGCACGATCTCGCCGCGCAAGGTCTGTTCCAGGATCATGGCCGTTCCATCCGCTGCAATGCCTTGGCGAAGAAATCAGGCGCACCGAAATTGCCCGATTTCAGCGCCAGGGCAATCGTGTTGTCCATGTCGGTGAGGATCGGGACACCGGGATCGATTTCCGGGCCGATGGCAAGCGCTCCAAGCTCGAGCGCCTGAGCCACGGCACTGGAGGTCTCGCCGCCTGCAACGATCAGGCGCCGAACGCCCTTCCTGCGCATTGCGACGGCGACATCGGCAAAGAGCGTATCCAGCCGGTCGGACACGGCCTCGCGACCATATTGATCCTGCATGGCGGCGACCACTTCAGGCGGGCTCGACGAATAGGCGAGTGGCGCTTGCCCGCTATTGTCGAACAGGAACCGTACCACCTCCTCCGCTTGCAGCCTGCCTGTCATGACGGCATCGACGTCGATGCGCAGGACAGGATGGTTGCTTGCATGCAGGTCGATCTGTCCCCGCGTGGCACCGGAGCAGCTGCCGGCAAGGATTGCTTCGGGCCCGGCCACGCCGTCGAATGCCACGCCGGCGCCGTCCGCCTCTCCTCGGGCGATGAAGTTGGCGGGAAGGCCCAGTGCAATACCCGAGCCGCCCGTGAGTAGGGGGGCGTCGGCGGCCGCCTGGGCAAGCACCAGCAAGTCCTCGTCCGTCGCGGCATCTGCAATGACCAAGGTCTCGCCCCGCTGGGCGGCACCCGCAAATGCCTGGCGCACCACGTCCCGTCCCTGGCGCACCAGGCTCGCAGCCACCAGGCCGACGGGGTCCTGGCATTGCCGGCCGAGCCACCGGCGCAGGTCTGGATCGGTCATCGGCGTCAGCGGATGTTTCTCCATGCCCGATTGGTTCAGCAGCCGATCGTGGACGAACAGATGCCCCTGATGAATTGTCCGCCCCATCGTGGGAAAGGCCGGGCAAGCGATCACCCCCTTGGCGTCGAGCGCATGCGCCAACGCTTCCCCAACCGGACCGATATTGCCGTCGGGCGTTGAATCGAAGGTGGAGCAATATTTGAAGACGATCTGTCGGCAGCCCTGTGCCCGCAGCCAGTCGAGGGCCGTCAGCGATTGTTCGACCGCCTCCGCCGCGGGGATCGATCGCGACTTAAGCGCTACCACGCCCGCTTCCACGTCCGTCGGTGCCGGCGTATCGGGGATTCCCATGAACTGGGCGGTTCGCAACCCGCCCTGGTTCGGAATGCCCTTGGAGAGTGTATTGGCGATATCGCTCGCCCCCGTGAAGTCGTCGGCAATAACCCCCAGCAGCATTCATTCCCCTCCCAGAACCAGCACCTTCATGCGTTCCACCGCGGCTTCGGGTGCCGTCAGCACCGGCACGTCCACCTTGGCGCCGACCTTGCCGGCCGCCTGCGCGGTGGAAAACTGAGCCAACATGATCGCGTCGCATCCCGCAAGCGCGAGAGCCTGTGCCGCTACCAGGTCATTGTGCCGCGCCACATTGCCGGCGCGCAACTCCGCCATGGCGCCTTCGACCAGAATAGTTTCCAAAGTGGCCGCCGTTCCGGCGCTTCTGGCGAAGTCGTTGAATTCCTCCTCCATGGTGGGGATGGCGGGCGCGAAGGTGGCCAACATGCCGATTCGTGCGCCAAGGTCGATGGCGGCGCGGAACATGGCCTCATTGGGTTTCAGCACCGGGATATCGAGCCCGGCGGCAAGCCGATCGATCGCCGGACCGAAAGCCGAGCAGGTAACGAGGATACCCTCGGCTCCATGGGCGGCGCCGTAGCGGCCGAGAGCGGTAAACCGGTCGATCATCGCCTCGGTCAGCCCCGCATCCCGGGCGCGGTCGACGCTCAAGCCGTCATCGAGCAGATTGATCAGCTCTGCCTCGGGCCAGTGGGCGTCGAAAGCCTGCTTCACCGGTTCGATGGCGACCGAGGTTGCGTGGAGAAGGACGATCCGGGACATGCCGTTGTCTCAGGCGATGCCGGCCGGGGCGAGCGCTTCTGCCTCATGCCCCAAGCCGAACACAGCGTCCTGCTGGCGGCGCAACCGCCAGAGGAATGATCCTGCCGGTTCTTCGACCATGTCGTAGGTGATCGGCGTTCCGGTGGGAATGTCGACGCGTGCACGATTACCGGTGAGGAGATGGGCGCAGGCGAGATTACCCGGTCCGACCGGCTGCGCCGGAACGATGCGCGCCGTCATCTGCGGGCTATGATCGTTGCCGAAGATTTCGCCGACGGCGATGTCGCGGGAGGCAACCTTCACCAGATCGTAGCGGGGGCGGAAGTCCGGCGCACCGGTGTCTATGTCGAGTAGCCCCGCCAGCAGCAGCGTACTGGACGTCTCCACGCCGCAAAGGTGGTAGGGACGGTAGATGACGGCCGCTGTGTCGTCGTAGTTGGCGATCTGCCCCTTGGTGGTCAGGATGTGATTGGAATAGGCGTTGTCGCAGCGAACGACCAGGAAGACGCCGCCGCCAAGTCCGGATTCGGTCGGGCCGCGCAGGCAGGTGGCAAGGTCGATATGCTCCTGACCCTCGAACAGCCCACCATGTTCGCGCTCGCAGTAGACGACGGGGAGTTCGGTGATCCGCATCGGAACGTGATGGAGCGTGTCGACCGCGGGAGCGAGCCCCGTGTAGTTGGCGGCAATGGTCATCTCGCAGAGATCGTAGGCGCCCGGCTGGGGGAGGCGCGAGAGGATTTCCGCGCGTCTTGCCACGTACTCCTCCACTTTGCCCTGCGGGATCATGCCGAGATAAGGGCGATCCTCGGGTGCGATCGTTATGGTTTCGACGGCAGGCGCATGGATCTTCTTGTCGGTCTTGATGGTGACCGTGCCGGCGGCCTCGTCATAAATGAACTCTCCGTCGGTGGCCTTGCCGCCACTGAGGACGGTCAGTCCTACCGACCTCGCCCACTCGTAAAACTGGATCAGAAGACCGTGCTGGTCGCCATCCACGGGCGTGTAGATGACGCCCGCCTGCGAGGCGAGATGTTTGAGGATCGGTCCGATGGTCACGTCGCAATCCTTGGTGATCATCGCCACGTGCTTGCCATTGTTGATCGCAGCGAGGGCATAGACGGCGCTCGCTTCCGGTATGCCCGTACTCTCGCAGACGATGTCCACGGCGCCGATCTCGGCGACGAGGCGGCAATTATCCGTATAGACGCGCTGCCCGGCGGCCAGGGCCGCCTCCGCTGCGTCGAGGTCGGCACAATAGACGATCGTCTCGGGATCAAGGCCTGTCTTGATATAGGCCTGCCGCGCCGCCTCTATGGAAATATCGGCCACAGCGACGACAGTCATCAAGGGAGTGTGCGGATCCTGGGTGACGATGGCGGTGCCGTAGTTTCCAGCACCGATGACCCCGACTCTTACAAGGTCCTTCTTGGCGAAGTGCGTATAGAGGTTGTGGTAAACCATGATGATCTCACTGGGAATGCGTGGCCGACACGGCTGCCGCCCGAAGGGGATCGGACAGCGTGACTTCGTGGCCCTCGCGGGCGGATTGGTAAGCGGCCTGCGTGAGGGCCAGGACCGGCCGGAACTCGTCCAACCGGCCCGTGTTCCGGCCCGTCTCGAGGTCGGCATGTATGGACCGGTAGAGCGCGACGTAGTCCTCCGCCCCCGGCGCGAAATCGGCGAGCGCCGCCTCGATCTGACCGCGCATGGGCTCGGCAGGTGTAAAGGTCCAAGGGTCGTGATGCGGCGCTTTCTGCGAGGAACTGCTCTCGGCCGTAAGGTGTTCGAAGCAGAAACGCAGACGAGAAACCGGGGCATGCGATCCCACGGTTGCACTGAGGGACAGCAATCCACCGTCCTCGGTCGTCGCGACGATGCTGGCGCAATCTTCGGTTTCGATATCGTGGACGCGCGTCGCAATGCGCGCAAAGACGGAGCGCACGGGCCCCACGATGCTCAGCATCATATCGTGCTGATGGATGGCATGGGTCATCAGCGTTCCACCGGGTTCGGTGGCAATGCGTCCCCGCCAGGGATTGGCGTAATAGTCGGCACCACGTGACCAATGGCTTTCCGCGCTTGCCACATAGAGCCGTCCGAGCAGATTTCGGTCGGCAAGGTAACGGAGCCTCTGGAGGCCATTGCCATGCCGCTTTTGCAGTACGGGGAAGACCAGGCAATTTGTCTCCCTCACGGCGGCGGCGAGACGGTCGAGTTCCTCGATTGTCGCGGCGACAGGTTTCTCGCAGACGACGTGCCTGCCCGAAGCCTGGGCTGCCAGCGTCTGCTCCAGATGCAGGTGCGAGGGCGTACAGAGCGCGACGATATCGATATCATTTTGCTCTAAGAGGCGTGCGTAATCGGCAACGATCGGCACCTTGTCCGCGATCCGGGCAGCACGAACCCGGTCGAGGTCGCAGACTGCGGACAACTCGTAGCGATCCGGCAGGGCCCGGATGGCCTCGACATGTTTTGCGCCGATGCGCGCGCCGACAACGGCGATGCGGTATCTCATCGTTCAGCGCTTCATCGCAGAGGTCGCGACGCCCCGGATGATGAGACGCTGGAAAAAGAGGAAGAAGAAAAAGACCGGCAGGAGCGAAAGAGTGCTCATTGCAAAGAGCTGTCCCCACGCGGACACGCCGGTTGAGTCCACGAAGGTACGCAGCGCCAGCGGCACCGTGTACTGGTTGATGTCGTTGAGATAGATCAGTGGACCCAGGAAGTCGTCATAGGTCCACATGAACGAGAAGATGGCGGCGGTGGCCATGACTGGCACCGAGAGCGGCAGCATGATGCGCCAGTAGATGCGCCAGGGCCCGCAGCCATCCATGCGTGCCGCCTCGTCCAGTTCGCGCGGAATGCCGCGGAAGAACTGCACCATTAGGAAGACGAAGAAAGCGTCGGTGGCGAGGAATTTCGGCAAGACCAGCGGCAGGATGGTGTTCACCCAGCCGATATTGAGGAAGAGGATGTACTGGGGAATGAGCGTCACGTGATAGGGGATCATCAGCGTCGCCAGCATCAGTGTGAACCACAGCTTCTTCAGCGGAAATTCGAGCCTGGCGAAGGCGAATGCGGTGAGCGAGCAGGCCATGAGGTTGCCGATCACCGCCAGGGCGGCGATGAAGAAGGAATTGGTGAAGAACGTGGTGAAGCTGGTGCGTAGGGCGGTCCAGCCATTCACGTAATTGGCGAACGAGAACGCTTCGGGGATCAGCGAGAAATCCGAGAAGATGGCGGTGTCGGGCTTGAACGAGCTCGAAACCAGCCACAGCAGCGGATAAAGCATGCCGATCGACGACAGGATCAGCACGATGTGCTTGATGATGGCGCGGACGACGTCGCGGCGCTGCTTGAGCGCCTTGGAGCGGGCCCGCGCTTCGCGATAGGGATCGAACCCGGCGTTCTCAGCGACCGTCGTCATAGTGCACCCAGTATTTTGCGGAGAGGAAGGTCAGCGCGGTGAACGCCGCGATGATGATCAGCAGGAACCAGGCGAGCGCGGAGGCATAGCCCATGCGGAAGAAGGCGAAGCCCTCCTGGTAGAGATAGAGCGTGTAGAACAGCGTCGAGTCGATCGGGCCGCCGGTGCCCGCCGAGACCACGAAGGCCTGCGTGAAGGCCTTGAAGGCGTCGATTGTCTGCATGATGAGGTTGAAGAAGATCACCGGAGCCAGGAGCGGCAGGGTGATGCGCGAGAAGCGCTGCATGGTCTTGGCGCCGTCCATCCGTGCCGCCTCGTGCAGGTGCTGCGGTATCTGTCTCAACCCGGCGAGGAAGATCACCATCGGCGCACCGAACTGCCACACCGAGAGCACGATCAGCGTCTTGAGCGCATGGTCGGGATTGTTGAGCAGCGAGGTCCCGGGCGGCCAGCCAAGCAGCTGCAGCAGTTGGTCGGTCAGGCCGTCGCGATCGAAGAGCTGGCGCCAGAGGACGGCGATGGCCACGGAACCGCCGATCAGCGACGGCAGGTAGAAAATGGCGCGGTAAAGGTCGACCCCGCGCGTGCCCTTGTCGAGCGCAATGGCGATCAGGAGGGCCAGGCCCAGCTTGAGCGGCACCGACCAGAGCACATAGGTGAAGGTCACCTGCAGTGCCTGGCGGAACCGGTAGTCCTGGAAGAACATGTAGCCGAAGTTGTCGAGACCGGTGAACACCGGCGGTGTCAGCACGTCGTATTTGGTGAAAGCCAGATAGAGCGAGGCCAAGGCCGGCCCGAGCGTCAGGGCGAAAAAGCCGATGAGCCAGGGAATCAGGAACATGTAGCCCGAGCGACCGCGCTGCCATCGCTTGGCGATCGCGTCCCGGCGCGAGCGTGGAATTGTGGTGGTGGCCATGGACGATACCTCGCAGGGAAGGACCGGTCCGACGGGCGAAGTCGTCGGACCGGCAGAATCAAGCGCGCGCCAGGATCGTCTGGGCGTCGTTGACCAGGCGTTCGCCTGCTTGCTCAGGAGTAAGGCGATCGAAGATCAGCTCGCCATAGAGGCGGACCAGCATCACTTCCACCTCGCCGGCGCCCGATGGCGGGGGCGGCGGCATCGGCG
Organism: Devosia geojensis; assembly: GCF_000969415.1. Taxonomy (GTDB): domain Bacteria; phylum Pseudomonadota; class Alphaproteobacteria; order Rhizobiales; family Devosiaceae; genus Devosia; species Devosia geojensis. The sequence goes on along the minus strand of NZ_JZEX01000119.1, from coordinate 30,721 downwards.
AGACGTTGCCCTGCACGATCTCGAAATACTCGATCGTCTTGCGCTCGATATCGTCCGGATCTTCCAGCAGCGCCTGTGCGACGGCATTGTCGCCCGGCACGCCGCGCTCCATGCGCAGGATGTTGTTGGCTTCCGGATCGGTCAGCAGGAAGTCCACGAGTTGGGCCGCGTCTTCCTTGGCCTGGCTGTTGGCCGTGATGCAGAGCAAGGTCGCACACTTCATGTACTGGCCCGGAATGCCACCCTCACGGTGCGGGAAGAGGGTTATGCCGAGCTCGTCGGGGTTCTGGCCCTGCAGCCCGCCAAGGTGGTTGGAATGCGCGAAGTCGATGGCGACGCGCCGACGAGAGATCGGACGCGTGTCGAGACCGTCCGAATCCTGCGCGGTAATGTCGGCGGGCGGCACCAGGCCGTTTTCACGGGCAACGCGCCACATGTCGAAGAACTCGGCGGCGTCGGCAGCGGTGTACCCGAGCTCGCCCTCTTCGGTGTAGAGCATTTTGCCCTGCTGACGCAGGAAGATGTCGAACGCCGGCTCCCACGATCCTTTGTCGGCCACGGCCCACTGGCCTTCCGGTGCCGCAGCCTGGATCTCGCGCGCGAAATCCCAGAACTGATCCCAGGTCCAACTCGGATCCGGCAGGGTCACCCCATATTCGGCAAGCTTGGTCATGTTGTAGATGACCGAAGGCGAATTGGCCCCGAACGGAATGCCGAAGAGCTGACCATCGACGCGCCCGCTGTCGACGAATCCTGGATCGAAATTGGTGAGATCGATCTGGTTGCCGACATAGCCATCGAGCGGAACGATCTGCCCGCGGCGCGCATACTCGAACAGGAATCGGTAGTCCATCTGCATGACGTCCGGCATGTTGCCGCCGGCCGCCTGGGTCGCGATCTTGGGCCAGTAATCGTTCGAAGCCAGCGCCTCGGTATCGACGACGATGCCCGAATTGGCGCTCTCGAAAAGATCGACGACGGCATTGGTGCGCTCGTCGCGTGTGGGATTGCCCCACCACATGAAACGCAGCCGGCTATCGGCGAAGGCAGAACCGGTCAACCCGCCAAAGGCGGCCGCACCGGCTGCCGAGGCCAGTAGGTAGCGATTGAACGACCGACGCGAAATATTGGTCATTGGATGATCTCCTCACAGGTCCCTGTCCCCGGCCGTCTGAACACGACTTCTCGTTTGCGCCGGCCGGGTCCTATGGGCCGGCGCATGGTTTCCCTTGCTCAAGGGTTGTTGGCTGGTCCGCGGCTGCCCGGTTCAGGCAGCCGCGGCTGTGGCGCGCATTTTTGGCAAGGCGCGGCCAGTGGCATCGAAGACGTGCATCTGTCCCGGCTGCACAGTCAGCGACAAGCTTGCGCCATTCTCGATCAGATGTTGTCCGTCGAGCTTGACGATGATCGGCTGGCTGCCCCCCGGAAGGGAGCCGTAGACCAGCGTCTCACCCCCCAAGGCCTCGACGAAATCGATCGTCAATGCCAACTGCGCCTCCTCGGCACCCACTCGCGCGAAATGTTCGGGGCGAATGCCGAGCGTCACCTTGCCGACATCGGGCAGGGGGCCGATCGGCGCGGTAATCCGAACATTGTCGGCAATCTCGATCTCGATTTCGCCCGTGCGGCTCCCGATGACGCGTCCTTCCAGGAGGTTCATCCTGGGCGAGCCGATGAAACCGGCGACGAACAGGTTGGCGGGGTGATTATAGAGATCGAGCGGCGCGCCGATTTGCTCGACCACGCCATTGCGCAGCACGACGATCTTGTCGGCCATGGTCATGGCCTCCACCTGGTCGTGCGTCACATAGATCATCGTGGCGCCGAGCCGCTCGTGCAGTTTGGCGATCTCGACACGTGTCGCTACGCGCAACTCGGCATCGAGGTTGGACAGCGGCTCATCGAAGAGGAAGATCTTGGGCTCGCGTACGATCGCGCGGCCGATGGCGACGCGCTGGCGCTGGCCGCCGGAAAGCTTGGCAGGGTGGCGGTCGAGATAGTCCTCGATCTTGAGGATGCGGGCAGCCTCGGCGACCCGCCGGTCGATCTCCTGACGCGCAACCCTGGCGATCTCGAGCCCGAAAGAGAGATTCTTCCTGACCGTCATGTGCGGGTAGAGCGCATAGGACTGGAACACCATGGCGAGCCCCCGGTCGGTGGCATCGACATCGTTCACATAGTCACCGTCGATGACGACGTCGCCGTCGGTGATCTCCTCGAGCCCCGCGATCATTCGCAGCAGGGTGGACTTACCGCAACCCGAGGGGCCGACGAAGACGACGAATTCGCCGTGCTTCACCTCCAGGTCGACGCCATGGATGACGTCGACTTGCCCGTAACTCTTGCACACGTTCACCAATTTCAGATCGGCCATTGTCTCCCCTCCCTCTGGCGGTTTGCCCCGCCTGTTCGTTTGTTTGCCGCGAGCTTGTTCAGGTTTCCGCGAGTGCCGGTTTCTCGGCGCGCCGGCGCAGTACTTCGATGACGGACTGGCCCCGCGACTCCAGATGCTGGCGCAAGAGCTCGCCCAACAGCGGTGCATTTCGCTGTTTCAGCGCAGCCAGGATCTTCTCGTGCTCGCGCATCGACTCCTCCCAACGCTCCCGGGTCATGTGGGCCGAATTGGTCGCGCGGCGGAGCCGCTGCGTCAGGTTGCGATAGCTCGCGATCAGGGCGGTATTGCCGGAGCTTTCGAGAATGGTGTCGTGGAAGGTCTGGCTGGCCTTGAGGTAGTTCGGCAGGTCAGCGGCCTGGAAATGTGCGGCCATTTCTGCATGGAGCCCTTCGATCGTGGTGATGGCATCATCGCTGGCTCGCGCGCAGACCAGTTCACCAGCCAGCGATTCCAGCGCGCCGATTACCGGGAATATCTCCTCGATATCCTCGATCTTGAGCTCGACCACCGTGGCACCACGATTGGGCGTGAGTTCGACCAGGCCTTCATTGGCGAGAACCTTGAGGGCTTCCCGTAGCGGCGTGCGGGACACCCCCAATTGCTCGCACAGTTCGAGTTCGGGAATCCGTCGGCCGGTGGCAATCGCTCCTTCGATGATCATCTCGCGCAGAATCTCCACCAGTTCGTTGTGAAGAGACTTCCTGACCATTCGTGTCGGCAGCATGCGCTACTCCCTGATTTCCAACGCCTGAGCCGCACAGCAGCGCGGTGAGACACGCGATCTGTACCATTCATGGTCGCGGGTATCAGCAGCGTTTTTCGCCGTGTCGGGGCCGTGATCAGCACCTGATCGTCTCCATCTTGCCTTGCCGCGAGCAACCCGCTTGACGCTGGAATTCATTATTCATAATTATAATTCAAAATTACACCTGTCAAGCGTTCCCGCCGCCCAACCCGCCGCAGCTCTGAGCGATGCGGCCTCAGGCACAACCCGCGGCGCGCAGCCAACAGAAGCCTTGGGGAGATTTGCGCAAATGAAACATGCCAGCCTGAAAAACCGATACGCCTTGGTTGGAACCGGTCATCGCGGCACCGGCATGTGGGGCAGGGGATTGCTCAAGGGCTGGTCCGACTACGTCGATCTGGTCGGTATCTGCGATCTCAATACTCTGCGCGCCGAGCGCTCGCGCGAGATGATGAATTCCAGCGCTCCGATCTATGCCGATCGCGACGAAATGCTGGAACGGCATCGGCCGGATACGGTCATCGTGTGCACGCGCGACAGCGATCATGACGAGGTGATCGTCAAGGCGCTGGGAGCCGGTGCCAATGTGGTGAGCGAGAAGCCGCTGACCACCACGGTGGACAAGATCCATCGTATCCTCCATGCGGAGAAAACCAGCGGCAGGCATGTGGATGTCTCGTTCAACTACCGCTTTGCCCCGCTCTCGGCCAAAATCAAGGAGCTGCTCCTCGAGCAAGCTATAGGCAAGGTGACGTCGGTGGACTTCCACTGGTTCCTCGACACGACCCATGGTGCCGCCTATTTCCGGCGCTGGCATGCCTACGAAGGCTCCTCGGGTGGGCTCTTCGTGCACAAGGCCACGCACCATTTCGACCTCCTCAACTGGTTCCTGGACGCCGATCCGATTTCGGTCAGCGCAATGTCGAGCCAGCGCAAATACGGCAAGGCGGGCTCATTCCGCAGCGCCCGCTGCAAAGGCTGCTCGCATGCTGGGAAGTGTGAGTTCTTTTTCGACATCACGGGGAATGACTACCTGAGTGCCCTCTACGAGGACCCTTCCAGTATCGACGGCTATGTCAGGGACGCCTGCGTCTACCGCGAGGACATCGACATTCCCGACACGATGAGCGCGCTGGTGCGGTACTCGAACGGAGTACAGGCGACCTATTCGCTCAACACCTACATGCCGATCGAAGGGCACCACCTGGCCATCAACGGCACGCATGGCCGCATCGAGATCCGCCAGTTCCACCGTCAGCCCTGGACGGAGCCTCCAGCCGACGAGATTCTGGTGATCCGCAATTTCAAAGGTGTGGAACGCATTTGGATCCCACACTACTCCGGTGGGCACTTTGGAGGCGATGACCGCTTGCGCGACGCGCTGTTCAAGCCCGGCACGCCCGATCCTCTGGGGCAGCGCGCCGGCTCACGCGCGGGCGCGATATCCGTTCTGTGCGGCTTAGCCGCGGTCGAAAGCGCCCGCCGGGACGGCAAAGCCATCCTCTTGGCTGACCTCGCCACCATCTCATAACCAATTGCGCCAGGCTAGGGAGACCCGTACGTGGGGGGCATGGAAATTCCCCATCTATGTGGACAATGGTGTCGGAACTGGCTGGGGCGCTAGGATTCGAACCTAGGAATGTCGGTACCAAAAACCGATGCCTTACCACTTGGCGACGCCCCAACTCGGCGGGTTCCTACACGGTTTGCCCAGGGCGCGCAACCGCGTGCAAAACGTGTCGCGAAGCGCTTGAACCGAGCGGGCGAGACGGCTATATAGCGCCGCATCGAGGCGTGCCCCGCAACGCGTGGGCGGTTCCCGGCCAGCCTCGAACCCTTATCGGAGTATAGCGCAGCCTGGTAGCGCACCTGCTTCGGGAGCAGGGGGTCGCGTGTTCGAATCACGCTACTCCGACCATTCGAACCCCGGTCTCGCAAGAGGCCGGGGTTTTTCGTCCGGCATGGCCAGGATGGCCTGCTGTGTCCGCGCCGCCACACTCGGTGTTCCGCCGCGGGTCGGGCTGCATTCCTTTCTTATTTGTGCCGCAAAGCCCGGTATGAAGCTTTTCGCATATGCGGTTTGGAAACCATTTCCCCGCATTCTGTATCAAGTCGGTGCTGGTGGTTCACAGGTGGTTGACGGACGTTGTCGCGTCCGCGGGCCGGTGATACCCACTGGCGATAGGTCGAGCTGCAATTCGGGTGAATGCATGCGATTGAATAGACGTACTCTGCTCCGGTCGATGGCAGTGGCCGGGGCCTCGGTGGTCCTGCCGCCGGCGATGGCGCGGGCCGAGTCGATCTGGGACATGATGGCGCGCGATCGGGTTCTGCGGAACGCCGATACGGCCGGCGCATCGGCCGCCGCCCAGGCGCTGATCGAGACGCAGGAGCCCATCCTCTCCTACGATACGGCCTACAACCTCCAGCTCGCCATCTCGCAGTACGAGCCGTTCGTTGCCGCCGGCGGCTGGGAGGAGATCCCGCGCGAGGTCTATGGCCTGCGCCTCGGCGAGGATCGCGATGGGGGCATCGCCCTCAAGCGCCGCCTCATCTCGTCCGGCGACATGCCCTATGTCGAGCGCGTCAACAACCTGATCGATCCGGCCACGGACGCCGGCATCCGCACCTTCCAGGCCCGCCACGGCCTGCAGCTCACCGGCCAGGTGGACGAGGCGACGTTCTATGCGATGGCGGTGCCCGCCGCGACGCGCCTCAACCAGCTCTACCTCAACCTCCAGCGCGTGACCAACATGGCCGCGACGCTCTCCGAGCGCTATGTGGTGGTGAACATTCCCGCCGCCACCATCGAGGCGGTCGAGGGCGGGTTCGTCGTCCAGCGGCACACCGCGGTCGTCGGCCGCGTCGATCGCGCCACGCCGATCCTTGCCAGCAAGATCCACCAGATCAATTTCAATCCCTACTGGCACGTCCCCAAGTCGATCATCCGCAACGACCTCATCAAGTACATGAATGAGGATCCGGAGTATCTGGCCAAGTTCCGCATCCACATCTACGACGGCAGCGGCAACGAGATTCAGCCCAGCCAGATCAACTGGCAGACCGAGGAGGCGGTGCAGTACATGTTCCGCCAGGAGCCGGGCGCCGAGAACTCGATGGGGCACTGCAAGATCAACTTCCACAACCCCCACGACGTCTATCTCCACGACACCCCGACCAAGGCGCTGTTCGGCGAGAACGCGCGTTTCCACTCTTCCGGTTGCGTGCGCGTCGAGGGCGTCAACCAGCTCGTCGCCTGGCTGCTGCGCGACAATGGCTGGGACCTGTCGCGGGTCGATTCGACCTTCGCGTCCAATGCGCGCCACGACGAGGCGCTCACCAACCCCGTGCCGATCCACACCACCTACATCTCCGCCTGGGCCAACAGGCAGGGCACCGTGTCGTTCCGCGACGACGTCTACCAGTTCGACGCGCAGGGCAAGGTGACGTTCGAGGCCTGATCCGGGCGGCCCGGTCCGGTTTCCCTCACGAGGGGAAATGCTCTAGGGTATGTTGAGGTATCAACATACCCGAGGGGTTTTACGGTGGGCGAAGTCCTCTACGAGTTCGTCCAGATCGGCCAGCAGATGCGGGTTTCGGCGATCGATGCCGACACCAATGTCGAGGTGATCGTGATCGCGCCCATCGCGGCCACGCGCCACCAGATGCAGGTGATCGCGCTGGCCAAGCTGAAGAAGCGCCTCGCCGAGCTCTCGGCGGCAGAACCGCCGCAACGGCTTTTCTGATGTTGCGGCTCTATCTCCTTCGCCATGCCAAGTCCTCCTGGAAGGAGGATGGCATGGCCGATTTCGATCGGCCCCTTGCTCCGCGCGGACGACACGCCGCCGCCGTGCTTGCCCGGGCGCTTTGCGAACGCGGATGGCTGCCGCGGCGCATCATCTGCTCCACCGCCATCCGCACGCTCCAGACCATCGAGCCGGTTCTGCCCGCGCTGGCCCAAGCCGGTTCCGCGCCGGAGCTCGTCCGCAGCCGCCGCCTCTATGATCTGATGGAAGAAGACTACGTCGCGTTCATTCGCGAGGAGGGGGGCGAGGCCGCCTCCGTCATGCTCGTCGGCCACAACAGCGCCACCCAGTCGAGCGCGCTGGCGCTTTGCGGCATGGGCGACCCCGATGCCCTTGCCGCCATGGAGACGGGATACCCGACGGCGGCGCTCGCCGTCATCGACTTCAACGTCCCCCGCTGGTCCGACGTCACCGAAGGCACCGGTGCCCTCATGGCGTTCTGGACGCCGCGGAGCGAAGTGGAAGCATAAGGGTAGGGGGCCCATCCTTATGGGAAAGCGGCCCCGCACCCACCGCCGGATGTCACCCCGGCGAAAGCCGGGGCCCATCCTGAGATACCGCCACAGCCGCAAGGTGTGCGAACAAGTGCCGCCACCTTCTCCATCTTAAGAAAGCAGGCAGGACCAGTCCTGGAACGCGGCAGCGCTCCCCGGCCTTGATCACCCACCTTGCGGCTGATGCGGTATTTCAGGAGGACGCTCCTCCTTCTCCCCTTGAGGAAGAAGGGAGGGGCAGCAATGCTCCGGCCGACGCCGAGGTCGGGGCGGGGCACACCCGCCCCGAGTCCCCTACATCATGCAGCGATGCCGGTAGCCGTCATATCCCATGAAGGTATCGGTGCGCTCGTCGTACGAACGGTAGCGCGCGTAGCAGGCGGCGACATGCGCCTCCCAGGCATCGCTGTAGCGCGGATGGCTCGGATACCGGTCGCGATAGTAGGGCTCGTCGTCGAGATAGATCACCCGGTCGTTGACCCGCGGCTGCGGTTGGGAAAGCGCGCTGCCCAGAATCGCGCCGAACGTCAGCCCGAGGGCGCCTGCTGCGATGGCATCGAGGTTGTCGCGACGGTCGCGGTAGAACACCCGATAGTCGTCATCGCCCCAGCGATGCCGGTTCCGGCACTCGCGGTCGTTATAACGCTCGCAATAGATGCCGACCACGCGGTCGCGGTCGCCAAAGGCCTGCGCCTGCGCCGGCACGACGCCGGTGACCCCGGTCAGAACGGCCAGGCATATCGCGCCCATGGTTGCAAAACTCTTCTTCATCATCGTTCTCCTTCCGCCCCCCGGCGGGCCGTCACATCGCCGGCATATTTGAAATGCCGGGCGCATGCCGTCGGTTGCCTGCGCATAGGAGAAAATCGTGGCTGAACTTGGCCTCGCGCGCTTGGACTGGCGCGTGCCTTTGTGCTAGAGGCTGCGTCCGTATCGCCCTTCAAGCACCACATCTTGGGTACGCCCGGGCGGCTGCCCAGGAGACCGCCCGGAGAATACCATGAGCGCCGCCACCAGCCTTCCGCTCTTTCCGCACTTCTTCTCGGATTCGGTGGCAGAGACCGATCCGGAGCTCGCCAAGGCCATCAGCGACGAGCTCGCGCGCCAGCAGGGCGAGATCGAGCTCATCGCCTCCGAGAACATCGTCTCCCAGGCGGTGCTGGAAGCGCAGGGTTCGGTGCTGACCAACAAATACGCCGAAGGCTATCCGGGCCGGCGCTACTATGGCGGCTGCCAGTTCGTCGACGTTGCCGAAACCCTCGCCATCGAGCGCGCCAAGCAGCTTTTCGGCGTCGGCTTCGCCAACGTCCAGCCCAATTCCGGCTCGCAGGCCAACCAGGGTGTCTACCAGGCGCTGCTGCAGCCCGGCGACACCATCCTCGGCATGAGCCTCGATGCCGGCGGGCACCTGACCCACGGCGCCAAGCCGAACCAGTCCGGCAAGTGGTTCAACGCCATCCAGTATGGCGTCAGGAAGCAGGACGGCCGCGTCGACATGGACCAGGTCCGCCAGCTCGCCCGCGAGCACAAGCCGAAGATGCTGGTTGCCGGCTTCTCGGCCTATTCGCGCATCATGGACTGGGCCGAGTTCCGTGCCATCGCCGACGAGGTCGGGGCGATCCTCTTCGTCGACATGGCCCATGTCGCCGGCCTCGTCGCCGGCGGCGTCTACCCGAGCCCGTTCCCGCACGCGCACGTGGCGACCACCACCACCCACAAGACCCTGCGCGGTCCGCGCGGCGGCCTCATCCTCACCGACGACGAGGACATCGCCAAGAAGATCAACTCGGCCATCTTCCCGGGCATCCAGGGCGGGCCCCTGATGCACGTCATCGCCGCCAAGGCCGTCGCCTTCAAGGAAGCGCTCTCGCCCGAGTTCAAGCTCTATGCCCGTCAGGTCGTCGCCAACGCCAGGGTGCTGGCCGACACTCTCGTCAAGGGCGGGCTCGAGATCGTCACCGGCGGCACAGAGAACCACCTGATGCTGGTCGACCTGCGTCCTAAGGGCCTCACCGGCAAGGCGACCGAAACCGCCCTCGGGCGCGCTCACATCACCTGCAACAAGAATGCCGTGCCCTTCGATCCGGAAAAGCCCGCGGTCACCTCGGGCGTGCGCATCGGCACCCCCGCCGGCACCACCCGCGGCTTCGGCGAGGCCGAGTTCCGCCATGTCGGCGAGCTGATCCTCGAAGTCCTCGACGGCCTCGCCGCCAACGGCGACGAGAACAACGCTGCCGTCGAGGAGGCCGTTCGCGAGAAGGTCAAGGTGCTGACCGACCGCTTCCCGATCTACGGCCAGTAAGGACGCGCCATGCGCTGCCCCTACTGCGGCAACGACGACACCCAGGTCAAGGACAGCCGTCCGACCGAGGATTCCGGGGCCATCCGGCGCCGGCGCATCTGCAACGCCTGCGGCGGGCGCTTTACCACCTTCGAGCGCGTGCAGCTGCGTGACCTGACCGTCGTCAAGAAGTCCGGCCGCAAGGTGCCGTTCGATCGCGAAAAGCTCGCCCGCTCCGTCTATACGGCGCTGCGCAAGCGCTCGGTCGATCCAGAGCGCGTCGAGCGTATGATCTCGGGGATCGTCCGCCAGCTCGAAAGCCTCGGCGACGTGGAAGTCACCTCCGACCAGATCGGCGAGTTCGTCATGGAAGGCCTCAAGAGCCTCGACGACGTGGCGTTCGTGCGCTTCGCCTCGGTCTACCGCAACTTCGCGTCCGCCGACGACTTCCGCTCCTTCCTCGCCGAGCTCCACAAGGCCGACGAGGCCGAAAAGGTCGAGGACGAGTGAGCCCCGCCACGCCCGACGATATCCGCTGGCTCGACGCGGCCGTGCGCGCGGCCGAGCCCTTTCTCGGCGCCACCGCCGAGAATCCGACCGTCGCCGCCTTCGTCGTCGATCCGGGCGAAAATATCCTCCTTGGCCGCGCCGTCACCGCCAGGGGCGGGCGTCCGCATGCCGAGCCGCTGGCCCTCGAAGCCGCCGGCGATCTCGCCCGCGGCGCCACGCTCTACGTCACCCTCGAGCCCTGCCATCACTGGGGCCGCACGCCGCCCTGCGTCGATGCGGTGGTGCGCGCCGGTATCGCCCGCGTCGTCATCGGCACCGCCGATCCCGATCCGCGCACGAGCGGCGAGAGCGTCGCCCTTCTGCGCAGTCACGGCATCGAGGTCGTCGTCGCCGACCACGCCCCATCGCGTCGCCTCCACGAGGCCCATCGCGTCCGCCACACCCTCGGCCGTCCCTTCGTCACCTTGAAGCTTGCCGTTTCCGCCGACGGCATGATCGGGCGCAAGGACGAGGGCAGGGTGGCGATCACCGGCGAGGAAGCCCGCCGCTGGACCCACCTCCAGCGCGCCATGTCCAACGCCATCCTCATCGGCGGCGCGACCGCCGAGATCGACGATCCGCAGTTGACCGTGCGGCTCCCCGGCCTCGAGTCCCGCACCCCGCTTCGCGTCATCCTCGCAGGCACGCGCGGCATCGATCGCCGCTTGAATCTGATTGGCGGCTTTTCCGGCCATCGCGTTGCGATCATTGCCGAATCCGGCCGCGAGGTCTCCGTGCCCGCATCCATCGCGGTTATCGCAGTCCCCGGCGCCGACGGCCGCCCCGATCTCGCCGAAGCCCTGAAAGCCCTCCACGCCAGGGGCATAACTCGCCTGCTTGTCGAGCCCGGCGCGACGCTGACGGCGGCCTTTCTCGCCGCCGGCCTTGTCGACCGTTTCGAGCTCTTGCAGGGCGCCGTCACCATCGGCGCGGGCGGCGTGCGCGCCACTGCCAGGGGCACTATAGAAAAGCTTCTCGCCGCCGCCGGTTTCCATGAGGTCGCGAGCACCGCGTTGGGTGAGGATATGCTGCGTACTTTTGAGAACGCTGACTGAGTTGATGGTACCATCCCTGCAGATCAGCGGGTTTGTCACCGCAGCTACTACACACTCGGTGTCATTCCGGCGAATGCCGGAACCCATCCTGAGATGCAGTCGCAGCCGCAAGGTATGTGAACGAGGCAGCGATGACCAACCGATCCGTTGCTGCGTGTTGAAAAGTTCGGAGATGGGCCCCGGCTTTCGCCGGGGTGACATCGGGGACGTGGAAATTCCGGTGCAGATGCACCCAGGTATGGGAACCTCATGATCATGTTCACCGGTATCGTCACCGACGTCGGTCGCCTCGTGAAGGTCGAGGACCGCAACGACGGCCGTCTCCTGCGTGTCGCCACCAGCTATGACGCCGATAGCATCGATCTCGGCGCCTCCATCACCAATGACGGCATCTGCCTCACGGTGACGGCCAAGGGCCGGCAAGGAGACGAGAACTGGTTCGAGGTCTTCGCCGCCCTCGAAACCCTCGCCGTCACCCATGTCGGCAAATGGCGCATCGGCCGCCGCCTCAACCTCGAGCGTTCGCTGAAAGTCGGCGACGAGCTCGGCGGCCACATCGTCTCCGGCCACATCGACGGCATGGCCGAGATCGTCGAAAAGCAGGCGACCGGCGAGCAACTGACCCTCACCTTCCGCGCCCCGGCCGATGTTGCTCCCTTCATCGCCAAGAAGGGTAGCGTTGCCCTCAACGGCACCTCGCTGACCGTCAATACGGTCGAGGCAGACCGCTTCTCGGTGCACCTCATCCCCTATACGGTTGCAGTCACCTCCTGGGGCGACTATGAGGTGGGCGATTTCGTCAACATCGAGGTGGATCCGATGGCCCGCTACGCGGCGCGGCTGATGGAAACCCTCGGCGGGCTCAACAAGCAGGACTAGCAAACGATGGCCTCCTCGGGCGGCACCTTTCCAATCGAGCCGGGTTCGGCCCGCGGCCGGCATTTCCTTGTCGTCGAGGCGCGCTTCTACGACGCGATCGCCGATGAGCTGCTGGCCGGCGCGTCCGCCGCCCTCGAAGCGGCCGGCGCGACCTTCGATGTCGTTACCGTCCCCGGCGCCCTCGAAATCCCCGCCGCCGTCGCCATGGCCCTCGACGGCCAGCCCGACGAGTACGACGGGTTCGTCGCCCTCGGCTGCGTCATCCGCGGCGAGACCACGCATTACGAGATCGTCTCGGGCGAGAGTGCCCGCGCCCTGATGCAGCTATCCGTCGACGAGGCCATTCCTCTCGGCAACGGCATCCTGACCGTCGAGAACGAAGCTCAGGCCTGGGCTCGCGCCCGTGTGTCCGGAGAGGACAAGGGTGGCGGAGCCGCCCGCGCCGCTCTCGCCATGGCCGAGCTGCGCGCACGGCTGGGAGCCTGAGCGATGCCTGCCGATAAACCCACCTCCGGCCCCGCGAAACGCGATCCCGCCATGGCGCGTCCCGCCAACCAGCGCGGGGCCGCGCGCCTTGCCGCCGTGCAGGCGCTCTACCAGATGGACATCGGCCGCCAGACGCTGGAGGAAACCCTCTCCCAGTTCGGCGCCTTCCGCCTCGGCCGCGAGATCGAGGGCGAGCAATACCTGCCCGCCGACGCCGACTTCTTCCGCCAGATCGTCACCGGCGTCATCAAGCACCAGCTCGAGATCGATCCGTCCGTCGACAAGGCCCTGGCCGATGACTGGCCGGTCGAGCGCGTCGACGCCACCATCCGCGCGATCCTGCGCGCCGCGACCTTCGAGCTCACCCGCCGCAAGGACATCCCGGCCCGCGTCGTCATTACCGAATACGTCGACATCGCCAAGGCCTTCCACGAAGACGACGCCGCCAACCTCGTCAACGCCACCCTCGACGCCATCGCGCGCCGGGCAGGGGTGAAGCTGTAGGTCCAGGCCCTGACGCCTTGGGCACCATCTTGGCCTACCCACCGGCTGTCACCCCGGCGAAAGCCGGGGCCCATCCTGAGATAGCCCCACAACCGCAAGGTGGAAGTGCTGGGCACCCTCGCCAGTGCCGGTTTCGGATACCTTGCGATCGGCGAGGCATCCGGGGATGGGTGGGATGATCCACTGGCGTACCCCTGAGCCCCCCACCTCTCCCTGCGGGGGAGAGGTCGGCCCCGGCGGGCCGGGTGAGGGGGCCTTCCCACCTGCACAAGAGCGGCGGCTCCCGCACCTCCCTCCCCAGGAGGGAGATGCATCCTGCCTGTAGCACCATCCCACCATGGCACTCGCCCCCCAGCCGTGCGAATATGCACCTCCACCGCGAGTCCGTCCCATGACCGACGCTCCGACCCGGACGCAATCCGTCCGCAACATCGCGCTTCTCGCCCTGGCCCAGGCCCTCGGCGGCTCGAGCCAGGCGATCATCATGTCCATCGGCGCGCTGACCGCGGCCGGCATGGCGCCCAACCCCGCGCTCGCGACCCTCCCGGTCACGGCCATGATCATCGGCCTTGCCCTCGGCACGACGCCGGCGACCTTCCTTCTCCACCGCCTCGGGCGCAGTCGCGGCTTCATGCTCGCCGGCGCCATCGCTGCGCCCGCCGCGCTCGTTGCCGCGCTTGCGGTCGTCCTGTCCAATTTTTGGCTCTTCTGCGCCGCCTTCTTCGTTGTCGGCACCACGGCTGCCGCCTTCCAGCAGATCCGCTTCGCCGCCGCCGACAGCGTCGCGCCCGCTCTGAAGAGCACGGCCATCTCCTGGGTGATGTTCGGCGGTGTCGCCGCCGGCTTCCTCGGCCCGCAACTGAGCACCATCTCGCAAGGCTGGGTGCCCGGCGCGCCGTTCGCCGCCGGCTATATCGTCATGGCCGTCATCGCCGTCGTCACCATCGGCATCGTCAGCCTCACCCGCCTCGCGCCCGCCCACAAGCCGCAGCAAGGCGCTCCGCAGGGCCGCCCGCTGCGCGTCCTGCTCTCGACGCCCGCCATTGCCGTGCCCATCGTCGGCGCCACCGTCAGCTACGCGCTGATGACGCTGGTGATGGTCGCCGCGCCCCTTGCCATGGTCTATGCCTGCGGCCATTCGCCGGCCGAGGCGAGCGGCGCCATCCAGTGGCATATCGTCGCCATGTTCGCCCCGAGCTTCATCACCGGCGCGATCATCAAGCGCATCGGCGCGCATCTCACCGCCGCCATCGGGCTCGTCCTCATCGTCGGCTGCGCCATAATCGCCCTCTTGGGGCTCAGCGTTGCCCACTTCAACCTGGCGCTGATCCTCCTCGGCGTTGGCTGGAACTTCGGCTTCATCGGCTCGACGACGCTCCTCACGCAAGCCTACCGTCCGGAGGAGGCCGCGCGCGTGCAGGCCGTCAACGAACAGATCGTCTTCGGCACCATGGCGCTCGCCTCCATCGGCTCGGGCCTTCTCCTGCAGCTCATCGGCTGGCAGTCGATCAACATCCTCGCCATTCCCCTGGCCGCCCTCGCCATCCTGCTGCTGGCCTGGGGCGATATCACGCGCCGCCGCCCGCAGCCGGCAGAGTAGGGGCGCGCACCACGCCTTCGTGGGTTCGCTAGCCCTCATGGTGAGGTGTCGCGAAGCGGTCTCGAACCACGAGGACGTGGCACATCTCGCTTATGAAATTTCTTTCATACTGCGGCACGCAATGGCTCGTGCACATGCTGAGTATGGGCAACTTATCGGTCGTCACTTCATGAAAATGTATTGACGTCGCCTCTGCCGATTGAAACTCTCTCCTCATCCATTCATCGCCGGCCAGAAGGCCGAACCAACGGATTTGCTGGCGTGCCGAGGAGGAGAAATCATGGATCGTCGTCAATTCATCGGCGCGACAGCCGCGCTCGGTGCGCGCGCTGCGCTGCGCAGCCGCTGGCTCTCAGGTTCCGCCATCACCCTGGGGCTCGCCGGGGCCGCTTCCGCACAGGAAGAGGACGCCGACAGCCTCTCGGTCCTCACCACCGCCGCCGACGCCCAGGCTGGCAAGACCCTCGCCGAGCTGTCAGCCGCCCTCTCCGGCTCGCCGCGCGGCCTGACCCGCCAGGTACGCCGGCTGGTGACGCCGTTCGTCTGGAGCCGGTCCGCCCACCATCACGACGTATCCTTCCTCGATTCCCTGGACGAGATGCTCGCGACCCTCGCCTCACGCCAGCACGAGGACGGCACCTTCAGCGTCGGCAACCGCCATTCTCCGCCCGATACCGGCTTCCTCATCGAAGACATGGGCCTGATGGTTTCGCTCCTCGAAGCGGACGATCACGCCGCGAGCGCCGAGATGGCCGGCCGCATCCGCGATATGATGGGCAAAGCCGGTCCCGGCCTTGCCGCCGGCGGCGTCCATACGCCAAACCACCGCTGGAAGCTCTGCGCCGCGCTCGCCCGCATCGGGCACGTCACCGGCGTCTCCTACAACGACCGCATCGACGAATGGCTCGCCGAAGGCATCGATATCGACGCCGACGGCATCTATTCGGAGCGCAGCGGCATCTACTATTCCGAGGTCACCAACCCCTCGCTCCTCGTCGTCGCCCACGTCCTCGACCGGCCCGAGCTCCTCGAGCACGTGCGACGCAACCTCGAATTGACCATCGAGCACTCCGAGCCCAACGGTGAGATCGAGACCATCCAGTCCCGCCGGCAGGACCAGGACCAGCGTGTCGTCAATATCCGCTACTTCTACACCCAGTTCCGCGAGCTTTCGCTTCTCGATGGCAACGGGCGCTTCGCCGCCATGGCCCGTCTCATCGAGCGGCAGTTCGCCGCCGATATCGGCGATTTCCTCGGCGATCTCATCGAGCGCCCCGAGATCGCCGCTACCCTCCCGGCGGACGAGGAGCCCTTCGCCGATCTCAAGCGCTATTATCCCGGTGCCGGCCTGGTGCGCATCCGCCGCGGCAAGCTCAACGCCTCCGCCTTCGGCGGCACGGACTGGTACGCGGACGGCCAGCCGACCCCGTTCTACAACCGCTTCGGTTCGGGCCTTTCCACCAATCCCACGATGCTGCGCGCCTTCAACGGCAAGG
The DNA here is from genome assembly GCF_000969415.1 of Devosia geojensis. Lineage (GTDB taxonomy): Bacteria > Pseudomonadota > Alphaproteobacteria > Rhizobiales > Devosiaceae > Devosia > Devosia geojensis. Next base: position 14,431 of record NZ_JZEX01000119.1, on the reverse strand, counting down.
CGGTGCTGGAGGCCGTGCGCCTGGTGCCCAACTTCTTTTCCATGGGCCACTTCCGCTCCAACGGCATCGCCTTCGAAAACGGCGAGATCCGCCTCGGCAACGCGCTCGCCATTCCCTACTACCTGCCCATGCCCGCCGAGCGGCGTAGCGCAGATGCCGTCTATGCCCTCTCGCGCTCCGTCGATGGCCGCTTCTATTCTATGATGGACTTCGACAATCGCCCGGTTTCGACCCGCGACCTGACGACGAACGTCGCCATCTCCGGAACCGATACCGGCTTTGACCTCGCCTTCGACATCTCGGGTGAGGCGGACGTGGAACTGACCTTCGAGCTCACCTTCCGCGAAGGCGGCGAGCTCTCCGGCGCCGAGGCGCTGGAGGACGGCACTTTCCATCTCATCGAAGGGGAGGGGACCTACACCCTGGGCGAAGACCGCATCACCTTCGGCCCCGGCAACGGCCCAGGCCTCATCGAGGCCCGCCCGGGCGAGCAATACGCCTGGCACAACGGCGGCCTCTCGATCCCCGGCCCCAAGGTCTACATCACCGCAAAGAGCCCGCTGACCTACACCCTGAGCCTCGGTTTCGCGTAGTGCGGGAGTTTCGTGGCGAAGCCTAACTTGGGCACCATGCCGCTTCCCCCACGATGTCACCCCGGCGCAGGCCGGGGCCCATCCTGAGATGCCTCGCCAGCCGCAAGGTGTATGAAGAGGGCACGTTGACGGACCGCCCCAACTACCTGGCGGCGGTGAACACATCTCAGGCTGGATCCCGGCCTGCGCCGGGATGACACGCAGTGAGCGGGATGAATAGTGCCCGCGCCGTTTGCGCAAGCTCTGGCACCACGCTCACCCACCCAGATGTCACCCCGGCGCAGGCCGGGGCCCATCCTGAGATGCCTCACCAGCCGCAAGGTGTATGAAGAGGGCACATCAAGGAACAGCCGCAACCACCTTGCGGCCGGGGACATATCTCAGGCTGGATCCCGGCTTTCGCCGGGAGGACATCGGTGGGTAGGCGCTATCGGTAGCCCTCATGGTGAGGTGCCGCGCAGCGGCCTCGAACCACGAGGGCGTGGCGAATGCCGAGGCTTAAAGCCCGATCGAACCCAGGATCGACTGGATGAACGTGCGGTCTTCGCCGAACGAGGGCGTGCGTCGCGTTTCCATGTTGATGACCACGCCGTCCTCGAGCCCGTAGACGGCGCGTTCGCGCACCCGTCCGCGCTCGTCGAAATAGACGGCCAGCACCGTGCGCGAGCGGATCGTATTGAGGCCGAAGGCGGTGGTGTTGAGCTTGGTCTCGACGTAGTACCACGCCGTCTGCCCGCCGAACTCGTTGGTCAGCGGCGGCGTGCCGAGCACGGTGCGCACCAGGTCCTGGCTCTGGCCGGGGCGAATCTGCGCCAGTGCCGATTCGGGGATCTCGTAGCCCTGCGTGCGCTGCGTCACCAGGCTGTTGCTGGCCGTGCAGCCGGCAAGCGCGACGGCGAGCATGGCGGCAGCGGCGATCGGCGCGAGACGCCCGGAAACGACGGACAACGGCATTGTTTGACTTTCCCCAGGGCTCTCGACTATAGGCGTGACATCACGGCAGCAGTCCCTGCGAGACCGCTTTCGCCGCCGGCATGTGTAGCGGCCAAGTTCTCGGATGGCAAGCTGACCCGAGCCGGAACGCACCGCCCTTCCGGTGCCCTCGCATAAGACCTTGAAGCCAACCGATGATCCTGTCGCTGTTCCGAAAAAACACCGAAACCGAGTCGGTCTACGCCGTCTATAGCGCCATTGTGGCGCAATCCCGGCAGCCGCTGTTCTACGCCGAGTGGTCCGTGCCCGATACGGTCACCGGCCGCTTCGACATGATCAGCCTGCATCTGGCGCTGCTCTTCCGGCGCCTGCGCGGCGGCGATTCCGGCCAGCGCGATTTCGCCCAGGCCGTGTTCGATCTCTTCTTCAAGGACATGGATCGGCAGCTGCGCGAGATGGGCGTCACCGATATCGGGGTGCCCAAGAAGATCCAGAAGATGGGCAACATCTTCTATGGCCTGCTCGCCGCCATCGACCAGGCGCTCGATGCCGGCGACCGCGAGGCGCTGGCCGGGGTCCTCGTCCGCAACATCTTCGACGAGGTCGGGACGCAGGGCGCGCGGCGCCTGGCCGACTACGTCATCGCGCTCGATGCAAATCTTGCGGCCCAGCCGGTCGAGGCCATCCGCGCTGGCCGGCTTTCCTTCGAGGCGCCCGCATGAGCCGGCCGTCGCCGCTCCTGCCGGATGCGCTCGTGCGCATCGACCAGATCTCCGCCACCGGCCGGCAGATCGAGGTCGAGGCGGATGCCGAGGCGCTTGCGCGGCTCACCGAGCGGCTGAAGGTCTCGGCCCTCGAACGCCTCTCGGCCCGCCTTACCGCCACGCGCTTCCGCGGCGGCGTGCGGGTGGTCGGCCGCTTGCAGGGGCGGGTGGTACAGCCCTGTGTCATCACCGCCGAACCGGTGACGCAGGAGATCGACGAGCCCGTCGACCGCGTGTTCCTGCCCGCTTCGCAGCGTGCGCACGAGCCGGAGCCCGGCTCCGAGATCTTTGTCGAGCTCGAGGGCGAGGATCCGCCGGATTACATCGACGGCCCCGATCTCGACCTGGCCGAGCTTCTCGTCGAAACCCTCGCGCTCGCCATCGATCCCTATCCGCGCGCGCCCGGCGCCAGTCTCGATACGCTCGAGCTCGACGACGGCGATGTCGAGGAGTCCCCGTTCGCGCGGCTCAAGGACCTGAAGCCCCGCTCGGACGGGCGTTAGAGTGTTTCCGGCAAAAGTGGACGCCGCTTTCACGGTTCGGAACACGACGGTTCCAGCCACCCCTTCGTTGCGCGGGACTTGCGTGCGACCCCCGATGGGTTATGTTCACGCAAGCGTTGCGCCGGGGGCGCGGAAGCCCGGTTTCCGCCGCGCGATGCGGCAAATCACAACGGAACCGCTTGTAATCGGATGACTTCTCTCTCGTGGTTCCAACGCCCCTCTCGCGAGCACAAATGACCGACAGAATTCGCATTTCGGTGGACGCCATGGGCGGCGACAACGGCCCCCGCATCGTCTTCCACGGCGCGAGCCTTGCCTTGAAGGAGCGCAAGAATACGAGCTTCGTCTTCCACGGCCGTGAGGAAGAGCTCAAACCCCTGCTCGACGAGTTTCCGACGCTCAAGCCCGTTTCCGCCATCCGTCATTGCGACACCGTCATCGCCATGGACGAAAAGCCGAGTCAGGCCCTGCGCAAGGGCCGCGGCAACTCCTCCATGTGGGCGGCTCTGCAGTCGGTCAAGGACGGCGAGGCGGATGTGTGCATCTCGGGCGGCAATACCGGCGCGCTGATGGCCATGGCCACCATGTGCCTGCGCCCCATCGACGGCATTTCGCGCCCGGGCATCGCCGCCATCTGGCCGACGCTGCGCAGCGATATCATCGTGCTCGACGTCGGCGCCACCATCGGGGCCGACGCCCAGCAGCTCGTCGATTTCTCCATTCTCGGCGCCGCGCTCGCCCGCGCCCTCTTCGATGACGACCAGCCGACGGTGGGTCTGCTCAACGTCGGCACCGAGGAGGTCAAGGGCCTCGATTCCATCAAGGACGCCGCCCGGCTGCTCTCCGCCGCCAGCGGCGCGGGCTTCCGCTATCACGGCTTCGTAGAGGGCGACGACATCGGCAAGGGCACCGTCGATGTGGTCGTCACCGAAGGGTTCGTCGGCAACATCGCCCTCAAGACCGCCGAGGGCACCGCCCGGCAGGTCGGTACCTATGTGCGCAACGCCCTCACGGCCAATCTGATGTCGAGGGTCGGCGCCCTGTTCGCCGGCCAGGCGCTCGATGCCCTGCGCCGCAAGCTCGATCCGCGCACCGTCAACGGCGGCGTTTTCCTCGGCCTTAACGGCATCGTCATCAAATCGCATGGCGGCACCGACGAAATCGGCTACAAGAGCGCCCTCGGCCTCGCCTACGAGATGGCCCGCAGCCATCTGATCGACAAGATCGACGAGGGTCTGCGCCGCTTCCCCGTGAAGCCGGCCGAGCCCGAACAAACCCAACCGGAGGCAAAACCGGCGTGAAGACGCGTTCCATAATTCGTGGTGTCGGCGGCTACCTTCCGGAAAAAGTTCTCACCAACGCAGACCTGGCGAAAATGGTCGACACCTCGGACGAGTGGATCGTCCAGCGCGTCGGCATCCGTGAGCGGCACATTGCGGCCGAAGGCGAGATGACGTCCGATCTCGCCGTTCATGCGGCGCGCGCCGCGATGGCGCAGGCCGGCGTCGGGCCGGAGGACATCGACCTCATCGTCGTCGCTACCACCACGCCCGACTACACCTTCCCGGCCGTCGCCGCTCTCGTGCAGATGAAGCTCGGCATCCATCACGGCGCCGCCTTCGACATTCAGGCCGTCTGCTCCGGCTTCGTCTACGCCGTCGCCGTCGTCGACAGCTACCTGAAGAACGGCCTTGCCAAACGCGCCCTCGTCATCGGCGCCGAGACCTTCTCGCGCCTTCTCGACTGGACCGACCGGTCGACCTGCGTGCTCTTCGGCGACGGCGCGGGCGCAGCCGTCATGGAGCTCGTCGAGATCGCCGACGGCGAGCCGGACCGGGGCGTCATCGCCTCGGCGCTTCGCTCGGACGGGCATCACTGGGACAAGCTCTATGTCGATGGCGGCCCGTCCTCGACGGGCATTGCCGGCCACGTCAAGATGCAGGGGCCGGAGGTCTTCCGCCACGCGGTCGGCAAGATCACCGACGTCGTCGAGTCAGCCCTCGACCAGGCCGGCGTCACCGTCGACGACCTCGACTGGTTCGTGCCGCACCAGGCCAACAAGCGCATCATCGACGGGGCAGGGGCCAAGCTCGGCCTGCCGCCCGAGAAGGTCATCGTCACCGTCGACCGCCACGCCAACACCTCGGCGGCATCCGTGCCGCTGGCGCTGAGCGTCGCGGTTGCCGACGGGCGCATCAAGCGCGGCGACCTCGTCATGCTCGAGGCCATGGGCGGCGGCTTCACCTGGGGCGCGTCGCTCATCCGCTGGTGAGGGTTTTCCACCGGCCGATCGCGCCGTCCGGCGCCCGCCATCTCGCGCATTGACCTTAACCGTTTCAAGGCGTTAGTCTCTTTGCGGGTTGAGGAAACGCCAGACGGGGCTGTCGAGTTTTGCCTCGATGACGTCGTGATCGTGCCGACAATAACCAAGGCCGGCCGCCGATTCGGGTGCCGGACCTGTGATTGGCCTTGATGGCAATACGGGGGTGCGAATGACTCAGAAGACGGTGACTCGGGCGGATTTGGCCGAGGTGGTCTATGGCACGGTCGGCCTTTCCCGAACCGAGTCGGCGGAGCTGGTCGAGCGGGTTCTCGACCTCATCAGCGACGCCCTTGTGCGGGGGGAAAACGTCAAGCTCTCCTCTTTCGGCTCCTTTCAGGTCCGGTCCAAGAACCAGCGGATCGGACGAAATCCCAAGACGGGTGAGGAGGTTCCGATCCTTCCCCGCCAGGTTCTTGTGTTCAAACCCAGCAACGTGTTGAAATCCAAGATCAACAAATCTATGGTACGTGCTGGAAAATAAAGCATTCTGGAGTGCGGTTTGGACAAGTCACCCGACGCCTTCCGAACCATTTCCGAGGCGGCCGAGGAGCTCGACCTTCCCCAGCACGTGCTGCGCTTCTGGGAGACCCGCTTCTCGAACATCAAGCCGCTGAAGCGGGGCGGCGGGCGCCGCTATTATCGGCCCGACGACGTGATGCTCCTGAAGGGCATCCGCCACCTCCTCTACGATCAGGGTTTCACCATCAAGGGCGTCCAGCGCATCCTGAAAGACCAGGGCCCGCGCTACGTCATCGCCGTGGGCGAGGGCAAGCCCATCGAAGAGCTCCTGCCCATGATCGAGCAGGCCGAAGTCGCCGGCGACGAAGCCGAGCTCGAAGAAGCCCGCATGACTGCCAACCCCACCCTCGACCGCGACGCCCGCGACAAGCTCTCCGAGGTGCTGAAAGAACTCCTCGACTGCAAGCGCATCCTCGAGCGGGCCAGGGAGACGTAGGGCGGGGCCGCGAAGGGGCGGCTCGAGGTACAAACCCACCCCACCCACCGCCTGTCATCCCGGCGAAAGCCGGGGTGACAACGGTGGATGTGAAAGCATCGTGCCCTTGCGTGGGCATACTTGGGGGCACCATGCACCGTACCTTCTGCGTCTACATCATGGCCAGCCGCAGGAACGGAACGCTCTATATCGGCGTGACCAACGACATCGTGCGCCGGGCTTGGGAACACCGCGAAGGCGCCGTCGAGGGCTTCACCAGGAAGCACGGCATCGGGCACCTCGTCTGGTTCGAGGTCCACGACAACATCGACGCGGCGATCACGCGCGAGAAGCTGATCAAGGAATGGCAGCGTGCCTGGAAGGGGAGGTTGATCGAAGAAACCAATCCCGACTGGCGTGACTTGTGGTGGGACCTGACCGATCAGCGTTGAAGCCTGTCAGGGATTGAAATTGGAGGACTGGCACCGAGCCTCATTCAACCCCGATGTCATCCCGGCGAAGGCCGGGACCCATCCTGAGATATCCCCCCAACCGCAAGGTGTATGAAACTGGCACCTCCAGGTGCTCACCACTCCCACCTGGCGGCCGCTACGCCATCTCAGGATGGGCCCCGGCCTTCGCCGGGGTGACATCCGGTGGGGGATTTGTGCCGATCCCCGCTTTTCTCACTCCCCCGCCGCCTGCGCCGGCACCCCCGCGGGAGCCGCCCGTCCGCCCGTCGGCGCCTCGCCGCCGCGCCCGGCGAGTTTCACGTTCGGCATCAGCAGCGCGCACAAGAACCCCACGGCAAAGAGCGCCGCGCCGAAGTAGAACACGGTGCCGAAAGCCGTGGCGAACACCTCCACCACCTCGCTCGCCGCTTCCGGCGGCAGGGTCGCGATCGCGGTCGGCGTCATCTCGCTCATCGGCCCGGGCATCGCCGCCAGCGTGCCGGCGGAGATCCCCTCTTGCCCCCGCATCAGCGCCGCCGTCAGCAGCCCGCCATTGGCCGCCAGCCCGAGCGAAGCACCGATCATGCGGGCGAGCGTGATGGTGCCCGTCGCCGCCCCCACGTCGCGCATGGGCGCGGCCGCCTGCACGGCCGTCATCAGCGTCTGCATCTGCAGGCCGATGGCGACCGAGAAGAAGAACATCAGGATGCCGATGAACCAGAGCGGTGTCGTCGCGTGCACGGTCGAAAAGCCGATCATCACCACGGCCCCGAGCACCATCGAGATCACCGGGAAGATCTTATAGCGCCCCGTGCGCGAGACCAGCATGCCCGAGCCGACCGAAGCCAGCAGCGAGCCGACGGAGGAGGGCAGGAACAGGAGACCCGCCAGCGCCGGCGGCAACCCGGTCACCGTCTGCAGGAAGAGGGCGAAGTAGTTGAGCATGCCGAGCGTTGCGACGCCCGAGACCACCGAGATGGCGAGCGCCAGCGAGATGCTGCGGTTGGAAAAGAGGTGCAGCGGCACCATCGGCTCGTCCGCCCGCCGCTCGACGACCACGAAGCCGACGAGCGCCGCGACCACCACCGCCGGCAGCAGGTAGACCATCACTCCGCCATAGCCGCCGCCTAGCGCTTCCTCGGCCCAGAACACCAGCGCCGTCACCGCCGCCGCCAGCAGGAACCCGCCCATGTAGTCGATGCTGGGCTTCCGCCCGGTCTCGAAATTGGGCATGGCGAAGATCAGGACGATGATGACGCCGATGCCGATCGGCAGGTTGATGAGGAAGATGTACTCCCAGCCGATCGTCTGGCTGATGACGCCGCCCGCCACGGGGCCGATGAGGCTCGCCACCGTGAACACCGCCGAGCTGAACCCCTGGTACTTGGCCCGCTCGCGCGGCTCGAAGAGGTCCGCGAGAATGCCGAAGGCCGAGGTCATCAGCCCGCCGCCCCCGAGACCCTGGATCACGCGGGCAGCGATCAGCATCTCCATCGACCGCGCGAGCCCGCAGGCGAGCGAGCCGATGACGAAGATGACGATGGCCGCCATGAACACGCGCTTGCGCCCGAAGAGGTCGCCGAGCTTGCCGTAGAACGGCGTCACCGCTGCCGTGGCGAGCAGGTACGCCGCGCCCACCCAGCCGAAGAGCTCCAGCCGCCCGAGGTCGGCGGCGATCGTGGGCAGCGCCGTCGCCACGATCTGCGCGTCGAGCACGGCCATGAAGAGGCCGGCGAGAAGCGCCACATAGATCGTCATCTTGCGCGAGAACGACATCGGGGCAGGGGCAGGCGAAGCGGTTTCGGTCATGGCAAAGCTCTTGCTGAAGGCGCTAGAAAATGTGCCATTGTCACTTATATGTCAATAGCACATAATTTGCCTGTCCCGCACCGTCGGTTTGCAGCGCGCCCGAGACTTGATATGAGCCTATTATGAGCAAGGACAACGCCCAAGGCCAAAAAAAGCCGGTCGATCAATTGCAGGATCATCATGTCCTGCAGCTCATCGGCAACGGGATGTCGCCGCGCGCGGCCGAGGCGGCGGTCGCCATCGATTCCATCATGGGCAACATCCGCCGCTCCATGGCCCGGCGCGAGCTCATGCGCATGGCCGTGCGCGACCTGAAGCTCGACTTCGATCCCGGCGTCTTCGACGTCATGTCCGTCGTCGAATCCTGCGCCGGCAGCGACCGGGAGGTGACCGTCGGCACCGTCGCCGAGCGCCTCAACGTCGATCCCTCCCGCGCCAGCCGCATCGTTTCCGACGCCGTCGAGGCCGGCGTCGTCAAGCGTGTCGCCTCCCAGGCCGACGCCCGCCGCATCTGTCTCGAATTGACCGACGCCGGCCGCCGCCACGCCTTGGCCGTGCGCAAGTACAAGTGGCAGCGCTTCGCCGACGCCCTGGGCGACTGGCCGGAAGAAGAAGTCGTCGAGTTCGCCCGCCTCTTCACCAAGTTCAGCGGCTGGATCGCCGAGGCGGACGCCAAGCGGGCGAGGGACGCGGAAGCGGCTGGCGAGAAGGACTGAGTGCCACGCCCTCGTGGTTCGAGGCTCCGCTGCGCTTCGCGCCTCACCATGGGGGCTGATGAGAATCCAGAGTCGTCCCAGTAGCCCTCATGGTGAGGTGCCGCGAAGCGGCCTCGAACCACGAGGGCGTGGCACGTCTCTACCTACCCGAACACCACCGTCTTATGCCCATTCAGCATCACCCGGCTTTCCAGGTGCAGCTTCACCGCCCGCGCCAGCACGCGGCTCTCGATGTCGCGCCCGGCCGCGATCAGGTCGTCCGGGCTCATCGAATGCGTCACCCGCGCCGTTTCCTGCTCGATGATCGGCCCCTCGTCGAGGGCGGCCGTCACGTAGTGCGCCGTCGCGCCGATGAGCTTCACTCCGCGCTCGTGCGCCTGATGGTAGGGCTTGGCCCCCTTGAAGCTCGGCAGGAACGAGTGGTGGATATTGATCGCCTTGCCATAGAGCCGGTTGGAGAGATTGTCGGACAGCACCTGCATGTAGCGCGCCAGCACGACGAGGTCCGCGTCCGTTTCCTTGACCAGCGCGATGACCTTGGCCTCCTGTTCGGCCTTGTTCTCCCTGGTCACCGGCCAGAGGTGGAAGGGGATGTCCTCGGCCCTGGCGATCCGCTCGGCGTCCGCATGGTTGGAGACGATCGCGGCGACCTCCGCGTCCAGCCAGCCCACCCGGATCTGATACAGCAGGTGCAGCAGCGCATGGTCGAACTTCGAGACCATGATGATCATGCGCGGTTTGCGCGCCTGGTCGGCGATCGCCGTCTTCATGCCGAACCGCTCGAATGCCGGCTTCAGCGCCCGCTCGATGCTCTCGCGCCCGGTGCCCGCCGGCATGGTGAAGGCGATGCGCATGAAGAACTGGCCGGTCTGCCGGTCCCAGAATTGGTTGCTCTCGGCGATGTTGCCGCCCAGCGCCGCCAGCTCCGTCGTCACCGCGGCCACGATCCCCGGCCGGTCCGCGCAGGAAAGCGTCAGCACATAGGTCGCCTGCTGCGAGCCCGCGACTTCACTCATTTGTCGTCCTCGATTTATTCCATGCGACCCGGCGGATCGAATTGCCTATGCTCCTACCCGATAGGTCCGAAATACCTCAAGCGTCTCTTGGTGCCGGCGCGTCTGTCGCCGTCGCGGGGCTGTGCAAGGATTTGAACGATCCACGAGCAACGCATCTTTTTGGAACGTCACAGCGTCCGTTTGTTCCGTAGAATGCGCGGAAAATCGCATCCATCACTGTCAAATTTGGAATATTAGTTCCAGATTGACAAAGAAGCGGAACCCGTGTTTCATTTGAGGGCATAAGCGGACGGGCCGCCAAGAGCCCGGCGTCGAGGGAGGGTGAGCTTGAACGACCGGCCTGTTTTTGCGCTCAACCACATGGTCGCTCCGCAACTGCCTCTGCCGGCGTTCTTTTCCCTTGCGCGCAGCCTCGGCATCTCGTCTGTCGAGATTCGCAACGACCTGCCGGGCCTGCCCATCCTCGACGGCACGCCGCCGGCTGCCGTGCGTGCCTTCGCCGAAGAGGCTGGGGTCGCGATCCTTTCCATCAACGCCCTGCAGAAGTTCAATCACTGGTCGCCCGAGCGCGCCGCCGAAGCCGAGGCGCTCGCCGACTATGCGGCAGCCTGCGGCGCCGGGGCGCTCGTTCTCGTCGCCGCCAACGACGGCACGGGCCTTGACCGCAGCGAGCGGGTCGCCAACGCGACGCAAGCGCTCGCCGGCCTGTCGCCGATCCTCTCCGCGCGCCGCCTCACCGGCCTCATCGAATGCCTCGGCTTTGCCGCCTGTTCGCTGAGCCTCAAGAGCGAAGCCGTCGCCGCCATCGCCGCCGCGAACGGGCAGGGCGCGTTCCGCCTCGTCCACGATACGTTTCACCATCGCCTTGCCGGCGAGGCGCAGCTCTTTCCGCAGGAGACAGGCCTCATCCACATCTCCGGGGTCGACGACCCCGCCGTGGCGTTCACCGACATGCGCGATTCCCACCGCGTCCTCGTCGGTCCGCGCGACCGGCTCGATAATCTCGGCCAGATCGCGGCGCTGCGCGCCGCCGGTTGCCGCGCGCTGCTTTCGCTCGAACCCTTCGCCGAGGAACTGCGCACGCTCGCCGATCCTGCCAAGGCCATCGGCCAGAGCATCGATTTCGTTTCCGACGCGCTGGAGGAGCGCGCCGCATAGAGGAGGATTCCCGCTCGGGGAACATCCGGTCAAGAACAGGAGCGCCACCGGACGCTCCATGAGGAGGAGAACATAAATGAAGAAGCTCGTACTGGCCGGCCTTGCCGTCGGCCTGATGACCGGCACCGCCGCCGCCCAGACCGTCGGCGTATCCATGGCGCTTTTCGACGACAATTTCCTCACCGTCCTGCGCAACGGCATCGAGGAATACGCCGGCACACTCGACGGCGTCGAGGTGCAGATCGAGGACGCGCAGAACGACGTCGGCCGTCAGCTCAACCAGATCCAGAATTTCGTGGCCTCAGGCGTCGACGCCATCATCGTCAATCCTGTCGACACCGACGCCACCGAAGCCATGTCGGCGCTGGCCGCACAGGCCAACATCCCGCTGGTCTACGTCAACCGCCAGCCGGTCAACCTCGAGACCCTGCCCGACAACCAGGCCTTCGTCGGCTCCAACGAGGTCGATTCCGGCACCCTCGAGACCCAGGAAGTCTGCCGCCTGCTGCAGGAGGTCGGCAAGGGCGAGGGCGCCAATATCGTCGTCATGATGGGCGAGCTCTCCAACCAGGCCGCCCGCCAGCGCACTCAGGACGTGCACGACGTCATCGCCACCGACGAATGCTCGTTCATGACCATCGTCGAGGAGCAGACCGCCAACTGGCAGCGCACCCAGGCCGCCGACCTCATGACCAACTGGCTCTCGGCCGGCGTTCAGTTCGATGCGCTCGTCTCCAACAACGACGAGATGGCCATCGGCGCCATCCAGTCGATGAAGGCGGCGGGCATGTCGATGGAAGACGTCATCGTCGGCGGCGTCGACGCGACGCAGGACGCCCTCGCGGCCATGCAGGCCGGCGACCTCGACGTCACCGTCTTCCAGAACGCCGCCGCCCAGGGCTCCGGCTCCCTCGACGCCGCCATCGCGCTCGCCGCCGGCGAGGAAGTCGAGCAGGTCATCTGGGTGCCCTTCGAGCTCGTCACCCCCGAGAACATCGAGGACTATTTCGAAGCGAACTGACCAAGGGGCCGGAGTAGGGCACCCCCTTCTCCCCTTGTGGGAGAAGGTGCCCCGAAGGGGCGGATGAGGGGTCAACGATGCCGAGGCAAACGTCAGCGTAAGCGGCGGCATCGCAGACCCCTCACCCTGATTTTCCGCTGAACGCGGAAAATCTGTCCCTCTCCCACAAGGGGAGAGGGAAGGGGGCCGGTTCCCAGGTCGGAGACTTATGTATTAGCTCCGCTCTCAAGGAAGGGGAGCCCACCCGTCGATTCCGGTTAAACCCCGCCATCGGCAGGCGTAGAATGGCGAAAAAAGAGAGGACACCATGGCCCAGGTAGCAGACGCAACGGCCAAGCCCGCCGCGGAGAAAACCGATCGCCGCCCCTGGCCGGCCGAGTTCAATGTCTTCATCGGCCTCGTTATCATCGCCGTGCTCTTCGAGATCCTCGGCTGGATCTTCCAGGGCCAGAGCTTCCTCTTCAATTTCCAGCGCCTCAGCATCATGATCCTGCAGGTGAGCGTCATCGGCATCATTGCCGTCGGCGTCACCCAGGTCATCATCACCGGCGGCATCGATCTTTCCTCCGGCTCCGTCGTCGGCGCCACCGCCATGATCGCCATGAGCTTCGCGCAGGTGTCGACCTACGCCCGCGCCGTCTATCCGCACCTGACCGATCTGCCGGTCATCGTTCCCGTCGCCGTCGGCCTTGGCTGTGGGCTCCTCGCCGGCCTCATCAACGGCGCGTTGATCGCCTACACCAAGATACCGCCCTTCATCGCCACGCTCGGCATGATGGTCAGCGCCCGCGGCGTCGCTAAATGGTACACCGAAGGCCAGCCCGTCTCCTTCCCGACGCCCGATTTCGCCGCCATCGGCGCCGGCATGAACCCGGTGCTGATCTTCCTCGCCGTCGCGGTCCTCTTCCAGCTTGCGCTGCGCTACACCGTCTATGGCCGGCGCACCTACGCCATCGGCTCCAACGAGCAGGCCGCCCGCGTCTCCGGCATCAACGTCGAGCGCCACATCATCCTGGTCTATTGCATAGCCGGGGTGCTGGCTGGCCTTGCCGGCATCGTGCTCTCGGCCCGCGGCCTCACCGCCCAGTCCGGCATGGGCACCATGTACGAGCTCCACGCCATCTCCATGGCCGTCATCGGCGGCGCCTCGCTGGCCGGCGGGCGCGGCTCCATCGTCGGCACCGCGCTCGGCATGCTGATCCTCGGCGTCATCACCTCCGGCTTCACGTTCCTCCGGGTCGGGGCCTACTACCAGGAGATGATCCTGGGCGCGATCATCGTCATCGCCGTCGTCCAGGACGTCTACCGCCAGCGCGCCCGCGGCCGGGGTTAGGAAGGAGCGCTCTCAGCAAAAGTGGATACCACTTTTGCGGTTCGAGAGCGCGACACCAAAAGGAGTAGCAAATGTCCGAACGCAAGGTCATCCTCGAGACACGCGGCCTCAGCAAACGCTACGGCGGCATCCATGCGCTGGAGGACGCCAACTTCGTGCTGCGCGAAGGCGAGCACGTCGCCATCGTCGGCGACAATGGCGCGGGCAAGTCGACATTCGTCCGCCAGATCACCGGTGTCGAGCAGCCCTCCGCCGGCCAGATTTTCTTCGACGGCGAGGAAGTCGCGTTCAAGACCCCGATCGATGCGCGCGACCATGGCATAGAGACCGTGTTCCAGAACCTCGCCCTCGCCGATGATCTCGACGTCCCGTCAAATCTCTTCCTCGGCCGCGAGCGGACCTGGTTCAATCTCGGTCCCTTCTCCATCCTCAACGAGCGCGAGATGACCCGCCGCTCCGCCGAGGCCTTGAAGACCACCGGCGTCAAGATTCCCGACCTCAAGAGCAAGATCCGCAACATGTCCGGCGGCCAGCGCCAGTGCGTCGCCATCAGCCGCGCTGCGACCTTTGCCAGCAAGCTCATCATCATGGACGAGCCGACCGCCGCGCTCGGCGTGCAGGAAACCGCCCAGGTCGAGAACATCATCCGCGGCCTCAAGCAGCGCGGCATTCCCCTGATCCTCGTCAGCCACAACCTGCGCCAGGTGCTCGACCTCGTCGACCGCATCTGGGTCTGGCGCCGCGGCAGGATCGTCGGCGTTTTTTTTTTTCTCCCTCATCACCGGCGTCAAATCCGGCGTCGAAGGAGAAGCCGCGTTTGTCTGACCCGGGGCGCCGCGGCATCGCTCCCCTCCCCCTTGAGGGGAGGGGCTGGGG
>NZ_JZEX01000118.1 GCF_000969415.1 Devosia geojensis | reverse complement strand
ATAGGGGGTGAGTCAGGGAGCCACCGAAACTTCCCCCGACCCCTACCTCAAGGGGGAGGGGAGGCAGTGCCCAACCCATTGATCCGCTGCGAGAATAAAAACTTATCCCCGCGCCGTCCACCGGCACTATCCTCTTCCTCGCACCCCGCCGCTACACACGCGGCGTTGACGAGATGTCGGGCGGGGGCGTTGGGGCAGCCGGGTCGCCGGCGGGCAGGGTGTCTGTTACGGACCGGCGGATCAACGAGCGTCCGCATGCTTCGTGTACGGCTCACAAATCCCGGCGTGTGGGGCGGCTGACGCTTCCCATCTAAAACTAAATAGGAGGCGAAAGCCGCCCCGCATTCGTGTGTCCGAAAGGACAAGAACCGACGGAAAGAACCTTCCGCGCGGCGTATCGGCATGCCCGCTTGCGCTTCCCGCCAGCTTGGTCTATAGCCGCGCACGCGTCCGGAGCTTCGCCCCGGCGCGATTTCACACACGAAGCAGGCCCCTGATTTGTAATCAGGTGTCCATCCGGTGGCGGGTTTCCGTCGCAAGGCTTCGTGGAGGCAATAACCGGTAAAGGAGAAAGCCACCATGGCATTGCCCGATTTTTCTATGCGCCAGCTGCTCGAAGCCGGCGTCCACTTCGGCCACCAGAAGCATCGCTGGAACCCGAAGATGGAGCGCTTCATCTTCGGTGTGCGCAACGACATTCACATCCTCGACCTCAGCCAGACCGTGCCGCTCCTCAGCCGCGCGCCGCAGCTGGTGTCCGACACCGTCGCCGATGGCGGCCGCGTGCTCTTCGTCGGCACCAAGCGCCAGGCGGCCCCGCTCGTTGCCGATGCGGCCAAGCAGTGCGCCCAGTACTACGTCAACTCGCGCTGGCTCGGCGGCATGCTGACCAACTGGCAGACCATCTCGAACTCGATCGCGCGCCTGCGCGAGCTCGAGGCGCTCGAGGCCGAAGGTCTTGAAGGCCGCACCAAGAAGGAGCGCCTGATGATGAGCCGCGAGCAGGAGCGCCTGGAGCGCGACCTCGGCGGCATCAAGGACATGGGGAACCTGCCCAGCCTCCTCTTCGTCATCGACACCAACAAGGAAGCCAACGCCATCAAGGAAGCCCGGCGCCTCGGCATCCCGGTCGTCGCCATCGTCGACACCAACTCCGATCCGGACATGGTCGACTACCCGATCCCGGGCAATGACGACGCCAGCCGCGCCCTCGAGCTCTACGTGTCGCTGGTTTCCCGCGCCGCCATCGACGGTATCGGCCGCTCGTCGGCCGCGTTCGGCGCCGACCTTGGCGCCGCCGAGGAGGCTCCCGCCGAGCCGGCCCTCGAGACCGAGGCGGAAACGCCTGCTGCCGCCAACTGATCCGTCACACGGATTACATCTTCTCACTCAAATCTGCGGCCCCTCGCAAAAGGGGCCGCCAAGAGGTGAACCCATGGAAATCACTGCTGCAATGGTCAAGCAACTGCGCGAGGCCACCGGCGTCGGGATGATGGATTGCAAGAAGGCGCTGGCCGAGACCAATGGCGACATGGAAGCCGCCGTCGACTGGCTGCGCACCCGCGGCCTCGCCAAGGCCGCCAAGAAGGCTGACCGCGTCGCGGCCGAAGGGCTCGTCGGCGTTGCTACCGCCGGCACCAAGGCTGCGGTCGTCGAGATCAACTCCGAGACCGACTTCGTTGCCCGCAACGAGCAGTTCCAGGCGATCGTCGCCGCCGTTGCCAAGCTCGCGCTCGACGCTGACGGCGATGCCGTCAAGCTCGGCGAGATGCCGTTCCCCGGCACCGGCCACTCGGTTTCGGCCGAGCTGACCGAAGCCATCTCCAAGATCGGCGAGAACATGAACCTGCGCCGCACCGAGACCGTCTCGGTCTCCGACGGCGTCGTCTCGAGCTACGTGCACTCGGCCGTCAAGGAAGGGCTGGGACGCCTCGGCATCCTCGTCGCCCTCGAGTCGACCGGCGACAAGACTGCGCTCAATGCGCTCGGCAAGCAGATCGCCATGCACATCGCCGCGACCAATCCGCTGTCGATCTCGCCCGAGGACCTCGACCCGGCCGTCGTCGCGCGTGAGCGCGCGATCTTCGCCGAGCAGGCCCGCGAGTCCGGCAAGCCGGCCGAGATCGTCGAGAAGATGGTCGAGGGGCGCGTGCGCAAGTACTACGAGGAGGTGACCCTCCTCGCGCAGACCTTCGTCATCGACGGCGAGACCAAGGTCGGTGACGCCATCAAGAACGCCGAGAAGGACGTCGGCGCGCCGATCAAGCTGACGAAATTCGTGCGCTACGCCCTCGGCGAAGGCATCGAGAAGCAGGAGACCGACTTCGCCGCCGAAGTCGCGGCGACCGCCGGCACCCGCTGATCGCGCTCAAATGAAAAAGGGCGGGCCGAAAGCCCGCCCTTTTTCTGTGTGGTGGCGATTGTCCCGCCACAATTTGCCTGCAAGTGCAGTTTTTGCATGTATCGCGCTCGGCGCGGGCGGTTCTCAGCCTGTGCCCGATACATTAGGTTTGGCCGAGGTCGGCGGATTCGGCGCCCGGCGTGCGTACTCAAGGGGTCGTGTATGGCATCCGCCTACAAACGCATTCTGCTGAAGGTGTCGGGCGAGGTGCTCGCGGGGGACCAATCCTTCGGCATCGAGCCCGACTTCCTCAACGCCGTCGCCAGACAGATCGCCGATGTCGCCAAGGATGGCGTGCAGGTCGCCATCGTCATCGGCGCCGGCAACATCTTCCGCGGGATGGCCGTCGCCGCAGATGGCACCGACCGGGTGACCGCCGATCTCATGGGCATGCTCGGCACCGTCATCAATTCGTTGGCGCTCTCCAACGCCATCTCCCGGCAGGGCATGAAATCCAAGGTGTTCAGCGCCCTGACCATGCCCTCGGTCGCCGACAGCTTCACCGCCCGGGCCGCCAAGGCCGCCCTCGACGAGGGCTTCGTAGTCGTCTGCGCCGGCGGCACCGGCAACCCGTTCTTCACCACCGACACGGCCGCGGCCCTCAAGGCCATCGAGCTCGACTGCGACGTGCTCTTGAAAGGGACCAAGGTCGACGGCGTCTATTCGGCCGATCCCAAGAAGCACCCCGACGCCACCCGCTACGAGACCGTCAGCTACGACGAAGTCATCGGGCGCGACCTGCGAGTCATGGATACGGCCGCCTTCGCCCTTGCCCGCGACAACGGCTTGCCCATAATTGTCTACGCGCTCGACGACAAGGAGGGGCTTGTCGGGGTATTGAACGGCAAGGCGCGCAGCACCCGCGTCGGCTAGCCCACCTACAAGAAGAACCAAGAGGACCAGGAAATGGCAGCGACCTTCTCACTCGACGAACTCAAATCCCGCATGCAGAAATCCATCGCCTCGCTGAAGGACGAGCTGGCGGGCCTGCGTACGGGCAGGGCGAGCGCGAGCTTGCTGGAGCCCGTGCAGGTGGAAGCCTATGGTTCGCGCATGCCCCTCAACCAGGTCGCGACCGTCACCGTCCCCGAGCCGCGCATGCTCAGTGTCCAGGTGTGGGACCGCTCGATGGCGGGCGCGGTGGAAAAGGCGATCCGCGACAGCGGCCTCGGCCTCAACCCTGCCGCCGAAGGCCAGATCATCCGCGTGCCGCTGCCCGAACTCAACGAAGAGCGCCGCCGCGAGCTGACCAAGGTCGCCCACAATTATGCCGAGCAGGCCCGCGTCGCCGTGCGCCACGTGCGCCGCGACGGCATGGATATGCTCAAGAAAGCCGAGAAAGACGGCGACATGGGCCAGGACGACGCCCGCAACCAGTCCGATCTCGTGCAGAAGGCCACCGACGCCGCCGTCGCCGAGATCGACGCGATCGTCGCGACCAAGGAACAGGAAATCATGCAGGTCTAGGCCTGTTCCGGCCCGGCCGCGAAGGCGAGCACATGTCCAGCACCCCCGCCATCGACAGCAATGCGCACCAGAAGCCCGGGCTACGGATTCCCCGGCATCTGGGCATTATCATGGACGGCAACGGACGCTGGGCGCGTGCGCGCGGCAAGCCGCGCACCGAAGGGCACGTCGCCGGCGCCAAGGCCCTGCGGCGCCTGGTCGAGCTGTGCATCCGCTACGGCGTCGAGCATCTGACGGCGTTCAGCTTCTCGTCCGAGAACTGGACCCGCCCGCGCGACGAGGTGAACTTCATCCTGGGGCTGATCCGCCGCTTCGTCGCGTCCGATCTCGAAAAGCTGGTGCGCAACAACGTGCATGTGCGCATCATCGGCGAGCGCGACGGGCTGGACCCGGCCATGCAGCGGCTGATTGCCGATGTCGAGGCCAAGACTGCCCGCAATACGGGCCTGGAGCTCATCATTGCCTTCAACTATGGCGGCAAGGCCGAGATCACCCAGATGACCCGCCGCATTGCTCGCGCCGTCCAGGCCGGAGAGCTCGAGCCGGGCGACATCACCGAAGAGACCGTCGAGCGCGCCCTCTATACCTCGGGCATTCCCGATCCGGACGTGATCATCCGCACCAGCGGAGAGCAGCGCTTTTCCAACTTCCTGCTCTGGCAGAGCGCCTATTCCGAACTTATCTTCATCGACGAATACTGGCCCGATTTCGATGAGGAGATATTCCTGCGCGCGCTCGAGGAATATACCAGGCGGGAGCGTCGCTTCGGCGGAATCGAGGCGCGCATCACTTGAGCGACGGTGGCCAATCCGAGCCTGCTGCCTCCACGCCTCGGCGCAACTGGGCCGACCTCGGACCGCGCTTCTCTTCCGCCATCGTGCTGATCGTCCTCACCGCGACCGCGCTCGCCATCGGCGGATATGTCTTCGCCGGCCTCGTCGGCGTGGTGTTCGCCGGCGTCTATCGGGAATGGGAGACCATGGTCACCCGCGCGCCGCTCCGACCGGCCTCCTGGGCGATGATCGTGCTCGTCGGGCTGTCCGGCCTCGTCTTTCCGCTGTGGGGGGGCATCGGCACAGCCGGCGTCATCGCGCTCGCCTGTGTCGTCGCCGCCACCCAGGGCAGGGCCGAGGTCGGCTGGCGCCTCGGCGGCCTCGTGTTCCTCGGCATCGTCATCGCCTCGGCCGTCGCGATGCGCGGCGCGACGAGCGCCGGCATCTGGGCCGGCGTCTATCTCGGAACGGTCGTCTGGATGACCGATTCGGCCGCGTTCTTCACCGGCCGCCAGATCGGCGGAGAAAAGCTCGCACCCGATATCTCGCCCTCGAAGACCTGGTCGGGTGCGCTCGGGGGGCTTGCCCTCGGCACCGCCGCCGGAACCCTGGTCTGGGCGATCGCGACCGATTCTCCCCTCTGGATAGGCCTCGCGTTCTCGATCGTCATCAGCGTGCTCGGCCAGCTCGGCGACCTCAGCGAGAGCGCCATCAAGCGCCGCTTCCGCATCAAAGACAGCGGCGACATCATTCCCGGCCACGGAGGCTTGATGGACAGGCTCGACAGCCTCACATTCGGCGTAGTCTTCCTCACTGTTGTGGGACTCCTGCACGCCGGCGCAGGGGCAGTTGCCGAAGGGTTCCTCTACTGGTAACCCCAGGCGAGCGCCGAACCGGCCGAAAAGGGTTGAGATGATCGATTTCGTCTTCTGGCTTCTGTCCTACGTCGTGCCGTTCCTGGCGGTCCTGACCGTCATCGTCTTCGTCCATGAGATGGGTCACTATCTCGTCGCCCGCTGGAACGGGGTCGCCATCCAGACCTTCTCCATCGGCTTCGGACGCGAGCTCTTCGGCTGGAACGACCGCCGTGGCACCCGCTGGCGCATCTCGGCGATTCCCCTCGGCGGCTATGTCCGCTTCGTCGGCGACATGAACGCCGCGAGTGTGCCCGATAGCGAAGCGATCGAGAAAATCGATCCGGCGCTGCGCCCGCACCTCTTCACCAACAAGTCCGTCTGGCAGCGCATCGCCATCGTCGCGGCGGGCCCCATCGCCAACGTCCTTTTGACCTTCCTCATCCTCTACGCGCTCCTCGTCGGCTACGGGCGCTACACCATCCCGCCGGTGATCGGCGAGGTGGTGGCGGAATCGGTGGCCGAGGAGGCCGGGCTCGAGACGGGCGACCGCATCCTCTCCGTCGACGGTTTTGCCGTGCACGGCTTCGAGGATTTCCAGCGGCTCGTCGCCACCAGCCCCGAGCGGCCGATCTCGATGGTCTTTGATCGGGCAGGGCAGGCGCACACCATCACCCTCGTGCCCGAGGCGACCCAGGTCGAGGATCGGTTCGGCAACACGCAGCGCATCGGGCGCATCGGTGTGACGCGGGATGTGAGCGAGGCCGACCTGACGCTCTACCGTCCCGGCCCGGTCGAAGCCGTCGGCATGACGGTCGAGGAGATTCGCTTCATCGTCATCCGCACGGGCGAGTTCCTGGGCGACTTCTTCGTCGGGCGCGGCGATGTCGAGCAGCTCGGCGGCCCGGTGAAGGTCGCCAGGGTTTCGGGGGAGGTGGCGACGCTCGGAATCGTCGCGCTCATCAACCTCACGGCGCTGCTTTCCCTGAATATAGGGATTTTCAACCTTTTACCCGTCCCCATGCTCGACGGCGGACACCTCTTGTACTATGTCATCGAGGCCGTTCGTGGCCGGCCTCTCAGCATGCGTGTGCAGGAGATCGGCTTCCGCTTCGGTTTCGCGATCGTTCTGGCCCTGATGGTGTTCACGCTATTCAATGATACCCTCTTCGCCTATCTCCGTGCGGTCGGGTAACGCTCCTTTAACCTTCGTTCGCAAGGTGTTGCACGAATACAAGCGCGCCAATCATTTGCTAACCTCGCGGCGGCTTCCGCCTTGCCCTTGGTTAAAAAAACAGTAAAACCGTTCAACGGAGTTAGCTTGGGGGAGCGCTGTGCGTGGCGATTCCCGGAGCCATGTCGCAGAAGGCTAAAACAAATATGACCCAACCCACCAAGCTGATGCGCGGCCTGATTCCTGCGTTTGCGTTTTTGAGTGTCGCGTCGCTTATGGCGGGGACGTCCCTTCCCGTCATCGGCGTCAGCGTTGCCACGGCCCAGGAGCAGATGGTCTCCTCAGTGCTGTTCGAGGGCAACCGCCGGTTCTCGGATGCGCAGCTCCAGGCCATGGTCGACGTGGCCATGACAGGCGTCTATACCCCGCAACGCGCCGCCGCCGATGCCGAAAGCATCCGCCAGGCCTACGTGCGCGACGGGTTCAACGGCGTGACCGTCACCCCGCGGGCCGAGGCGGCAGAGGGTGGGCGCATGCGCGTCACCTTCGTCGTCAACGAGGGTGACCGCGCCGGCATCGCCGCGATCAACTTCACCGGCAACAACTCCATCGGTGCCGGCAACCTCAAGAGCGCCATCCGCACCAAGGAGACCGGCATCCTCAGCTGGCTCCTGCGCGACGACACCTATGACGAGCAGAAGATCGCCATCGACCGCGATCTGATCCGCCTCTACTACTCCAACCGCGGTTTCCCCGATGTGCAGGTGACCTCGGTCGGCGAGTTCGATCCGACCCGCAACGCCTACTTCATCAACTTCACGATCAACGAAGGCGAGCGCTACAACTTCGGCAATATCGGCATCGAGACCAGCATTCCCGGCCTCAACGCCGATGTGCTGCGCAGCACCATCGAGACGCGCCAGGGCGGCAACTACTCGATCTCCAACCTGCAGGATACGGTGCAGAACATGGCGTTCGAGGCGACCTCCCAGGGTTATGCCTTCGCCGACGTTCGCCCGCGTCTCGAGCGCGACATCGCCAACCGCACCTTCAACGTCACCTACCTGGTCGACGAGGGCGCGCGCATCTATGTCGAGCGCATCAATATCATCGGCAACGAGAAGACCCGCGACTTCGTGATCCGTCGCGAGCTGGGCTTCGCCGAAGGCGACCCCTTCAACCGCTCGATGGTTACTCGTGGCCGCGGCGAGGTCATGGACCTCGGCTACTTCTCGAACGTGGATATCTCCACCCAGCCGGGCAGCGCGCCGGATCAGGTGGTCATCAACGTTGCCGTGACCGAGCAGTCGACCGGCGAGTATGGCGCGACCGTCGGCTACTCGACCTCGGACGGCGTCCTCGGCGAGCTTTCGCTGACCGAGCGCAACTTCCTTGGGCGTGGCCAGTTCCTGCGCGCCGCGATCGGCGCCTCCGAGAATGGCCGCACGTTCGACTTCTCGTTCACCGAGCCGCACTTCATGGGGCTCAACGTTTCGGCGGGTGTGGACCTCTACCACCGCATCGTCAACGAGACCTCGCGCAACTTCTACGGCTACCAGGCGACCGGCGGCCAGTTCCGCATCGGCGTGCCGCTGACCGGATCGCTCACCGTTTCGCCGTTCGTCGGCATGGAGCGCAAGGAAGTCGATGATGACGACGATCCGATCTCGGCCTTCGTCACCGATGGCGAGGAATTCTGGAAGGCGTTCGGCGGCTACACGCTCACCTATAACGGGCTGGACGATCGCCGGAGCCCGACTTCGGGTCTCTATGCCACGTTCACCCAGCAGTACGTCGGGATGGACTTCAACCTGCTGAAGACCGAGGCTCGCGCCCGCTACTTCATGCCGTTGCTCGAAGACAGCGGAATCATCGGCAGCGTGCGCGGCCAGGCGGGCGTGATCCACGCGTTCGGCGACGACGTCGCGCATCCGGTCGAGGCGTTCCATCCGGGTTCGCAGCTCGTCCGCGGCTTCACTTCGCGCGGCATGGGCCCCAAGCTCCTCAGCGGCGAGCCGGTCGGCACGACCATGTATGCCGGTGTCTCGGCCGAGATCGAGTTCCCGGTGCCGATCCTGCCCGAGACCTATGGCCTCAGCGGAGCGGTGTGGGCCGACGCCGGCTGGATCGGCGATGCCGCGGACACCTTCGGTCTCGCCATCGATCCGGCCAGCGAGAACGAGCCGTGGCGCACCTCGATCGGCGCCTCGATCATCTGGGATTCGCCCTTCGGGCCGCTGCGCGGCGACTTCGCTCACGTGCTGTCCGAGTCGGACACCGACCGTACCCAGGTGTTCCAGCTCACCATGCAGAACACGCTCTAGTCGCACTGCGTGCTTGAATTCGAGGGCCGCGGGCGGATCGCGCCGCGGCCCTTGCCATTATTGAGTGGCCTTTCATGGTTGATACGCGCTTCTTTCAGGCTTCCCCGCCCGATACCCTCGCCAGCCTGCTGGCGGCTGTAGGGTTCGGAGCGGTGGCCGATCCCCGCGCCGGCACGTTGCTGATCTCCGGCGCCGACGAGTTGGTCACTGCGACCCCGCAGACCCTGGCCCTGGCGGCAAGCAAATCCTATGCAGACGATCTGCGCGGCACGTCGGCCGGCGCCGTCGTCGTTTCCGCCGCGCTCACGGATGAGGTTCCGGTCGGCGCTGTCGCCATCGTCGCCGACAAACCCCACGAACTCTTCGTCGACCTTCTCGAATACCTCTATCCGGACAGCACCCGCACGCTTGCCTCCGGCAAGGGGGACGGGCTGCCCGAACCTTTGATCGAGGAAGGGGTGGAGATCGGCGAGAATGTCGTGATCGGCCGGGGCGTCGAGATCGGCCGCAATACGGTCATCGGTCCCAACACGGTCATCGGCCGGGGCGTCACCATCGGGCGCAATTGCGTCATTGCCGCCAACTGCACCATTTACTGCTCCCATCTGGGCAACAACGTCGTCGTGCACCCCGGCGCCCGATTGGGCACGGAGGGCTTCGGCTGGCTGGACCATGGGTCGACCAACCGCAAGATCCCGCAGCTCGGCCGCCTGATCGTGCAGGATCGCTGCGAGATCGGTCCCAACGCCACCCTGGACCGCGGCGCCCTGGGCGACACGGTGATCGGCGAGGGCACCAAGCTCGGCAACATCGTCGTCATCGGCCACAACTCGCGCCTCGGGCGCAACTGCCTGCTGGCCCCCACCACGGGCCTTGCCGGCACGACGATCGTGGGCGACGGCGTGGTCATGGGCGCGGGCGTCGGCACCTCCGGACACCTCTCCATCGGCGACGGCTCCGTGGTCTACGGACGGGCGGCAATCACCAAGGATTGGCCCGCCGGCTCCAAGCTTGCCGGGGCGCCCGCGCAGGATATAAGAGACTTCTGGAAAGAGATTGCGACCGTGCGGCGCTTGAGCAAGGGGGACCAACGGTGATGGATGCAGACCTGGCCCGGACAGGAGAGGGCACTCAGTTGGGTACCCTCGACATCGCCCGGATTCTCGAGTGCCTGCCGCACCGTTATCCGTTCCTGATGATCGACCGGATCATCGAGATCAACGGCGACGAGACCGCTATCGGCATCAAGAACGTCACGATCAACGAGCCGATCTTCCAGGGTCACTTTCCCGGCAAGCCGATCTTCCCGGGCGTGCTGATCATCGAAGGCATGGCCCAGACCGCCGGCGCCATCGTCATTGCCAACGACGCCATGTCGGGCAAGAAGAACATCGTCCTGATGCTCACCATCGACAAGGCCAAGTTCAGGAAGCCGGCCGAACCAGGCGACCGTCTGGAATATCACATCCGCAAGATCCAGCGCCGCCGCAATGTCGGCCGCTACGAGGCCAAGGCGATCGTCGACGGCGTCGTGGTCGCCGAAGCCGAGATCGGCGCCATGATGGTCGAGGCGCAATAGAGTGAGCTCGGTCAGCATCCACCCGACCGCCATCGTGGCCTCCGGCGCGCGCCTCGGCGCGAACGTCAGGATCGGGCCATATTGCATCGTGGGCGAGAATGTCGTGCTCGACGCCGACGTCGAGCTCATCTCGCATGTCGTGGTCGAAGGCCACACGCACGTTGGGGCGGGCACCCGCATCTATCCCTTCGCTTCGGTCGGTCATCAGCCGCAGGACCTCAAGTACAAGGGTGAAGCCTCCCGGCTCGAGATCGGTGAGCGTTGCGTCATCCGCGAGGCCGCGACCCTCAATCCCGGCACGGCCGCCGGTGGCATGCTGACCAAGGTCGGCAACGAGTGCCTCATCATGGCGAGCGCCCACGTCGCGCACGACACCATCATCGGCAATAACGTCATCATGGCCAACTATGTCGGCATCGCCGGCCACTGCCGGATCGGCGACAACGTCACCTTCGGCGGCACGGTCGTCGTGCACCAGCGCACCCGCATCGGCGCCCATGCCTTCATCGGCGCGCAGAGCATGGTCGACGGCGACGTCATTCCCTACGGCATGGCCGTCGGCAACCGGGCAAGCCTCGCCGGCCTCAATCTCGTCGGCCTCAAGCGTCGCCAGTTCGACCGCGAGGCGATCCATCGCCTGCGCGCGGCCTACCGCATGATCTTCTCCAACGAAGGAACGCTGCGCGAGCGGACGGAGGACGCCGCCGAGCTCTTCAAGGACGACGACCTGGTGCAAGACGTGGTGGCCTTCATCACCTCGGCGTCGGATCGTCCCATCCTCGTGCCCCGCAACGGCCAAGTCGCCAGCGAGGACTGAGGTGAGCGTCGCGCCCGCCGGCCTCAGGGGCATGAAGCTCTTCGTGCTCGCCGGCGAGCCGTCCGGCGATCGGATCGGCGCGGATCTCGTAAGGCGCCTGCGGCCGCGCGTCGACCTCGCGCTTACCGGTATCGGCGGCGATGAGCTGACGGCCGAAGGACTGGTCTCCCTCTTCCCCATGAGCGACCTCGCCGTCATGGGCATCAGCGACGTACTGCGCCGCTTGCCGCTCTTGCTCTGGCGGGTCGAGCAGACGGCCCGCGCCATCGCAAGAAGCCGGCCGGACGTCACCGTCCTCATCGATTCCCAGGAGTTCTCCAAGCTCGTGGCGCAGCGCCTGCGCGCCAAAGGATTCGATCGGCCTGTCCTGCTCTATGTCGCGCCGTCCGTCTGGGCGCGCTCGCCGCATCGCGCCGCCAGGCTCAAGCCGCTCTTCGCCGAAGTCCTCGCCGTTCTGCCTTTCGAGCCCAGGGTCATGCACGATCTCGGCGGCCCGCCGACCTCCTATGTCGGCCATCCCGCCCTGGCAGAGGTGCAACCCGCCCGCTTCAACGAAACCGGCCTCGTCGCGCTGCTTCCCGGCAGCCGCGAGGGCGAACTGCGCCGCCATCTGCCGATCATGCGCGCTGCCGCCGAGGCGATGGCGCACGAGGGCAGGGGGGAGGGATTCTTCATTCCGACCCTCCCGTCGCTCGCCGCCAGCCTTGGGGCGGAAACAGCCTCCTGGCCGATCAATGTGGAGGTCGTCGCCGACCGCGCCCGGCGTGCCGAGCTCTACGACCGCACGCTCCTCGCCGTGACCGTTGCCGGCACCGCCACCCTCGAGCTGGCGCTGGCCGGCGTACCGATGCTTGCCGTCTACGTCATGGACCCGCACCAGGCCCGGGTCTACGACAAGCTCGGACGCCCTGCGGTAAGCCTGCCGAACATCATCCTCGGCCGCCCGGTCGTTCCCGAGATCATCCGGGGGCAACCGCCTGTAGATGAAGTGGTCGCAGCAGCCCGCAACCTGTTGGCCAACGAAAAAGCCCGCCGAAGCCAGGGCGAGGCCTTCGACGAGCTTGTGGAACTCATGGCGCAGGGAACGCCCGAAGCGCCGAGGCGGGACCCGGCCGACCGGGTCCTTGCTCATCTGGCGCCCTGATCAGCGCGCGCTGATCGGCGTGTAGTCGCGCGCCGGCGAGCCGTTGTAGAGCTGGCGCGGACGGCCGATCTTCTTCTGCGGGTCGGCGATCATCTCCTTCCACTGAGCGATCCAGCCGACGGTGCGCGCCACGGCAAAGAGCACCGTGAACATCGAGGTCGGGAAGCCGACGGCGTTGAGGATGATGCCCGAATAGAAGTCGACGTTCGGATAGAGCTTGCGCTCGACGAAGTACTCGTCTTCGAGCGCGATCCGCTCCAGCTCCTTGGCCACCTGCAGGGTGGGATTGTTCTCGACGCCGAGGATGTCGAGAACCTTGCGCGCCGTTTCCTGCATCACCTTGGCGCGCGGATCGTAGTTCTTGTAGACCCGGTGGCCGAAGCCCATCAGGCGGAACGGATCGTTCTTGTCCTTGGCGCGGGCGATGAATTCGGGGATGCGCTCGACGGTGCCGATCTCGCGCAGCATGTTGAGCGCCGCCTCGTTCGCCCCGCCATGCGCCGGGCCCCAGAGGCAGGCGACGCCTGCCGCGATGCAGGCGAAGGGATTGGCGTCCGACGAGCCCGAAAGCCGCACGGTCGAGGTCGAGGCGTTCTGCTCGTGGTCGGCATGGAGCGTGAAGATCAGGTCCATGGCCCGCGCGATCTCGGGATTGACCTTGTATTCCTCGGCCGGCACCGAGAAGCACATGTGCAGGAAATTCGAGGCGTAGTCGAGGTCGTTGCGCGGATAGACGAACGGCTGGCCGATCGAATACTTGTAGGCCATGGCCGCCAGCGTCGGGATCTTGGCGATCATGCGGATCGAGGCGATCTCGCGCTGCTGCGGATCGTTGATGTCGGTGGAGTCGTGGTAGAACGCCGCCATGGCGCCGACGACGCCGGTCATGACCGCCATCGGGTGCGCGTCGCGCCGGAACCCGCGGTAGAAATAGTGCATCTGCTCATGCACCATGGTGTGGCGCGTCACCAGGTCGTCGAACTCGGCAAGCTGGGACTTGGTCGGCAGTTCGCCATAGAGCAGCAGGTAGCAGACCTCCAGATAGCTGCTCTTCTCGGCCAGTTGGTCGATCGGATACCCCCGGTAGAGGAGCTCGCCCTTGTCGCCATCGATGTAGGTGATCGAGCTGTCGCACGCCGCCGTCGAGGTGAAACCCGGATCGTAGGTGAAGAGGCCGGTCTTGGAGTAGAGAGATCGTATGTCGATGACCTCCGGCCCCACAGACCCCTCCAGCACCGGAAACTCGTAGGTCTGATCTCCGAGCGTGAGTTTGGCGACTTTCTCGGTCATTTAGCTCTCCTCGATGGTCCGCGGCGCCTCCGGGGGAGGGGGCGGAAATGGCGGGACCAATATGCTTGAAATTGGCCTCGGGGTTTGCCTTCGGGGTATTCCTTTTCCCCCGTGGAGGCAACTGGCGGGTAAGCGGCGCCTACCCGCCCTGGAAGTCGTCAGCTCGTGATCTGGTCGGACAGGCGGGCGAGGCTATCGTCCTTTCCTATCAGCACCATGACCTCGAAAATGCCCGGCGAAACTGTGCGACCGGTGATCGCGGCGCGCAGCGGCTGAGCGATCTTGCCAAGCTTGAGGCCCTTGGCCTCGGCAAAGGCGCGCATCGCAGCGTCGATGGCGGGCACCGACCAGTCGTTGAGCCCGCGCAGGAGTTCGTGGACTTCCCTCAAGGTCACGCGCGCGTCGCCCGTCAGAAGCTTGCCGGCCGCCTCGTCGATGATGATGGGGCGGTTGGCATAGATGAACTGCGCCAGGTCGATGAGTTCGAGAACCGTCTTGGCGCGCGGCTGCAGCTCGGGCAGAGCTGCAAGCACCGTCTCCTTGTGGGCGGCGAGCCCGGCAAGGTCGTCCTCGCGGCCGACTTCCCTGGCCGTCGCCACCATCACCTCATAGAGGTAGTCCGGCGTCGCCTCGCGGATGTAGTGGCCGTTGACGCTCTCGAGCTTGACGAAGTCGAAGCGCGCCGCGCCCTTGTTGAGGCCGTCGAGGCTGAACCATTCGACCATTTGCTCGGTGGAGAAGATCTCCTCGTCCCCGTGGCTCCAGCCGAGCCGCGCGATGTAGTTGCGCATGGCGGCGGGCAGGTACCCCATCTGCCGGTAGGCGCCGACCCCGAGCGCCCCATGGCGCTTGGAGAGCTTTGCCCCGTCCGGCCCGTGGATAAGCGGGATGTGCGCCATCTCAGGAATGTTCCAGCCCATGGCGTTGTAGATGACGATCTGCCGGGCGGCGTTGGTCAGGTGATCGTCGCCGCGGATGATATGGGTGACGTTCATGTCATGATCGTCGACCACCACCGCCAGCATGTAGGTCGGCGTGCCGTCCGAGCGCAGGATGATGAAATCATCGAGGTTCTCGGTCTTGAACACGACCTTGCCCTGGACGTGATCGTCGACGACGATCTCGCCGGAAAGCGGCGCCTTGATGCGGATGACGGGCGCGACGCCCTCGGGCGCCTCGGAAGGATCGCGATCCCGCCAGTAGCCGTTGTAGCGCGGCGGCAAACCAGCCGCGCGCGCTTCCTCGCGCATCTGCGCCAGCTCCTCGGGCGTGCAGTAGCACTTGTAGGCCTGGCCGCGGGCCAGCAGCTCGTGCGCGATCTCGGCATGGCGCGCCGCGCGGCCGAACTGCAGGATCGGCTCGCCGTCCCATTCGAGTCCCAGCCATTTGAGGCCGTCGTAGATGGCCTCGATCGCTTCCTCGGTCGAGCGCTCCCGGTCCGTGTCCTCGATGCGCAGCAGCATCTTGCCGCCGGTCTTGCGCGCGAAGACCCAGTTGAACAGCGCCGCGCGGGCGCTGCCGATATGCAGGTAGCCCGTCGGAGAGGGAGCGAAGCGAGTGACGACTTGTTGTGACATCGACGCCGGAACGGTTGGACGAATTGGGCCCCGTGTGTAGCATAGGTTGTCGGCAGCGCAAGTGCGGCTGACGGCGGCCCCGCCGCAGCCCCCAGCGGGGGGCTTGCGCGCCGGGGCAGGGACGCACCCAGGGATCGCGCATCTGCGTTGGCCATCTCGAAACGATGGGCCGCCTTCGCAAGATA
The DNA here is from genome assembly GCF_000969415.1 of Devosia geojensis. Taxonomy (GTDB): domain Bacteria; phylum Pseudomonadota; class Alphaproteobacteria; order Rhizobiales; family Devosiaceae; genus Devosia; species Devosia geojensis. Next base: position 22,497 of record NZ_JZEX01000118.1, on the reverse strand, counting down.
GCAATCCCCCGGGGGGCGCTGGAGCGGGGGCGACAGTGACGCAGGAGGTTGCGACGTCCGTCGAGACGCCGTTGCCCGTTCGGCCGCAGGGCCGCACGCGTCTCGTGCTGCCGCAATTGCGCCGGTCCGCGCAAAAGCCTCGCTGGCACGCGGTGCTGCTCGCCGATCTCGCATGGGCCTTCGAGGCGCGGCGACTGCTCATCCTCCTGCCGTTCGCAATGATCGGCGGCCTGATCGTCTACGCGGGGCTGCCGCAGGAGCCGCTGCAAGGCGCCGTGCTCGGCATGGTCCTGCTCTTTGCCATGATTGCCGCTGTGTCCTCGTCCCGCCCCCTGCTGCAGCGCGCCGCCGCGCTCGCCCTTGCCGCCGGCGTAGGGTTGGCGTTGATGCCCGTTCACGGTCTCCTCTGGGGCACGCAGATGCTGACGCGCCCCGCGTACGGCACCTTCGAGGCGGTCGTCGACGAGATACTCTCGCAGACCCAGGATCAGCGCCGCATCGTCGTTTCGCAACTGGCGCCCGGCGAAGGCACGCGACCCGTCGACATCCGCAGGGCGCGGCTCGTCGCGCCGGCCGAACCGGCGCTCGCGCCCGGAGACCGCATCCGCGCCAACCTGCGCCTCGCGCGCGTTCCCGGCCCCATCCTTCCGGGCGCCTTCGACAGCCAGTTCCACGCCTATTTCGCCGGCATCGGCGCCTACGGCAACGTGACCAGCGGCTTCGAGGTCATCGCACGCGACGAGAGCTTCAATCCCGTGCGCAGCGTGGACGGTATCCGGCGAGCCATCGGGCAGCGCGTCGATGCCGTTCTCGAGGGACCTTCGGCGGCCATCGCCTGGGCCATGCTCGTCGGCGACCAGAGCAACATCGATGACGCGACCCGCGACGCCATGGCCAATTCGGGCCTGGCGCACATCTACTCCATCTCCGGCCTGCACCTGTCGATCGTTGCCGGCGGCGTCTTCTTCGTCGTGCGCGCGATGCTCGCAGCGCTCGCCGGCTTCACCGGCTCCCTGCCGGCCAAGAAAATCGCCGCGGTCGCCGGGATCGTCGCGGCCGTTGGCTATCTCCTGCTCGCCGGCGGCATCGCCAACACGCCGGCCTTCCGGTCAACCCTCATGCTGGTGCTGATCTTCGGCGCAGTGCTCGCCGACCGGCGCGCGCTCACCATGCGCAACGTGGCGCTGGCCGCTCTTGTCATCCTGCTCATCGATCCGGCCGACGTCTTCCGCGCCAGCTTCCAGCTCTCGTTTGCCGCGGTCGTCGCCCTCATCGGCGTCTACGAATTGCCGCGCCAGCCGCGCGAAGGCCGGCAGGGACTCTTCGGGCGCAGCATCTCGGCCGTCTGGGCCACCGCCTGGACAAGCCTCGTCGCCGGCCTCGCCACGCTCCTCTTTGCCGCCTACCACTTCCAGCAGACGGCGCCGCTCGGCGTGCTGGCCAACGTGATGACCCTGCCGGTCCTCTCCTTCGTCATCATGCCCTTCGGCGTATTCTCGGTCCTCGCCATGCCGTTCGGCATCGAGCAGCCCTTCGTCGAAGTGCTGGGCTGGGGGATCGATCGCATGATGGATATAGCCGTGCTGGTCGCCGGCTGGAGCGCCGGGCTAGAGACAAACCCGCTGCTGACGCCCGCCGCGCTGATCATCGGCATCACGGCGCTCGCCTGGTTCGCATTCGTCCCGAGCCGCTGGCGCTTCGCCGGACCGTTGCTCGCGCTGCCGCTTGTCCTTGCCTTCGGCTTCGACCAGCGGCCCGACGTTCTCGCCGCCGACACCACCCAGGCCGTCGCCATCCGGGAAGGGCAGGGGATGGGTCTCATCTCCGGCCGCACGGGCAGCTTTGCAACCGACGTCTGGTCCGAGACCTACGGCCTCGAGATCGCCCCCTCGCTGGAAAATACCCGCTGCGACAGTTTCGGCTGCATCCATACGGGCGAGGACTTCTCCCTCGCCCTCGTCAAGAATCGCGAGGCATTCGCGGAAGATTGCGAACGCAACGACCTCGTCGTCACGCGGCTGCGGGCGCCGCCATCCTGCCGCGAGAAGACACAGACCATCGACATCGTCGACCTCGACCGCGGCGGCGTCCACTGGCTGCGCTGGAATGCATCGGCCGGCCGCTTCGATATCCGCCCGGCAATCACCACCCTCGACCGCCCGTGGCGTGTCGCGCCCTGATGACGTGCTGCTAGAGCGTTATCGCTGGCTCCGGCAATCCCGCGACGTCCAGCTCGATGGCAAAGACGCTGCCCGCGTGCGGCTCGCGCGCCAACTGCTCCGGACTCAGGGTCTTGCTGGCCGATGTGATGAACAGGGTTCTGTAGTCCGGCCCGCCGAAAGCGGGGCAGGTGACCTGGCTCACCGGCAGCTCGATGATCCGGTCGACCGAGCCGTCCGGCGCATGGCGCACCACGCAGTTCCCGCCCCAGCGGGCGTTCCACACGAACCCCTCGGCATCGGTCACCGCCCCGTCCGGGTAGCCGCGGTGATCCGAAACATCGGAGAAGAGCGTCCACTCGCCGACCGGCAGGCCCGTATCCGGATCGGTCCGGCACTTGAGGATGCGCTTGCTCGGGGTGTCGCTGAAATAGGCGATGCGCCCGTCCGGCGAAAAGCAGATGGCGTTGGGGATCTTGACGTCGGAGAGGATGCGCTTGAGCTCCCCGCCGCGGTAGCGATAGACCGCGCCGCCAGGTTCCTCCTCCTGCTTCCTCATCGTGCCGATCCAGAAGCCGCCCGTCCGGTCGACACGACTGTCGTTGGATCGGGTCGCGGCATTGTCCGCCTCGATGGGAACGATCAGCTCCTGCCGGCCGCTGACGAGGTCGATGCGCTTCAGGCCCGTTTCCGTCGCGATCGCCAGATGCTCGTGGTCGATGACGGCGGCGGCCGAAACCGCCTCGTCGAACGTCCAGGTCTGGACGATGGAGCCGGCTGCCGTCGCCGACAGCATCGTGCATTCGTTGATGTCGAACCAGAAGAGCTCGCTGCGCAGCGGATGCCAGAACGGGCCTTCGCCGAGCTGGCAGCGCGAATCGATGAGAAGGTCTGCCGTCAGCGTCATGCCGTCTTCCCCGCGTCATAGGCCGCGACAGCCGCCCGCGCCCGCTCGGCGACGGCTTCAGCTTCCGTGCCGGGCTTGTAGAGATAGCTGCCGAGGCCGAAGCCCGTGCATCCGGCCGCGAAGAGCTCGGCGAAATTGTTCGGCGCCGCGCCGCCGACTGCGTAGACCGGCATTTCCGGCGGCAGCACCGCCTTCATCGCCTTGATCCCCTTGGGTCCCAGCACCTCGGCCGGGAAGAACTTGAGGCCCGTGGCCCCGGCGCGGATGGCGCGGAATGCGTCGGTCGGCGAGAAGACACCGGGATAGGAGCCCAGCCCGACTTCGACCGTCTCCTCGATCACCGCCTTGTTGGTGTCCGGCGAAACGATGAACGTGCCGCCCGCCTCGGCGACCGCGCGCACCTGCTTCTTGCTGAGCACCGTCCCCGCCCCGATCCGCGCCCGCTGCGAAAGGGCGCTGGAAGCGAGTGCGATGCTGGTCAGCGCATCGGGCGAGTTGAGGGGCACCTCGATCATCGTGATGCCGGCCTCGATCAGGGCTTCGCACACGGCGATGGTTTCCTGCGGGGTGATCCCGCGCAGGATCGCGATGATATGGCGGTGTTCGGACATGAGCCGCTCCGTCTAGTGGGAATCGAATTCGCGGGCGGCCTTGAGGCCGGTGAGGATCGCCTCGGAGGCATCGATCGTGCGCGCCGAGCCGCCGAGCTGCTCGATCGCGCGCGTGTAGAGCGCGCAGAGCCCAGGCGAGCCGATGAGCGGCACCTCCTGCTTGCCGACCCACTCCTTACGCCCGCCAATCTCGCTGCCGATGAGCAGCCCCGAAAGGTAGCCGCCGCACCAGTCCGCCTCCTTGCCCGAGAGCAGGGATGCCGCCCGGACGGTGAAGAGGTTTCCTGTCAGCAGGTCCGGGTGGGAAAGGCCAGCCTCGAGCCCCTCGCGGAAGCCTTCCTCTCGCCCCGGTCCGTCGAGATTTCCGTTGAGCGAGTGACGGAGCACCGAGTGTTGCCGCAGCACTTCATAGAGCTCGCCCGTCATCGCGGTGGCAAAGCTTTCGAGCCGCACGCCGTCGAGCACCGCCCATTTCGAGTGCGTGCCGGGCATGCACACGACCCCCGAGAAGCCGGGAATGAGGCGGCTGAGCCCCAGAAGCTGGGTCTCCTCGCCGCGCATGACGTTCTCGGCGCCGGGAGATTTCTGGCAGACGCCCGGCAGGATGCGCACCCTGAACTCTTTCGGCATCGAGGGTGAAACGGCCCCGGCCGAGAGCCCCCTCAGGTCCGCCGGCGCATCGAGATAGGGGGCTTCCAGCCACCCCTGCCGCGCGCCCGCCATACCGGCGATCAGGACATCGACGGTCTCGATCCCATTCGCGCGCGCCTCGATAACTTCACTCAGCGCCGCCGGATACTGCTCCCGCTCGAGCCGGCCCATGCCCTTTTCCGAACTTGCCGAAAAGGTCGTCGAGCCATCTCGCCCGATACCCCATGCCCGCAGGTTCGACGTGCCCCAGTCGACCGCAATCCAACTCGTCTGGCTACTCAACGCTTTCCCCTCGTTCGCGGCGCCGCCCCTTGCGCCGCGCCCTTCCACATAACCGATCCGGGCGAATCGGTCCAAGATGTTATCGGGATGAGGAGCCTAAGATGAGAGAGGGGCCCGCCTCATGAACCCGTTTTTCGGATTTGTATCGCAAACTTTGAAATCCGGAACAAAATCTGTTTCCTTGGGGCTCCTCGCCGGGCTAGAAGAGCCTATCTTGAGGAGGTTGCCGCGCCCGGCGGCATGACGTGAGGATACATCCGATGACTGCAAGCAAGGCCGACGTTCCCGCGAACGGGCAATCGGTTGCGCCCAAAAAACTGCGCTCGCGCGCATGGTTCGACAATCCGGACAACCCGGACATGACCGCGCTCTATCTCGAGCGCTACATGAACTACGGCGTCTCGCGCGAGGAGCTGCAGTCCGGCAAGCCCATCATCGGCATCGCCCAGACCGGATCGGACCTCTCTCCCTGCAACCGCCACCACATCGTGCTTGCCGAGCGCGTGCGCGAGGGGATCCGCGAGGCTGGCGGTATCGCAATCGAGTTCCCCGTACACCCCATCCAGGAGACCGGCAAGCGCCCGACCGCGGGGCTCGACCGCAACCTCGCCTATCTCGGCCTCGTCGAGGTGCTCTACGGCTATCCGCTCGACGGCGTCGTCCTGACCATCGGCTGCGACAAGACCACGCCCGGCATGCTGATGGGCGCTGCGACCGTCAACATCCCCGCCATCGCCCTTTCCGTCGGCCCGATGCTCAACGGCTGGCATCGCGGCGAACGCACGGGCTCGGGCACGATCGTCTGGAAGGCGCGCCAGATGATGGCGGCCGGCGAGATCGGTTACGAGCAGTTCATCGAGCTCGTCGCCTCCTCGGCGCCCTCGACCGGCTACTGCAACACCATGGGCACGGCGACGACCATGAATTCGCTGGCCGAGGCGCTCGGCATGCAGCTTCCGGGCTCCGCCGCCATTCCCGCGCCCTATCGCGACCGTCAGGAAATTTCCTACCGCACCGGCAAGCGCATTGTCGAAATGGTACACGAGGACCTGAAGCCCTCCGACATCCTCACTAAGGACAACTTCCTCAACGCCATCGTCGTCAACTCGGCCATCGGCGGATCGACCAACGCGCCGATCCACATCAACGCCATCGCCCGCCATATCGGCGTCGACCTCAATATCGACGAATGGCAGGCGCACGGCCACAAGGTGCCGCTGCTGGTCAACCTGCAGCCGGCCGGCGAATACCTCGGCGAGGACTATTACCATGCCGGTGGCGTTCCGGCCGTCGTCAACGAGCTGATGAAGGAGGGCCTCATCCACGAGAACGCGCCGACCGTCAACGGAAAGACCATCGGCGAGAACTGCCGCCACACCGCGATCCAGGACCCCAAGGTCATCCGGCCGTTCGCCGATCCGCTGAAGGCCGAGGCCGGCTTCCTCGTGCTGCGCGGCAACCTCTTCGACAACGCCATCATGAAGACCAGCGTCGTCAGCCCGGAATTCCGCGAGCGGTATCTCTCCGATCCGAACGACCCCAACGCCTTCGAAGGCAAGGCCGTGGTGTTCGACGGGCCGGAGGACTACCACCACCGCATCGACGATCCGTCCCTCGACATCGATGAGCACACGCTGCTCTTCATGCGCGGGGCAGGGCCCATCGGCTACCCCGGCGCCGCCGAGGTGGTCAATATGCGGCCGCCCGACTACCTCATCAAGAAGGGCGTGACCTCGCTTGCCTGCATCGGCGACGGACGCCAGTCGGGCACGTCGGGCTCGCCCTCGATCCTCAACGCGTCTCCCGAAGCAGCTGCCGGCGGCAATCTCGCCATCCTGCGGACCGGCGACCGCGTGCGCATCGACCTCAACAAGGGTGAGGCCAACATCCTCATATCCGACGAGGAGGTCGCCAAGCGCCGGCAGGAGCTCGCCGAATCCGGCGGCTACAAGTTCCCGGCCCACCAGACCCCCTGGCAGGAAATCCAGCGCGGCATCGTCGACCAGCTCGGCAACGGCGCCGTGCTCAAACCCGCCGTCGCCTACCAGCGGATCGCCCAGACCAACGGCATCCCGCGCGACAATCACTGATCGGTGCAAACAGATAGGGCCGCTCTCAAGGAGCGGCCCTATTAACGAATCCAACCGAACGCGCGACGGGGATCAGTATTTCCTCAAAAGGCCGACAAGCCGGCCTTGAACCTTGACCCGCTCGGGCCCGAAGATGCGGGTTTCGTAGGCCGGGTTCGCGGCCTCGAGCGCGATGGAATTGCCGCGCCGGCGCAGGCGCTTGAGCGTTGCTTCCTCGTCATCGACGAGAGCGACGACGATGTCGCCGGTACCGGCCGAATCCTGCTTCTTGATCAGCACCGTATCGCCGTCGAAGATGCCGGCCTCGATCATCGAGTCGCCGCGCACCTCGAGGGCGAAGTGCTCGCCAGCGCCCAGCATTTCCGGAGGCACGGCGATGGTATGCGAGTGCGTCTGGATCGCCTCGATCGGCACGCCCGCCGCGATGCGCCCCATGACCGGCACGGAGACCGGCCGGCCGCTATCGCTGTCCCCTGAAGTTTCGGAGCGGGGCGGAGGGGCCGCGACGCGCCCGAGATTGCCCTCGATGACGCTCGGCTCGAACCGCGCCTTGCGTCCGCCGAGGGACGGGTTCATCGAATCCGGGAGCTTGACCACCTCGAGCGCGCGGGCCCGGTTGGGCAGGCGCCGGATGAAGCCGCGCTCCTCGAGCGCGGTGATCAGCCGGTGGATGCCGGATTTCGATGCCAGATCAAGGGCTTCCTTCATCTCGTCGAACGAGGGAGGAATGCCGCTCTCCTTCATCCGCTCGTGGATGAACATCAGGAGTTCATGTTGTTTGCGCGTCAGCATCGGTGCCCCTCGAGCCGGAATCAGAACAAAGACTGAACGATAGTACGTGTTCCAGTTATGTTCTGCAATAGAGGCGTGAACATCGCGTTACCGGCATTAAAATCGGGGCCGACAGTTTGCAACATTTGAATAAAATCGGCCCCAACCACGAAGCGATGTCAAAATCCGTCGAGCGGCAACGCCTCGACGATCGTTCCGGTCACCTGGCCGGGATCGTTCTCCGGCTGGACGATCAGCAGATCGGCCTGCGCGAGCGACGAGGTGTGCCCGCTGTCGGTCTCGAGGATCGGCAGCGCCGCGCTCGTCCCCTCGGTTACGACGAGCTGCGCGCGCATGAAGTGGCGGCGGCCGCTGTTGGGCGGGGTAGGGGCGGCGAGCGGCAGACGCAGGGTCGCGCCGCGCGGATGGGCATAGCCCAGCCATTGCCGCAGCGCCGGCTTGATGAAGACGGTGGCCGTGACCATCGCCGAGACCGGATTGCCCGGCAGGCCGAAGACCAGTGTCCTGCCGTGCGTGCCGAACATCAGCGGCTTGCCCGGCCGCATGTTGATCCGCCAGAAATCCACCTCGACGCCGAGGCTCTTCAGGATCTCCTGCACGATATCGTGGTCGCCGACGCTGGCGCCGCCGGTGGTGACGAGCACGTCCGGTTCCGCGGCGAAGATGGCGTCAAGGCGCTCGGCGAGGGCGGCCCGGTCGTCGGGGACGATGCCGTGGTCGGTGACCTCGCGCGCATAAGGGGAAAGCAGGGGAACGAGGCCGTAGCTGTTGGAGGCGACGATCTGGCCGGACGAGAGCGGCGTGCCGGGCTCTACCAGCTCGTCGCCAGTCGCGAGGACGGCGACCGCCGGCCGCTCGGCGACGCTGAGCTGCGCGCGGTTGGCAGCGGCGGCGAGCGCGAGGCCGAACGGGGTCATCAGCGTGCCGGCCGGCAGCAGCGCCTGCCCGGCGGCGAAGTCGTTGCCGATAGGGCGGATGCTGCGGCCGGGCTTCGGCCGGTCGGAGAAGCGGACCAGGTTCCCCTCGACGGTCGCTTCCTCCTGCATGATGACCGCATCGGCGCCGGGAGGCACGGGAGCGCCGGTGAAGATGCGCACGCATTGGCCCCGACCGATGGTTCCGTCATAGCCCGCGCCGGCCTGCGAGACGCCGACGATTTCGAGCCGGTGCTCGTCGACGATGTCGGCGGCGCGAACGGCGTAGCCGTCCATGGCGCTGGCGTCGAACGGAGGCTGGTTGTGGTCGGCGACGAGCGGCGCGGCGAGTACCCTTCCGCTGGCCTTTGCAAGCGGCACCAGCTCGGCGCGCACCGGCGGCACGCGGGCAAGAATGCGGGTGAGCGCCTCGTCGACAGGAAGCAGGCTCATGGCGCGCGCACGTAGTCGCCCGACTTGCCGCCGCTCTTCTCGACGAGCCGCAGATCGGTGACGGCCATCGCCCGGTCGATGGCCTTGGCCATGTCGTAGAGCGTCAGCGCGGCAACCGAAGCGGCCGTCAAGGCCTCCATCTCGACGCCGGTCTGCCCGACAGTCTCGGCCGTCGCGACGACATGCAGGGTGCCTGTATCTCGTACTGGCTCGATCTCGACCGTCACCTTGGTCAGCGCGATAGGATGGCAGAGCGGAATGAGCTCGGACGTCTTCTTGGCCGCCATGATGCCGGCGATGCGGGCGACGGCGAGGGCATCGCCCTTCTTCAGCGTTCCCCCGGTGATCGCGGCGATCGTCTCCGGCTGGGCGATGACGAAAGCCTCCGCGACCGCCCGGCGGCGGGTCGCGGCCTTGCCGCCGACATCCACCATCTGCGCCTGGCCCTGCTCGTCGAGATGCGTGAGCGTGGGCGTTGTCATCAGCCGGGAACCTTCTCGCCCTCGAGGAGGGCGCGGGTCGCGGCGACGACGTCAGGCTGGCGCATCAGGCTCTCGCCGACGAGGAACACGCCGATGCCCGCTTCGCGCTCCAGCCGGCGCAGGTGCTCGTCGCCCATGATGCCGCTCTCGGAAACGAGAAGCTTGCCCGGCGGCACGCCGACGGCGAGGTCGATGGATGTCTCGAGCCGCGTCTCGAAGGTGCGCAGGTTCCGGTTGTTGATGCCGATGAAGTCGGCGTCGAGCGCCAGCGCACGGTCGAGCTCGAGCTGGTCGTGCACTTCCACCAGTGCATCCATGCCCCATTCGGCGGCGGCATCGAGCAGGTACCGCGCCGCATCGTCGCCGACGGCGGCAAGGATGATGAGGATGCAGTCCGCCCCCCAGGCGCGCGCTTCCGCCACCTGGTAGGTCTCGAACAGGAAGTCCTTGCGCAGGACCGGCAGCTGCGTCGCCGCCCGCGCCTCGATGAGGTAGCTGGGCGACCCCTGGAAGGACGGCCGGTCGGTGAGGACCGACAGGCAGGCGGCGCCGGCGAGCTCGTAGCAGCGGGCGATCTCGGCCGGGTTGAAGTCCGGCCGGATGAGGCCCTTGGAGGGGCTCGCCTTCTTCACTTCGGCGATGAGCGCGAACTCCTTGGCCGTGCGCTTGGCCTTGATCGCCTTGACGAAGCCGCGCGGCGGCGTCTGGTCGTGGGCCTGCGCCACCACCTCCGCCCAGGGCCGCATGGATTTGGCCGCGGCGATTTCCTCGCGCTTGTAGGCCTCGATCTGTTTGAGGATATCGGTCATCACTTCTATCCGTTGGAAAGGGCGACAAGGCGCTCCAGGGTCGAGCGCGCCTTGCCGCTGTCGATCATGTCGGCCGCGAGCGTCGCGCCGGCCTTGAGGTCGTTGACCCGGTCGGCAACCACGAACGCAGCGGCGCTGTTGAGGAGCACGATGTCGCGATACGCCCCGGTCTCGCCATCGAGCAGGGCGCGCAGCCTTCCCGCATTGTGCTGCGGGTCACCACCGAGGATACCGGCGAGCGGCGAGCGCTGCAGCCCCGCGTCCTCCGGCGTCACCTCGAAGCTCCGCAGGTCCCCGTTGGCGATCTGCGCAACGAATGTCGGCCCGCTGATCGAAAGCTCGTCGAGCCCGTCGCTGCCATGAACGACCCAGGCCTTCTCCGCCCGGTTGGCGAGGAGCGCGGCCGCGACCGGCTCGACCCAGTGCTTGTCATAGACTCCGAGGACGTAGCGGCGCACGCTCGCCGGGTTCGCCTGCGGCCCCAGCAGGTTGAACATGGTCCTGACGCCGATCTCCATGCGCGCAGGCCCCACATGCTTGAGGGCAGGGTGGTGCTGGGGGGCGAACATGAAGCCGATGCCCACTTCGTTGAGGCACTTGGCGATGGCGTCCGGCCCGATATCGGTCTTGACCCCCAGCGCCTCGATCACCTGCGCCGCGCCGGATTTGGAGGAGAGCGCCCGGTTGCCGTGCTTGGCGACGGGCACTCCGGCTGCCGCGACGACAATGCAGCTGGCCGTCGAGATGTTGAGCGTGCCGACGCCGTCGCCGCCGGTGCCGACGATGTCGATGGCGCCCGCGGGCGCCTCGACCGGCACCATCTTGGCCCGCAGGATCGAGACGGCGGCGGCGATCTCGCCCACCGTCTCACCCTTGACCCGCATGCCCATGAGAAAGGCGCCGATCTGGCTCGGCGTTCCTTCCCCGTCCATGATCCGGGTAATGACCCCGCGCATTTCCTCGCCGGTGAGGTCCTCGTGCTGGGCGATCTTTGCCAGCGCTGCCTTGATCTCCATCACGCGGCCTTTCCGAGGTTGAAGTCGCGGGCGATGTTGAGGAAGTTCTGCAGGAGCGCATGCCCGTTCTCGGACGCGATGCTCTCCGGGTGGAACTGCACGCCGTGGAGCGGCAATGTCCTATGCTGCAGGCCCATGATGACGCCGTCGTCGCTGGTGGCGGTCACTTCGAGCATATCGGGCAGCGTCTCGGGCTTGACGGTCAGCGAGTGGTAACGGGTCGCCTCGAAGCCGGAATTGAGGCCGCGGAACACGCCCTTGCCGGTGTGGGTGATGCGGCTCGTCTTGCCGTGCATCAGGCTCGGCGCGCGGATCACCTCGCCGCCCATGGCCTGGCCGATGGCCTGGTGGCCGAGGCAGACGCCGAGGATCGGCACCTCGCTCTTGAACCGGTCGATGAGCGCGAGGCACACGCCCGCCTCGTTGGGCGTGCAGGGGCCGGGCGACAGCAGGATCGCCTGCGGCGCCATGGCCGCGATTTCCTCGAGGGTGATCTTGTCGTTGCGCCGGACGGTGATGTCGGCGCCGAGCTCGCCCAGGTAGTGGACGAGGTTGTAGGTAAAGCTGTCGTAGTTGTCGATGACGAGCGTTCTGGTCATTTTATCCAACACTGGTTTCTTCCACCGGGTCATTCCCGCGCAAGCGGGAACCTCTGTTTCAAAAACCAGCTTCACCATCGGTGGGCGCGCGTTTCCCCTCTCCCCTCGTGGGAGAGGGACAGATTTTCCGCGTTCAGCGGAAAATCAGGGTGAGGGGGCTGCGATGTTTCCCCACACTCCAGCACTCGTGGCGACAACCCCTCATCCGCCCTTCGGGCACCTTCTCCCGCAAGGGGAGAAGGGAAGTTTGTGCCCGTTGGGTGCCTGTGCATCCGCTTCATTGCCCGATCCTCGCCTCTCCGGCATAGCGTAATGCTTCCTCGGCGGCGCTGAAAAGGGCGCGGGCCTTGTTTTCGCATTCGAGCTGCTCGAGCTCGGGCCTGCTGTCGGCGACGATTCCCGCGCCCGACTGCACGTAGAGCCGGCCGTCCTTGACGATGGCGGTGCGCAGAACGATGCAGGTGTCCATGGTGCCGTCGGCGCCGAAATAGCCGACGCACCCGCCATAGATGCCGCGCCTGGCCTTCTCCAGCTCGTCGATGATCTCCATCGCGCGCACCTTCGGGGCGCCGGAGACGGTGCCTGCGGGAAACCCGGCCGAGAGCGCGTCGACGAAGTCGTATTGCGGGTCGAGCTCGCCGACGACGTTCGAGACGATGTGCATGACGTGCGAATAGTACTCGAGGAAGAACTTGTCGGTGACCTTGACCGTCCCGATCTTCGCCACCCGCCCCACGTCGTTGCGCCCCAGGTCCAGGAGCATCAGGTGCTCGGCGAGCTCCTTGGGGTCGGAGAGCAGTTCATCGGCCAGCTCCCGGTCGCGCGTCGGCGTCGAGCCGCGCTTGCGCGTCCCGGCGATGGGGCGGATGGTGACTTGCCCGTCCTGCACCCGCACCAGGATTTCGGGACTGGAGCCGGCGACGCAAAACCCGCCGAAATCGAGGAAGTACATGTAGGGCGAGGGATTGGTGCGCCGCAGCGCCCGGTAGAGCGCGGTCGCGGGCAGGGCGAACTCGGCCTCGAAGCGCTGGCTCAGCACCACCTGGAAGATGTCGCCGGCCTTAATGTACTCCTTGGCGCGCGCAACCATGTCGCCGTATTCGGCAACGCTGGTGTTGCTCTCGACCTCGAGCGCCGCGAGGTCGGCGAGGTCGCTGGAATAGGGCAGGGCGCGCGTCAGCCGCGCCGTCGCGTCGTCGATCCGAGCCTGCGCCCCCTCGAACGCTTGCCGGGCGGATACGCCCTCGCGTGCATAGACGGGGGCGGTGAGGTAGAGCTCGTCCTTCAAGGTATCGAAGATCGCCAGCAGCGAGGGGCGCATCAGCACCGCCTCGGGAAGCCCGAGGTCATCCGGATTGCTGTCCGGCAGCACCTCCATATAGCGCACCATTTCATAGCCGAGATAGCCGTAGACGCCCGCCGACTGCGGCGGCAGGCCCTCGGGCATGTCGATGCGCGAGTCCGCAACGAGGGTTCGCAGCGCCTCGAGCGGGGCCTGCCCGATCTCCTCGAAGGCGTCGGGGCGGGTCAGCGCCGAGCGGTTGATCCGCGCCTTGCCGTCCTCGACCTTGAGAACGACGTCCGGTTCCAGGCCGACGATGGAATAGCGCCCGCGCACCGATCCGCCCTGGACGGATTCGAGGAGGAACGTGTTGCGCCGCCCGGCGGCGAGCTTCAGGTAGGTGCCGATGGGCGTTTCGAGATCGGCCACCACGCGGCGCCAGACGATCTGGGCTTCGCCCTGATCGTAGCGCTGCGCAAACTGCCGATAGAAGTCGTCGCCCATGATGGTCCCATTTACACGTTGGTGAAGGCTGCCCCGAACCCGAAGCATGTTTTCCCCACCGGGTCGTTCCCGCGAAAGCGGGAACCTCTGTTTGCATAACCGGCAAGAAAAACGGAGGTCCCCGCTTTCGCGGGGATGACCCGGTGAAGGGATTGGCTTGGTGCCGTGTTGAAGGCCTCAGGAGCGGTTGTGGCAAGCATGCGATTACCTTCCCACCGCCCTGAGCCTTACTGCCCGGCGCTCAGCGCCAGCACCTGGTCCAGCGCCTGCTGGTTGATCCGCAGGCCCGCGTCCTGGCGTACGCCCATGACGAAATCGCCATAGACACCGACGCGCGCCTCGTTGTCGAGCGCGGCGAGCGTCGCCTCGTCCAGCGGCTCGGCCGCCGGCGCCACGTCCGTCACTTCGAAGACGACATACTCGCCCGTTTCGTTGATCGCCGAACCGTGGTGATCCTGGCCGCCGGCAAAGACCGAATTGGCCACCGTCGAGTCGATCGGCGTGCCGGCCTCGCCGTTGCGGGTGAAGGGCGAGGAGATCTGCGGGAACTGGTTGTAGTTCATCGCGACGTCCGCCAGCGCTTCGCCGTTGTCGAGCCGGCCGGTGATCTCCTCGACCTGCGCGGCGATCAGCGCATCGGTCTGCTCGCGGCTCCACGCCTCGACCACCTGATCGCGGACTTCGTCCAGCGTCTGGTCGCGCGCGGGATCGACCGTCTTCAGGTCGAACCAAACATTGTGGCTGCCGCCGAGCGAGATGCCGGGCGTCAGCCGCTCCGGCTCGGCCGCGAAGATCGCCTGGGCGATGCGGCCGCGCTCGGCTTCGGGGATGTCGGCGACGGCCGAGAGCTCGGCGCCGCTCGCCGTCACCGGCACCTCGACGATCGCAAGCCCGTAGCGTTCGGCGATCTGCGCCAGCGGCTGGAAGGCGGCGCGCAGCTCCTCGATCTGGTCGAGGATCTCGTTGAACTGGTTGCGGGCCTCGGCGCGAGCCAGAGTCTGCCTGATCTGATCACGCGCCTCATCGAGGGTCGGCTCGTGCGCCGGCTCGATCGCCGTCACGTGGACGGCGCGGCGTCCGGCGGCGCCGGGGATGATGGTAAAGCCGCCCGCGTCGAGCCCGAAAGCGGCTTCCGCGAGGCTCGCGTCGGTGACCTGCGCCTCTGCGAGGGTGCCGAGGCTCGTCGGCGTCAGCCCCGCTTGCGCAGCAAGGTCGGCATAGCTGGTGCCTGCGGCAAGCCCGGCTTCGAACGCGGCGACCTGCTCGTCATTGGCCAGCACCACCTGCTCGATCGTGCGGCGCTCGGGCGTGACGAGGCTGGCGCGCGTGCGCTCGTATTCGGCGGCGATCTCTTCTTCCGGGAAATCGAGGGTCGTAGCGAGCGTATCGGGCGAGAAGGAGAGCACGTCGACCGTGCGCGTCTCGACCGTACGGAAGTCGGCCTGGTGCTCCTCGAGATAGGCGGCGAGGTCGGCGTCGGTCGGCTCGTCGGGCGGCAGCACGCTCGCCTCGTTGACGATGAAGTATTCGACGGTCCGGGTGTCGCCGATATAGCGGGCGAGCAGGTCCTTGCCCGTCTGCGGCATGGCGACGTCGGCGAACAGCGACTGGACGAGCTGCTCGCGCCCGGCGACCCGGCTCTGGTCGGCGAAATACTCGGCTTGCGTCAACCCGCTGTTGCGCAGGACCGCGGTGAACGCCTGCGGATCGAAGGTCCCGAGGGTGCCCGCGAACGACGGATCCTCGCGCAGCATCTGCCCGAGCCTCGTTTCCGACACGCCGACGCCGAAGTTGCGGGCGAAACTGTCGAGCGCGGCATCCTGCGACAGGCGCTGCAGCGTCATCGACGGCAGCCCCATGTTGGTCGCCTCCTGGGCGGTGGGGTAGGAGCCGAACTGCTGGGCGAACCGGTTGATCTCGGTATTGTAGGCGCGGCGGAACTCGAGCGAGGTGATGTCCTCGTCCCCGACGCGGGCCACCGTGTTGTTGCCGAGATCGAGGATCACATTGTTGATGCCGAAGCCGGCGACGCCGACCAGAAGGAACGCACCCAGGACCTTGCCTGGTCCTGTTTTTGCAAAGTTGCGCAAACCATCGAGCATGTCGGGCGTTCCACTATTCCGTTTCTCAAGTCTTTACCCCGCAAGGCGCGGGATATTAGACAGGGACATCAAAGCGCCGCAAGGCGCGCGAACGCAGCCGGGTTAGGGCAATCCGCCCCCCGGCGCAAGAGGTAGGAGCAGAGCAAGTGTCAGTGACCATCACCCCCCTCATCGCCGGCAACTGGAAAATGAACGGCGTCATGGCGTCGTTGAGCGAACTGCAGGCGCTGGCGGTGCTGCTGACAACGGGGGAGGCGCCGCGCGCCATGGTCGTCGTCTGCCCGCCCGCCACCATGCTCGCCGCCGCCAGCGCGCAGGGGGCGCTGAGCGGGATTCTGACCGGCGGGCAGGACTGCCACTGGGAGGCCCAGGGCGCTCACACGGGCGACATCAGCGCAGGCATGCTCGCCGACGCCGGCGCGCAATATGCCATCGTCGGCCACAGCGAGCGCCGCGCCCACCACCACGAGACCGATGAGATGGTGCGCGCCAAGGCCGAGGCCGCTATCGGCGCGGGCCTCAAGCCCATCATCTGCGTCGGCGAGACCGAGGCGGAGCGCGATGCCGGCAATGCCGAGAGCGTGGTCGCCGCCCAGCTCGCCGGCTCCGTCCCGGACGCGGCCGGCCAGCACGAGATCATCATCGCCTACGAGCCCGTCTGGGCCATCGGCACCGGCCGCACGCCGACCCATGCCGAGATCGAGACCATGCACAACGGCATCCGCCACATCCTGACCAGCCGGTTCGGCGAGCGCGGCGCCACCATCCGCATCCTCTATGGCGGGTCGGTCAAACCGATCAACGCGCGCGAGATTCTCGACATCAACAATGTCAACGGCGCGCTCGTGGGCGGCGCCAGCCTCTTGGCAAACGACTTCTACACCATTATCTCGGCGGTGTAGTCCGAACGTGGTCCGCCGGCCGCCGCAAAAAAGCGGCGCGATCGGCTGGCAATTGTTTGGGCAGGCGTGTATGACGCGCCAACTCCTGAATTTCGAGGACTAGAGACTCGCATGGCGAACGTCCTTCTTGTTGCCTATCTGCTGATCGTCCTGGCGCTGATCGTGGTGATCCTGCTGCAGCGCTCGGAAGGCGGCGCGCTGGGCATCGGCGGTGGCGGCGGCGGCTTTATGACCGCGCGCGGCTCGGCCAATCTCCTGACCCGCACCACGGCGATCCTGGCGACGCTCTTCTTTGCCGCCGCCATCGGGCTCACCATCCTCAACGAGCTCGACCGCGGCTCCTCGAGCATCCTCGACCGGGCGACCCAGGGCGAGGGCGGCCAGCCCGGCAGCGTCCTCGACGCGCTCGATGCATTGCAGGGCGGCAGCAGCACG
This sequence comes from Devosia geojensis, assembly GCF_000969415.1. Taxonomy (GTDB): domain Bacteria; phylum Pseudomonadota; class Alphaproteobacteria; order Rhizobiales; family Devosiaceae; genus Devosia; species Devosia geojensis. The sequence goes on along the minus strand of NZ_JZEX01000118.1, from coordinate 5,507 downwards.
AGCCCCGGCGCAGGCGCAGGTTCGGACCTGCCGGTTCCGGCGCCCGCAGCGCCCGCCGAAGGGGCGTCCAGTCCTGCCGACGCCGATGCGCTCGACCTCGCCGTGCCGGACGTGCCCGCCGCGACCACGCAGCAGCCCGCCCAAGCGCAGCCGAACGACGCGCAGCCCGCGACGGGGGAGACCTCCCCCGACGGCGCCACGACCGGAACCCAAACGCCCGCGGCGCCCGCGGGCAACTGACCCGCCGCAAGGCGAAACGGAAAAGGGGATGGAAACATCCCCTTCTTCTTTTGTGCAGAGTTCCCGAAGCAATTCCGGGGCTCGGCGAATCGACGTGATATTGTGTAAGGTGAACGCCCATGGCTCGGTACGTTTTCATCACCGGAGGCGTGGTCTCCTCATTGGGTAAAGGCCTGGCATCGGCGGCTCTGGGCGCCGTGCTGCAGGCGCGCGGCTACAAGGTCCGGCTGCGCAAGCTCGACCCCTATCTCAACGTCGATCCGGGCACGATGTCGCCCACCCAGCACGGCGAAGTGTTCGTCACCGACGACGGCGCCGAGACCGACCTCGACCTCGGCCACTACGAGCGCTTCACCGGGCGCTCGGCCAACAAGCGCGACAATATCACCACCGGCCGCATCTATTCGGACATCCTGGCCAAGGAGCGGCGCGGCGATTATCTCGGCGCCACCGTCCAGGTCATCCCGCACGTCACCGACGCCATCAAGACCTTCGTCGTCGAGGGCAACGAGGAGTACGATTTCGTCCTCGTCGAGATCGGCGGCACCGTCGGCGACATCGAGGGACTGCCGTTCTTCGAGGCCATCCGCCAGCTCGGCAACGAGCTGCCGCGCGGCCACGCCGCCTACCTCCACCTGACGCTGATGCCCTATATCCCGTCGGCCGGGGAGCTCAAGACCAAGCCCACCCAGCACTCGGTCAAGGAGCTGCGCTCTATCGGCATCGCGCCCGACGTGCTGCTGGTGCGCTGCGACCGGCCGATCCCGGAAGGGGAAAAGAAGAAACTCTCGCTCTTCTGTAACGTGCGCGAAAGCGCCGTCATCCAGGGCCTCGACGTCGCCTCGATCTACGACGTGCCGCTCGCCTACCACAAGGAAGGGCTCGACCGCGAAATCCTCGCCGCCTTCGGCATCACCGACGCGCCGGCGCCCGATCTTTCCGCCTGGCAGGACGTGTCGCAGCGTCTGCACAACCCCGAGGGCGAGGTCAATATCGCCATCGTCGGGAAATACACCGGCCTCAAGGACGCTTACAAGTCGCTCTCGGAAGCCCTCTCGCATGGCGGCATCGCCAACCGGGTCAAGGTCAACCTGCAGTGGATCGACAGCGAGATCTTCGAACGCGAGGATCCCGCGCCCTATCTCGAGCACATCAACGGCATCCTGGTGCCGGGCGGGTTCGGCGAGCGCGGCTCGGCCGGCAAGATCGAGGCCGCCCGCTTTGCGCGCACCAAGAACGTGCCGTATTTCGGCATCTGCTTCGGCATGCAGATGGCCTGCATCGAGGCCGCCCGCAACACCGCCGGCATCAAGAACGCGTCGTCCACCGAGTTCGGGCCGACCCGCGAGCCGATCGTCGGCATCATGACCGAGTGGATAAAGGGCAATGAGACCGAGACCCGCACCGACACCACCGACCTCGGCGGCACCATGCGCCTCGGCGCCTATCCGGCCCAGCTGACGCGCGGCAGCCGCGTCGCCGACATCTACGGCACCACCCACATCTCCGAGCGCCACCGGCACCGCTACGAAGTCAACATGGACTACCGCAAGGTGCTGGAAAAGAACGGGCTCCTCTTCTCCGGCGTCTCCCCGGACGGCAAGCTTCCCGAAATCGTCGAGCGCACCGATCACCCGTGGTTCATCGGCGTGCAGTTCCACCCGGAGTTGAAGTCGAAACCCTTCGAACCGCACCCGCTGTTCGCCAGCTTCATCGAGGCGGCGATGGCGCAGAGCCGGTTGGTGTAGGCGGACCGGCAACATGGCCGACGTCATCAACCTCCGCCAAGCCCGCAAGCAGAAAGCCCGCGCCGCCAAGGAAGCAACCGCCACCGAAAACCGCATCAAGTTCGGCCGCACCAAGGCTGAACGGCAGAAGGACGCGGCGGAGAAAGACCTGGCGGAGAAGCGCCTCAGTACGCACCTGCTCGAACGGCTGGAAGGGCAAAAGCCGGCTGACGCCGGCTCGTGGACTCGAGACGAACTCTACGACGATTCTTGATGGGGACGTACCTGTCGGGCCAAGGGGAGCAGTGCCGCAGCCACCAGGACTTCCGTGCCCGCCAGCCCCACCGAACAGAAGAGCGTAGCCTCTCGTCCTTGCGGCCGCGCATTAACAGTCCCCTCCACCAGCCGCGACAGATCGATCATGCGATCCGCGTGCTGGGAGCCGTGAAGAAAGAACGGACTGCTGTAAGCCCGCGTCTGCTCCGGTGAATCCGTAGCGATCACTTGAGCCCATTCGGCAACATCGAGACCAAGTTCATGAGCGTCCATGGTCTTCGGACCGACGGTCGTGACGTGGGCATCGGGCCGGAGCCACTTCGCGTTCAGCACCGGGCTTGTGCTGGTTGTCGCGCAGATGACGATTTGCGCGTCGGAGACCGCTCCCTCCACACTGCCAACGGGTTCAATGGACAGATCGAGCCGCTCGCCCATTTCTGAAGCGAAGCGCTCCCTGTTTGCCTCGGTCGGGCTGAATACTCGCACTACACGCAGGTTTCTTACCGCCGCCGCCGCTTCCAGTTGCATGCGCGCCTGTCGACCGCTGCCGATGACCGCCGCGCTCCTTGCGTCCGGCGCGCTCATGTGGCGAATGGCGACTCCGCCTATTGCGCCGGTACGCAGTTCCCCGAGCAACGAGCCAAGAACCACACATTCGAGCTTGGCGGTGTCCGGCGACCAGACGGCGACGAGTTGCGTGTGCTCCTTACCTTCAAAAGTCTCGTAGACGCGAAACCCGGCGCGCTCCGGGGACTTCAGACTACCTCCGACCGTAAAGATCAACTGGCCACGATCCCCAAAAGCCACACCACGGCGTGGCGGAGAGACGAGAGCGCCCGCCGCCCGCGCGCGTATCGCCGCTTCGACGGCCTCTATGGCCAGGGGCATAAGATCAGTACCGGTAAAGTGCTCGTCGGTCAGGACCACTGTCATCGGAAAAACTCCATGTCGAGAATTCCGAACACTTACGACCTCAACCATGGTTGAGGTAAAGAGGCCGATTGGTCCGCAACCCCTACCAATCCACCTGACAAACAGCGCCGTCCGGGCCGAACTGCATGCTGTCGGGCGTGTACTGGAATATCTCGAGCTTGACCCCGCTGGGGTCGGCCGTCCAGGCCTGCCAAGTGCCGTCGGCGCCCAGCTTCTTGTCGGTGATGGTCACGCCCTTCGAGCGCACATGGGCGATGAGGGCGTCGAGGTCTTCGGTCTCGAGGCAGATGTGGTTGATCTGGTCGGTCTCGGCGAAGCGGGATTCGCCCTTGCGGAAGACCTCGACGAAGGTGCGGCCACCGAAATCGAGATAGAAGCCGATCTTGTCGTCGCCGCGCTGGAACACGAATTTGGGCGGCACGCCCAGCACGTCGCGATAGAAGGCCTCGACGGCGTCGAGGTCGCGGGCGAAAATGCAGGTGTGGGCCACCTGCTTGATCAGGGGTGCGCTCAAAACTTACTCCTCCGGGATGCATGCGCCGGACGGCGCATATCGCATGCTAGGATATGTCAGGCTTTATTGGAATGGGGGGTTCCTGCGCCTTCCTGTGGGTGGGCACCATCTCTCCCCATCCTCGATGTCACCCCGGCGAAGGCCGGGGCCATCCTGAGATAGCTCGCCAGCCGCAAGGTGTGTGAACGGAGCAGGAGTGCCCAGGCCGCTCTTTCCGTGCTCATGGATAACATCAGGGCTGGGTCCCGGCTTTCGCCGGGATGACAGCCGGTGAGTGGGGCACGAGAGTGCCACAACCACGATCCGCCTCCCCGTTTCCGTAAAACGTGACAGGCCCGGGACAGGGCAAGAACTAATGCCCGGCAGCGCTCTCAGCTCCCGTCGTGCCTGCTTTTTTTGGCCGCCCCTCTTTTCCTTGTCACACGCCCCGTCTAGACAAGCGGCGAAACGTTTGTGATCCCGCAGGGAAGGGCTTCTTCATGTCTTCTATCATCCATGTCGCCGGCCGCCAGATCTTCGACAGCCGCGGCAATCCGACGGTCGAGGTCGATGTGGTCCTGGATGACGGCAGCTTCGGGCGCGCGGCCGTTCCCTCGGGCGCCTCGACCGGCGCGCACGAGGCGGTGGAGCTGCGCGACGGCGGCAAGGCGTATCTGGGCAAGGGCGTGACCAGGGCCGTCGAAAACGTCAATACCGTCATCGCCGACGCCATCCAGGGGCTCGATGCCCTCGACCAGCTCGGGCTCGATCAGACGCTGATCGAGCTCGACGGCACCCACAACAAGGGCAAGCTCGGCGCCAACGCCATCCTCGGCGTGTCGCTGGCCGTCGCCAAGGCCGCCGCGGAATCGAGCGAGCTGCCGTTCTACCGCTATATCGGCGGGCCGAACGCCCATGTGCTGCCGGTGCCGATGATGAACATCATCAACGGCGGCCAGCACGCCGACAACCCGATCGACATGCAGGAATTCATGATCCTGCCGGCTGGCGCCGACAGCATCGCCGAGGCCGTGCGCATCGGCGCCGAGATCTTCCATACCCTCAAGAAAGGGCTCGCGGCCGAAGGCCACAACACCGCCGTCGGCGACGAGGGCGGGTTCGCCCCCAACCTCAAGTCGGCCGAGGAAGCCCTGAGCTTCATCATGGCCTCGATCGAGAAGGCCGGCTACCGGCCGGGCGAGGACGTGTTCCTCGGGCTCGATTGCGCCTCCACCGAGTATTTCAAGGACGGCAAGTATGCCATGGAAGGCGAGGGCAAGACCCTCTCGTCCGACGAGAACGCGCGGTTCCTCGAAGACCTCGTCTCGCGCTTCCCGATCATCTCGATCGAGGACGGCATGGCCGAGGACGACTGGGAAGGCTGGAAGGCGCTGACCGATGCCATCGGCAAGAAGGTGCAGCTCGTCGGCGACGACCTGTTCGTCACCAACACCGAGCGCCTCGTTTCCGGCATCAAGATGGGGGTCGCCAACTCCATCCTCGTCAAGGTCAACCAGATCGGCTCGCTCTCGGAAACCCTCAACGCAGTCGATACCGCCCACCGGGCCGGCTACACCTCGGTGATGTCGCACCGCTCCGGCGAGACCGAGGATTCGACCATCGCCGACCTCGCCGTGGCCTTGAACTGCGGGCAGATCAAGACCGGCTCGCTCTCGCGCTCGGACCGCCTCGCCAAGTACAACCAGCTCATCCGCATCGAGGAGATGCTGGGCTCGTCGGCCAGGTACGCCGGGTTCTCGGTGGTCAAGGGGCGCTAACTCTGCCATGTCTTGACGCAACTGTGGGGTAGGAGGCCCCCTCCCCCTTGAGGGGAGGGG
>NZ_JZEX01000117.1 GCF_000969415.1 Devosia geojensis | reverse complement strand
GGGGTGGGGGGAAGCCTCGGCGGCTCACCGGAACCATCCCACCCTCATTCCTCCCCTCAAAGAGGGAGGCGTATCGTGCCTGCAGAACCCCTTGTTGCATTCATGCAACACTCGCTCGAGCCTGCGACAACCCGCCGCATTAGGTCTTGCCACTCACGACGACGTGAGCTACTGACCCTCTCGTCCGCAACCAGCACCAGGGAGACAGTCGTATGAATAATACCGCACACGCTCCGATCACGGGTGCTTTCCGGGTGCATCTCCGCCGACATTGATTTTCGGCCGCCCGGGCTCTTCTCGCCGATCCTTCGGCGCGGACGCACCCACCCCCTGACGACGCATCGATAGCTCCGCCACGGCACGGATTCCGTCCGGGCGTTCGTTCGTCGTCGCTTCAACCAACCCAAACCAATGGAGCCGGCGCGCTTTGGCGCGTCCGGATGGCAAGATGACTCTTCAAAACGCAAAGCCGCGCAGCCTTGCGCTGCGCGCAACCGACGGCTGGTCCATCAGCGAAGGCATGCCCGAGCCGCGGCGCAACGTCCTCGAAAAGCTTCTCGCAGCCCTCCTTTCCTGGCTGCGACGCCCCAAGAGGCCGCCCGACGTGCCGGATTACCTGCGGGCCGACCTCGGCCTGCCCCCGGTGGAGGACAACCCCTACCTTGTTCCTCCCAACCCGGACTACGCGCTGCTGGCCATGATCTGGCTGAAACGCTGATGAGGCAGGGGGAGGCTGCGGCTTCCCCCTGTTGCCCCTTGCCCCCCGATCCGTCAAAGCAACGGCGATAAAGAACCTGCAGCCGGCGTTCCGATTGCATCAGACCGCATAAGGCTCTAGGGAAACGGCGCGAATTCAGGACGTTCCCAATGACCGACAAGCAAAAGCTCATCGCCCCGCGCCTGCCGCGCGGCTTCGAGGATCGCACCCCCGGCGAGATCGCCGCGGTCGACGCGATGATCGAAAAGATCAAGGCGGTCTACGAACGCTACGGGTTCGACCCCGTCGAGACCCCGATGTTCGAATACACCGAGGCGCTGGGCAAGTTCCTGCCCGATACCGACCGGCCCAATGCCGGCGTCTTCTCGCTGCAGGACGACGACGAGCAGTGGCTGTCGCTCCGCTACGACCTCACCGCCCCGCTCGCCCGTCATTTCGCCGAAAACTTCGAGGCGCTGCCCAAGCCCTACCGCTCCTATCGCGCCGGCTACGTCTTCCGCAACGAAAAGCCCGGCCCCGGGCGCTTCAGGCAATTCATGCAGTTCGACGCCGATACGGTCGGCGCGCCGGGTCCGGAGGCGGACGCCGAGATGTGCATGATGATGGCCGACGTCATGGATGCGCTGGGGCTCAAGGGCAAGTACGTGGTGCGGGTGAACAACCGCAAGGTGCTGGATGGGGTGATGGAGGCTGTTGGTGTCATCGATGAGAGTCAAAAGCTGACTGTTCTCCGCGCCATTGATAAGCTCGACAAGTTCGGGGTGGATGGAGTGCGCCTTCTGCTCGGCAATGGACGAAAGGACGAGAGCGGAGATTTCACCAAGGGTGCGGGGCTAAGCTCAAGTCAGATCGATAGCTTAGAAAAACTTTATGTCATTCGCGACGAAGGGCGGCGGGACTATTTTTTGCTGATGCGCGATGAAGACTTGCTCGAAGATGACTACTTAGTTGGTCAGCAACAGGCAGTTGGTAGCACTCCGGTCGGTGCGAATGTTCTGGGGAATATTCGAGTCTTGGACTACACACTTGAGGAGTTTTCCTCGAACGAGAGTGTGGTTCAAGGTGTGGAAGACCTTAAGCAGATCAGTCGGTTAGTCCGCGCCGGCGGATTTGGGACCAAAAGGATTCGGATAGATACGTCTGTCGTACGTGGCCTCGAATACTACACCGGCCCCGTCTTCGAGATCGAATTGACCTTCCCGGTCACCAACGAGAAGGGCCAGCAGGTGGTCTTCGGCTCCGTCGGCGGCGGTGGTCGTTATGATGGCCTCGTCTCGCGCTTCCGTCGTGAGCCGGTGCCGGCCACCGGCATTTCTATAGGCGTCTCCCGCCTCGCCAATGCCCTGAAGCTCACCGGCAACCTGGGGGCCACTGAACCCATGGGCCCCGTCGTCGTCCTCGTCATGGACAGGGACGAGACCCCCGGCTACCAGAAGATGGTGGCCGAGCTGCGTCAGGCCGGCATCCGCGCCGAGATGTTCCTCGGCCAGACCAAGAATTTCGGCAAGCAGCTCGCCTATGCCGACAAGCGCAACTCCCCCGCCGTCGTCATCGAGGGCGGCGACGAGCGCGCCCGCGGCGTCGTGCAGATCAAGGACCTGATCGCCGGCAAGGAAGCGGCCAAGGCCATCACCGACAACGCCGAATGGAAAGCCGAACGTCCGGGCCAGTTCGAGTGCGACCGTTCGCAGATGGTCGAAAAGATCAAGGCGCTGCCCGCCGTCGCCGCGTGGCTGGCGGGGCAGTCCTGAATATGGCCCCGAACGCTCCCCTCCCACCGGATGTCATCCCTGCGCAGGCCGGGACCCATCCTGAGGCGCCACCACAGCCGCAACGTGCATGGGTAGGGGTGCACACCGAGCCACCTGGCGGCCTGCTGCGGTATCTCAGGATGGGCCCCGGCCTGCGCCGGGGTGACATCGTGGGCGGGGATGGTCTTGCGCCATTTCGTCAAAAGCCGCCGACCCCCTTCACCTCTCCCTTCGGGGGAGAGGTCGGCGCGCAGCGCCGGGTGAGGGGGCCTTCAGGTCCAAGCACGCGGAAAGGCACCCTCACCCGGCCGCAAGGGGCCGACCTCTCCCCCAAGGGAGAGGTGAAGGGGGCGTCATGACCCCCGCCACCCGCCGCACCGCCCTCGAATCCGTCATCGCCGCGCAGGCGGCCGAGCGGGTCAATCCGCCCCTGCTCTTGCCTGCCGACCCCTATTTCGACCTCGCCGGCGAGGAGTTCGGCCGGCGCCTCCTGCTCACCAGCGGCAATGACGGGGCCGAATACTGCCTGCGGCCCGATTTCACCCTGCCGATCGTTGCCGATTATATCCGCAATGGGCCGGGCAAGCCTGCTGCGTTCTCCTATCTCGGCCCCATCTTTCGCCAGCGCGAGGACGGGCCCGCCGAGTTCGACCAGGCGGGCTTGGAGCTCCTCGCCCAGCAGAACGCCGATGCCGCGCTCGACGCCGTCTTCGCGTTCGCGCGCGATGCGCTCGCGGCCTACGGCATCACCCGACCGAGGATCCGCCTCGGCGGCGTCCGGCTGTTCGAGGCGCTCCTCGCGCAGGCCGACATGCCCGACGCCTGGCGACCGCGCATCCGCCACCGCTTCGGCCACCCGGAAGCGCTCTCGCGCCTCCTCGCCCGGCTGACGGCCGCGCCGGACCTGCCGCGCGTCAAGCAGCCGAGCCGCAAGGCGCTGGTGGAGGATATCACCGGGCGCATGACCGCCGCGGGCCTCAGCCTCACCGAGAGCCGCACCCCCGAGGAGATCGCCGAGCGCTACCTCGAGCAGCAGGCGCTCGACGCCGCCCATGTGCCGGCCGACACGCTGCGCCTCCTTAAGGACTATCTCGCCATCTCCGGCCCCGCCCTGCAGGCGCTGACGCGCATCGAGGCGCTGGCGCATGTGCGAAAGCTCGATCTCTCCGCGCCGCTCGCGACGCTGCGCCGTCATCTCGTCGCGTTGGGCTCCGAGGCGGACGTCGTCTTCGAGGCCGATTTCTCGCCGCGTCTCGACTATTACACCGGCATCGTCTTCGAGATGAGCGGGAGAGGGGACGAGATTCTCGCCTCCGGCGGGCAATACGACCGGCTGCTGGAACGGCTCGGCGCCACGTCTCCCATCGCGGCCTCCGGCTGCGCGCTCTGGGTCGACCGGCTGGAAGCGGAGGCGGCGCGATGACCGGCTTGACGCTCGCCGTGCCCTCCAAGGGCCGGCTGGAAGAATTGACCCGCGAGTTCTTCGCCGGCGAAGGGCTCGCCATCACCCGTCCGGGCGGCGCCCGCTCCTATCTCGGTGCGCTCGAAGGCGCCCCGGAGGTGACGGTGCGGTTCCTGCCCGCCGGCGAGATCGCCCGCGAGCTCATCCGCGGCACCGTCGATATCGGGGTGACCGGCCGCGACCTCATCCACGAGACGTCCGAGAGCGGCCCGCAGGCCGTGCATTTCGCCCGCGCCCTCGGGTTCGGGCAGGCCAACGTCGTCGTCGCCGTGCCCGACGCCTGGATCGACGTCACCCACATGCACGACCTCGCCGACGTCGCATCCGACCTGCGCTCGCGCCGCAAGCGCTGGATGCGGATCGCCACCAAATATATCACCATCACCCGCCAGCATTTTGCGCAGGCGGGCATTGCCGAATACCGGATCGTCGAAAGCCTCGGCGCTACGGAAGCCGCTCCGGCATCTGGCGCCGCCGACATCATCGTCGACATCACCACCACCGGCTCGACGCTGGCCGCCAACCAGCTGCGCGTGCTGGAGGACGGCGTGCTGCTCGAAAGCGAGGCCTGCCTCGTCGTCTCGCGCACGGCGAAGTGGGGAGGCAAGCGCAAGGCGATGCTGGATGCGCTGCTGAGGCGGTTGGGTGCGGAGGCGATGGGGTAGGGAAGGGCAGGAGCGGACAGGGCACGCTGCTTGCCTCCGCCCGGCTGTCATCCCGGCGAAGGCCGGGACCCAGTAAACGACGCCACTGCGACTGGCACAATACCTTCGACCCACAGGGTCATCCCCGCGAAAGCGGGGACCTCCGTTTGCAGGGCTATTGTTAGAAAACAGAGGTTCCCGCTTTCGCGGGAATGACCGGTGGAGTGATTGGCGAGGTGCAAAGTCGCCGGGCCAGTGTGTACTGGGTCCCGGCCTTCGCCGGGATGACAGCCGGTGGGTGGCGATGGTGCTCTGCTCCACAAAAAAGAGGCGCCTTTCGGCGCCCCTTGAAGTTATTGGATTGCTGCGATCAGAACGGCGAATCCGGGAAGTAGAACTGCTCGGCGTTCTCCTGGGTGATCAGCGGCGAGCCGAGGATGTATTCGCCGCGCACCGGGCCGTTGGAGGTGAAGTGGGCGACGGTCACGTCCATGGCGGTCGCGATCTGGGCGGGCGGATAGAGCACGTCGACGGGAACGAGCGGATCGCCCTCCATCACGCCGCGCACGATCTCCTTCATGCCGGCGCCGCCGACCACGAACATCTCGTCTTCGCGGCCCGCCTGGCGGATGGCTTCCACGACACCCAAGGTGATGTCGTCGTCCTGCGCCCACACGCCATCGATGTCGGGGAAGCGCGACAGGAAGTCCTGCATCACCTCGAAGCCGTCATCGCGGTTCCAGTTGGCGAATTCGTCGTCGAGCACGTTGATGCCCGAGCCCTCGATCTTGGCCATGAAGGCGTCGAACCGCTCGGTGTCTAGCACGGTCGGGATGCCGCGCAGGATGACGATGTTGTCGCCCTCGCCCAGCCGGGTCATCATGTACTCGGCCGAGTTCTCGCCCATCTCGGTGTTGTTGCCCGAGACATAGACGTCCTGGATGGTCGGGTCGGTGAGGCCCCGGTCGACCACGGTGATGAACGCACCCGTATCCTTGACGGCGCGCACCGGCTCGGTCAGCGGCTCGGATTCGAACGGCAGCACGACGAGCGCGTCGATCTGCTGGACGGAAACGAGGTCCTCGAGGTCGCTCGCCTGGTCTTCCGGACCGTCGGCGGTCACGATGATGAGGTCGATATTGGGGTGCGCGGCCTCCAGGCGCTTCTCGGCTTCGGCGGCATGCCAGTTGAGGCCGCCCATGAAGCCGTGGGTCGCCGCCGGGATCGAGACGCCGATCCTGATCTGCTCGTCCTGGGCGGCGGCCGCCCCGGTCAGAACGCTGGTGGCCAGCAGGCCCAGCGCCAATGCCTTCAAAGACATGTAGTCCTCCCTAAGTGACTGGCGTCGGGTGACGCCCTGAACCCGCGCTTTGGTGGACGCGGTATTGCTTACTCCGCCGCCTTCTTGCGGCGGGCGCTGAGAGAGCCGCGCTGCAGGTAGACCGCAGCCACGATGATCACGCCCTGCACCGCCCCGTTGAGGTAGTTGGAGATGATCTCGGTGAGATTGAGGATGTTGCCGATGGCCGTGAGGATCAGCGCGCCGATGACCGTGCCGCCGACGCGCCCGAAGCCGCCCTTGAGCATGGTGCCGCCGATGATGACGGCCGCGATCGCCTCCAGCTCCCAGAGCACGCCCGTCGCCGCCGACGCCGAGCCGAGGCGCGGCACATAGATGATGGTGGCGAGCGAAACGCAGAGCCCCTGCAGGATATAGGTCCAGGTCTTGACCCGGTCGACCTTGATGGCCGAATAGCGCGCCACGTGCTCGTTCGAGCCGATCGCCATGCAGTAGCGCCCGAACGCGGTGCGGTTCATCAGCACCCAGCCGATGATGGCGACGACGATGAACACCCAGACCGGATAAGGGATGCGCAGGAAGCTGTCGTAGTAGACCGGGCGGTAGATCTCGCGCGCGCCGCTGGCCAGCGACAGCGTGCCGCCATCGGCGAAATAGGTCACCAGCGAGCGATAGATGCCCATCGTCCCGAGCGTCACGATGAAGGCTTCGATCTTGGCCTTGGTGGTCAGGAACCCGTTGATGAACCCCGCCCCGATCCCGAGGATCAGCGAGCAGCCGATGCCCATCAGCACCGTCCAGATCGAGACGCCCATGCTCTCGACCGCCCAGTTCATCACGATGATCATGACGCCGGCGATGAAGGCTGCCATCGAGCCGACGGAAAGGTCGATGCCGCCCGCCGTGATGACGAACGTTGCGCCGACCGCGATGATGCCGATGAAGGCGGAGCGGGTGAGGATATTGGTGACGTTGCCTTCCGCCAGGAACAGCGGATTGAGCGCATAGCCGAGCGCCACCAGCAGGATCAGCGCCAACAGCGGTCCGGCCGTCTTGAGGTCCAGCCGGAAGCCCTTGCTCGGCGATGCTGCTGCCTCAGGCGCTGATACGCTCATTTTCCCCACCCTGCTTGATGCCCGCGGCGTACCGCATGATTTCCGATTCCGTGATCTCGGCGCCTTCGAGGATTCCCGCGATCCGCCCCTCGCGCATCACCACAACCCGGTGGGCGAGCCCGATCACCTCCTGCATCTCCGAGGAGATGACGATGATGGATTTGCCCTCGGCGGCGAGCGCGGCGATGATGTGGTAGATCTGCTGCTTGGTGCCCACATCGATGCCGCGCGTCGGCTCGTCGATGATGATGATGTCGGGTTCGGCCTCCATCATCTTGCCCAGCATCAGCTTCTGCTGGTTGCCGCCCGAGAGCTGACCGACCCTGACCGAAGGGTCGCGCGCCCGGATGTCGAACCGGCGCACCGCCCGCTCCAGCGCCCGCGTCTCGCTCTTGTCGTCGAGGAACGGTCCCTTGAAATGGCGCTTCAGCGTCAGGAGGGTCAGGTTGTCCTTGAGATTGGCGGTGAGCAGCAGCCCCTTGCCCTTGCGGTCCTTGGTCATATAGGCGACGCCCGCCGCCACCGACTTCGAAACGTCGGCAAACCGCACGGGCGTGCCCTTGTGCAGGATTTCCCCGCTGTCGAGGGGCGAGAGCCCGACGATCGCTTCGGCCACCGCCGTGCGGCCCGAGCCGATGAGGCCGGCAAAGCCGAGGATCTCCCCGCGCTTCAAGGCAAAGCTCACGTCGCGCACGCCCGGCGCCATGAGGTTGCGCACCGCGAGCACCGTATCGGCGTCGACGTCCGGCTCGTGCTTGGGCGGATAGAGATTGGAAAGCTCGCGCCCCACCATCATCTGCGCGATGGAATCGGGGGTGAGCGCCTCGGTGCCGACGGTCGCGATGAGCTGCCCGTCGCGCAACACCGTCACCCGGTCGGCCAGCCGCATCACCTCGTCGAGCTTGTGCGAGATGAAGATGATGGCGACGCCCTTGGCCTTGAGCCTGTCGACCTGCTCGAAGAAGGTCTCGGTCTCGGCGACCGAAAGCACCGCCGTCGGCTCGTCCATGATAAGCACGCGCGCGTCGCGGCTGATGGCCTTGGCGATCTCGATCATCTGCTTGTCGGCGACAGAGAGCGTGTTGATGCGCACGTCCGGATCGATGTGGACGTGCAGCGTCTCGAGGATGCGCCGCGCGCCCTCGCGCATCTCGCGCAGCTTGAGGAACGGCCCGGACTTGAGCTCGCGCCCGAGGAAGATCGAGTCGGCGACCGTCAGGTGCTCGGCAAGGTTCAGTTCCTGGTGGATGACGACGATGCCCAGGTTCACCGCCTGCCCGTCCGGCGGCAGCTCCACCGGAGCCCCGTCGAGCTCGACATGGCCCGACGTCGGCCGCTCGAGGCCGGACAGGATCTTGATGAGGGTGGATTTGCCCGCGCCGTTCTCGCCGATGATGGCGTGAACCTCGCCGGGGCGGATGTCGAAATCGATGCTGAAGAGGACCGGCACTTCGCCGAACGCCTTGCTCACCCGCTTGGCAGCGAGAACGACAGGCGCTGCTGGCTCGCCCTGACCGGCCATGGATGTCCTCCCGGGAAACGGCCGGCTTTTCGTGCCGGCTTCCTCTTCCTTGTCCGTTGGTGTAAAGGTTTTCATGCGCTCTGTAAAGGTTTACATCCAGCCTTGTGTGTATAAACCTGAGCGGCGGCTCGCGGGGGAGGGCCGGCGTCTGCTAAGGCGCGGAGAAGGGCGGCTCGAGCCGTTCAGGGAGCCAGCGGTGCTGCATAAGAAGCTCGCCACCATCGAGGATGTCGCTGCTCTCGCCGGTGTTTCCATTGCCACCGTCAGCCGCGCTCTGAACGAACCGACCAAGGTCGCCGATTCCACCCGGCGCCGCGTTTCCGAGGCCATCGCCCAGACCGGCTATACGACCAACGCCATGGCGCGCAACCTGCGGATGCGCCGGTCGAACATGATCCTGATCCTGGCACCCGACGTCGGCGATCCCAACTTCTCCAACATCCTCGTCGGCCTCGAGACCGAGGCCAGCAAGCGCGGCTATGGCCTGCTCATCGGCAACACCCAGAACGATCCGCTGCGCGAGGCCGACTACCTGCGCTTCATCAGCTCCAACCAGGCCGACGGCCTGATCCTCCTCACCGGCCACCTGCCTTACGGCATCGGCGAGGCGGAAGGGTCCATGCGCCTGCCGCCTATGGTCGCCGTCGGCGAGCCGGTGCCCAATGCCGACATCCCCTTCATCGGCGTCGACAACCTCGAGGCGGCGCGGATCGCGACCGAGCATCTCATCGCCCAGGGCCACAAGCGCATCGCGTTCATCGGCCGTTCGTCCGGCCGCGCGGTCAACAGCCTGCGCGAGCGCGGCTATCGCGCGGCCCTCCAGGGCGCAGGCATCGCCGTCGATCCGGCCATGATCATCGACGGCGACGGCACCACCGAGAGCGGACGCGCCGCCGCCGAGCTGATGTTCGTGCGCGATCACCTGCCGACCGCCTTCTTCTGCGTCAACGACGCAACGGCCCTGGGCGTCATGATCTCCCTCAACGCGCGCCGCTACGACCTGCCGGCCGATTTTTCCGTCATGGGGTTCGACGACATCTCGTTCTCGAGCTTCGTCACGCCCGCCTTGACCACCATGAAGCAGCCGCGCCTCAACATCGGCGAGCGCGCCATGGACATGCTCCTTGCCCTTCTCGAAGGCGGCGAACCGCGCGAGCGTGAGGTGCTGTTCCGCGCCGAGCTGATCGTCCGCAATTCCGTAAAGGCGCCGCGGACGCGGTTCTAGGTTTGCTGTCGCAACGAGGCGGCCGGGAGGCGATAGAGCCGCTGATTTGGTTAATCCATGAAAGGCTCTAAGCCGCCAGCAGGCCCTTCAGCTTGACCTCCGCGCGCGAGAGGAGCGCCGGGTCCGGGCGTGCGCGCCGCGCGATCAGCATCTCGGCGAGGCGGATGTCGCGCGCGATGCTGCCATCCGGGCCGATGTCGCTCGCCGCCGCGAGGCGGCCGGTGGCGTCGAGGTGGAAGAGAATGAACGCATCGTCCGCGAGCCGGCGTTCGACGATCGCATGATCCGGCTCGGGCAGCCCCGCGACCTGCAGGCTGAGCTCGTACTGATCCGACCAGAACCACGGCACGGTCTCGAAGGGTCTCTCCTCACCGAGCATGCTTCCCGCGACCGCCTCGGCCTGTTCGAGGGCGCAGCGCCAGCTCTCGAGCCGCATCACCCGCCCGTCCCGGCTGGAGAGGGGGAAGGCGCAGCAGTCGCCCACCGCAAAGATCGCCGGATCGCCGGTGCGCAGCCGCGCGTCGACCACGATGCCGTTGTCGACCGTGAGTCCGGCGGCGGCGGCGAGCTCCGTGTTGGGCACCGCCCCGACGCATGCGACCAGCAGGTCGCCGGCGAGCCGGCTCCCATCGGCAAGGGTCACCGCGGCGCCGGTCTCGTCCGCCGCGATGCCGGCGATGCCGACGCCGCAGCGCAGGTCGACGCCCGCCGCGCGATGCCGGGCGGCGACCACGTCGGCGATGTCCGCCGGCACGCCGCGCATCAGCACGCGCGGCTGCGTTTCGATGAGCGTCACGGCGCAGCCGCGCCGGCGGGCGGTGGCGGCGATCTCGAGCCCGAGGAATCCGCCCCCGAGCACCAGCAGCTTCGCGCCGCTGCCGAGCCGCTGGCGCAGCGCCCGGCAGTCCGCCATGTGGCGCAGATAATGGATGCCCGCGATCTCGGCGCCGTCCTTCTGCAGGCGGCGCGGCCGTGCGCCGGTCGCGAGCAGCAGGAGGTCGTAGCAAAGCGCGCCGCCATCCGCGAGGCGGACGATGCGTGCGTCCCGGTCGATCGCGACGGCCGGGTTGGCCCGATGCAGCGTTATCGAGCGTTCGGCAAGCGCTGCTTCGTTGACAACCTGGCGCGGCGGCGCACCGTCCTCGGCCAGAACGGCCTTGGAAAGCGGCGGCCGCTCGTAGGGCAGCTCCGCTTCCTCGCCGACGAGATGGATGGGGCCATCAAAGCCCCTGCCGCGTAGTGCCAGGGCCGCGCGGGCCCCGCATTCGCCCGCGCCCACGATCACCCTGCCGGCCATGATCATCCGACCTCGACGAGGACGTCCTCGCCCTCGATCCGCACCGGGAAGGTGGCGAGGTCGACGCAGGCCGGCGCGCTCCTGGCAGCGCCCGTCCTGTAGTCGAAGCGCCCGTTGTGCTTGGGGCACTCGATGATGTCGCCCATCACCAGCCCGTCCGAGAGATAGGCGTGCTCGTGGGTGCACACGCCATTGGTGGCGAAGAACTCGCCCTGCGGGCTCTTGTAGATGGCGTAGACCTTGCCCTCGTGATCGAAGCGGATGACGTCCTCCTCGTCCACGTCATCGATGGCGCACGCAGTGACCCAGCGGCCCATGGTCGTCTCCTCGAGTTTGGTTATTGCGCGGCCGCCGCGCCCGGCATCGGCGGCACGTGCAGGTCTTCGCGATAGGGCTTGGCCGTCGGCGGCAGCTCGCGCTTGATGAAGTAGTCCTCGTAGCGCAGCTGCCGCAGGAATGCCGGGATCATCTCCTTGTAGCCCGCCCAGATGGAGGGCGTCGGCGCCGGCAGGTCATGCCTGATCGCCGCGTGCAGCCGCGGCAGCGCGTGGTAGGGCACCATGGGGAACATGTGGTGCTCCACATGGTAGTTCATGTTCCAGTAGATGAAGCGGCTGACCGGGTTCATGTGGACGGTGCGCGAATTGAGCCTGTGGTCGGTGACGTTGTCGGCAAGCCCCCCATGCTGCAGCAGGCCGCACATCACCATGTGCCAGGCCCCGTAGAGCCGCGGCAGCCCGACCAGCATCAGCGGCAGGATGGACTGCATGTAGATCGAAAGCGCGATCACGCCCGCATAGATGGCGACCCAGATGCGCGCGGTGCGGACTACCTTGCGCTGCTCCATTGCCGGGATGAAGCTCTTCTCGGCCGCGCTGAGGTGCCCGGCGGCGTTGCGCATCATGTCGCTCATCGCATACCAGACGTCCGAGATGCCGACGAAGCCGAGGATGAGGCGCACGAGGTCGGGCGGACGCATCACCGCGATTTCCGGATCGCGCCCGACGATGATGGTGTCCGTATGGTGCCGCGCGTGGCTCCAGCGCCAGGTCACCGGATTGCGCATGATCATGAAGCAGGCGATCTGGTAGACGACCCGGTTCATCCACTGCGTCCTGAACGCCGTGCCGTGGCCGCACTCGTGCCAGCGCGAGTCGCTCGCCGATCCGTAGAGCACGCCATAGGCGGCAAAGAACGGCACGCACCACCAGGTGCCCCAGAAATAGACGCCGCTTGCGCCGAACAGCACCAGCAGCCCGAGCCAGAGAATCGTGTCGCGGATGGCCGGCCCGTCGGAGCGCTGCATCAGCTCCTTCATCTGCTTGCGCGGCACGTCCGTGTGGTACCACTCGGCCGCGGCGAGGCCCGTCTCGACCGCCCGGCGCCCATCGGCGCCCAGGAGGTCGTAGTCCCGCCTGCCGCGCGGGTTCAGCGCCACGTCGGTCATTTGCTCCTCCCAGCCTGCCGGTGACGCCAAAGCAGTAGCCGTCCGCCGCTTGGGAAGGCAAGACAGCTCTGATATAATCTATCAGAACCCATCAGAAACCGTCAGAACAGGTGAGAGTTTCCATCAGATGAAGCGGCCGACGATCTCGGATCTGGCAGCAGCGGCGGGCGTCAGCGTCGCGACGGTCGACCGCGTGCTCAACCGCCGCCTGCCGGTGCGCGAGGCGACGGCGCTCCGCGTGCTCGAAGCCGCCGAGCGCATCGGCTATTACGCCACGGGCCTCCTCAAGCGGCGGCTGCGCGAGGCGCCGCCGCGCACCTTCGGCTTCCTGCTGCAGCGGCGCAGCACCTTCTATCTCGGCTTTGCGCAAGCGCTCACGCAAGCCACCGATGCCTCGCCCTCCATCGATGGACGCGCCATCGTCGAGCATGTCGAGAGCATCGTGCCGTCGGTCATCGCCGCACGCCTGCGGGAGATGGCGGCGCGGGTCGACGCCATCGCCATGGTCGCCATCGATCATCCGACGGTCAACGAAGCCATCGACGCGGTCGCCGAAGCCGGCACGCCCGTCGTCCTGCTCCTCAGCGACGTCACCGCCCCCCGCCGCGCCGGCTGCCTGATGGTCGACAGGCACAAGTCCGGCCGCACCGCCGGCTGGGCCATCGCTCGGCTCTCGCGCGAGCCCGGCAAGGTCGGCATCGTCATCGGCAGCCACCGCTACCAGAGCCAGGAGATCTCCGAGATCAGCTTCCGCAGCTATCTGCGCGAGCACGCACCGCACCTCACGCTGCTCGAGCCGGTGGTCAACCTCGATGACCAGCAGGTGTCCTACGAGGTCGTCAGCGACCTCGTCGCCTCCAATCCCGACCTCGTCGGCATCTACGATTGCGGCGGCGGCGAGCAGGGCCTGGTGCAGGCGCTGCGCGAGGAGGGCAGCGGCCGGCGCATCGTCACCGTCTGCAACGAGCTGACGCCGGTCACGCGCGAGGCGCTGGTCGATGGCGTCATCGACATGGTGCTCGGCACGCCCGTCGGCGAACTGGCGCGCCGGACCGTCGCCGTCCTCGCCGACGTCACCGCCGAGCCGCATCGCGGCATGACGCAGGTTCTGCTCCCCGCCGACCTGCTGGTCAGCGAGAGCGTCTAGAAAGTGGACACCACCTTTCCGGTTCGAAAATAACGCCACCACTCCAGCCCGCCCGGTTCCGGGCCGCAGCCGCATTGCGTCCCGGCCGATTTCGCGGCAGAAGTCCTCATGCGAGTAGCGGGGAGCCCGCTCCCGGTGGAGCCGACGCTGGAACTGACCATTCTCATGCCGTGCCTCAACGAGGCCGAGACCCTGGCCGCCTGCATCGGCCGGGCGCGGGAGTTCCTTGCGCGCACCGGCATCGAGGGCGAGGTGCTGGTCGCCGACAACGGCTCGACCGACGGCTCGCGCCAGGTCGCGCTCGATAGCGGCGCCCGCGTCGTCGAGGCGACCCGGCGCGGCTATGGCGCCGCCCTCGCCAGCGGCATCGCGGCCGCCAAAGGGCGCTACGTCATCATGGGCGATGCCGACCTCAGCTACGATTTCGGCCGTCTCGACGCTTTCGTCGAAGCCCTGCGCGGCGGCGCCGTGCTCGTCATGGGCAACCGCTTCAAGGGCGGCATCGCGCCGGGGGCCATGCCCTGGCTCAACCGCCATGTCGGCAACCCGCTCCTCACCACCATCGGCCGGCTTTTCTTCAAGTCGCCGATCGGCGACTTCCACTGCGGCCTGCGCGGGTTCGAGCGCGACGCCATCCGCAACCTCAACCTGCGCACCACCGGCATGGAGTTCGCCTCCGAGATGGTGGTCAAGGCTACCCTAGCGGGCCTGCCCGTTGCCGAAGTCCCAACGACCCTCTCGCCCGACGGGCGCACGCGCCGTCCGCACCTGCGTCCCTTCCGGGACGGCTGGCGACACCTGCGGTTCCTGCTGCTCTTCTCGCCGCGCTGGCTCTTTCTCTATCCCGGCATCGCGCTCCTGACCTCGGGCCTTGCCCTGGGGGCGGCGCTGCTCGGCGGCCCGCTGCGCATCGGGCCGGCGGTGCTCGATATCCACGCCTTCCTCGTTGCGGCCATGGCCATTATCGTGGGCGTGCAATCCATCGCCTTCGCGCTGATCGGGCGGCGTTTCGCCACCCGCTACGGCTTCATCCCGCCCTCCGACAGCTACCACCGCGTGCTCGAGGCGCTTTCGCTCGAGCGCATCCTGCTCTTCGCCGTCGTCCTCATCCTCATCGGGCTGGTGACCCTGGGCTGGGGGGTGAGCGAGTGGGCGCGCCGGGGCTTCGGCATGCTCAATCCGGGCTCCACCATGCGCGCCATGATCATCGCCATGACCACGCTCGTCGTCGGCATCCAGCTCATGATGTCGGGCTTCATGTCATCGATGATCAATATCCCGCTCTACGAGCAGCGCGTCACCGACGGCCCGCCCCCCGACGATCACATCGAACGCCGCCGGCACGGCGACCAACAGTAGGCTTTCAGGAAGTGCTCGATCCCCTCGTTCTCCTCGCCCTCGCGGGCGTCGGTCTTCTCGCCGGTTTCGTCGATGCCATCGCGGGCGGCGGCGGCATGATCTCGGTGCCCGCGCTCCTCTCTGCCGGCCTGCCGCCGGTCGCCGCGCTCGCCACCAACAAGATGCAGTCGGTCATCGGCACGGCGATGGCGGTGCTGACCTATTGGCGGCGCGGCTTCATCGATGTGAAGAAGCTCGTCGTCGCCATCGTCCTCACCTTCGCCGGTTCGGCCCTCGGCGCTTTTGCGGTCAAGCAGATCGATACCGGCCTGCTCGCCGTCCTCGTGCCCATCGCGCTCATCGCCATCGCCGTCTATTTCGTCTTCGCGCCCAACCTCTCGGACGCAGACCGCACCGCGCGCCTCGCCTTTCCAGTGTTCGGGCCGGTCATGGGCTTCGTCATCGGCTTCTACGATGGCCTCTTCGGGCCGGGCACCGGCTCGTTCTTCACCATCGGCTTCGTCACGCTCTTCGGCTTTGGCCTGACGCGCGCGGCCGGACATACCAAGGCGCTGAACCTCGTCTCCAATTCCGCCGCGCTCGTCGTCTTCATCTTCGCCGGCGACGTCGTCTGGCAGGCGGCGATCGCCATGGCGGTGGGGCAGGTGGCCGGCGGCTATATCGGCGCGCGCGCCGGCATCCGGTTCGGCGCCCGCCTCATCCGGCCGCTGGTGATCGTGGTCTCGATCGCCATGGCGCTGCGATTGTTGTTCGCCGGTTAGCTTTCGGGAGAGGTCAGGCGCCGGTGAACAGCTGCCAGGTCTGGTAGCCGGCAAGCCCGATGACCAGCACGCCGACCACCACCATCAGCACCTGGGTCTTGACGTGCCGCACCACGAACCCGGCGATCGGCGCGGCCAGCAGCCCGCCGACGATGAGGCCGGCCACGGCCTCGGCGTGGTCGAGGATGCCGCCCGCCTCGCGCCAGTTGCCGGTGAGGAGCGCGATGAGGAAGCTCGCCGAGACGGCCGTCGCCACGAAGAACTCGGCGGCGTTGACCGAGCCGATGACGTAGCGCGGCGCGCCGCCGGTGCCGATCAGCGTCGAGGTGACGACCGGGCCCCATCCGCCTCCGCCCACCGCATCGACGAAGCCGCCGGCGACCCCCAGCGGGGCGACCACGGCCCCGTGCGGCTCGACGGTCTTTCGCCGCTGCCGGAAGGCGCGATAAAGGATGTAAAGGCCCATGACGGTGAGGTAGGCGGTGACGAACGGGCGCAGCACATCGCCGTCGACGCTGGTCAGCACATAGGCGCCGATGCACCCGCCGAGCACACCGGCGGGCACCAGCCGCCAGAAGAGGTTCCAGTCGACATTGCGGTGCCCGATATGGCTGGCGGCCGAAGCGCCCGTGGTGAACATCTCGGCCGCATGGACGCTGGCCGAAGCGTGCGAGGGCGGCACGCCGAAGGCGAGAAGCACGGTCGAGCTGATCACGCCGTAGGCCATTCCCAGCGCGCCGTCGACGATCTGCGCGAGAAAGCCGACGGCGGCGAACAAGAAGAAATCTACTGACAAACGCATCTCCCCAGGGCGGGCAGGAAGCTAATTGCAAAGCCGGGATTTGAGTAGACCCCGCCCGGGTCGCATTTTGCCTTCAAACGCGGCGTGGAGGAATGACGTTCCCGTTTCCGGCTTGATTCCGCAGAACGCTCGAGCCTCTCAACCCGCGATTTCCTTGCGGACAGCCGAGGCGATAAAGGCGGAGCGGGTTTGCTTGCGTTCACGCGCTTCCTCGTCGATGGCCTTGAGCAGGCCGAGATCGAGCGAAACGTTTATGCGCGTGGTCGACCCCAAGTCGCGCACCAGCGGCACGGAAGCGACGATCGCACCCTGCCGGTCTTCCCCAAAGGATGGATCGGAAAGAATGTCATCGGGCGATCGGGGAACGGGGACAGGATCGCCATCGGCCTCGATGCCTTCTATGTGAAAGGCAAGCGCCTCGGCCGCGTTCTTCAACGCTGCTTCGATCGTCTCTCCAGCGGCAATGCAACCGGGAACATCCGGGAAGCTCACGCCGAAGTCGCTGTCGGGGTCTTTATGAATGAAAGCGGTGTAACGCATGCCTGTCCTACTTGAGCCAGCCAGCCTGTCTATAGATGGACCGCAAGGTTCCGGTCGGAATATCCCTGTTCGGATGCGGAACCGTCACCCGGCCGTTGCGCTCTGGATGCCGATATTGGTGATAGTCGCCACGGACCGCCACCAGATACCATCCGTCCTGCTCCAGCAGCTTGATGAGCTTGCGGCTGTTCCGTTCCATCCGAGCCTCCGTGTAAGATAATACACACGACTTCCGCGTTCAATGGAGGTAGGCCGGTCGCGATGTGGTCAACCTAAACGGTGGCTCCGGAATCGCAAGACCTTGTAGCAGCGCGGCTTTTGGGTTGGGTTCCTTGTGGTCGGTTGACAAACGAAAGGGCGGCCCTCGCGGACCGCCCTCCCGTTCGTGACCTTGGGAAAGGTCGGAAGCGTGTGCGTGGACTAGAAGTCCATGCCGCCCATGCCGCCCATGCCGCCGCCACCCGGCATTGCCGGAGCGGCTTCCTTGGGCAACTCGGCGATCATCGACTCGGTGGTGATGAGGAGCGAGGCGACCGAAGCCGCGTCCTGCAGCGCCGTGCGCACGACCTTGACCGGGTCGATGATGCCCATCGCGATGAGGTCGCCGTAGACGCCGTTCTGCGCGTCGTAGCCGAAGTCGAGGCTGGAGTTCTCGAGGATCTTGCCGACGACCACCGAGCCTTCGTCGCCCGCGTTGTTGGCGATCTGGCGGACCGGCTCCTGGAGAGCGCGGCGCACGATGGCGATGCCGGCCTGCTGGTCGGGGTTGGCGCCCTTGGCCTTGAGGTCGGACGAGGCGCGCAACAGCGCGGTGCCGCCGCCCGGCACGATGCCTTCCTCGACAGCGGCGCGGGTGGCGTTGAGCGCGTCGTCGACGCGGTCCTTGCGCTCCTTGACCTCGACTTCGGTCGAGCCGCCGACGCGGATCACGGCGACGCCGCCGGCGAGCTTGGCCAGGCGCTCCTGGAGCTTCTCGCGGTCGTAGTCGGAGGTGGTTTCCTCGATCTGCGCCTTGATCTGGGCGACACGGCCCTGGATGTCCTCGGCCGAGCCGGCGCCGTCGACGATGGTGGTGTTCTCCTTGGAGATCTCCACGCGCTTGGCGGTGCCGAGCATGTCGAGGGTGACGTTCTCGAGCTTGATGCCGAGCTCTTCCGAGATCACCTGGCCGCCGGTGAGGATGGCGATGTCCTCGAGCATGGCCTTGCGGCGATCACCGAACCCCGGAGCCTTGACGGCCGCGACCTTGAGGCCGCCGCGCAGGCGGTTGACGACGAGGGTGGCCAGAGCCTCGCCCTCGATGTCCTCGGCGATGATCAGCAGCGGACGCTGCGACTGGACCACGGCCTCGAGGATCGGCAGGATCGCCTGCAGGTTCGAGAGCTTCTTTTCGTGGAGGAGGATCACCGGGTCCTCGAGGACGGCGGTCATCTTCTCGGCGTTGGTCACGAAGTAGGGCGACAGGTACCCGCGGTCGAACTGCATGCCTTCGACGACGTCGAGCTCGCTCTCAGCGGTCTTGGCTTCCTCGACGGTGATGACACCCTCGTTGCCGACCTTCTGCATGGCCTCGGCGATCATGTCGCCGACCGACTTCTCGCCGTTGGCCGAGATGGTGCCGACCTGGGCGACTTCGGCCGAGGAGGTGATCTTCTTGGCGCGGGCCTTGAGGTTGGAGACGACTTCCTCGACGGCCAGGTCGATGCCGCGCTTCAGGTCCATCGGGTTCATGCCGGCGGCGACGGCCTTGACGCCTTCGTTGACGATCGCCTGGCCGAGAACGGTTGCGGTCGTGGTGCCGTCACCGGCGATGTCGTTGGTCTTCGAGGCGACGGCGCGCAGCATCTGGGCGCCCATGTTCTCGAACTTGTCCTCGAGCTCGATTTCCTTGGCGACGGTGACGCCGTCCTTGGTGATGCGCGGGGCGCCGAACGACTTGTCGATCACGACGTTACGGCCCTTGGGGCCGAGGGTGACCTTGACCGCATTGGCCAGGATGTTGACGCCGCGCAGCATCTTGTCGCGGGCTTCGGTGGAGAATTTGACTTCCTTGGCTGCCATTTGAGGCTCCTTAGAAACAGAAGTTGAATTTAGGCGAAGCGAGCGCTCGGCTGCCGATGAGGCTGGCGTGGTCTTCGAGAACCGGAGCGGAGCGTACGTTCAAGTACGTGAGCACCGGAAGCGCAGAAGATCGCGTCAGACTCGCGGCAGGCGAGATGATCGCGAGTGCTAAGCCGTGATCACGCCCATGATGTCGCTCTCCTTCATGATGAGGAGATCCTGACCGTTGAGCTTGACCTCGGTGCCGCTCCACTTGCCGAAAAGCACGCGGTCGCCTTCCTTGACGTCCAGCGGGACGATCTTGCCGGTCTCGTCACGGCCGCCGGGGCCGACGGAGACGATCACGCCCTCGGAGGGCTTTTCCTTGGCGGTGTCCGGGATGATGATGCCGCCAGCGGTCTTTTCCTCGCTGTCAACGCGCCGGACGACAACGCGGTCGTGCAGGGGACGGAAGCTCATGTTCGCTCCTTGTAAGAGACAAGTTGGTGCAAATCTAGATCCTGTTAGCACTCTTGCAGTGCGAGTGCTAACAGGACGCATGGGGATATAGGAAGCGGCGGCGAAACGAGTCAAGAGCGCGTCGGCAAGGATTTATCGTTAACGCGCGCTTCGGCCCCGGCGAAGGCTGCGCCAACGTCCCGCGACGGAACGAAAACCCCACTTCGCGCGTCTTGGTTCTGATCGAGATCAACCGCGGGATTCGAGCCCATGCAGCCGCATTCGAAGACGAGCGATTTCACCATCGCGCCGGTGGAAGGGCGCGTCCACATCGTCGTCGACGACGCCCAGATCATCGATTCCCGCCGCGCGCTCCGCCTCGAGCGGCCCGGCGCGCCGGCGCGCATCTACGTGCCGATGGAGGACATCCGCTCCGACCTGCTGCTCGCCACCGACGAGCGCCGCCAGACGGAACTGGGCGAAGTGCACCTCTATACCGTCCGCACCGCCACCGCGACCGTCGAGAACGCCGCCGAATACGTCAGCGAACCCGCCCCCGGCGTCGAGACGCTGCGCGACCACGTCCACTTCCTCGACGACAAGGCGCGCTGCGAAATTTCGCCGGTGTGACGCAGGGACTGGACGACCGGGGCGGTCGTCGACCTTCCCCGCCCCGCCAAAACCGGTTCTAGTTGCCGCTTCTCCGTCGAGGAAGCGCCATGCAGGACGTTGACGTCTGGCGAACCCACACTCCCTTCTCCGATCCCGGCGTGCATGTCGGCGCCATAGCCGCCTTCCCGGCCGAAATCGGGCGCCTCATCGAGATCGTCCAGGGTGTCCTCGTCCATTCGAGCTGGCTCGATGAATACGGACTCGACGCAGCCAGGTTCACCGCGGCTGTGCGGACCACCCTGCCGGTTGCCCGGCGGCTGGATGACATCCTTGCAAGGGATCCGCAGCCGCTCGACGTCCCGCGCCCGCCCGAAAGACGCTCCATCGGCACCTGCCGCGACTATGCGTTGATGCTGTGCGCGTTCCTGCGCGCCAAGGGCGTTCCCGCTCGCGTGCGCTGCGGCTTTGCCGCCTATTTCCGCCAAGGCTGGGAAGATCACTGGGTCACCGAGTACAGGGACGCACGCACCGAATCGTGGCGTCTCGCCGATGCCCAGATCGATTCTATGCTGAGACACCGCAACCGGATCGTCTTCGATCCGGCCGACATGCCGCGCAAGGCCTTCCTCACGGCCGGCGAAGCCTGGCTGAGCTTCCGCCGCGCCGAAGCCGACCCCGGTGCATTCGGTCACGGCGAAACCACCGGCTCCTGGTTCATGAAGGTCAACGTCCTGCGCGACCACCACGTGCTCAACGGTCGCGAGACATCGGACTGGGACCGCTGGCGCGAAGCGGCTCCGACGAGGCGGTCCGTTCGCGACGATGACCTCGAGATGTTGGACGACCTGGCCGCCCATCCGGACCAGAAACTCGTTGCCCTGGCACCCGATTGGCTGGACTAGCGGCGCGCGGCGACCGGTCCCGATGTCGCGACAAGCAGCAGTCCGGCGGCCAGCAGCAGGAAGGCGGCCTCGAGGTTTGCGTATTGGGCGATGAAGCCGATGGCGGCGGGCCCGACGAGGATGCCGGCATATCCGAGGGTGGTGATCGACGCGACGGCGAGGCTCGCGGGCATGCGCTTCTGCCGCCCGGCGGCGGTGAAGAGTACCGGCACGATGTTGGAGGCGCCGAGGCCGACCAGCAGGAAACCGGCAAAGGCGATGGCCTGGCCGGGCGCGAACACCGCGAGCGCGAAGCCGGCCGCGCTCATCAGCCCGCCGATGACGATCACCCGCGCCCCGCCGAACGCGCGCACGATCCGGTCGCCCGCGAGCCGCCCCGCCGTCATCGCCACGACGAACATGGTGTAGCCGAAACCGGCCTCGCTCGCAGCAACGCCATGCGTCCCGATGAGGAAGAGGGCGCTCCAGTCGAGAATGGCTCCTTCGCCGAGGAACACGATGAAGCAGATGAGGCCGATGAAGACTACGATGCCCTTGGGCAGGACGAAGAGCGGTGTGTTCGCCTCCTCGCGGTTGCCGTAGGGCAGGAGGCCCGAATAGGCGAAGATGAGGAGCGCAAGCACCAGCGCGCTGACGATCAGCGTTGCCGCGAGCGGCGCCAGTCCCATGCCCAGCAGCAGGCTGACGCCGCCGGCGCCCACGATGCCGCCGAGGCTGAAGAGTCCATGGAAACCCGACATCATGTGGCGGCCGCTGTCCTTCTCGACCATCACCGCCTGGATGTTCATCGCCACGTCGACCGTGCCGACGCTCGCGCCGAAAAGGGCGAGCGCCACGGCGAGCGCTGCGACCGAATCGACGCTCGCCAGGAGCGGCAACACCAGGGAAACCACGAGGCTGGCGACGACGATCACGGCTCGGCAGCCGAAGCGGCTGGCGAGAACCCCCGTCACCGGCATGGCGATGATCGAACCGAGGCCGAGGCAGAGCAGCAGCACGCCCAGCATGCCGTCCTCCACGCCGAGCCGGTCCTTCGCATAGGGCACGAGCGGCGCCCACGACGCCATGGCAAGGCCCGCGACCAGGAAGACGGCCCGGGTCGCCGTCTGCTCGCGCGGGCCGGCCAGCGCATGGGGGGACGACGGGGCGGACGCAGCAGTGGTCAAGGGAGTGGCCTCTTGCGATCGGGCGGGAGCGCTCCCTTATTGCAGAGTCCTGCACAAACATGCAAGATCGTGCATAAACATGAAAGCGCATGCCATGCTCACCCAAGAACGGCAGAACCGGATCCGCCAGTACCTCTCGGAGCAGGGGCGGGTGCTGGCCGCCGATCTGGTCGCCGAGTTCAGGGTTTCCGAGGACACCGTCCGGCGGGATCTGCGCGAGCTGGCGAGGGCCGGCCATTGCCGGCGGGTCTATGGCGGCGCGCTCGCCCCGGCGCCCGACGGCGGCTCGATCGCCGCGCGTGTGCAGACGCAACCCGGCGCCAAGCAGCGGCTGGGCAGGGCCGCCGCCGCCCTGGTGCAGCCGGGGCAGACCGTGTTCATCGATGCCGGCTCCACCAACCTGGAGGTGGCGAGGGCCCTGCCGCGCGACATGGCGCTCACCGTGGTCACGAATGCGCCGGGCGTCGCGCTGGCGCTCGCCGACCATGCGCTTTGCACGACGATGCTGCTCGGCGGCCTCTACGATCGCGGCAAGGGCGCGTGCCTCGGCGCCGCCACGCTCCGGGAGGTTCGGCAGGTCTACGCCGATCTCTTCGTCCTCGGCGCCTGCGGCCTCGATGCCGGCATGGGCGTCACCGCGCTCGACCCCGGCGAGGCCGAGATCAAGCGGGCCATGATCGAGCAGAGCGGGCAATTGCTGATCGCCGCGACCAGCGACAAGCTGGGCACCGTCGCCCCGTTCCGGATCGCCGAGGCGGGGCAGGTCACCCATCTCGTGGTCGAGCCCGGCATGCGCGAAGACCTGGCCGCCGCCTTCGCCGCCCTCGGCATCGACGTTAGCACCGCCGACTGACGCAGTAGGGCGTGGATCTGGCGAACCCGCTTGCGTGCGCGGGGCGGAGACGACCCCTGCAGGGCTGGAACATCCTGCGGGCGCACGCGTTCGGGTGCTGAGGAGGAGCATTCGTCCAATGCGCCCATATGCCATCATCGAAGCGCCTTCCAATCTGGGTCTCTCCACGGTTGGTGTCGAGGAGCTGGCGGGCCGGCTTCTCGAGTTGGGTCTTGCCGAGCGCATCGGGGCGCGCCGCGCCGGGCGGCTGGCCGTCCCGGCCAACGATCGGAGCCGCGACCCGGAGACGACCATCCTGAATGCCGGAACGATCGCCGCCTGGTCGCCCTCGCTCGCCGATGCGGTGGAGGCGGTGCTCGATGCGGGAGAGTTCCCGATCGTGCTGGGTGGCGATTGCACGATCCTTCTCGGCCCGATGCTCGCGCTGCGGCGGCGGGGGCGCTATGGCCTGCTCTTCATCGACGGCCATGCGGACTTTTTCCAGCCGGAGGCGGAGCCGAAGGGCGAAGGCGCGTCGATGGATCTGGCGTGGGTGACCGGCTACGGGCCTGCGCTCCTCACCGATCTCGAGGGACGCGGTCCGCTGGTCAGCCCCGAAGACGTCGTGGCGCTCGGCTTTCGCGACCATGAGGATCAGGCCGAATTCGGCAGCCAGCCGCTTCCGGCCGGACTCGTCGCCTTCGATCTGCCTGCCGTGCGGCGGCTCGGCATCGAAGCCGCCACCCAGGCGGCGGTCGACCATCTGGTGCGACGCGACCTCGATGGGTTCTTCATCCATCTCGATGCGGACTGCCTCGACGACGCCATTATGCCTGCGGTCGATTTCCGTATACCTGATGGCTTCTCTTGGACGGAATTGGCAACCGCCCTGCGCATCGGCCTGGCGAGCGACAAGGTCGTCGGCCTTGAGGTGACGATCTATAATCCGCGCCTCGATCGAAGCGGTGAGGCCGGGCGCGGCCTTGCCGATGTGCTCGCCGCAGCGCTCGAAACGGCGGGTCGTTCCGCGTGAGGCCTCGTGCTCCGCGGCGGTAAGGCGACATCTCGGTTTCGACCCGTCGACATCCCCCGGTTCACCTGCTAAGCCCTGACCCTGCAACGGCCCTGCGCCGCCAGTTCTCTCTACTCCTGGACTCGCCTTGTCCGCCCCCGCGTCTTCATCGCCGCATCTGCCCGGCCCGCCCGACGGGAGGGCGTCGGTCATGCGCGGCATCGGGTTGAAGGTGGCCTCGGTCGCCGTGTTCGTCCTCATGATGAGCCTGCTGAAGGCCGCCGAGGGCGTGCCGCCGGGTCAGCTTGTCTTCTTCCGCTCATTCTTCGCCATTTTCCCGATCGCGGTGTTCCTCGCCTGGCGCGGACAGCTGGTCGATGGCCTGAAGACCGCCAATCCCGGCGGCCATTTCATGCGCGGAATCATCGGCACCGTGTCGATGGGCCTCAACTTCGTCGCCCTGACCAGCCTGCCGCTGCCCGAGGCGACCTCCATCGGCTATGCGGCTCCGCTCATCATCGTCGCCCTGAGCGCCATCATCCTCAAGGAGCGGGTGTGGCTCTATCGCTGGAGCGCGGTGGTCATCGGACTCATCGGCGTCCTCATCGTCATGTGGCCGCGCCTGACGCTCTTTTCGGACGGCTCGCCCGCCGGCCATCGCGAAATGATCGGCGCCGCCGCCGCCTTCCTCGGCGCCTGCTGCGCCGCCTTCGCCATGCTGCAGGTGCGCCGGCTGGTCATGAGCGAGAAGACGGCGACCATCGTCATCTATTTCTCGCTGACCTCGAGCGTCCTGGCGCTCGTCACGCTCCCCTTCGGCTGGGTCTGGCCGACCCCGCAGCAGGCCGCGCTCCTCGTCGGGGCGGGGTTTGCCGGCGGCGTCGCCCAGATCCTCCTGACCTCGAGCTACCGCCATGCCGACATGTCGATCATCGCGCCCTTCGAATATGCCTCGCTGATCCTCGCCATCATCGTCGGCTACGCCGTCTTCGCCGAGGTGCCGACCATCGAGATGCTGGTCGGCGGCGTCATCGTCGTCGGCTCGGGCATCTTCGTCATCGTGCGCGAACACCAGCTCGGCCTCGCCCGCGCCAAGGCCAAGGAAGCCTCGACCCCGCAGGGGTAGGGGATCAGGCCGATTTGCGCGGTCGCCCGCCCTTTGCACCGTTCGCCCGCGCCGCGGCGGCTTTGGCAGGCGAGCGAACCTGCCCGGCTCGGCGTGCCATATAGGCTCTCGTGCCGAAGATGCCGGCCATCAATCCGGGCACGGAAATATCGATATCGAGTTCGTCCCAATGCAGCCCGTAGCCGGCGCCGAGGATCTCGACCGCGGCGAGCTGATCGTCCGAAGCTTCGCCCAAGCCCTCCACGAGCTTGGGCGGAAACGCGAAGGTGGCGCCGTTCGTCAGTTCGACCACGACGCGGGCAGACGTGCGGTCATAACGGACGCTTGCCGCACGCGGTTCGTTCTGCGCCGCAGCCTTGCCCTTGGCGATCGCCGCATCGATGATTTCGTCGGAGAGCTCAGCCATGGATGTCCTTCCACTTCGCCAGGAATTCGTGCTGCCGTTCGGCAACGATCTGCATGGCGCGCTGTATGTCGCCATGCTTCATGCCCTCGGCCCAGACGAGTTCGGGCGCGCGATTTTCCCCAATGAGATTGATCTTCACCTGTCCGTCACCGAAGACATGCACGTGTGCGGGTTCATGGTCGTCGAGGAAAATGACGATGCGCAGGCCATGGGCACGACAGATCGTGACCATTTAGATAACCCATCCCGATGGGTTTTTCAACGCCCCCGATGCCTCACGCCGCTCCGGCCGTGTTCATCTCCGCCCAGCTCTGGCGCTTGCGGTAAATGGTCGAGGGGCTGATCTCGAGGGCGGCGGCGGCCAGCGAGATGTTGCCGTTGAACGAGGCGATGGCATCCTCGATGATGCGCTGCTCCTGCTGCCACATGGGCAGGACCGTGCGCCGCTCGCGCGGCGCCGGAGCGGTGACGGCGCCCGCCTCGCGCGATTCGATGTCGGCGGCCCTCAGCATCGCGGCGTCGATCTCGCCGCCGTCGAACATCACCACCAGCCGCCGCACGAGGTTCTGCACCTGCCGCACGTTGCCCGGCCAGTCGCGCGCCAGCATGGCCGAGGCCGCTTCCGCCGAAAAGCCGGTGAAGCGCTTGTGCTCCTCGCGCGCGAAGGTCGCAAGGAAATGCCGGGCCAGCGCCATCACGTCGGCCGGGCGCTGCCGCAGCGGCGGCAGGTGGATCGGCAGGACATGCAGGCGATAGAAGAGGTCCTCGCGGAAGGTCCGGTCGGCGATCATCTGCATCGGGTTGCGGTTGGTCGCGCAGATGACCCGCACGTCAACTTTGCGCGTGCCCGATTCGCCCACCCGGCTCATCGTCCCGGTCTGCAGGAACCGCAGGAGCTTGGACTGGAGCGAAAGGTCCATCTCGCCGATCTCGTCGAGAAAGAGGGTGCCCCCGTCGGCAAGCTCGGCCGCGCCCTTGCGGTCTTCGTGCGCGCCCGTGTAGGCGCCGCGCACCACCCCGAAGAGCTCGCTTTCCATCAGGTCGCGCGGGATCGCCGCGCAGTTGACCGCGATGAACGCCCCGCCCGCGCGCGGACCCCTGGCGTGCAGCGCCTCGGCGGCGACTTCCTTGCCCGTGCCGCTCTCGCCGGTGATGAAGACCGGGGCCGAGGAGGGCGCGATCCGCTCGATCTGCTCGTAGACGAACTGCATGGCACTCGAGGCGCCCACGAACCCGGCAAAGCCGGTGACGCACGCCTGCGGCCTCGCCTCGATGGCGATGGCGCGCGTCTTGCCGTGCCGCTCGGCCAATTCCCCGATGCGGGTGGCGAGCGCCGGGCCGTTGACGGGCTTGGCCACATAGTCGTGCGCGCCCGCCTGCATGGCCGCCACCGCCGCCGAGACCGAGGCGCCGTCCGAAAGCGCCACCACCAGCGCGCCGCGTGACAGCTTGACGAGTCGCGTCACCGCGTCTTCGGTCGCCTCCGCCAGGTCGGCAAGGCTCGTCAGGTCCGCCAGCACCACGTCGAAATCCTGGCCCTTGAGGGTTTCCGCCGCGTGCCGCCCACCGGCGACGGCCGTCATTTCCGGGGCCGAGACGAGGTTTTCGGCAAGCGTTTCCGCCAGCACCCTGGCGCTCGATGCGTCCCGGTCGATGAGCAGCAGCCTGCCTTGCGTGAGGGTCGCCGAAGCGCCTGCCATGACCATTAAAACCCCAATCCCGTCATAAAAATCGCTGCCGCCGCACCCGCCGGGCGGGAACGGCCGCACGCGGACGATCTTGTCGATTTAGGGTAAATAATCCGTTTTCTCCGCCACCTTCCGGCCCGGCTAAGCTTTTTACTTATCCCCCGGAATGCTATGACATGCTGGGCCGAATCTCCCTTCGGCTTCTGGGGCTCGAAACATCGCCGTGCAGGCACTCGTTTACACATTCGTGGCGCTGGCCGCCTTGGGAATCGGCGCGACCGCCTATTTCGGCCTGGCCTTCACGCCGGTCGAAGCCGGGCTGACCGCTCTCGTTGCCGCCGGCCTCTGCGTCATCTCCATCGAACGCACGCTGCGCCGTCGCGCCGAGGCGCGCCTTGAAAAGGCGATCGAGGATCTTTCGCGGCTCCTCGCCACCGATGCGCAGGCCGGCGCCGTCCTCAGCCAGCGCGTCAACCAGCTCGCCGACCAGGATGCCGGCAAGCGCCTCCAGGCCGTCGAGGCCGACATCTCGGTGCTGGGCACCGTCATCCGCCAGGTCGCGGAGGCCGTCGCCGAGATCGAGGAGAAGAAGTCTCCTGCCGCCGCCGTGCCGCAGGCGCAGCCCCTGGAGATCGCCGCCGTCGAGGATTCCAAGCCGACCGTCCCGTCCGATGTGGTGCGCCGCGCGCTCGCCGACGATCGGCTGGTCGTCCATGTGCAGCCCGTCCTCACCCTGCCGCAGCGCCGCGTCCACGGCTACGACCTCGTGCCGCGCCTGGTGCTCGACGACGGCGGGATGGCCGAGCCCGCCGACTTCCTGCCGCGCGATGGCGGCGAGGATATCCTGCGCCAGGTCGATGGCGCGGCCCTTCTCGAAGCCGTCGCCCTCGCCCGCCGCGCCCGCGCCGCCGGCCAGTCCGTCACGCTTTTCGTGCCGCTGACCCGCGCCACCCTTGCCGACCGCGCCAGCCGCGAGCAGCACGTGGCCGCCCTCGAGGCCAACCGCACCATCGCGCGCAGCATCGTCTTCCTGATGACCGAGCGCGACTGGCAGGCGCTGGGCGAGATCGAGCGCGCCGGCCTTGCCCAGTTCGCGCGCGTCGGCGCGAGCTTCTCGCTGACTGCCGTGCGCTCGCTCCGCCTCGATATCGCGAGCCTCGTGGGGCAGGGGGTGGGGTCGCTGCGGGTCGAGGCCGGTCTGTTCCTCGCCGATCCGCAAACGCTCGCCGATTTCCACGTTTCGGACATCGCGAGCTATCTCGCCCGCTTCGGTGTCGACCTCATCGTCACCGGCGTCGGCGGGGAGCAGCAGGTGCTCGAGCTCATCGAGGACGGCGTGAGCCTCGCCCAGGGGCCGCACCTTGCCGCCCCCGAACCGGCCCGCGCCGACCTCCTCTCCGACCGCCCCCGGGCGGTCGCGCAGCTGCGGCGGATCGAGGGATAGAGCGCTTCCGGAACACCCACCGGCTGTCATCCCGGCGAAAGCCGGGAACCAGTACACGCTGATGCCGGTGGGGCGCACCTCACGCTCCATACCACCGGGTCGCAGGGAGCAAGATCGCGCTGAACCGCGACGGCACGGTTTACTGGAATCCCGGCTTTACACCGGGGTGGTA
Organism: Devosia geojensis; assembly: GCF_000969415.1. Taxonomy (GTDB): domain Bacteria; phylum Pseudomonadota; class Alphaproteobacteria; order Rhizobiales; family Devosiaceae; genus Devosia; species Devosia geojensis. The sequence goes on along the minus strand of NZ_JZEX01000117.1, from coordinate 9,161 downwards.
GGACACACCCTGCCCGAAGATGAACGGGCACCACAAAAAGCCGCCCAAAACGGGCGGCTTTGCCGATCGCGTCTCGGGTCCTATTCGCGGACGGCCACGACCTCGATCTCGACCAGCCATCCGGCGTTGGCCAGGCCCGCGACTTCGAACACCGAGCGCGTCGGCAGGTTCGGCTGCTCCTCGGTGCCGAAGAATTCGACGTAGCCGTCCATGAAACCGGAAAAGTCCATCGCGCCGCTTTCGTCGGCGACGAGATAGACCTGCATCTTGACGATGTCGCCGAGCGTCAGGTCGAGGGATTCGAGCGTGCCCGCGATGTTCTCGAGCACCGAGATGGTCTGCTCGCGCGTGTCGCCATAGGCGGCGAGCGTCCCTGCCTCGGCCGTTTCGTCGATGACGCGCGGCACCGCGCCGCTGAGATAGACGAGCGTCGCTTCGGGCGGGATCTCGACGGCCCGCAGGATCGGGAAGTTGGAGTTGGGATTGGTGTGCCGGATAACCTCGGCATTGGCCGCGCCGACGCTCGCGAGGGCCAGCACCGCGCCCAGAACGATCGATTTCATCATGTTGCCTTCCTTCGTTGAAAAGACTGGGGTTGGATTAAATCGGGACGAACCGCGCCGCATGTGCGCGGCGCGCTCGTTTCCTCCTCCCAAGGACGTGGCGGATCAGCGTGCGCCGGCCACCATCTCCGCGGTCACCGGCTCGGCATAGTCGTTGCCGAAATGGGTGCGGATGTATTCGACCACCGCCGCGATCTGCTCGTCGTCCAGCACCGAACCCAGCGGGGGCATGGCCGCCTGGCCGTGGACGATGATGTGGATCGGATACTCCGGAAACTCGAGGGTGGGATTGTCGGCAAGCGCCGGATAGGCGCCGGCGCCGACTGCGCCCTGTCCCTCCGGCATGTGGCATCCGGCGCACACCGCACCATAGATGCCGGCCCCCGTTTTCTGGGTGAGGACCGACGGGCTGGCAAAGAGCGCCGCGCTGTCGTCGGCCTCCGGCTTGGTGCCTTCCTGGGCTAAGGCAAGGGGCGCGAGCGAGGCGAGGACCGCTGCCGCAAGGATGAAACGGTTCATGGCTCTTCCTTTCAGCCGTTGGTTGCCACGTCGTGCAGGCGCTTGATGGCGTCGAGCGAGGAGAGGATCGCTCCTTCCATCCAGGCCGGCAGGTAGCTCAGGTGCTCGCCCGCCATCACCACGCGGCGGTCCATGGCCACAGCGTCCTGGTACTGCGCCTCCTTGTCCTGCCACTGGCCATAGCAGCCGAGGACCCACGGCACCCGGTGCCAGGCGACCGACACGCCGGTCTTGAACTCCTCGTTGTATTGCGGGTGGATCTGCGCGCCGTATTCGAGCGCCTTGGCCACCCGCTCCTCGGGCGGCAGGGCGTTGAACTGGTAGGAGGTCGCCCCCCAGCTGTAGGCGCCCAGCAGCACGCCCGGCTTTTTCTGGAAGAAGTCGTTGGAGGGGTACGAGATCATCGAGATCGGCAGGTCGGTATAGGTGATCCCGCCATAGATGTGCTCGTCCTCTTCCCAGAAGCGACGGTTGAACTCGAGCCCGACCTTGATGGAGCTCGCGTAGTACATCGAATTGATGACGTTCGAGAGCTGCGAGGAGAAGTTGTGCTCGATCTGGCTGAGGATCGAGAAGGGAATGGTGCACACGCAATAGTCCGCGGTGACCGTCTCGCTCGCCCCGCCGTTTTCCAGGTCCTCGAAGGTGACCGAGACGCCGTTCTCGTCCTGGGTGATGGCGGTCACCTTCTTCCTGTAGCGGATAAGGTCGCCGACGTTGCGCTCCATGGCCTGCGCGATCATGTCCATGCCGCCGCGCGGCTGGAACATGGGCATGGAGGTGTTGAGGGATTCACCCGCGGCGATGTTGCGCCAGAGGTTCGACTGCAGGATCGTCGAGAGGTCTATCGGCTCGTTGGGAATGGGCGAGCCGTCGACGCCGCCGCCGGGCGGGCGTTCGTAGCCGCGCCGGCCGCTGGCCGAGGTGGAGGACACGTATGCGTTCTGCTCGTCGAGCGCCCCGAAGCTGCGCAGCGACGTGAGGAGCAACGCTTTGTCCTCCTCGCTCACCATCTCGTCGAGCGCGCCCTGGTCGGTCACTTTGGCCAGGAGCTCGGCGATGTGGCCGCGATAGTCGGTGTTGATCTCGCGGAAGCGCACCGGCTTGCCGTCGAACGCTTTCGTCGAATGCAGGTAGGCGTTGTTGTTGACCTGGATGAAGGGCTCGAGCTCGACGCCGAGCCGCGAGCAGTAGTCGAGCACGCCGAAATGGTTGTAGGGGATGCGCCAGGGGCCGGGATTGAAGTAGTTGCCCTCGGCGAAATCGACCTGCTGGACCGCCCCGCCCAGCTCCTCGTAGCTGTCGCCGCTGCGCAGCGTCCAGCAGCGCCCGCCTGCCTTCTCGCGATATTCCAGCACTTCCACCGCATAGCCGGCGTCGCGCAGCTCCATGGCCGCGACCATGCCGGCAAGGCCCGCGCCGAGGATGATCACCCTGGTGCCTTCGGGCGCCTGGCCGAGTTCGATCGGCCCGGCATAGGGAGAGGCCTTGGCGATCCCCATCATCGCCATCGCCTGATACATGAGCGCCGCCCCACCGACGGCTCCGACCATGGAGAGGAACTCCCTCCGCGTCGGTTGTACCTCTTCGTTGTCCATTTTCCCTCCAATGAACATCATTTAAGCATGGCTCGATGATGCCCACCAAAGAGGCTTCGTCAACTCCCTTCTTGTGCTAAATTTTTAATATCGCTCACTTTTTCGCAACATTATTCCTGATTTCGGCGCTCCACATTTAGGATGTTTCCGTGTCGCGGCGAATTGCGCTAGAGCTTGTCGAACCTCTCCCGCGCCGTTCAGGACACCCAATGCCCGCCACTATTTCCGGCCTCGCCGATCTCGCTCCCAAGTACGATGCCGTCCTTTCGGACGTCTGGGGCGTCATCCATAACGGGGTCGAGGCGTTCCCGTCGGCCTGCGAGGCGCTGGTCGAATACCGCAGGGCCGGCGGCAAGGTCGTGTTCATCACCAACGCCCCGCGTCCCTCCGGCCCGATCGTCACGATGCTCGATCGCCTGGGCGTGCCGCGGCAGGCCTATGACGGCATTGTCTCCTCGGGCGACGCCACCCGCGCCATGATCGCGCGCTATTCCGGCAAGGTCATCCACCACGTCGGCCCGCCGACCGAGGACGACGCCCTCTACGAGGGCCTAGACGTCACCCGCGGTTCGGCCGAGAATGCGGCCGTCGTCGTCGTCACCGACCTCGATACCGACGACGACACCCCCGAGATGTACCGCGAGCGCGCCGAATTCTGGCTCTCGCGCAAGCTCAAGATGATCTGCGCCAATCCCGACCGCGTTGTCGAGCACGGCGACAAGATCATCTATTGCGGCGGCGCGCTGGGCGATCTCTACGCGGCCATGGGCGGCATGGTGCTGATGGCCGGCAAGCCCTATCAGCCGATCTACGAGGAAGCCTATCGCCTGGCGCAGGACGCCGCCGGCCGGCCGCTCGACAAGTCGCGCGTCCTCGCCATCGGCGACAGCGTGCGCACCGACGCGACCGGCGCCGCCCAGTTCGGCATCGACCTCCTCTTCGTCACCGGCTCCATCCACGCCGCCGAGCTCGACGCCTTCGGCAACCCGGACCCGCAAGCCATCGCCGAACTCGTCGCCCCCAGCCGCGCCAACATGGTCGGCTTCCTGCCGCGGCTTTCGTGGTAGGTTCCCCTCCCCCTTGAGGGGAGGGGTAGGGGTGGGGGGAAGCTGCCAGCAACACGATCCCGCCGGGTTCGCTCCCCGCTATCCTCGACCCTTGCAAACGGGCGCGGCCCGTTGCAGTTTCCGCCCATCCTTGCGTCCACGAGGCCCCGATCCCCACGTGACCGACTTCCATTATCTCTCCGGCCTCGACCATGTGCCCGCGGAGCTGCGCGGCGCGATGCTCGCCATCGGCAATTTCGACGGCTTCCACCGCGGCCATCAGTATGTGCTGGAAACCCTCAAAGCCCGCGCCGCCGAGCGCGGCGTGCCGGCGGTGGTCTTCACCTTCGAGCCGCACCCGCGCGATGTCTTTGCGCCCAACCCCTTCATGTTCCGCCTGACGACCGGCAACGCCAAGGCGCGCCTAGCCGAGGCCATGGGGCTCGACGGCATCATCGTCATGCCGTTCACCCGCGAGTTCTCGCAGAACGAGGCCGAGGATTTCGTCTCCCGTTTCCTCGTCGAGGCGCTTGACGCCAGCGGCGTCATCGTCGGCTCGGATTTCCACTTCGGCCGCCAGCGGCGCGGCACGCCCGCTTTCCTCAAGGCCGAGGGCGAGCGTCTTGGGTTCACGGTCGAAACCCTCGATCTTCTCGACGAGGGCGACGAGGTCATCTCGTCTTCGCGCATCCGCGCGGCCCTCTCGGAAGGGGCGGTCGCTGCCGGCAACCGTCTGCTCGGCTATCACTGGTTCTTCGAGGGGTGCGTGGTCGAGGGCGACCGGCGGGGCAGGGAACTCGGCTACCCCACCGCCAACACCCAGACCGACACCGGCTTCGCCCTCGCCCAGGGCGTCTATGCCGTGCGTGCCCGCATCGGCGAACGCCTCTTCGATGGCGTTGCCGCCTACGGCAAGCCGATGTTCGACAACCAGCGCCCGCCCTTCGAGACGCATCTCTTCGATTTCGACGAGGACATCTACGGCCACATCATCACGGTGGCGATCGTCGGCCACATCCGCGGGCAGGAGGTGTTCTCCGGCCTCGACGAACTCATCGCCGCCATGGACCGCGACAGCCGCAAGGCCCGCGACCTGCTGGCCGCGGCCAGGGCGATTTCGGAATTGGACAAGAAGCTCGGGTTTTTCGGGTAGCCGGACTCCGGCCGCCGAAGGTGCCCCCACCCCGATGTCATCCCGGCGAAGGCCGGGACCCATCCCGAGATGCTTTCGCAGCCGCAAGGTGTGTGAAATGGGCGGGGCGTCACAGCTTCCCGTGCGCAATGATGTGTTCAGGGCTGGATCCCGGCCTTCGCCGGGATGACATCGGTGCGGAGGGCAGTCGCTACCCAAAGCTCCCCAATCCTCAGAACCGCCAGCGCAACCCCACGGACGTAGCGTTGTGCCCGTCGCCCATGTTGGAGATCAGGCCCCAGCCGCCCGAGCGGTGCTGGACGCGCATGAAAGCTTCGAGGTTCGGGTTGCTGTCGAGCGTGACGCCGATTTCCGGGGCGATATAAAAGAGCAGGTGCGGGTTGGCGTCCGGCGCCACGCGGTCAGTCTCGATGCCGATGGTGTTGGTGATGGCCGAAAGGCCCCCGGTCACCGATGCCGAGATGTTGACCTGGCCGATCCTGAGGGCGTCGAACCGCCCGACGATGCCGGCCCAGGCTTCCCCGCGCACGTCCTCGCCGAACCCGACCGAGGCGCCCGCCTCCCAGCCGAAGCGCAGCCACTCGGGTCCGAGATAGAACCGCTGGTAGCCGCCCCCGATCAGGAAGTTGTCCTCATAGTCGACGCCGAACGGGCCCAGCGGGTTGAGCTGGTCTTCCAGATGGTCGCTGTAATAGCGCCCGCCGAAGACGAAGACGGCCTCGTCCTTTGACAGTTCCTCGCCCATGGCGGGCACGCTCGCGAGAAAGCCCATCGAAAGGGCGCCGATCATGACGAGGATGGACTTGTGCAATCTCGAGGGTCTCCGCAGTATTCCTTGGCGGCATTATGGTTTCCATTCGGTTAACCGGACCGCCGGTTCCCGCGTTGCATGCCGCCATCTTGCAAGCTACCCGGATTCTGCCTGTTTTCCAGTAGCTTGTTGCGATTTGCACATTTGCCGCCCGGTATGCCGCCGCCTTGCCGCGATGCGGCATGTGCAATTCCCCCTTTGCCCCGGCAGCCCTCGCTTGCTACAAGGCCGCCAAACTCCTCCTGACAGCAAGCCGACCGATGAACGATACCGCCGTGAGCGAGACCGAGACCGACTATTCGGCAACGCTCTTTTTGCCGCAGACCGATTTCCCCATGCGCGCCGGGCTTCCCGACCGCGAGCCGATCTGGCTCGAGCGCTGGGAGAAGATGGACATTTATGCGCGCCAGCGCGAGGACGCCAAGGACCGCCCGCTCTTTACCCTGCACGACGGCCCGCCCTACGCCAACGGCAACATCCATATCGGCCACGCGCTCAACAAGACGCTGAAGGACCTCGTCTCCCGCTCCATGCAGATGCTGGGCTACAACTCGGCCTATGTGCCGGGCTGGGACTGCCACGGCCTCCCGATCGAATGGAAGATCGAGGAGCAGTACCGCGCCAAGGGCAAGGACAAGAACGACGTCCCCATCAACGAATTCCGCGAGGAATGCCGGCGCTTCGCCAGCGAGTGGATCGACATCCAGCGCGAGGAGTTCAAGCGCCTGGGCGTCATCGGCGAGTGGGACAACCCCTACCTCACCATGAGCTTCGATGCCGAAGCGCAGATCGCGCGGGAGCTGATGAAGGTCGCCGTCTCCGGCCAGCTCTATCGCGGGTCGAAGCCCGTGATGTGGAGCGTGGTCGAGCGCACCGCGCTCGCCGAGGCCGAGATCGAGTACCAGGATTACGAGAGCGACGCGATCTGGGTGAAGTTCCCGGTGAGCCGGCTCGGCGGTGTCGAACCGGCAGCGGGCAGCAAGGCCGTGCGGCCCTATGTCGTGATCTGGACCACGACGCCGTGGACCATCCCGGCAAACAGGGCGATCTCGTTTTCCGGCAAGATCGCCTACAGCCTTTATCGCGTCACAGCGGCTCCGGAAGGCAACTGGGCGGCGGTTGGCGACCAGTATGTCCTGGCCGACAACCTGGCCGCGGACGTCATGCAGAAGGCCAAGGTCGAGGCCTACGAAAGAGTTTTCGCCGTCAGCGCGCAAATGCTGGCCGGTGCGCTGGCCGAGCATCCACTGCGTGGCCTCGGCGGCAACTACGCCTTCGATGTCCCCCTGCTCGATGGCGAGCACGTCACCGACGATGCCGGCACCGGCTTCGTCCACACCGCGCCCAGCCACGGCCTCGACGACTTCGACATCTGGATGGCCTCGACGCGCGCGCTGCAGGAACGCGGCATCGACACCACCATCCCGTTCCCGGTCGACGATGCCGGCTTCTACACCAAGGACGCCCCCGGCTTCGAGGGCGCGCGCGTCATCGACGATTCCGGCAAGAAGGGCGACGCCAACAAGCGGGTGATCGATGCGCTCGCCGAGGCCGGCATGATGGTCGCCCGCGGCCGCATCAAGCACCAGTATCCGCATTCCTGGCGCTCCAAGAAGCCGGTCATCTACCGTAACACCCCGCAGTGGTTCGTCTATATGGACAGGCCCATCGGGCAGGCCCCCTCATCCGCCCTTCGGGCACCTTCTCCCCAGGGGGGCGAAGGGAACTCCGCGTCCGGTGCGAGCGCCGTGCTCACCTCGCCCCTCCGGGGAGAGGTCGGCTCGCGAAGCGAGACGGGTGAGGGGTTGGCCGCAACGCGCGCCGATGTTCCAGATACCCTGCGCAACCGCGCGCTGCGCGCCATCGACAACACCCGCTTCTATCCCGCCGCCGGGCAGAATCGCCTGCGCGCCATGATGGAGGACCGGCCGGACTGGGTGCTCTCGCGCCAGCGCGCATGGGGCGTGCCGATCACCGTCTTCGTCCACAAGGAGAGCGGCGAGATCCTCAAGGACGAGACGGTCAACCACCGCATCGCCCAGGCCTTCGAGGATGAGGGCGCCGACGCCTGGTACAAGGACGGTGCCGCCGCGCGCTTCCTCGGCGATGCCTACGATCCGGCCGACTACGAGATGGTCATGGACATCCTCGACGTCTGGTTCGACTCGGGCTCGACGCACTCGTTCGTCCTGCGCAACAAGCAGAAATGGCCGCACCTCAAGTTCCCGGCCTCGATGTACCTCGAAGGCTCGGACCAGCACCGCGGCTGGTTCCACTCTTCGCTGCTCGAAAGCTGCGCCACCAACGGCTTCGCGCCCTATGACAGCGTGCTGACGCACGGCTTCACCATGGATGGCGAAGGCCGCAAGATGAGCAAGTCGCTGGGCAACGTCGTCGCCCCGCAGGAGATCATCAAGCAGTACGGCGCCGATATCCTGCGGCTCTGGGTCGCCTCCTCCGACTATTCGGAAGACCTGCGGCTGGGCAAGGAGATCATCCAGACGACCGTCGACAGCTACAGGAAGTTGCGCAACACCCTGCGCTGGCTGCTGGGCAATCTCGCGCACTACCGTCCCGAGGACGAGGTGCGCTTCGAGGAGATGCCCGAGCTCGAAAAGCTCATCCTCCACCGCCTCGCCGTCCTCGACGAGACCGTGCGCGCCGCCTACAAGGAGTACGACTACAAGCGCCTCGTTGCGGCCCTGTCGAACTTCATGAACGTCGAGCTCTCGGCCTTCTATTTCGATATCCGCAAGGACGCGCTCTACTGCGATCCGATCTCCTCGGTCCGCCGCCGATCCGCGCTGACGGTCCTCAACCACCTCTTCGATTGCCTGACCGCCTGGCTCGCCCCGGTGCTGGTCTTCACCATGGAAGAGGTGTGGCTGGAACGGCATAAGGAAGAGAACGCCTCGGTGCACCTGCGCCTCTTCCCCGATGTTCCGGCCGACTGGCGCAACGACGAGCTTGCCGCCAGGTGGGACAAGATCCGCGCCGTGCGCCGCGTCATCACCGGAGCGCTGGAGATCGAGCGGCGCGAAAAGCGCATCGGCGCCTCGCTGGAAGCGGCTCCCCTGGTCTTCATCGAGGATCCGGCACTTGCCGCCGCCATCGCCGACGTCGACCTTGCCGAGATCGCCATCACCTCGGCCGTCATTATCGGCAACGCCCACGCCGCGCCCGTCGCCGGCTTCACGCTGCCGGAAGTGCCCGGCGTCACCGTGGTCCCGGCCCTGGCGCAAGGCCGCCGCTGCGCCCGCTCGTGGAAGATCCTGCCCGAGGTCGGCTCCGATCCCGAATACCCGGACGTGACCCTGCGCGACGCGCAGGCCCTGCGCGAACGCAAGGCGGCGGGGCTCTGAGGTTGCGCTCGGGTCTGATCGCGACTTCCCCCCACCCTGTCCCTCCCCTCCAGGGGGAGGGGACCCTCCCCGTCGTCGGTACTACTCTCGGCCGCAGTGCCTGCGGCTC
>NZ_JZEX01000116.1 GCF_000969415.1 Devosia geojensis | reverse complement strand
CCCCTATCCCCTCCCCTCAAGGGGGAGGGGGACGCATCGTGCCTGTGGCAGCATGGTGCCACACCTACCGGCTGTCATCCCGGCGAAAGCCGGGACCCCAGCCCTGACGCTATCCACCAGCACGGGAAGAGCGGCAGGGTGCTCCGCCCCGTTCACGCACCTTGCGGCTGGCGCGGCAACTCGGGATGGGTCCCGGCTTACGCCGGGATGACATCGGGGTGGTGGAGGTGGCGGTGCGACAGATGGCGCCACCAGCCGCCGCGCCCCCTGCCGCCCGGCCATGTTGCGTCGGCGGGTGGAGGATGCGGGCAGGAGCGGCGGCTAAACTTCTTTCTGCCGCTCCCGCATCCGGTCGAGGCGCTTCTGCATCGCAGTCTCGACGCAAGCCGGATAGGCCTCACGGGGGCCGAAGGCGCGCAGAAACGTGGTGACGGCGTTGCAGGCGGCGTAGTCGACTTCCTCTTCGGTCGGCGGGCTGTTGCATGGCCGGTCCATCGGCAGGTCGGCGTGAATCAGGGCCATGAACTGGCGGGCGGCGACGGCGGGATCGTCAACGTCGAGGTAGCCGTCATAGGCGAGCTTGGCGAAGCGCGAGGAGATGGCGGGCCAAGTCTTGCCGGGGCCGTACTCCTTCCAGGTCTCGAAGAGCTCGGGATATTTGTGCGCCTCGTTGCGCATGAGGTTGATCAGCGCCTTGCCGTCGGCATCGCAGATGCAGCGCACGATGAGCTGCTTGGCGAAGGCGATGAGATCGGCTTGGAGGTCCTGGGGCTTGTCCGGAAAGGTGTCGAGAACGGAAAAAAGATGCGCGCTGGAGCGGGCCGTCACGTCCTCGACTGCGGCGGCGAAGAGCCGCTCCTTGTCGCCGATCTGATTGTAGATCGTCTGGCGGGAAACGCCGGCCTCGGCCGCGATGGCATCGATGCTGGCGGCGGCAACCCCGTCGCGCACGAACACGCGCTTGGCGGCGTCGAGGACCGCCTGGCGCTTGCGCGCATGGCTGCGGAAGAGGGGGTGATTCGGCGCTGTCAGAACTTCGCTCATGCTCAGGCGATATACACCCGGTGGCGGAATTTTACAAGACTGTCCAAATTTCTTTACGAGTCATCTTGACGGGCGGGTCGGCTTCGTCCAATTTTCTAGGCACGCGCCGCCATGCCTTCCTCCCTCATGGTGGCGCGCCTCCATTTCAGAATTTTTGCGCGCCGGCCGGTCTCCCGCCGGCAAAGCGAGGTTGCGATGAATTCCCAAATCTTGCGGGCCGCCCTGGTGCTGGGGCTGCTCTCGGCGATCGGCCCGTTCGCCATCGACATGTATCTTCCGGCCCTGCCGGCCATCGGGGCGAGCCTCGAGGCGAATACGGCTCAGGTGCAGATGAGCCTGATGTCGTTCATGGCGGCGATCGCCGTCTGCCAGCTGTTTTACGGTCCGATCAGCGACATGGTCGGGCGCAAGCCCCCGCTCTATTTCGGCATGGTCGTCTTCGTCATCGGCGGGATCGGCTCGGCGATGGCGCCCAGCATCGAGTGGCTGGTCGTCGCCCGTTTCGTGCAGGGCATCGGCGCGTGCGCGGCGATGGCGCTGCCGCGCGCGATCGTGCGTGACGGCTATACCGGGGCGGAAGCCGCCCAGCTGATGAGTCTCCTGATGCTGGTCTTCTCGGTCTCGCCGATCCTGGCCCCGCTCGCGGGCAGCCTGGTGATCGGGTTCGCCGACTGGCGCTGGATCTTCTGGGCGATCGCGATCGTGGGCGTCCTCGGCATCCTGCTCCTCGCCTTCGCGCTCGAGGAAACCCGTCCGGCGCACCTGCGGGTCGAGAGCAGCATCGGCGGGGCGCTGCGCGCCTACGGCACGCTCCTCAAGGACTGGAACTTCCTCGGCCTCACCTTCATCGGGGCGTTCGGCATGGCGAGCTTCATGGCGTACCTGGCCAATTCGTCGTTCGTCCTCATCGACCACTACGGCCTCACGCCGACGCTCTACAGCGTCATGTTCTCGATCAACGCCGTCTCGTTCATCGGCGTGGCGCAGCTGACCGGCTGGCTGACCAGGCGGTTCGGGCTCAACCGGGTCGTGCGCATGGCGGTCATCGGCTATGTGGTGGTGATGCTGGCACTGTTCGCGGTGTTCCTCGCCAACATCGACAGCCTAGCCGTTCTCGCGACGCTGCTTTTCATCGGCTACGGCTTCCTCGGCCTCGTCATCCCGACGACGGCGGTGCTGGCGCTCGAGGAGCATGGCGAGATCGCCGGCACGGCCTCGGCGCTGATGGGCACGCTCCAGCTCGTCACGGCCGCGGTGGTGATGGGCGTGGTCGGCGCGTTCTTCAACGGCACCGCGCAGCCCATGGTTTTCGGCATCGCCGCGTGCGCGGTGCTCGCCTACGTGCTCACCCAGGTCACCATCCGGCCGGGCAGGATCGCGCAACCCGCCGAATAGGATGAGATCCGGTTCGCGGTGCGGGCGGGCGGCCGAGGCTGCCCGCTTTCTTTATTGATCGATGCGAACGAACGGTCCGTTCCCTGGCGGTTCAGGAGCCTTCCGCGTCAGCGCCCATAGAGCGAGAAAAACGCTGCAAACGCCCGAAACATAAATGATTACATCAGTGTGCCCGTGCCACGTCCATGTTACCGAGACACACGGCCATGCCTTCTTGAGCTATCCGCGGACAGGAACATATATCGCCTCAGTTACGATTTGTTCCTACCTCCCAGGAGACCTCAATGTCCAAACCCAAGATCGCCGTGATCATCTCGTCCACCCGCGACTCGCGGTTCGGCACCAAGCCGGCCCAGTGGATTTTCGATCTTGCCAAGCAGCGCGAGGAGTTCGACGTCGAGCTCGTCGACCTCAAGGATTACGATCTGCCGTTCTTCAACGAGGTCGCATCCAATGCCTGGGCGCCGTCGCAGGATCCAAAGGCCGTTGCCTGGCAGAAAAAGGTGGCCGAGTTCGACGGCTACATCTTCGTCGTTGCCGAGTACAACCGCTCGATCACCGGCGCGCTCAAGAACGCCATCGACCAGGCCTATGTCGAATGGAACCGCAAGGTAGCCGGTTTCGTCGGCTATGGTTCGGTGGGCGGCGCCCGCGCCATCGAGCACCTGCGCCTGATCGCGACCGAGTTGCAGATGGTCTCGACCCGTTCGGCCGTCCATATCGGCGGCAGCGAATTCTACACCGTCTGGGGCGGCGGCAAGAACGAACCGATGTCGGCCATCGAGGGCGCCATCGGCCAGAGCGCCAAGGACATGCTCGACCAGCTTTCCTGGTGGGTTTCGGCCACCCGCGCCCAGCGCGCCGCCGACGAAGCCGAAGCCACCAAGCAGGCCGCAGAGTAGCCTCTTTCGGAAGCCTCCATTGGGGCGTGTTCCGCACCGGAATCGTTCCACGGGCTTTCGTTTACCGGCAGGGGCCGCGCCATGGCGCGGCCCCTGTTGCTATTTGTCGTGCACCTGCAGCCGGATCGTGCGAGGGTTGTTTGTGAAGCGGGGCGGGTGTATAGCGGCGCCCGCCTTGAAACAGCGAGAGCGCAACGCTCATGACGCAGACGAACATCGCCGGCCCTGCGGCCGGCGTCGTTGCGACCGATGAGGCCCGCCACGTCAAACAGAACCTTCCCGTCCTGACCCTCGGGGCGATCGGGGTCGTTTACGGCGACATCGGAACCAGCCCCATCTACGCCTTCCGCCAGGCCATGTCGGTGCGCCCCGGCGTCGCCGCCACCGAGACGGAGGTGCTGGGGCTGCTCTCGCTGATCGTCTGGGCGCTGACGCTGACGGTGGCGGTCAAGTACGTGTTCTTCGTCACGCGCGCCGACAACAACGGGGAGGGCGGTACGCTCTCGCTGATGGCGCTTGCCCGCAAGACCTTCACCAAGGCGCCGGCCTGGATCACGGCGCTCGGCGTCATCGGCGCGGCCATGTTCTACGGCGATGCGATGATCACGCCGGCGATCTCGGTGCTCTCGGCCGTCGAGGGCGTGGAGCTCGTGGCGCCCGAGCTGACGCGCTGGGTGGTGCCGATCACGCTCGTCATCATCGTCGGCCTCTTCTTCGTGCAGCGATTCGGCACGGCCAAGGTCGCCATCGTCTTCGGGCCGATAACGGCGATCTGGTTCCTGGTGCTGGGGATTTCCGGCCTCGTCCACATCTTCGAGAATCCGCTGGTGCTCTGGGCGCTCAATCCCTGGCATGCGGTCGAATTCCTGCTGACGCACGCCGGCATCGCCTTCATCGTGATGGGTGCGGTGTTCCTCGCCGTCACCGGCGCCGAGGCGCTCTATGTCGACCTCGGCCATTTCGGGCGCAAGCCCATCGTCTTTGCCTGGTTCGGGCTGGTGTTCCCGTGCCTGCTGCTCAACTATTTCGGCCAGGGCGCCTTCGTGCTGGAGGCGGGGCCGGAGAACGTTTCGAGCCCCTTCTTCGAGATGCAGCCGAAATGGGCGCTGGGGCCGTTCGTGGCGCTCGCCACCATGGCGACGATCATCGCGAGTCAGGCTGTGATCTCGGGCACCTACAGCCTCACCCAGCAGGCGATCGCCCTCAACCTTTTGCCGCGCATGCTGGTGCTGCATACATCCGAGACGCAGAGCGGGCAGATCTACCTGCCGCAGATCAACACCATGCTGATGATCATGGTGCTGATCCTCGTCGTCGGCTTCGGCAGCTCGTCGGAGTTGTCCAACGCCTACGGCATCGCCGTATCGGGCATCATGCTCGTCACGCTTTCGCTGCTGCTGGTGGTGATGTGGCGCAACTGGAAATGGCACCCGGCGGCGATCGCCGCGTTCGCGGCCATCTATCTCGTCATCGACGGCGGGTTCTTCGTGGTCAACTCGGCCAAGCTCTTCCAGGGTGGCTGGGTGCCGGCAGTGGTGGCGATCTTCGTCTCGCTCATCATGGTGACCTGGATGGTCGGCCGGGCCCGGCTTGCGGAAAAGACGCGCAAGGACGAGGTGCCGCTGCAGTTCCTGGTCGACAACCTGTCAAAGAAGAAGCCGACGACGGTGCCGGGCACGGCCATCTTCCTCACCAGCGACGTCGAGGGGGCGCCGACGGCGCTGCTGCACAGCCTCAAGCACTACAAGGTGCTGCACGAGAGCAACGTGATCCTGACCGTGCGCACCTCGGCTTCGCCGCGCGTCGCCGACGAGGAGAAGGTGCACTACGAGGCGTTCAACGAGCTCTTCAGCCGCGTCATCGTCACCTTCGGCTACATGGAAGAGCCCAATATCCCCAAGGCCCTGGCGCTGGCGCGCAAGCTCGGCTGGAAGTTCGACATCATGTCGACCTCCTTCTTCCTCTCGCGCCGTTCGCTGAAGCCGGGCCAGAAGGGCGGGTTCCTGCGCCGCTGGCAGGATCGGGTCTTCGCCGCCCTCGCCAAGAACGCCAGCGACGCGACGGGATATTTCCATATCCCCACGGGGCGTGTGGTGGAGATCGGGACCCAGGTGGTGCTTTAAGGGGAGCCTGCCGTCAGGCCGGAATGTCGGGGCAGACGTAGGGGACGGTCGCCGGGACGTAGCGCTGTTCCTGGACTTCGCTTCCCAGCTTCAAGTGCAGCACCAGCTCGGTGTCGCTGAGGGTGGTGATGTCGGCTTCGATGGTCATGCCGTCCTCGTCCCAGCTGATCTCGGTTTCCGAAACCTGCTGCCACTGCGAGAGCCGGTAGGTCTCCCAGCAGCTGTCGCTGACGAGGGTGCCGTCGGCGAGGAATATCTGCATGGGACCGGGCAGACCAGTGTCGTCCGCCCGGACCCAGACGCGATTGAGCAAGGGATTGGAGGTCGCCTCTGACCCGGCTGCCGCCTCGGTCCCGGTGTCCTGGGCCGATGCCGGCAGGGATGCACATATGCCAACGCCCCAAACGCTCAGGAGAGCGACTATGGCGGCCTTGGTGTCCATGGGCATCTTCCTCCGGGTCCAATCCTGATCTGGGGAGCTCAGATCAGGCCTGCAAGAGTGCTGGGCAGAATGCGGTGAATTTTAGACACTTTTGCCGCACAGGCGCCCTTGGGTCGAATCGATCCCCGGCATGGTTAGCCGGCGGTTAAGCGCGTTGGCCTACAAATCCCTCTCGGCAAGCTCGCGGAAGGCGTCGGGCACGGCGCGAGGCGACTCCAGCACCACCGAGCCGTAGCCGATCGCCTCCCAGCCAAAGCGCCCGCGCACCGCGTCCATCGCCCGGTCCGCCTGCCAGCGGGCGGCGCCGCGCCGCGCGCCCGGCCGGCGCGCCTCGTCGGCAAGCCCCAGCGGGAATTCGAGCTGCAGGGCCGGCTGCCGCTCGAGATGCGAAACCGAGATGGCGAGCAGGGAGATCGTCCGCTCTTGCGGAAACTCGCGGCGCACTGCGCGCACCAGCTCTTCGGCGATATCGGCGAGAATGGCGGTGGCCGAGACCCCGGCGGGCAAGGTCGCGGCGCGGGTGACGGCGCGCAGATCCGCAAAGCGCACCCGGGCCGTGACGGTGCGGCCAGACAGGGACTTGTCGCGCAGGCGCGAGGCGATCCGGTCGGCCAGGTGCCGCAGGACCGGGCGGAAGACGCGCTCCTCGAAGGGCTTGTGGCCGAGGGCGGACTGCGCCCCGGCGGAGCGGGCGCGCTGGTTGGTGACGATGGCGCGCGGATCGCGGTTCCATGAAAGGGCGGAAAGCTTGTCGCCCACCGCATGACCGAGCAGTTTCTGAACCGACTGGCCCGGCATCTGCGCCAGCTCGCCGACCTTGAATACTCCGGCGGCGGCGAGCTTGGCTTTCGTCACGGGACCGACGCCCCAGATCACCTCGACCGGCAGGTCGTGGAGGAACTCGAGCTCGCGGGCCGGGTCGACGATCCGCAGCCCGTCGGGCTTGGCGACCTGCGAGGCGATCTTGGCGAGATGCTTGGTGCGGGCGATGCCTATGGAGATCGGCAGGCCCAGTTCCTCTCGTACGCGTTCGCGCACTTTGAGGGCGATGTCGACTGGCGAGCCGAAGAGATGCAGGCATCCGGCCACATCGGCGAATGCCTCGTCGATCGAGATGCGCTCGACCAGCGGGGTATAGTCGCCGAGGATGGCGATGGCGGCGTTGCCGAGTCGCTGGTACTCGCGAAAGTGGCCGGGCACGAAGATGAGATCGGGGCAAAGCTCCCGGGCGCGCCGCCCGGGCATGGCGCCGTGAACGCCGAAAGCCTTGGCCTCGTAGGACGCGGCGAGCACGACGCCGCCACCGACGGCGACCGGCTTGCCGCGCAGCGACGGATCGAGCATCTGCTCGACCGACGCGTAGAAGGCATCCAGATCCGCATGAAGGATCGTCGCTTGCGTCTCCATGCCGACCCCTGCCCAATGTGCTTGCGATTACTCGACTTTAGCCGCGGGCAGGGCGGCAATCAAGAACGTAACGAGAACAAACGACTCGGTGGTTGGTGCTTCGAACCTCTTTATTGCGCTGCTATGCTCCTCGCCTGCGCCATGACCCGGTCGTACTCGGCTACGCGCCGGGTTTGCACCGGCCAGAGCGAATAGTCGCCGCCGAGCTCGCGGCCGGCGTGCACGGCCCAGTTGGGGTCGTCCAACGCGCCACGGGCGAGGGCGATGAAGTCGGCTTCGCCGTTTGCGAGGATCGCTTCGGCGCTGGCCACGTCGCCCAGCACGCCCACCGCCATCGTCGGGATGTCGGCGCCGGTCTTCACGGCCTGTGCGAAGGGCACCTGGTAGCCGGGCCGTGAGATGATGCGTCCCTGCGCGAATCCGCCGCTGGAGCAGTCGATGGCGTCGACGCCGCGGGCCTTCAGCTCCCCGGCGAGCACCACGCTGTCCTCGACGCTCCAGCCGCCCTCGGCGTTGTCGCTGACGGACAGGCGGGCGAGCAGGGGCTTGTCGGCCGGCCATACGGCCCGCACGGCCTCGGCGATCTCCAGCACCAGCCGCATGCGGTTCTCGCGGCTGCCGCCATATTCGTCCGTGCGGTGATTGGCGAGCGGGGAGAGGAACTGGTTGAGCAGGTAGCCATGGGCGGCGTGGATCTCGACCGTGTCGAAGCCGGCCTCTTCGGCGCGCCGCGCCGCGGCGACGAAACCGTCGATCACGCGGCCGATGCCCTCCTTGTCGAGGGCGGCCGGCGTCTGGAAATTGTAGTTGTCGGGATCGTGCGATTGGGCGCTCGGGGCGACCGGAACCCAATGCTCGTAGCCGGCCTGCCGGCGCTGTTCCTCGGTTGCCAGCTGGTCGGGGCCGCGCCAGGAGACCGGGGTAGATGCCTTGCGGCCGGCGTGGGCGAGCTGGATGCCGGCGGCAGCGCCCTGGCCGTGCAGGAAATCGACGATGCGGGCGAGGGGAGCGATGTGCTCGTCCTTCCACAGGCCAAGGTCGCCGTAGGAGATGCGGGCTTCCGGCAGCACGCCGGTCGCCTCTACGATCACCAGGCCGAAGCCGCCGATGCCGAAGCGTCCCAGATGCACCATGTGCCAATCGTTGGCGAAACCGTCGACGGCCGAGTACTGGCACATGGGCGCCACCACCGTGCGGTTACGAAGGGTCAGGCCGCGCAGGGTGATCGGGGACATAAGCTTGGGCATGGGGGATTCCTTGGCCGAACGAAAGGGCGGACGAGCTGGTTCCTTCATGCCCTCATTGCCTTCCATCGGCAAGTGCCGATGGTTGAACACTGCGTTGCGGTGGGCGCAATTCAGTGCAGGCGCCGAATCGGGACTTGACGGCGAACCGTACGTTACGGTACGGCAAACCCAGAAGCGGAAAAGAGGCGCGGCTTGAGGGCCGGGCTGCCTGTCCGCCAGTTCGGGGAGACCCATCGTGGCGTTGACCATCAAGGTGAGTGAAGAGACGTTCACACCCCGCCAGCAGGCGGTGCTGACGGCCGCGCTCGACCTCCTGGTCGAGAACGGCGACGGGCTGACCATGACGGCGGTGGCGCGGCGGGCGAGCTGCTCGAAGGAAACGCTCTACAAGTGGTTCGGCGATCGCGAGGGCCTGCTGACCGCGACCGTCCAGTGGCAGGCGGCCAAGGTGCGCATGCCCCAGGTCGACCGCTCCTCGCTCACGGCGAGGAGGCTGCGCGAGAGCGTCGAGCAGTTCGCGCGTGATCTGCTGACCACCATCGAGGGAGACATCTCCGTCACCCTCAACCGCATCGCCGTCACCCACGCGGCGGTCGAGAAGGACAGGCTCGGCGAGATCGTGCTCGAGAACGGGCCGATGGCCATCCGCCGGCGTCTGAAGCCGATCCTCGAGGCCGGCCGCGAGGCGCGGCTGCTGCGGTTCGAAAACAGCGAGGACGCCTACCGCACCTTCTTCGGCCTCGTCGTGCGCGACGTGCAGATCCGGCTGCTGCTCGGCGACCGCACCTTGAAGCAGACCGACATCGAGGCGGAGGCCAAGGCCGCCGCCGACCAGTTCTTCGCCCTCTACGGGGCGGACTGAAACACCGACAGCGGCATCGGCCGCGAAAACCTCACGCAGTTCAGGGAGATTTCCATGCGCGTCTACTACGATCGGGATGCCGATCTCAACATCATCAAATCCAAGAAGGTCGCCATTGTCGGCTATGGCTCGCAGGGCCATGCGCATGTGCTGAACCTGCGCGATTCCGGCGTCACCAACGTCGCCGTGGCGCTGCGTCCGGGCTCGGCTTCGGCCAAGAAGGCGGAAGGCGAGGGGCTGAAGGTCATGAGCGTCGCCGAGGCGGCCGGCTGGGCGGACGTCATCATGATGCTCACCCCCGACGAGCTGCAGGCCGATATCTATAAAGAGCACATCGAGCCCAATATCCGTGACGGCGCCGCGCTCGCCTTCGCCCATGGCCTCAACGTGCACTTCAACCTGATCGAGCCCAAGAAGACGGTCGACGTCATCATGATCGCGCCCAAGGGCCCGGGCCACACCGTGCGCGGCGAGTTCCAGAAGGGCGGCGGCGTGCCGTGCCTCATCGCCGTCCACCAGGACGCCTCGGGCAACGCCCATGACATCGCGCTGGCCTATGCCTCGGGCGTCGGCGGCGGGCGCTCGGGCGTCATTGAGACCAATTTCCGCGAGGAGTGCGAGACCGACCTCTTCGGCGAGCAGGTGGTGCTCTGCGGGGGCCTGGTCGAGCTCATCCGCGCCGGTTTCGAGACGCTGGTCGAGGCGGGCTATGCCCCCGAGATGGCCTATTTCGAGTGCCTCCACGAAGTGAAGCTCATCGTCGACCTGATCTACCAGGGCGGCATCGCCAACATGAACTACTCGATCTCCAACACCGCCGAGTGGGGCGAGTACGTGTCGGGCCCGCGCATCATCACCTCTGAGACCAAGGCCGAGATGAAGCGCGTCCTCAAGGACATCCAGACCGGCAAGTTCACCTCGGAGTGGATGCAGGAGCACAAGTCGGGCGGCTCGCGCTTCAAGGCGACCCGGCGCCTCGCCGACGAGCACCAGATCGAGGAAGTCGGCGAGAAGCTGCGCGGCATGATGCCCTGGATCAAGGCCGGCGCGCTGGTCGACAAGGCCAAGAACTGATCCGTCGGCTCACAAGGACCGAAAAGCCCCGCCACCCGGCGGGGCTTTGCTTTTGCCGGGGCCTCCAAATGAGTGCCGCAGAAATTACCGACCATCATAGCCTGACCTCTGGCGAAGCCCGCAAGTTTATGGCAGCAAGAGAAAATTTCTGCGGTGGGGGCGTGGCGTGCAGGATCGTCGGGGGCTGGTCGGGCGTTGTGCCCGGGTTTTCATTGCTGCCTTTCTGGCGCTCGTCGTCGCTGCCCTTGCCGCGCCGTCGAGCGCCTTTGCGCAGTGGTCGGATATGGCTGTCGACATCAACGCCAGCACGACAAGCCCCGCCGCAGGGCAGGACGTCACCTATACGATAGAAGTTACCAACAACGGGCCGGATCCCGCGACCAGCGTGTCGCTGAACGTCACCATCCCTTCGGGGATGACGTTCGTCAGTCTGACCAGCCCGGTGGGATGGAGTTCAACCACGCCTGCCGTGGGTGCCGGTGGATCGGTCACCTCGACGAACTCCTTCATGGTTCCGGAGACCAACGTCTTCCAGCTGACGCTGCAGGTGGCGCCGGGTACTGCAGACGGAACGAACCTTGCAACCTCGGTGTCGATCTGGGCATTGCAGGACGATCCGAACCCTGGCAACAGCGCTAACGGTGTTGTCGTGAGCGTGAGCAACGCACCCGTGGCTCACGATGTCAGCGCCACGGTGGGCTACAACTCGACGGGCAATCCGATAACGCTCAACATAACGGGAGGTGTTCCGGACAGTGTCGCGGTTGCCTCGCCGCCCGCGCACGGAACGGCAATCGCGACGGGGATGAGCATCGCCTATACGCCCTCGGCAGGTTATTCCGGACCGGACAGCTTCACCTATACCGCGACCAATGCCGGTGGCACATCGGGGCCCGCGACAGTCACGATAACAGTGACGCCGCAGTCGCCGAGCGTGCAGAGCGTGAACGTTCCAGGGCCCGCTTACTACGGTTCTGGCGCCATCCTGAACTTCGTCGTGCACTTCGACGCCGATGTCACCGTCACCGGTGCGCCGGAACTGCTGCTCACTATCGGGACCGATAGCCGCGCTGCGGTCTATACTAGCGGAAGTCATACCGCCGACCTGTCTTTTTCTTACACCGTGCAGCCCGGCGATGCAGATTTCAACGGCATTACGGTCAATACCCTTTCTCTGGCGGGCGGCAGCATGACCGGTACGGCAAGTGGCACGCCCGTCGACCTGTTGCTTCGAAATGTTGGCCCCACAAGCGGGGTGATCGTCCACACCGCGACCCCCACCGTCACCATTTCCACGACCGCGCCGCCTATCGTGAGCGGTCCTTTCACCCTGACGGTGACGTTTTCCGAGGCTGTGACCGGATTTACCGTCGGTGATGTATCCGTGCTCAACACCACGGTTTCGAACCTGCAGACGGCCGACAACATCACCTATACGCTGCTTCTCAGCCCCGCATCGCCGCAGGTAATCGATATCAGCATCCCCGCAGGCGTGGTGCAGAACATTGCGGGCACGCCAAACGCCGCGTCCAACCGTCTGAGCATCACCTATGCCGTGGCGCCGCTTGTTTCGGATTCGGCGGTTTCGGTTCCAGCCGGCACGACCACGACGATCACGCCGTCGCTCTCCGGGCCCGCGGCGACCGCAGTGACCGTCGCTTCCGGGCCATCGCATGGTTCGGTCACCGAAGACGGTCTCTCGTTCCTCTATACCCCGCAAGCCGGCTTCGTCGGAACGGACAGTTTCAGCTACACGGCATCCAATGCCAGCGGGACCTCGGCGCCAGCGACGGTGACGATCACGGTGGTGGCAACAGCGCCGGTCGCCAATCCCGTCAATGTGACGGTGCCCTTTGGTTCGGTGAATTACCCCATTCCGCTGAATATCACTGGCGATCCCCCCGACGGCGTGGCAGTGCCGGCAGGACCGAGCCACGGCACGGTGTCGATTTCGGGTACTTCAATCACCTATACGCCGGCCGCGGGGTATTCCGGACCGGACAGCTTCACCTATACGGCGACCAATACCGGCGGCACCTCCGCGCCCGCGACCGTGACGATAACGGTCGGCGCACCCGCGGCGCCTGTCGCCAACGATGTGGCGGCGAGCGTGGCGGCCAACTCGGCGGACAACACCATTGCCCTGAACGTTACCGGCGGGTCGCCGGACAGCGTGGCGGTGGCGTCGGCACCGGCGCATGGGACGGCCAGTGTCGTCGGCGCCAGCATCACCTATACGCCGGCGCCCGGCTATTCGGGGCCGGACAGTTTCACCTATACGGCCACCAACGCCGGCGGCACCTCGGCCCCTGCGACCGTGACCATCCTGGTCAGTGCGCCGACGATCGCGCTTTCGCCGGGGGCGTTGCCGGATGCCACCGCCGGGATCGCCTACTCGCAGGCCATCACCGCGACCGGCGGAACGGCGCCTTATGCGTTCGCGCTCTCCTCCGGCGTTCTGCCGGCGGGCCTCAGCCTCGATGCGTCGGGCCTGTTGTCGGGCACCCCGGCGGTCAGCGGAAGCTTTGCGTTCGAGGTCACCGCGACGGATGCGCTCGGCGCGAGCGGAACGCAGGCCTATGTGCTGGCCGTGGCCGAAAATATCGAGGCTGTCCGCCAGCGGTTCGACGCGCTGGGGCAGAGCTTCGTCGAGGGGCGCATGAGCCTTCTGGCGTCGGGAATCGAGCCGCCGGGCCTCAACGGCCGGACGGGACTCTCCGGCCGGCCGGGCACTGTGACGGCCAATGCCAGCGAGAACACGCAGGCCCTCGCCTTTGCCACGAGCCTTGCCGAGATCAGCGCGGCGGGCGGGGCCGCGGCGCTGCTGGCCGAGGACAGGGCGGATGCGCTGCCATTCAACGTCTGGATCGATACGCGGCTGACGCTGCATGCGCGCACCGACGACGTCGATCAGTGGGGCGAATTCGCACTGGCCGCGATCGGTGCGGATTATCTCGTCAACGACCGGTTCCTGGCGGGCGTCGCCCTTTATGGCGACTGGATGCGCGACGTTTCCGACGACAGCGAGGTGGAAGGCTCCGGGTTCCTCGCGGGACCCTATGTCTCGATCGGGCTGGTGGAGGGAGTGACGCTCGATGCCAGCCTCTTCTACGGTCGTTCGTGGAACGATGCTTCCGCCACGATGTTGGGAATGGACTATTCCGGCCGCTTCGAGACCGACCGGCTGCTGTTCAGGACCAAGCTCGAAGGCACCTGGAACGCTGATGCGCTGACGATCCGGCCCAACGCCACCTTCTTCCTCATGAACGAGGAGGCGGGGGCCTATACGGTCAACTCGGCGGGCGGAGGTCCGATCGACGTGCCGGGGTTCGAGAAAACGGACTACCGCCTGGGGCTGGGGGCGACATTCGAATACGCCTATGTGCTCGACAACGGCGTCGATCTGACGCCCGAGCTCGGGATCAGCATCGCCGGCGGCAATGGCGGGGATGGCGATTTCTTCAGTGTGGGCTACGGCAAGCTCACCGCCGGCGTGGTGCTGGCAGGCGATGCCTGGAGGCTCGGCGGAAGGGTCGAGCTCGATGCCGGCACCAGCGGCGAACGCTCCGTTTCGGCCAGAGGCACGTTCGGGGTCGGGTTCTAGAGCGTTTCACGATTGGATGGAAACAGCGCCGGTCGGCTCCCCTCCCCCTTGAGGGGAGGGGCTGGGGGTGGGGGTCCATCGGTGGCCACACAAAGACCCCCACCCTCGATCCCTCCCCTCAAGGGGGAGGGAGGCGAAGGGGCCGCTGATTCCATTCAGCTATGAAGAGCTCTAAGGGCCGGCTGCTGCGGCGAGAGCGGCTGCGTGCCGCCCCTTGCCGCAGCGATGGTCCAGTCCAGCCGACTTGCCGTCAGCTGAGGGTGAAGAGCTGCGCGAAGGGCGAGTGACCGACCATGTCGGTCTGCAACTGCTCGTGGGCGGCGTTCACCGGATCGATGCCGTCGGTATAGGGGCCGACGGCCAGCCGGCTGGGGCGCGTGCCGAATTCCATCGCCGCCAGTCCCAGCACCGCATCGGCCACTTCCTGCGGGTCGAGGCTGGCGTCCGGCTCGAGGCCGGCGAGCATCGCCTCGATGTGTTGCGCATAGAGGTCGAGCCTGGGTCGGTCGTCCGGACCGAGGCTGGCAAGCAGCTCCTCCCAATAGCGGATGCCGTTGCCTTGGAACTGCGTGGGATAGGCGCCGGCGGGCTGGACCACGGCCACCTCGATATTGGAGGCGGCGAGCTCATAGCCCAGCGCGTCGCAGGCGGCCTCGACGACGAGCTTGGAGGCGCAGTAGCCGCCGAGCATCGGGTCGATCGCCCGCCCCAGCGCGCTCGACATCTGGATGATGGTGCCCCGGCCTGCCTCGCGCATATGCGGGACCACGGCGTTGATGACGCGCATGGCGCCGTAGGCGTTGGTCTCGATATTGGCCCGGAACCGGCCCGGCGGCTGCAACTCGATCGGCCCGGGCACGACGATGCCGGCATTGCTGACGAGGACATCGATGCGGCCGGCGCCGGCGATCGCCTCATCGATGGCGGCGGTGACCGACTCATCGCTGAGCACGTCGAGCTCGATCACCTCGATCGAGAGGTTTTCGCCCGAGGCAAGCGCGCGCAGCTCCTCGGCAGCCGGGGCGTTGCGACCCGAGACGTCGCGCATGGTGGCGAAGACGCGCGCGCCCTGGCGGGCGAAGCCTTCCGCCATCAGCCGGCCGAAGCCGGAGCTGGTGCCGGTGATGAGGACGACCGGCTGTTCCGCCTCCTGCGCCCGCAGGGGGCCTGCGGCAGCGAGGAAGGCGGCGGCCGCGCCCACCTGCAGCACGGTGCGCCGGCGGATGCCGGCCGGGGGTGACGTTTCAGGTTTCTCGCTCATCTTGCTGCTCCTTGGCTGGTGCCGCGCGGAGAGGCCGCGCGATCCTTGCCGCAGGCTCGCATACCGGGCTATCGTGCCGGTAGCACCGACAATCGAAATAGACTGCAGCGCGTGGAGCAACAAAGAATCGATCTCAACGACATCGCCGTCTTCAATCGCGTGGCCGAAAGCGGCAGCTTCAGCGCCGCAGCGCGCGAGCTCGGCCTGCCGCGCGCGACTGTCAGCCGGGTCGTTGCGCGGCTCGAGGCGGCAATCGGCGCGCAACTCCTTTACCGCACGACGCGGCGGGTGGAGCTCACCGAGCTCGGCCGCGCCTACCACGAGGCGACCGCCGAAGGGCTGGGGCTGATCGGAGCGGCGGGCGAGGCGGTGATGGCGGCCAGGGCCGAGCCGACGGGGCTGCTGCGGGTCGCGGCGCCCATCAACTTCGGCACCATGTCGCTGATACCATGGATCTCCGAGTTCCTCGAACGTCATGAAAAGGTGCGCATTTCGCTGCGGCTCGTCGACCAGCACGTCGATCCGCTGGCCGAGCGGCTCGACATCGCCATCCTTGCCGGGCGGCAGCCGGATTCCAGCCATCTCAGCCGCAGGCTCGCCGTCTCGTCGCTGATCCTCGTCGCCAGCCCCGGCTATGTGGAGCGGCGGGGAATGCCCGATGGGCTGGAAGCGGCCGGCGCCCATGACTTCGTGCTCTTCACCTCCGACCGCGGCAGCGAGACCTGGGTTCTCGACGGTCCGAAGGGGCAGGTGGAGGTGACCGTTTCCGGACGCATCAATGTTCAGGGGCCGCACGCCGAACTCAGCGCCGCGCTCTACGGCCTCGGCATCGCGCTGTTGCCGGCGGCGGTGACGACGCCCTACATCGAGACCGGCGAACTGGTGCAGGTGCTGCCGGGGTTCGGCCGCCAGGGCGGGATGATCACCGCGGTCTTTCCCGCCAATCGCCACCAGCCGGCGGCGCTTCGCGCCTTCCTCGATTTCCTCGTCGCCAAGACGGCCGAGAAACCGCCGGCGCGACCCTTCCTCGCCGGGCGTGCAGCGCGGTGAAAGCCGGGCAAGCATAGCCGGGTGCCGCCGCAGCACCGGCGCCTTTCCAACCCCGCCAATTCCCGGTAGGGTCTTGCCCGCGTTCCGAAGTCCATGGCCGATCGGGGAGAAGCGGCATGACGACGACTGCGCATACCTTCTGCCTATACCTCGTCAAGCCGTCGCATTACGATGACGACGGCTACGTCATTTCCTGGAAACTGTCGCCCATCCCCTCCAATTCTCTGGCCTGCGTCTATGGCCTCGCGGTGGACCTGGCGGAGCGTCAGGTACTGGGAGCGGAGTGGACCTTCGACATCGCCGCGCTCGACGAGACCAATACCGATGTCGACATCGGCGCCATCGCGGCGCGGATCGAAGCGGCGGATGCAGGTCTCGTGATGTTGATCGGGGTGCAGTCCAACCAGTTCCCCCGGGCGATCGATATCGCGCGGCCCCTGCGGGCGAGGGGCATCGAGGTCGCCATCGGCGGCTTTCATGTCTCGGGCGTCATCTCGATGTTGGGCGGGGAGGACAGGGATTTCCATCAGGCCCAGGAGATGGGCATCAGCCTCTTTGCCGGCGAGGCGGAGGGGCGGCTGGAGGAGGTGGTGCGGGATGCCGCAAGCGACCGGCTGAAGCCGCTCTACAACTACATGAACGACCTGCCGGGCATCGAGGAGGCCCCGGTGCCCTTCGTGCCGGCGGGGCACGTGGCGCGCACCGCCTATAACCTGACGAGCTTCGATGCCGGACGCGGCTGCCCCTATCAGTGCTCGTTCTGCACCATCATCAACGTGCAGGGCAGGAAGTCCCGACGGCGCTCGCCCGACGACATCGAGAAGATCGTGCGTCTCAATCTCTCGCAGGGCGTCAGCCGTTTCTTCATCACCGACGACAATTTCGCGCGCAACAAGGACTGGGAGCCGATCATGGACCGGCTCATCCACATGCGCGAGGTCGAGGGGCTGAAGTTCAACTTCATCATCCAGGTCGACACGCTCTGCCACAGGATACCGAACTTCATCGAGAAATGCGCGCGGGCCGGGGTCAAGCGCGTGTTCATCGGGCTCGAGAACGTCAACCCGGCCAACCTCAAGGACGCCAAGAAGCGGCAGAACAAGATCACCGAATACCGGCGCATGCTGCTCGCCTGGAAGCAATGGCACGTCATCACCTATGCCGGCTACATCCTCGGCTTCCCGACCGACACGCCCGAGCGGATCATGCACGATATCGACGTGGTCAAGGAGGAACTGCCCGTCGATATCCTGGAGTTCTTCTTCCTCACGCCCCTGCCGGGATCTGAGGACCACCAGAGGCTCTTCCGCGCCGGGGTTGGCATGGATCCGGACCTCAACAAGTACGACCTCAACCATTACACCACTGGCCACGCGCTGATGGCGCGCGAAGACTACGAAGAGGTCTACCGGAAGGCTTGGGACCGCTACTACAGCCTCGACCATGTCGAGCGGATCATGCGGCGGGCGGCGATCTCGGGCATCTCGACCGCCAATGTGCTGCTGCTCTGCGTCTGGTTCATGGGGGCCCTGAAGATCGAGGGCGTGCATCCGCTCGAGGTCGGCTGGATACGCCGCAAGGCGCGGCTCAACCGGCGCCACGGCATGAAGATCGAGCCGGCCTGGCTCTTCTATCCCAAATATTACGCCGAGCTCGGCTGGAAGCTCTCGCGCTGGGCGGCGCTTTACCTGCGCTTCGCGATGAGGCAACGCAAGGTCGAGAAGGACCCGAACAAGCACGCCTACATGGACAAGGCGATGACGCCCGTCACCGACCACGACGAAGACGATTTCGAGATGTTCAAGACGCAGGATGCGCTCGCCTATCTGGAGCAGGAAAAGCGCATCGAACGGGCCAAGCACGGGGAGGTCGCGGCTGCCGAATAGTCATCGTGCGGTGCTGGCTTGATGCTAGGCTGGCGATCATCACAGATTCGCGATTTCCTCCATGGCCACCTCCGACGACATTGCCCTCATCAAGCAACAGGAGCTGGCGCTCGTGCTGCCGGCTCTCGACGAACATGTCGCCTTCGACGTCGGGGGCAGGGTGCGCGAGCGCGCGGTGGCCGAGGGGCTTTCACTCGTCTGCGACGTGCGCACCTGGGACAGGCAGCTGTTCTTTACCGCCACGCCCGGCACCAGCGCCGACAATTCCGAGTGGGTGCGGCGCAAGATCAACGTCGTCAGGCGCTTCCATAAGGCGAGCTACCGCATGCTGCTCGAGCGCGGCAACGAACCGTTGCTGCCGGCAGCGTTCGGCGTCGATCCGGCCGATTACGTGCTCGCCGGCGGCGGCTTTCCGCTGCGGGTCGACGGGGCGGGGATCGTCGGGTGCGTGACGATCTCGGGCCTGCCGGGGCGGGAGGACCACAATGTTGTGGTCGAGGCGATCTGCCGGCATCTCGGACGCGACCCGGCCGAACTCGCCCTGCCGCCGGGGTGAGTGCCATGTCGCGGGCGATGAAGGTCGGCTATCAGCTGCTCGATGTCTTCACGGACAAGCGCCTTTCCGGCAATCCGCTGGCGGTGGTGCCGGAGGCCGATCACCTGCTCGACGACGAGATGCAGGCCATCGCCAACGAGTTCAACCTATCCGAGACCGTGTTCCTGCGGCGACCGCAGAACGCGCGGAACACGGCCGGGCTTCGCATCTTCACGCCCCACACCGAATTGCCTTTCGCGGGGCATCCGACGATCGGGGCGGCGGTGGTGCTCGGGCTCGAGCACCGCTCGAGCGCCGTGCGGCTGGAGGAAAGGGTGGGGCTGGTCACAGCCCTCGTCGAGCGCATCGACAAGCGGACCGGCGAGGCGAGGTTCACGCTGCCGCAACTGCCCGAGCGCGCCGGCAAAGCGCCGGAAGTGCGTGATGTCGCCCTGGCACTCGGGCTGGACACCGAGGAAATCGGTTGCGGCGTCTACCATCCCGATGTGTTCTCGGCCGGCAATCTCTTCTATCTCGTGCCGGTGCGCGACGCAGGCGCATTGAAGCGCATCGTCCTCAACGAGGGGCACTGGCGGCACGCCTTCCCGCTCGGGCGGCACTCGGCCTATGTCTTCACGCAGACGCCGGACGAGCCCGACAACGACTTCGCGGCGCGCAAGCTCACGCCCGGCTACCTGGAAGACCCGGGCACGGGCTCGGCGGCGGCCGCGCTCATCGGGCTTCTCGCCGAGAAGGCCGACCTCTCCACCGGACAGGGCGACTACGTGCTGCGCCAGGGCCACGAGATAGGGCGCCCCTGCCGCATCACCATGCAGCTGCGCAAGGAAGACGACGCGCTGGTGCACGCCGCCATCGGCGGGCGGGCCGTGATGGTGGGCGAGGGCGTGCTCGATCTCGGCGATTAACGAATATCGAGTAACAGATATTGAAATCTGTTACTGTGCACCGCACATGTGGGTCTCCTGACACGGAGAACCATCATGGATACGCGTACGCTTGGAAATACAGGACCCACCACATCGGCGCTCGGCCTTGGCTGCATGGGCATGTCGCACGTCTACGGACCTGCCGACAGAGGCGAGAGCATTGCCACAATTCACGCCGCGCTCGATGCGCGCGTGACCCTCATCGATACCGGCGACTTCTATGGCATGGGCCATAACGAGATGCTCGTTGCCGAAGCGCTCGCCGGCGGGCGGCGCGACAAGGCCATCCTCAGCGTCAAGTTCGGAGCCCTGATGGGGCCGGACATGGCCTGGCTGGGCTTCGATGCGCGTCCGCAGGCGGTCAAAGTGGCGCTGGCCTATACGCTCAAGCGCCTCGGAACCGATTATGTCGACATCTACCGGCCGGCAAGGCTCGACCCCAATGTCCCGATCGAGGATACGATCGGCGCGATCGCCGACCTCGTCAAAGCCGGGTACGTGCGGCACATCGGGCTTTCGGAAGTCGGCCCGGAGACGATCCGCCGCGCCGCCGCCGTCCACCCGATCGCCGACCTGCAGATCGAGTACTCGCTGATCACGCGCGGCCTCGAAGCTGCAATCCTGCCGACCTGCCGGGAGCTCGGCATCGGCATCACCGCCTATGGCGTCCTGGCGCGCGGGCTGATCGGCGGGCATTGGCGCAAGGATGCGGTGCAGCAGGGAGACTTCCGCGCCCACAGCCCTCGGTTTGCCGAGGAGAACGTCGATCACAACCTGGCGCTGGTGGAACGGCTGCGCGACTTCGCCCGGCAGAAGGGCGTCAGCGTTGCCCAACTGGCGATTGCCTGGGTACTGGCGCAGGGCGACGATATCGTGCCCGTCATCGGCGCCCGCAGCCGCAACCGGCTGGAGGAGGCGCTCGGAGCCCTCGACGTCGCGCTCGACGAGGCTGACCTCGACGCATTGACTGAGCTCGTTCCCGCCGATGCGGCGAGGGGTGGTCGATATGCTCCCCAACAGATGCTAATGCTCGACAGCGAGCGAATCTGAAACGGGGTGAGATGGCCAACCCACTGACGCGGGAAAGCATTCTCGATGCGGCGGAGCAAGTGCTCCGCCGCTTTGGTCCATCGAAGGCGACGGTTGTCGATGTGGCGCGGGCTCTTGGGGTGAGTCACGGCAGCGTCTACAAGCACTTCTCCAGCAAAGCGGAACTGCGCGATGCCGTTGTCGAGCGGTGGCTGAAGCGCACCTCCGATCCGCTCGAAGCCATCGTTACCAACAACGAACCTCCCAAGGAGCGGCTTCGGCATTGGGTCGAAGCGCTGATGACATCCAAGCGCAGCAAGGTGACGGCCGATCCGGAGCTCTTTGCCACGGCGCGCGAGCTCTTCACCGAAGCGAGCGGAGTGGTCGACAGGCATATCGAAAATCTCAGCGGCCAGATCGCGAGGATCCTGGCCGACGGGGTCGAAGCGGGGGTGTTCGATATCGCCGATATCGAAGGAACCGCGCGCGCGGTTCTCGATGCCACCGCGCGGTTTCACGATCCGGCGCATGCGGCCGAATGGGTTGATCCGCGCAGCCAAGAGGCTTTCGCGCGGGTCTGGGCTCTCATCGTCGCAGCCATTGCCCGCGATCGAGACAACCGATGATCATTGAGCGAGTTGGTCGACGCGGTCGATGGCAGCGGTGAAGCCGGAGAGCGAGACGACGAATTCCGCGGGCTCGCTGCCGGCCGACGCACTTCTGGCGGTCACGGTCAATGTCGCTCCTCGCTTGAGTACATCGAGTTCGGCCTGCGGGAAGGCGATGGGAACGATGCATCCCCCAGGCATGCAGGTCGTAAACTCCGCTCCCGACCCCAAGGCCTGTTCGCCCACCCTCAGGGCAACAGGCGTCTGGATATCCAGGCCGAACGGCAGGATGAGGATGCCGTTGCTGGCGCCGTCCTGGGACGCATAGAGCTCTATTGCGAAAACCTGCTGACCCGTCTGCCTGTTGCCCTGGGCCTGACTCGTCGCGCAGATCTTCCGATCGTTCTGAACCGCGCAGTTGACTGTCCAGTCGTTGAAGGTCTCGGTGATCGAAGACGCGCCGTTCGGCAGCGTGATGGCAGGGGCGCCCTGTGGCGCCTGCGCGATCTGCAGGGCCTCGCCCAGCGACTCGCTTCCTTGTGCCGCCTGCGCAACGACCTCGTGGCTTCCGGCCACCATGCGCTCGAGAACGTCCGCAGATTCCTGGGCAAACGCCGCCGTCGTTGGTGCGGTAGCGAGCATGACGCAGAACGCAGAAATGCCGACGTTTCTCCGAACAAACAACGGTCCAACTCCTTCGTGGATGGACGCACGCGGTGTGAGCCGCAACCTGCGCCAATGAGTGCCTTGAACTAGAGTTGACTCTAATTGTCAAGTTTGAGAGATACG
Source organism: Devosia geojensis (assembly GCF_000969415.1). Classification (GTDB taxonomy): domain Bacteria; phylum Pseudomonadota; class Alphaproteobacteria; order Rhizobiales; family Devosiaceae; genus Devosia; species Devosia geojensis. The sequence continues at coordinate 15,932 of NZ_JZEX01000116.1, read as the reverse complement.
CCGGACGATTAGCATTTTGGGGGCTGAGGAATGCCATTGTTCTATCGTGTCGGCGGGCGTGCGGCCCTTGCAGGCGTGTCGCTGCTCGCGTTAATGTCAGGTCCCGTTCTGGGCCAGGAGACGGCCCAGAACGGGAGCATCCTTGTGCCCTCGGGCGTGACGCTGCTCGAGAGGCTCCAGGTGCAGGCCGGGTCCGTGGAACAGGCTCCCTCGACCGGCACCATCGGCCAGCCGATGCCTGCCTATGCGGGAGGCCAGGTTGCATTCGGCACCCGGCTGGGCGTTCTCGGCAACCGCTCCATCCTCGAGGCGCCCTTCAGCGTCACTGGATACACCGAGGCGCTGATCCGCAACCAGCAGGCGAAATCCATCGGCGAAGTCGTCCTGAACGACCCGTCCGTGCGGAACGACGCGCCTGCCTTCAGCGAGCGGGACGCTTTCTTCATCCGCGGGTTCTCGGTCACCAATCTCGATACCGCCTTCGACGGCCTGTTCTACATAGCCAATCCGCGGCGCAGCTTTCTCGAGGGAATCGAGCGGGTCGAAATTCTGAAAGGGCCAACCGCGCTGCTGAACGGCGGCGTAGGCCGGGTCGGCGGCACGGTCAACCTCGTCCCCAAGCGGGCGACAGACGAGCCGCTGACTCGTCTTACCACCACCTATTCCAGCGATGCGCAGATCTGGTCGCATCTCGATTTCGGCCGCCGGTTCGGCACCGACAACGAGTGGGGCATTCGCGTCAACGGGTCTTACCGCAATGGCGACACGCCTTTCGATCACAACCAGGCCGAAGTCGGCGTCGCGTCCCTCGGCGTGGATTATCGTGGCGAACGCGTGCGCGCGTCTTTCGACCTCAACCACTCCACTCAGAACATCAATGCGCCCACGTCCCTCTTCAACTCGGCGGCTGCCGGGGTGCCTATTCCAAGCGCCCCCAACGGCCGGACGAACCTGGCGAATCCGTTCGAATATCACGACAGCACCTACAACATGGCTGCGGGCCGGATCGAATTCGACGTTCTGCCGAACACGACCATCTTTGCCGCCGGCGGCGCAAGCCGCTACCGCGAGGATTTCCTGACCGCCTCGCATCAGATCATCGATGCGAACGGCGACGCGGTCGCCACACTGGCCATTCAGCCGCAGCAGATCCAGGGGTTCTCCGGCGAGGTCGGCCTTCGCACGGAATTCGATACGGGTCCGATCGGCCACCAGTTCAACGTCTCGGCGTCTCGGGCGCTCAACGAGAATTATCGCGGCGGGTTTGCACCGGCTTCCATACGGCTTCCCGCGCCTTACCCGACCAATATCTACTCGCCGGTCTATCTACCCGATGGATCGGTCGACACGAGCGCATTCCCGCGCTCAAGCGATCTGCCGCTGTTCGCAGACCTCCTGGCCACCAGCGTTGCGGTCAGCGATACGCTTTCGTTTGCTGATGACCGCTTCCAGCTGACGCTAGGAGGGCGCTACCAGCATATCCGATCCGAAGGCTTCAACACGCGGCCGGATCGTGGTCCGATCGGGGTAAGCAACTACCTCTATGAGGATGGCCGGTTCAGTCCTGCTATCGCCGCGATGGTGCGACTCACCGACAATCTGTCCGTCTACGGCAACTACGTCGAGGCGCTGACCGAGGGTCCCACCGCGCCGGCTGCCGCGACCAATAGCGGCGAGATGCTCCCGCCCGTCGTGAGCCGGCAGCGGGAAATCGGGGTCAAGTACGACACCGGAACCATCGGACTGACGGCAGCCCTGTTCGAAATCGAACAGCCGAACGGTTTCACTGCTCCGGGCGGAGCGTTCGGCCTCAATGGCCTCCAGGTCAACCGTGGCGTCGAGTTGTCCGTCTTCGGCGAACCGATCGAAGGGCTGCGTTTGCTGGGTGGCGTGACCTTCATGGACGCCCAGTTGGCCAAGACGTCGGGTGGGGTGTTCGACGGCAACGACGTGACGGGTGTTCCGGACGTGGCCTTCAATCTTTACGGCGAATACGACCTGCCCTGGATTGCGGAAGGACTGACCCTCACCGGCCGGCTGATCTATAGCGGCAGCACCTACTACGATCAGGCGAATACTCAGAAAGTGGACGACTGGAAGCGCGTCGATGTCGGCATGCGCTACGAGTTCGAGGGCCCCTACGGCAACCCCGTGGAGCTGAGGGCCAATATCGAGAACGTCTTTGACGAGAACTACTGGGCGTCTTCCGCCCGCGGCTTCCTCGCCGCCGGAGCGCCGCGCACGTTCAAGGTGTCCGCCTCGTTCGAGTTTTAGCGGCGTAAAGACGCAGGTGCTGAGCTCCCGTTCTGATTGAATTTCAGAACGGGAGCTCAACCTTTGAGGCGCAGCCGAGCGGCGCCGGTACTCCGGACGCTCCGGTCCCCGGTTTTTTGACGCATGTGTCGTGCAAGGGCTTGCACGGGCGGGCGTTCTCGATCATTGTGCGGCCAAACGGATTTTCGCCATGCAGCGCAAGCGCGCCATTGCCATTGCCGCCCAGCAACGCCAGGCTTTCGAGGCCCGGGTGCTTCTTGCTGCCGGCCTGCTGCTGCTTCCGGCGCTCCTTCTCCTTCTTATCAGCCCCTGATCACCGGCAGCTCGGCAAGCGAGCGGGTCGTCAGGGGATACGCAAAAATCAACCGAGACACGAAAATGCGTGGCCGACGGGGCCTTGGGCGTTTTCGGGAAATGTGGACACCACTTTTTCCGGTTCGAAAACGCGACAAACCAAACCAGGCTCGGGCCCACCGATAGGACGAGAAAGATGACCATTTCTGCCGACAACTCCAACAAGGAACGCGTCTACATCTTCGACACGACGCTGCGCGACGGCGAGCAATCGCCCGGCGCGACGATGACGCTGGAAGAAAAGCTGCAGGTGGCCGAACTCCTCGACGAGATGGGCGTCGACATCATCGAGGCGGGCTTCCCCATCGCCTCGGTCGGCGATTTCGAGGCGGTCACGGCCGTCGCCAAGCAGGTCAAGAATTCGACGATCGCCGGGCTCGCCCGCGCCATTCCGGCCGATATCGACCGGGCGGGCGAGGCGGTGCGGCACGCCAGGCGCGGGCGCATCCATACGTTCGTGTCGACCTCGCCCATCCATCTGGCGCACCAGATGAGGAAGACCGGGGACGAGGTGATCGAGATCATCCAGAAGACGGTCACCCAGGCGCGCAACCTCATCGACGACGTCGAATGGAGCGCGATGGACGCGACCCGCACACCCATCGAATACCTGATGCGGTGCGTCGAGACGGCGATCAAGGCGGGCGCGACGACCATCAACCTGCCCGATACCGTCGGCTATGCGGTGCCCGAGGAATACACCGCCATGTTCCGCACCATCATCGAGAAGGTGCCGGGGGCGGACAAGGTGATCTTCTCGGTGCATTGCCACGACGACCTCGGCATGGCCGTCGCCAACTCGCTGGCGGGCGTCGTCGGCGGTGCGCGGCAGGTGGAGTGCACCATCAACGGGCTCGGCGAGCGGGCCGGCAACGCGGCGCTCGAGGAAGTCGTCATGGCGCTGCGCACCCGCGGCGACGCGATGCCCTACTACACCAATGTCGAAACGACGCACCTGTCGCGGGCGAGCCGGATCGTATCGGCCGCGTCCAACTTCCCGGTGCAGTACAACAAGGCGATCGTCGGCAAGAACGCCTTCGCCCACGAAAGCGGCATCCACCAGGACGGGATGCTCAAGAACGCCGAAACCTACGAGATCATGACCCCCGAGAGCGTCGGCATCAAGGCGACGACGCTGGTCATGGGCAAGCACTCGGGACGCGCCGCCTTCAAGGACAAGTTGAAGGAACTGGGCTACGAGCTTGGCGACAATGCCTTCCAGGAGGCATTCGTGCGCTTCAAGGACCTGGCCGACCGCAAGAAGCACATCTACGACGCCGACATCATCGCGCTTGTCGACGACGAGGTCGGCTCGATCGACGACCGCATCAAGCTCGTCGATATGGAGGTCGTCTCCAAGACCAGCGGCGTCCACCGCTGCGTGATGACGCTCTCGATCGACGGCGAGGAGTCCGAGGTCACCTTCGACGGCATGGGCTCGGTCGACGCGATCTTCAACGCCATCAAGCAGGGCGTCGGGCAGGATCCGCACCTGGTGCTCTACGCGGTCGATGGCGTCACCGGCGGCACAGATGCGCAGGCGAACGTGCATGTGCGCCTCGAGATGAACGGCCGTATCGCCTCGGGTAACGCGAGCAGGTGGGCGACGCCGGTCCAGTCCAGGGCGCCGTCGCTGGTGCCCGGCGCGTTGAGATCGGCGTCGAAGTCCATGTAGACGAGCCCGACCCGCGCGCCCGCCGCGTTCGCTCCGGCGACCGTCCCGAGCTCCACCGTGCAATCGCCGCCGAGGACCAGCACGTCCTCCCCTGCGGCGATCGTGCTTGCCACATGGGCTGCGACGAGCTCGGCGGCTTGTTGCACCGCCTCTCGGTTCATGGCTTGCGGACGCGTGAGGTCCGGGCGCCAGCGGAACGACGCGACATCGCCATGATCCCTGACGGATCGGCCTCGCGCCGCCAGCGCCTCCTTGAGCCCATGCCGCCGGAAGGCCGCGGGGGCCTGCTCCTGGCCGGGCGCGTAGGCGCCGGCGCTGGAGGCAGCGCCGATGATGTTCAGCAAACGCTCGGCCATTCGGGCACCTCGTCTCGCAAGCCTTGTTGCAACGTGCCGAGGGTCGGGAAAGTTCGCCGGAAGTTTCGCCGCTACTGGCGCAGCGCCGCGACTCCGTTGCGGATCTCGACCAGCCGCCCGCAGCCCTGCCAGAACATGCGGATGTCGTCGCGCGAAACGCCCGAGATGTGCAGCAGCCGGTCGGGATCGAGGATCTCGAAGCGGCGGTTGTCGACGATGCGGATGACGCCGATGCGCGACAGGTGGTGGAGGTGCCGGCTCACCGTCTCGATGGTGGTGCCGAGATAACTCGCCAGGTCCTTGCGTCCCATAAGGGAGATGATGGCGCGGTCCTGCACGCGCTGGTTCATCAGGCGGGCGCGCCGGTGGTGGCGTATGGAAAGGTAGATCGCCACGCGCTCGAGGGTGCGCTGGGCGGCAAAGAGCAGGATGCGCTGGCGCGCCAGGCTCACCTCGCGCTCGCGCAACCGGATGAAGGCGGTCTGCAGTTCCCGGCTCTTGGCCGTGGCGGCTTCGAAGTCGCCGGCGTCCATCGCCAGCAGCTCGACGTCGGTTGCCGCCTCGAAGGCGAAATCGGAGGGAAGGTGGAGCGGGGCGCCGAGGAAGTCGCCGGGATAGAGGAGGTCGACCACCTCCTCGCGTCCGTTCGACAGGATCTTGACGATGCGCACCACGCCCGAGAGCACATAGGCGACGAAATCGGGCTTGTCGCCATAGGCGAGGAGAATCTCCCCTTCCGGCTCCTGGCGCTTGCGCCAGTGCAGGCCGAGGTCGGTATGCTTGGCGAAGCGTGCAATCGTGCACACACTCCAGTCCGTGCTGGCGCAGAGATGGCACCAGTTATCCGGGCTTGTTGCTTTGTATATCTTCTCCAACATCCCAATCGCATTAGCTCGGGAGAGCTAGACACCTGTTTCGTTAGGTGTCGTTAGGCGCCCTCCGGTGCGTTTTCGTCGCCGTCATACTTTTGCGGCACAAATCTATCCAGATTAGTACTTATATCAGACATTTGCGCGGCGACAAAGTCCCGGCAGAGAGAACATTTCAACTGCAGTTCCGGTCGCCGCGGGAGGAGCGCGAGGTATGCGCAAAGAGTGCGCTAGAACGCGTCCGGGGAGTGTAGGTCCTCGGTTCTTCCGCTTCGTTAACGGATGCCGGCCGCGGAGGATGCCTCAGCCCGGCGCGGGCCCGCACGAATCGCGCTCGATGATGTGGCCGGCGATCTGCACGCGCACCGCGATCTCGGCCGGGACGCGGCTGCTGAGACGATCGTCGATGAGGCGCACGCATGCGGCGCCATGCTGGCGGCCATGGACCCTGACCGTCGTCAGCGCCGGCGAAATCTGCACGGCGCTCGAATAGTCCCCGAAGCCGATCACCGAGGCGTCCTGCGGGATCGAGTAGCCGAGGCGCAGCAGCTCGGAGATGACGGTGACGGCCAGGCCGTCATGGGCGCAGAAGAACGCTGTCGGGTTGACGCCGCCGGCCTTCAGCGCCAGCAGCGCTTCGGTAAAGCGGGTGTCGGCGTCGAACCGTACTTCGGTGAAGGTCACGTCCTCGCGCCGCTCCACCACCTCGCGCAGCCCGTAAAGCCGCTCCATGCGCCCGCGATAGCCGGGCATGCCGTGCACGTAGAGGATGGAGCGGTGCCCGAGCGCGAGGAGGTAGTCGGCGACCGCCGAGCCCGCCTCGTGGTCGGTGCCCGAGACCTGGTCGACCTGCTCGAGGGGCATCAGCCAGCCGCTGCGTACCAGCGGCTTGCCCGTCGCATAGGCCCGGTCGAGCGCCGCCCGCTCGTGCGGGCCGACGAGAATGGCGCCGGCCGTCTGGCGCACATGCTCCTCGATCTCGTCGGCCACGTGCGTCCAACGCACCGCGACCCCGTAGCCCAGCCGCTGCGCCTCGGCCTGCACGCCGCTCTGGATCAGCACCTGCAGCTCGCTGTTGACGAGATCCATGTCGTGGAAGACGAGCCCGATCATGGTGGTCGCCGGCACCTGCGGGGCGGCGCGCACATAGCCCAGCTCCTCGGCGATGGCCGTGACCCGGCGGCGCGTCTCCTCGCTGACCCCGCTCTTGCCCGAGAGGGCCCGCGAGACGGCGAACTTCGACAGGCCCGACGTGCGGGCGATGGTGGCGAGGGTGACGCGGGGCATATCCTGTCCGGTTCTCGGCGACTCGTTCACCCGCAACATAACTCAACATAACACGTTAGGACACCGGCATTTTTTGAGCAAGGATCCCATGCCGGACAAGGACCCATAAAGGGTGGTTCTAAGGTGATTGCCTGACAAAACTGCCCTGTTAGTGCGACATAACGCTTTACCTAACAAAATTGAGATGCAAGCTTTCTGTCGGCTAACAGACGGCGTAAGCCGCGTAGCCCGAGGAGGGACATCATCATGGTCAAAATGAATCGCCGGACGTTCGTGGCGGCCTCGTCCGCTTTCGCGGGCGCGCTGGCTTTGCCGGGCTTTTCTCGTGCCCAGGACTACAAGGAATCCGCGTTCCTGCAGTCGCAGGTCGACGGCGGCGCGCTGCCGCCGGTCGCCGAGCGGCTGCCGCAGGTGCCGCTCGTCATCACGCCGACCGAGCGGGCCGGCCAGCAGGGCGGCGACTGGCGGCACGCCCTCGTCGGGGGCGGCTCGCTCTCGATGGTCGTGCGCTACCAGGGCTATGAGCCGCTAGTGCGCTACACGCCCGACTGGTCGGGGCTGACGCCCAACGTCGCCGAGAGCTACGAGGTCAACGCCGACGCCACCGAGTACACCTTCCACCTGCGGCCCGGCATGAAGTGGTCGGATGGCGCGCCCTATACCACGGCCGACGTCCAGTTCTGGTACGAGGACATCTACCTCAACGAAGATGTCTCCATGGGCGGCTTTTCCTGGTGGTGGGCCGACGGGAAGGTCGCCGAGCTCGAGGTGATCGACGACGTGACCTTCAAGGTCAAGTTCGCCGCGCCCAACGGCTTCTTCATCCACCAGCTCGCCTGGGCGCGCCAGGATCACCTGACGCAGGCCCCGCGCCACTATCTCGAGCGCTTCCACAAGAAGTACAATCCGGATGCCGATGCGCTCGCCCGCGAGGCCGGGCTCGAGAGCTGGATCGCGCTCTTCCAGCGCGAGAACGGGCTCGATGACGACAACGTCTTCTTCCAGAACTCGCGCCGCCCGACCCTGATGGCCTGGATGTGGCAGTCGGCGCCCGGCGAGAACACCGAGCAGGCGATTGCCGTGCGCAATCCCTACTACTTCAAGGTCGATACGCAAGGCACCCAGCTGCCGTATTTCGACCGCGTCGTCTACCAGATGGTCGCCGATCCCGAGGTCCTGCTCCTGAAGACCCTGCAGGGCGAGATCGACATGATGGACCAGTACATCTGTACCCCGGCCAACAAGCCGGTGCTGTTCGACGGGCAGGAGAGCGGCAATTTCGGCTTCTATACGCTGACCGAGACGGCGGCCAACGTCATGGTCTTCCAGCTCAACCTCAACCACACGGACGCCACCAAGAACGCTCTGTTCAACACCCGCGATTTCCGCCAGGCGCTCTCGGTCGCCGTCGACCGGCAGGCGCTGATCGATGCGGTGTTCGTCGGGCAGGGCGCGCCGGCGCAGGCCTGCATCCGCCCCGGCGATCCGCTCTACAACGAGCGGCTCGCCACCCAGCACACCGAATACGATCCGGACGCCGCCAACGCCCTCCTCGACACCCTGGTGCCCGAGAAGGACGGGGAGGGCTACCGGCTCGATGCGGAAGGGCGGCGCCTCACCATCATCTTCGAGCTCGACCAGACCCGCACCACCTTCATCGACATGATGCAGCTCGTCGTGCCGATGTTCCAGGCGGTCGGCATCGACGCGCAGGTGCGCTCGATGGACCGTTCGCTCTGGGAGACGCGCGTGCGCAACGGGCGCGAATTCGACGCCACCTGCCACCAGTTCGGCGCCAACAGCGGCATCGCCGCCATGCTCGACGCGCGCTATTTCGTGCCGTTCAACAGCAACTGCCTCTATGCGCCCGGCTGGAGCCTCTACTATTCCGAGCCCGACAACGAGCAGGCCATCGAGCCGCCGGCCGAGATCAAGGCGCAGCAGGATCTCTATCGCGATCTGCTCGGCACCGCCGATCCCGAGCAGCAGAACGCCAAGATGGCGCAGCTTCTCGAGGCTGCGGCCGACCAGTTCCTGGTCTTTGGCGTCAGCCTGCCGGCCGACGGCTACGGCATCGTCAAGAACGACATGGTCAACGTCACCAAGACCATGCCCAATTCGTTCGGCTGGCCGACGCCTGCGCCGACCCGCCCCGAGCAGTTCTTCAAGGCTTGACCCCGACTGGCCGCCGGCCTTGCGGCCGGCGGCTTCTTTCCCTTCCCGATCCGGAGACCGAAATGCTCGACGCAAAGGCGGAGCGCGCCACCAACCTCAGGACCGCCGACTGGTACAAGTCGGCCACCCGCTGGACCCAGCTCACCCTTGCCGAGGACGATCCGGTCAAGTTCGATCCGGCCTTCTGGATCGACGTCTTCAAGCGGACCAAATCGAACGCCGCCTGCCTCAGCGCCGGCGGCTACATCGCCTACTACCCGAGCAAGGTTCAGTACCACTACGTCTCGAAATTCATCGGCGACACGGACCCCTTCGGCACGCTGGTCGATGGCGCGCGGCGGCTCGGCATGCACGTCATGGCCCGCGTCGATCCGCACGCCATCCACCAGGATGCGGCCGACGCGCACCCCGAATGGATCGCCGTCGACAAGGAGGGCAACAAGCGCCGCCACTGGGCCTTCCCCGAGGTCTGGGTCACCTGCGCCTATGGCGACTACAACCAGAAGTTCATGCCGCAGGTGCTCGAGGAGATCGCGCGCGACTACGATATCGACGCCATCTTCGCCAACCGCTGGCAGGGCCATGGCGTGTGCTATTGCGACAGCTGCCGCACGCGCTTCAAGGCCGCCTCCGGGTTCGACCTGCCGCTGGTTTCAGATGCCGAGGATCCCGCCTGGCTCGCCTGGTCGGCCTGGCGCCGGCAGGTCCTCAGCAAGCTCGTCGTCGAGTGGGACGAGGTGGTCAAGGCGGTGAAGCCCCACGCCAGCTTCATTCCCAACATGGGCAGCGTCTCGCTCACCGAGTTCGATCTTTCCCTCATCGAGAAGCATTGTCCCTTCCTCGTCGTCGACGATCAGGGCCGGCGTGGAACCGAGTCCATCTGGATGTCGGGCCGCAACGGCAAGCGTATGCGCGCCACCTTCCGCGAGCGGCCGGCCATCCTCATCACCTCGATCGGTCCCGAGGAAGAGCACCGCTGGAAGGATTCGGTCACGACCGGGCCCGAGATCGAGGCCTGGATCACCAACGGCGCCGCCCACGGCATGCTGCCCTGGTTCACCAAGTTCAACGGCGTCGTGCCGGACGAGCGCTGGGTCGAGCCGGTGGCCGACGCGTTCGCCCTTCATGCCGCGCTGGAGCCGGTGCTGAACGCGACAGTCCCCACCGCCGAGATCGCGCTCCTCGATCCGGCGACGACCCTGCGCCACCACGGCTACGAGACCCGCCACAAGGCCGAGGCCGACGATCTCGGTTTCTACCGTGCGCTGATCGAAGCAAAGCTGCCGTTCGAGCTTGTCTCCGACCAGGCGATGACCGCCGATATGCTCGACACGTTCAAGGTCATCGTCGTCGCCAACGCGCCGTGCCTGTCGGACGCGCAGTGCCGCATGCTCTCCGACTATGTGGCGCGCGGCGGCAGCCTCGTCGTTGCCGGCGAGACCGCGACGCGGACTGAAGACAACGAGCCGCGCAACGGCCTCGGGCTCGGCGAACTCCTCGGCGCTCGCCTCGCCGCGCCGGTGCGCGGACCGGTCAAGAACACCTATGTCGCCCTCGACGGCGACCATCCGATCAATGCCGGCTTCGGCGGGGCCGCCCGCATCATCGGCGGCACGCGCCTCATCGGGGTCGAGGCGGCGGGTGATGCCGCCACGCCCTTCCTCTACGTGCCGGATTTTCCGGACCTGCCGATGGAAGAGGTCTATGTGCGCGGCGAACCGACGGCCGCCGCGGTCATCGCGCGCGAGCATACGGGCGGCGGGCGCACCGTTTACATCCCCTGGAACATCGGCGCGATCTTCAAGGACGTGCTCGCCGCCGACCACCAGCGCCTCATGGAGAATGCGGTGCGCTGGGCGCTCGCCAGGCCGTCCGCTGTCGAGGTCGCGGGCAAGTCGGTGCTGGACGTCGCCTGGCGCAGGGGTCGGGACGGTGATGCCGTCATCCTCTTCAATCTCACCAATCCGATGATGATGAAGGGCCCGATCCGGGAGGTGTTCCCCGTCGGCCGGCAGACCGTCAGCATCGCTGTCCCCGAGGGCAAGCGGTTCGCCGGCGCGCGCCTGCTGGTCGCCGACAGGGAGGCGAAGGCGGAGGTCGCCGATGGACGCGTCGTCGTCGAGGTGCCGGGCATTGACCTCCTCGAGGTCGCGCATATCGCCTGGGCCTGACGGCGCAAGGAGGGGAGGGGACGATGGGCCGCTACGTCGTCAAACGCCTGATCTACATGGTGCCGACGCTTTTCGGCATGTCGATCATCGCCTTCCTCATCATCCAGCTGCCGCCGGGCGACTACCTCACCTCGATGATCTCGCGCATGACCGAGAGCGGCGAGAACGTCGATCCGGCCCAGGTCGCGCGCCTGCGCGAGGTCTACGGGCTCGCCGATCCGGTGTGGCTGCAATACTGGAAGTGGATCAGCGGCATCCTGTTGCGGGGAGATTTCGGCTATTCGTTCGAGTGGAACCGGCCGGTCGCCGACCTCATCTGGGAGCGCATGGGCTCGACGCTGGCGCTGTCCGTCGCCTCGCTCCTCTTCGTTTGGGCCGTGGCGCTGCCCATCGGCATCTACTCGGCCATGCGCCGCCATTCGCTGGGCGACCACGTCTTCACCTTCATCGGCTTCATCGGCTTTGCCATCCCCAATTTCATCCTGGCGCTGACGCTGATGTATGTCGCCTACCGGTACCTGGGCATGAGCGTCGGCGGGTTGCAGTCGCCCGAGTTCATCGACCAGCCCTGGTCATGGGCCAAGTTCGTCGATCTTCTCGCGCACCTCTGGATTCCGATCATCGTCATCGGCACGGCGGGCACTGCCGCGCTCATACGGATCCTGCGCGCCAACCTCACCGACGAGCTCAACAAGCCCTATGTCATCACCGCCAAGGCCAAGGGCCTGCCGGAATACCGGGCGGTGATCAAATATCCGGTCCGGATCGCCCTCAACCCCTTCGTTTCCGCCATCGGCTGGGTGCTGCCCGAGCTCATCTCCGGGGTGACCATCACCGCCATCGTCCTCAACCTGCCGACCGCCGGGCCGCTGCTGCTGCGCGCCCTCGTCAGCCAGGACATGTACCTCGCCGGCAGCTTCATCCTCCTGATGGGCGTCCTCACCCTCATCGGTATGCTGGTCTCCGACCTGCTGCTGGCGCTCCTCGACCCGCGCATAAGGTTCACCTGATGGCTGCGCACACCTTCATCGATGCCGCGCCCGAGACCGGCCCCGCCGTCACGCCGCTCAAGACCTCGGGCAAGGCGCAGTCCATCGCGGCGGCCGGCCAGTGGACGCTCATCTGGCAGCGGTTCAAGCGCAACAAGGTGGCGGTCGTCGCCGGCTGGATCATCATCGCGCTCTATCTCATCGGCATCTTCGCCGAGTTCCTGGCGCCGGGCCTGCCCGATACCGCCCGCCCGCAGTTCACCAACGCGCCGCCGCAGTCCATCGCCTTCTTCGTCACCGACGAGAACGGGCAGACGCGCTTCCAGCCGCATGTGAAGGGCTATACGCAAAGCGTCGATCCGGCATCGCTCCGCCGCACCTTCGTCGTCGACGACACCCAGGTCGTGCCCATCGGCTTCTTCGTCGAAGGTCCGGCCTATCGGCTATGGGGGCTCATCCCCTCGACCCTCCACCTCGTCGGGCCGCTCGATCCTACCGACACCATGTACCTCCTCGGCACCGACCGTCTCGGACGCGATCTCTTGAGCCGCCTGATCCATGCGACGCGCATCTCCATGTCCATCGGCCTCGTCGGCGTCGTCATCAGCCTCTGCCTCGGCGTCACCCTCGGCAGCCTCTCGGGCTTCTATGGCGGCTGGGTCGACCTCGTCATCCAGCGGATCATCGAGGTCATCAGCTCCATGCCGACGATCCCTTTGTGGCTCGGCCTCGCCGCCGCCATTCCCATCACCTGGTCGCCGCTGCAGGTCTATTTCGTCATCACCCTGATCGTTTCACTCTTCGGCTGGACGGGCCTCGCGCGCGAGGTGCGCGGGCGCTTCTATGCGCTGCGCGGGGAGGATTTCGTCACTGCCGCCCGCCTCGACGGCTCGGGCGAGCGGCGCCTTATCTTCCGCCACATCCTGCCGTCGCTGACGAGCCATATCCTCGCCGTCGTGACCCTGGCGCTGCCGACGATGATCGTCGCCGAGACGGCGCTAAGCTTCCTCGGCATCGGCCTCAAGGCACCCGTCGTCTCCTGGGGCGTGCTGCTGCAGGACGCGCAGAACGTGCGCACCATCGCCGGCGCGCCCTGGCTCCTCATCTGGCCGGCCGGCGCTGTGGTGCTCGCCGTCCTCTCCTTCAACTTCCTCGGCGACGGCATGCGCGATGCCGCCGACCCCTACGAAGGGTGACGGCGATGAGCGTGCAATCCGCCGTCGAGCTGAAACCCGTCGCCGCGCCCGACCCCCAGGTCGTGCTCGCGGTCGAAAACCTCAGCCTCGACTTCCGCCTGCGCACCGAAATCCTCCACGCCGTGCGCGATGTCAGCTTCACCCTGAAGCGCGGGCAGACGCTCTGTCTCGTGGGCGAAAGCGGCTCGGGCAAGAGCGTCACGGCGCGGGCGCTGCTGCGCATCATCGACAAGAACGGCGCCATCACCGGCGGTCGTATCCTGCTGCGCGGCAAGCACGCCGAGATCGACATCGCGCCCCTGACCGAGCGCAGCCGCGAGCTGTTGCGCATCCGCGGCGGGCGCATCGGCCTCGTCTTCCAGGAGCCGATGTCCTCGCTCTCGCCGGTCCACACCATCGGCTCGCAGATCGTCGAGGCGCTGCGCCTCCATCGGCGCATGGACAAGGCCGCCGCCCGCGCCGAGACCATCGAACTACTCCGCCAGGTCGAGATCCCGAACCCGGAAAAGATGATCGACCGCTATACCTTCGAGTTCTCCGGCGGACAGCGGCAGCGCGCCATGATCGCCATGGCCCTCGCCGCCGACCCGGAGATCCTCATCGCCGACGAGCCGACCACCGCCCTCGATGTGACGACGCAAGCCGAGATCCTCGATCTCATCAAGCGCCTGCAGGTCGAGCGCGGCATGGCCATGCTTCTCATCACCCACGACATGGGCGTCGTCGCCGAGGTGGCCGACGAGGTCGCCGTCATGCATTTCGGGCGCATCGTCGAGCAGGGGCCGGTCGACGACATCTTCCACGATGCCCGCCACCCCTATACGCGCCGCCTCCTCGCCTCGACGGTCAAGCTCGAGCAGAACCGCCGCGCCGCCCCCGCGCCGACCGGCGAGCCGGTGCTGTCGGTGCGCAATCTCAACAAGGTGTTCGGCGGCACGCCCGGCTGGTTCGGCAGCGCGACCTTCGCCATCAAGGCCGTCGAGGATGTGAGCTTCGATCTCCATGCCGGCGAGAACCTCGGGATCGTCGGCGAAAGCGGCTCGGGCAAGACGACGCTCGGGCGCCTGATCCTGCGCACCGTCGAGCCGACCTCCGGCTCCATCCTCTATCGCGGCGGCGAGGGCGAGCCGGTCGAGGTCACGGCGCTCGGCAAGCGGGGCCTGCGCGCCTATCACCGCGACGTGCGGCTCGTCTTCCAGGACCCGTTCGCCTCGCTCAACCCGCGCATGACCGTCAAGCAGATCGTCGGCGATCCGCTCTATGTCTCGGGCGCGTCGCGCGGCGCTGCCCTCGAAAAACGCGTCGGCGAGCTCCTCGAGTTCGTCGGCCTCGATCCCCTGAGCATGGAGCGCTATCCGCACGCGTTCTCGGGCGGCCAGCGCCAGCGCATCGGCATCGCCCGGGCCCTCGCGCTCGATCCCAAGGTCCTCATCGCCGATGAGGCGACCGCCGCGCTCGACGTCTCCATCCGCGCGCAGATCCTCGATCTCCTCTTAGACATCCAGAAGCGCCTGCCGCTCTCCTTCATCTTCATCTCGCACGACATCTCGGTTGTGCGCTATTTCTGCGACCGGGTGGCCGTGATGCATCGCGGCCGCGTCGTCGAGATGGGCACGGCCGAGGAGATCTGCACCGCGCCCAAGGCCGCCTACACGCAAAGCCTTATCTCGGCGGTGCCCAATCCCGATCCGCGCCACAAGCGCATGCTGCACCGCACCCGTTTCCGCGCCTAACGGAGTTCCACCTTGAAGTTCGCCGCCAACCTCTCCTTCCTCTACCAGGACCTGCCGTTCCTCGATCGCTTCTCCGCCGCCGCCCGCGACGGGTTCGGCGCGGTCGAATATGTGAGCCCCTATGAGCATCCGCTCGAGACCATCGCCGCAAAGCTCATCGAGACCGGCCTCGCCCAGGCCCTCTTCAACCTGCCCGCCGGTGACTGGGCCGCCGGCGAGCGCGGCATCGGGTGCCTGCCGGACCGGGCGGGGGAATTCCGCGAGGGCGTCGAGACGGCGCTGCGCTATGCCAAGGCGCTCGATTGCGACAAGGTCAACTGCCTTGCCGGCATCGCCCCGGCCGGCGCCGAGCGCGCCCGGCTCGAGGAGACGCTCATAGAGAACCTGCGCTACGCCGCACCGCGCTTTGCCGATGCGGGGGTGAAGCTCCTCTTGGAGCCGATCAACCAGCGCGACATGCCGGGCTTCTTCGTCTCGACAACCGACCATGCCTTGAAGCTCTTCGAGGCTGCCGGTGTCGGCAATCTCTTCATCCAGTACGACGTCTACCACATGCAGATCATGCAGGGTGACCTGGTGCCGACCTTCGAACGCCTCAAGGACCGCATCGCCCATGTGCAGATCGCCGACAATCCCGGCCGCAACGAGCCCGGCACCGGCGAGATCAACTACGATTTCGTGCTGAAGGCGCTCGACCGGCTCGGCTACGACGGCTGGGTCGGCTGCGAATACAAGCCGCTCGCCGGGACCAGCGAGGGGCTCGGCTGGATGCGGGGTTACCTGGATGGCACCTGATTTTTGACGATGGCACGGCGCCGGCTCCCCTCCCCCTTGAGGGGAGGGGAGCCGGAGC
>NZ_JZEX01000115.1 GCF_000969415.1 Devosia geojensis | reverse complement strand
ATAGGGGGTGAGTCAGGGAGCCACCGAAACTTCCCCCGACCCCTACCTCAAGGGGGAGGGGAGTACGTGCCCAACCCATTGATCCGGCGCGAGAATAAAAACTTATCCCCGCGCCTTCCACCGGCCCTATCCTCTTCCTCGCACCCCGCCGCTACACACGCGGCATGGACGAGATGTCGGGCGGGGGCGTTGGGGCAGCCGGGTCGCCGGCGGGCAGGGTGTCTGTTACGGACCGGCGGATCAACGAGCGTCCGCATGCTTCGTGTACGGCTCACAAATCCCGGCGTGTGGGGCGGCTGACGCTTCCCATCTAAAACTAAATAGGAGGCGAAAGCCGCCCCGCATTCGTGTGTCCGAAAGGACGAAAACCGACGGAAGCATCTTCCGGACGGCGCAAGGTCATGCGCGGCGGAAAGGGAGACGCCATGCCTATCCCGCCAGGCTCAAAAATCGAGATCGGCATACCCGGCATGCGGCGGCAGGGCGATGACGCGGTCGTTGAGGAGGGTGCGGAAGGCCGGGCGCGATTTGATGCGCGAATACCAGTCGCGCATTTCGCCGGCCGCCTCCCAGTCGATGTCGCCGATATAGTCGAGGGTCGAGATATGGGCAGCCAGCGCAAAATCGGCGAGGCTCATCTCGTCGCCGGCCAGCCACCGGCGGCTGGCGAAGAGCCAGGCGAAATAGAGCAGGTGCTCCTGCAGGTTCGCCTTGGCGGCGCGCAGCACGCCGGTGTCGGGGGTCGCGCCGCGCTGGTCGCGCTTGGCGATCTTCTCCTCGATCACATAGCGGGTGACCTCGTCGTTGAACTTGCCGTTCACCCATTCGAAGAGCCGCCACATCTCGGCCCGCTCGCTGCCGACCGTCGGGATCAGCCCGGCGACGGTCGAGGGCGCATAGCGCTCCTCGATCGTAAAGATGGTGGCCAGAAGCCCGACCGCGGCCACCGCCTCCTCCTCGATCAGCACCGGCACCGAGGCTGCCGGATTGATGTCGAGGAAGTCGGGCTCGCGCAGCCACGGCTTTATCTCCTCGAGGTCCACAGGAACGCCGTATTCGGCCAGCATCAGGCGGACCATGCGGGTTGAGGGATCAAGGGGATGGTGCAGGAGAGTTGGCATGTCTTGCTCGCTCAACGAAGACCACCAATGCCGAAACGGGCGTTGGCGGCATCCGGCAAATCGGGCTAAGAGCGGTAGCTCCCGCCGCTTGCCCTATTGAATTAGAGCGGTTCTGCCAGAAGGAAAAGCGGCTGGCCTCCTCGAACCGCGGCAAATCACAGAGATGATGACATGAACGGCGATCAAGGTCTTTTTGTGCCCCTGATTCTGGGCATCCTCGAGGGGTTGACCGAATTCCTGCCGGTGAGCTCCACCGGCCATCTGCTGCTGGCCGGACACTTCTTCGGCCTCCACCAGCCCGCGACCTTCATCGTCCTCATCCAGCTGGGCGCGATCCTTGCGGTCATCAGCGTCTATTTCGTCAAGCTGGGGCAGCTCATCGGCGCGGCCCTCAGGGGCGACCGCCAGGCCTGGCACTTCGCGCTCGCCGTCGTTATCACCTGCCTGCCGGCAGTCGTCGCGGGCGTGCTCTTTCGCGAGTACATCCAGGGGGTGATCTACGAGACGCCGGTCGTCATCTGCATCAGCCTGCTCGTCGGCGGCTTCGTGCTGCTGGCCGTCGACCGCATGAAGCTTGCGCCCCGCTACACCGAAATCTACAGCTATCCCTGGCACCTGGCGCTGATCATCGGGCTCTTCCAGATGCTTTCGCTGATCCCGGGCGTGTCGCGCTCGGGCTCGACGGTGATCGGCGCCATGCTCTTCGGGGCCGACAAGCGCTCGGCGGCCGAATACACCTTCTTCGTTGCGCTCCCGATCATGGCCGGCGCCTTCGGCTACGACCTCTACAAGAGCCGCAACCTCATCGACATGAGCCTCGGGCTCAACATCGCCATCGGCTTTGCCGCCTCCTTCGTCGTCGGGGCGCTGGTGGTGCGGTACCTTCTCGATTTCGTCTCGCGCCACGGCTTTGCCCCGTTCGCCTGGTGGCGGATCATCGTCGGCGGCGGCGGGCTCATCGCCCTCTGGCTGATGCGCTAGGGCAAAATGCCGGGCGAGCGCTTTCCTGGCGACAATGGCGGGCCACCGCTGGAAAAGCCCCACGAATGGGGCGAGGGTCCGTTCGGCAATTACTTCGAATGGCGCACCGCCCAGCGCGAGGCGCGCAAGGTGCCCTACGAGACCATGCGCCGCCGGGCGGCAAAGGCCGAAGCGCTGGGCCTCACCTATGAGGAGTACACCCTCGAGATCCTCGAGCGCGGCCGCTACCTGCAGGCGAGCGACACCGAGCGGATCATCGAGATCAAGCGCAAGCGCCCGCTGCGCTACTGATCCCGTTGACGGCGCCGTGGCGGCGCCCTAACGTGCCGGCCGGCCGATGCGGCCAGCCGCCTGCGCCCCGTGAAGGGGTGGTGAATGCATCAAACCCTATCGTCCTTGATCCTCTTCGCAACGCGAACGGATCGGCAATGCAGGCACCGGTTCTCCCGTTCGCGGCAAGAAGGATCCGCCTCATGCGCACATTCCGTGACGCCAAGGCCATGGCCAAGTCCCTGCGGACGGCCCTGGCGCAAAAGAACCTCGAGCTCTCCCACAGCGAGTGCCTGGAACTCATCGCCAACCAGTTCGGGTACGACGACTGGAACATCCTTTCGGCCAGGATCGAGGCCGAGGCAGATGCCGGCGTCCCCCGCACGGCAACCGGCGCCGTCGCCTTTTCCGACGCGATCCCGATCCTGCGCATCTTCGACGTCGAAAAGGCCATGGAGTTCTACCGGGATTTCCTCGGCTTCGCCCTCGACTGGGAGCACCGCTACGGCGACAACTTCCCGCTCTATGCGCAGATGTCGCGCGCCGGGATACGGCTGCACCTCTCGGAGCACCATGGCGACGCCAGCCCCGGCTCGACCGTCTTCGTCTGGATGCGCGGCATCAAGGCGTTCCACGAGGAGCTGCTCGGCAGGCACTACCGCTACAACCGGCCGGGCCTCGAGGACGCGGGCTGGGATGCTTGGGTGATGGAGGTCAACGACCCCTTCGGCAACAAGCTGCGCTTCAGCGAGCCCTACGCCGACGACGATCCGCGGGCCTGAGCCGACGTAGCCGGCCCGCTCCACCGGCCGGCGGAGCGGGACCATCTCAGGCCGCTGTGCCGTCCGAAGCGTGGTCCTGCCGGTCGAACTGGCCGTGCTTGCGGAAGCGCCACATATAGCTCGGCAGGATGGTCTCCATGGCCGTCGGCGTGATGCCGAAGGCGGCGAGCGTGCGCTTGTCCTTGATTGCGGCGTCCGAAACGACGTTGTCGGTCATCAGCAGGTCGACGCGGTCGGCCGTGATCAGCGGGGTAACGGGCAGGATGGCGAAAGGCAGCGCCAGGATCTTGGCGATACCCGGCGGCAGCGGCAGCAGCGGGCGCGAGCGGCCGGCGGCTTCCAGGATGCGCTTCATCAGCTCGCGGTGGGTAACGACCTCGGGTCCGCCGAGCTCGTAGACGCGGCCGGTGCGCACCGCCCCTTCCGCCGCCATGACGAAGGCCTCGGCGACATTGCCGACATAGACCGGCTGGAAGCGCGACTCGGGGCCGATGAGCGGCATGATGGGAAAATAGCGCGAAAGCGTGCCCATCAGGTTGAAGAACCCGTCGCCCGGGCCGAACATCAGCGAGGGACGGATGACGACGGCCTCGGGGAAGGCCTTGAGCACCTCGCCCTCGCCGGCGAGCTTGCTGCGGGCATAGTCGCTTTCGGTCGCGATATCGACGCCGAGCGCCGAGACGTGGACGAGGCTCTCCGCCCCCGCGGCCTTGGCGGCGCGCGCGATGGCGGCCGCGCCCCCCACATGCACGGCCTCGAAGGTCTGCTTGCCGCCTTCGAAGCCGATGCCGACGAGGTTGATGACCATTTCGGCACCGGCGACCGCCCGCGCGATCGAGGCTTCGTTCCGCACATTCGCCTGCACCGGCACCACCTGCCCGACGCTGCCCAGCGACTTGGTGTGGCCGGCCAGGTCCGGCCGGCGCACGGCCACCCGCACGCGGTAGCCGCGCCGCGCCAGGCGCTGGACGATCTGCGTGCCGAGGAAGCCGGAGCCGCCGAAGACGGTGGCGAGTTTGGGTTCGTAGCGGACCATTAACGAGGCTCCGTGGATCGGTCCGGCGGGCCGGACATCACGTGATGGATTTCCCGCCTTCTAGCCCAAGCCCCGCGCCGCTGTCGAGTGTGACGAGGGTTTGCGGTGCCCGGTCCGCCGCCAATCCAGCGCCTTGACTCTTCGGCCGGAATGTTCTTCCTTCGTTCACGTCAATTCGCGTATCGGAGTTTGTCCATGCCCGAAGCCAGGACCTATCACGGCCAATGCCATTGCGGCGCCGTGCGCTACGAAGCGACCACCGATCTTTCGAGCCTTGCCGACTGCAACTGCTCGCGCTGCCGGCGGCTCGGCTGGATCATGCAGTCGCTGCCCGCCGAGAACTTCCGCCTCATTTCCGGAGAGGACAGGCTCACCCTCTACCACTTCAATACCATGGGCATCGACCACCTCTTCTGCGCGACCTGCGGCATCGAATCCTTCGCGCGCGGCCACGACGGAGAGGGGCGCGAGCTCGTCATGATCAACGTCAACTGCCTCGAGGATGCCCCGCCTGTCGACCGGGCGGCGATCAGCCACTGGGACGGGGCGAGCTTCTGACGCGGATCGCGCCGGGCATCCACGAATGCGCATTGACATCGCCCGGCGCTGGCCCTAGTAACGCCTCCGCTTTGCCCAGGTGGCGGAATTGGTAGACGCGCACGGTTCAGGTCCGTGTACCGCAAGGTGTGGAAGTTCGAGTCTTCTCCTGGGCACCAGTTCTCTTCAAAAACGCCGGCCCCGTGGCCGGCGTTTTGATTCGGCCTTCCCGATTTCGCGACCCAGCCTTCCCAAGGCCCTTGCGCTGTGGCATCACGCTTTTGCAACAGCGAGGCGACGATGACCATCAGACTGCACCGGGGCGACCTGCCGGACCTCTCCCGCTACGGGCGCGAGGTCGCCATCGACACCGAAACCATGGGGCTCAACCCCAGCCGCGACCGGCTCTGCGTCGTGCAGCTCTCGCCGGGCGACGGCAGCGCCGATGTGGTGCAGATTCCGGCGGACGTTGCCTCCGCGCCCAATCTCGAGCGGCTGCTGGCAGATCCCGCCGTCACCAAGATCTTCCACTATGCCCGCTTCGACGTCGCGGTCCTGAAGCACCGGTTCGGGGTCGTGACCGGCCCCGTCTACTGCACCAAGATCGCCTCCAAGCTCGTGCGCACCTATACCGACCGGCACGGCCTCAAGGACATCGTGCGCGAGCTCTTGAACATCGACCTGTCCAAGCAGCAGCAGAGCTCGGACTGGGGCGGGGAGAAGCTCTCCGACGCCCAGCTCGAATACGCGGCCTCCGACGTCCTCTACCTCCACGACCTCAAGCGTCATCTCGACCGCATGCTCGTACGCGAGGGGAGGATGGACCTTGCCCGGCAGTGCTTCGATTTCCTCAAGACGCGCTGCGAGCTCGATCTGCTCGGCTGGGGCGAAATCGACATCTTCGCCCACAGCTGAACGCGATGCCGAGCCACGCCCACAGCGCAGACAGGCTCTCGATCTACCGCTCGCTCGAGCGGCGCAACCGGGTCGTTGCCGTCCTGCGCTGGCTGGTGCCGGCGGCAGGTGTCCTGGCGCTCGTTTCGCTCGTCGTCCAGATCGTCGTTTCGAGCCAGCTCGGCCGGTTCGATTTCGAGAGCATCCGGGTCGCGCCCGAGAGCGTAACCCTCGAAGCGCCCGAATATGCCGGCATCCTCGAGGACGGCTCGCGCTACCGCGTGACCTCGCGATCGGCGGCGACGCGTGCAGGCGAGCCGGAGCGGATCGACCTTACCGACGCCGCCTTGACCATCGAGCGCCCGACCGGGGTGGTCATGGACATCACTGCGGCCGAGGGCGAACTCGACACCACCAGCGAGCTGGTGCTGGTCGAAGGCGTCGCCGATGTCGTCGATTCGACCGGCACCACCGCCGTGCTCCATCGCTCGGTCTTCGACTGGACCGCGCAGGTGCTGACGAGCGAAGGCCCCGTCTCCATCGACTATGCCGACGGCAGCGAGCTCGAGGCGCAGACGATGACCTTCGACACCAAGACCTCCATCTGGACATTTTCACGCGTCAGGGTCACCCTGCCCGACACACCGGGAGCCGACGAGCCATGATCCGCATCCTTGCTCTCCTCGCCGGGCTCCTCGCCCTCTCGGCCTTGCCCGCAGCGGCGCAGAACCCGGTCGAGATCACCGCCGACAACTTCACCATCAACGAAGAATCGCAGGAAGGCGTGTTCACGGGCAACGTCGTCGTCATCCACCCGTCGGTGACCGTGCGCGCGCCCAAGGTCGTCATCACCTATGGTGAGGGCGGCACTTCCGATATCGAGAGCTTCGAGGCGACAGGCAACGTGCACCTCGAAACGCCCGAGCAGGACGCGACCGGCGAGCGGGCCGTGTTCGACCCCGCGGCGCGCACGCTGCACCTGACCGGCAATGTGGTGGTGACCAACCCGTCGGGAACGGTGCGCGGCCCCGAGCTCCTCGTCAACCTCGACACCGGGGTCTCGACCTTCACCGGCAGCCAGAGCGGGCGCGTGACCGGGACGTTCACCACCGAATGACGCAGCAGCCCGCAAAGAAGATCGACCAGAACGGCTGGCTCGTCGCCCACCGGCTCGCCAAGACGTTCGGCAAGCGCGCGGTCGTTCGCGACGTCTCGATCGCGGTCAAGCGCGGGGAGGCCGTGGGGCTTCTCGGCCCCAACGGGGCGGGCAAGACCACCTGCTTCACCATGATCATGGGTCTCGTCAAACCCGACAGCGGCGAGATCCGGCTCGACGGGCGCCCGATCACCCATCTGCCGCTCTTCCAGCGCGGGCGGCTCGGCATCGGCTACCTGCCGCAGGAGCCGTCGATCTTCCGCGGCATGAGCGTTGCCGACAACATCCTCGCCATCCTCGAGAACACCGTGCGCTCGCGCTCCGAGCGCAAGGCGCGGCTCGATGCCCTGCTCGAAGAGTTCTCGATCACGCATCTGGCCAAATCCAACGCGCTGGCGCTCTCGGGCGGGGAGCGGCGCCGGGCCGAGATCGCCCGCGCGCTTGCCGCCGATCCGGTGTTCATGCTGCTCGACGAGCCGTTCGCGGGCGTCGATCCCATCGCCGTCGCCGAGGTCAAGGGGCTGGTGCGCCAGCTCACCCATCGCGGCATCGGCGTGCTAATCACCGACCATTCGGTGCGCGAGACGCTGAGCCTGGTCGACCGGGCCTACCTCATCCATGGCGGCCGCGTGATGATCCAGGGCCGGCCCGAGACCATCACCTCCGACCCGGAGGCGCGCCGGGTCTATCTCGGCGATACGTTCGAGGTCTGATTCCGCTTTACCTGCCGTTTGGCACGAATTTTGCCGGGCCGCTTGCCCTGCCCCGGCAAATGAGTCATGGTCGGCGGAACGCGGGGCCTCGAGGGCCCCAAAACCTTTCGCGAGTGGGGAAATTCAACGCATGGCCTTGTCGCCGCGGCTCGAAGTACGCCAGGCCCAGAGCCTCACCCTCACTCCGCAGCTGATGCAGTCGATCCGGCTGCTGCAGTTGAGCCATCTCGAGCTCAACGGGTTCGTCGAGGCCGAGCTCTTGCGCAACCCCCTGCTCGAGCGCGAGGACGGCGCCGACGGAGAGCCGGCCGAACCCGTCGAGCGCCCGGCCGAGACCGGAGCCGTCGAGGATACGGTCACCCATGGCGAGCGCATCCAGAGCGCCGAAGCCATCGCTGAGGGCTACGACACCGCGGTCGAGAACGTCTTTCCCGACGCCCGGACCGACGCGGGGTCCGGCCTCGCGCGCGGGCTCGGCTTCGGCGCCGAGGGCGAAGCGCCCGATCTCGACCAGTTCGTCGCGACCCGCCCGCTCCTCTCCGACCATCTGACCGATCAGGTCAACCTCATCCTCAAGACCGCGCCCGACCGGATGATCGCGCGCCATCTCATCGACAACCTCGACGAGGCCGGCTACCTCGCCGCTTCGCTCGAGGGCATCGCCGAGCAGCTCGGCGCCGAGATCGAGGACGTCGAGGCAGTGCTTTTGGCCATCCAGGGGTGCGATCCGGTCGGGGTCTTCGCGCGCAACCTTGCCGAGTGCCTCGCCATCCAGCTTCGTGAGCGCGACCGGCTCGATCCGGTCATGGCGAAACTCCTCGCCAATCTCGAGCTCCTCGCCAGCCACGACGTGCCGGCGCTGCTGCGCGCGATCGGCTGCGACCGCGAGGACCTCGCCGACATGATCGGCGAGCTGAAATCCCTCGATCCCAAGCCCGGCCGCGCCTTCGATTCGGGACCGGTCGAGGCGGTTGTGCCGGATGTCTTCGTGCGTCCGGCCCCGGCCGGCGGCTGGCAGGTCGAGCTCAACTCGGACGTTTTGCCGCGCGTGCTCGTCAACCGCGAGTACTACGCCACGGTTGCCGCACGCACGCGCGACGGCGCCGGGAAGGCGTTCCTCGCCGATTGCCTGCAGACGGCCAACTGGCTGACCAAGAGCCTCGACCAGCGCGCCCAGACCATTCTCAAGGTCGCCATCGAGATCGTGCGCCAGCAGGACGGGTTCCTCACCCACGGCATCGCGCACCTCAAGCCCATGACCTTGAAGATGGTCGCCGAAGCCATCGACATGCACGAATCGACCGTCTCGCGGGTGACCTCCAACAAATATGTGATGACGCCGCGCGGCCTCTTCGAGATGAAGTACTTCTTCACCACCGCCATCGCCTCTTCCGACGGGATGGGCGAGCATTCGGCCGAGGCCGTGCGCCACCGCATCCGCCAGCTCATCGACGCCGAACCGGCCGGGGACGTCCTGTCCGACGACACCATTGCCGAGATATTGAAGCGCGAGCAGGGCATCGACGTCGCCCGCCGCACCGTCGCCAAGTACCGGGAAGGCATGAACATCCCCTCCTCGGTCATCCGCCGGCGTCAGAAGAAGGGACTGGAGAGGATCGCTTGAGGAGCCCGCCAAACGGGTTTCCAGCTCGATTCACGCGCGAAGGCTATCCGCTATGGCGCGGCTTGTCATCAAAACTATCCCCCGCTAATCGCCCTGTTGCGCATTGCATGCCGGTTCGCGACGGGTCTAGCATCGGGTCGGGCCCATGCCCATATCGGTTATGGTCAGCGGGCCGGCTCCGGCGGGAGAGAGGCTGACGCGTTTCTCCTCGCAGGCGCATGCCAAGCGCAACAGCAAAGAGAGGGAACCATGACCTTACGCGTTTCCGGCAAGAACATGGATGTTGGCGACGCCTTGCGCGGCAAGGCGGAGGATCACTTCTCGACCGTCGTTGGCAAATATTTCGACGGCGGCTATGACGGTCACCTCACCCTTTCCCATGACGGCAGCGGCTTCAGGGCCGATTGCGTGGTGCATCTCGACACCGGCGCCACGCTCCAGGCGAGCGCCCAGGGCGGCGACGCGACCGCCGCCTTCGAGGGCATGGCCACCAATATCGAGAAGCGCCTGCGCCGGTACAACCGCAAGCTCAAGTCCCACCGCAAGGGCAACGGCAACGGGCAGGACGTGCTGGCCCAGTATACGGTGCTGGGCCCATCGGACGCCCATGACGAGCTCGACGAGGACTACGCGCCCCCGGTCATTGCCGAAACCACCAAGAGCCTGCGTTCGCTCAGCGTCGAGGAGGCGGTGATGGAGCTCGATCTCAGCCAGTCCGGAGTGGTGGTTTTCCGTCACGCTGGACATGGCGGGCTAAATGTGGTCTACCGCCGCACCGACGGCAATATCGGCTGGATCGATCCAGCTCTCGGCGCAAATTGAAGCCCCGCCCGATCACTATAGATCGCAATCGACCTGGGACGTCTTAATGGAACTGGCCGACATTCTGGCTGAGCGCTCCGTGCTCGTCTGCACGGACGCCTTGTCCAAACGCGAACTGTTTGAATTGCTTGCTCAAACAGCTGCAAAGGCAAGCGGATTCGAACCCGATATCATCCTTACTGCCCTCGAGGACCGCGAGGCGCTGGGCTCGACGGGATTGGGCAACGGCATCGCCATCCCGCACGGCAAGGTGCCGGGCCTGCCCGGCGTGACGGCGGTGTTCGCCCGACTCGATCATCCGATCGATTTCGAGGCGATGGACGACCGTCCCGTCGACCTGGTGATGATGCTGCTGGCCCCGACCGGGGCCGGGGCCGATCACCTCAAGGCGCTTTCGCGCGTGGCGCGGCTCCTGCGCACCGAATCGATCGTCGAGGACCTGCGGCGCAGCCGCGACCCAGCCCGGATCCATGCGATCCTCAGCGCGCCGGTCGAAGCCAGCAACGCCGCCTGAGGATTCACAAGGAACAAAAAAGCCCCGCCGCACGTGCGGTGGGGCTTTGCATTGGCAACCGACGCGCTCTCGGGGGTGTGAAAGCGCGACGTTAGAGCGTTTCCAGGAAAAGTGGACACCACTTTTCGGGTTCGGAAACGTGACAAAACAAAGAGTTAGAGATCGTTCAGCGTTTCAAAGAAACGATGAACGGCTTTAGTGAAGCGTCACGACGCCGAGGTCCTTGTCGATCAGCCATTCGGTGACCGCGTCTGGCGTGTCGGCCACCATCAGCGGCGTGCCGTCGGCGGACATGACGAGCTGATAGGTCGTCTCCTCGTCGAAATCGGTTCCCCGAATCATCGCCGAGAGGTCCAGCCCGCTGATGGGGCGCACAAAGGCGACGGCGTTGCCGCCGAGGGCGGCGAACTGGGCGGCCGTCAGGCTTTTCAGCGGATTGATCGACCCGCCTGCCGTCTCGGCTTCGAAATTGCGTTTCTCGATCATGGCGTGCCCTTTCCTCAAACTGTACGGATGTCGATACGGCGGGCGACCTTGGGCGTCTGCGGACGCTCAAGAGCAACAACGAGCAGACCATGGCTCAGAGTTGCATCCTTGACGATCATGCCGTCGGCGAGGAGGAAGCTGCGCTGGAACTGGCGCGTGGCGATGCCACGGTGCAGATACTCGCGCGAACCGTCGTCCTTCTGCCGCCCGCGAACGATGAGCTGGTTGTCCTCGGCCATGACCTCGAGCTCGCCGGCGGAGAAGCCCGCCACCGCGATCGACACCAGGAACCGCTCGGTTCCGTCGGCGTCGGTCTTGCGCTCGATGTTGTAGGGTGGATAGCCGTCGGACGACTTCGTCAGCCGGTCGATGCGTTCCTCGAACGCGTCGAACCCCAGCAGAAACGGGGCGGAGAACACGGATACACGCGACATTTCGAAACCGTCCTTGTCACAAGCAACGTCATCTGCCGGACCCGATGGGAGTGGCGCCCGGCTGTCGAGGCAGATATGGGAGAACGAGGCAACCGCTTCAAGGCCGGGGAGGACCCATGGACAGGACCGTCGCCATCGTCATGCCCGCCTATCGGGCCGAGGAAACCATCGCCGCCTCGGTCGCGAGCGTCATCTCGCAGACCTTTGCCGACTGGCAGCTGTGGATCGTCGCCGACGACGGCGCCGACTACGAGGCGTTCCTCGCCAGGGCCGGTCTTGCCGATTCGCGCCTGCGCTTCCTCGACTCGGGCGGAACGCGGCGCGGCGCCTCGCTCGCCCGCAACGTCGCGCTCGACGCGATCGATACGCCCTATGCGGCCATTCTCGATGCGGACGACCGCATGCAGCCGGAAAAGCTCGCCCGCGTCATCTCGGCGCTCGACACCCACGGCATCGTCAGCACGGCGCTCGACGTGATGACCTTGGATTTTTCCCACCTGCGTTATGTCGGCACGGGTCCCGATCGCGTGCTGACGCCCGGCGAACACAAATGGGTGAGCATCTCCATGGATTCGATGATCGCCTGGGACCGGCGCAAGGCCGACGGGCGGTATGATGCGGGGATGAGCAACATGACCGACCTCGAGTTCCTGCTGCAGCTCTACCGCACCGTGCCCGTCTCCATGCATCTCGGAACGCCGCTGCACGACTACGTCAAGCGCGACGGATCGATGAGCAACGCCAGGAACGTCGCCGCGGGCATGATCGCTTCCAAGCGCGAGATTCTTTCCAGGCTCGAATCCGGCCACTATGGCTTGCCGCAGGCCGATGTGGAGGGTCTGGCGGCGTTCCTTGCCGTCTCGCTCGAAGCCGAGGAACGCTACGAGGCGGCCGCCGCGAAGACGCCCGGCCTGCTCTTCGAAGACCATCTCGAGCCGATGCTGGCGGTGGCGCGCCTTACGACAGCAGCTTCGTGATGACATCCTGGTGGATCTCGTCCCACTCGTCCTGCGAGAACGGATAGAAGCCGCAGCCGCGCAGCATTGCCGCGCCCTCGGTGGCCAATAGGGCCACCCGCGCCTGCCGGCCGGCAGGCGTCGTGGTATCGAGGCGGTCGATGAGGCCCCTGTAGTATTCGAGCGCGCCCTCGCGGTATTTGGGCGAGCGCATGAAGCTCGCCATCAGCACGACGGCCCGGTCGCTGGCGTCCGGGTCGGCGGTGCGGCTCGCCTCGACATGGGCGCGCACGCGGTTGACCGGCGTGTCACCGGCCTTTTCGAGGTAGTCGTCGGCGATCCGGTCGAAGGCGGCGTAGACGCGGGCGAGCATGGCGTCGATCAGCGCGTCCTTGCTGGCGAAGGCATAGAGCACGCCGCCCTTGCTGACTCCCGCCTCGGCGGCGACCGCATCGATGGTCAGGTGCGCCGCCCCGTCGCGCAGCACCACCCTTTCAGCGGCATCGAGAAGCGCTCCGCGATCGATTGTCTGGCGTCGGCCCATATCGAATTCCCTATGGTTGCTCTTTTAAAACCGTCTGGACGGATATATATAGCGCATCCCTTCATATCAAAGGAAATCGCGCTCCGCGCATAGAGGTTCAGATGTCGTTTTCGCGCAACCGCTGGCTCGTCCTGATCGCCGTCCTGCTGGCGTTCATCCCTATCGTCGTCGACATGACGATCCTCCATATCGCCGTGCCCTCCCTTACCCTGGCCCTGGGCGCGAGCGGCACCGAGATCCTCTGGATCATCGACATCTACCCCCTGATGATGGCGGGCCTGCTGGTGCCGATGGGCACGCTGGCCGATCGGGTCGGCTATCGGCGCATGCTCCTCGTCGGCCTCGCCGTCTTCGTCGCCGCCTCGGTCGGCGCCGCCTTCTCGCCGACTGCCGGAGCGCTGATCGCTGCACGGGCGCTGCTGGCGCTCGGCGCCTCCATGGTCATGCCGGCGATCCTGGCCATCATCCGCCAGACCTTCGAGGATGACCGCGAGCGCGGCATAGCGCTCGGCCTCTGGGGCACGGTCAGCTCGGCCGGCGCCGCGCTTGGGCCCCTGGCGGGCGGCCTGCTGCTCGAGCATTTCTGGTGGGGCTCGGTCTTCCTCATCAACGTGCCGATCATGCTCGTCGTCTGGCCGCTCGCCTTCGTCAGCGTGCCGCATCGCGCGCCACAGGGGCGGGGCAACTGGACGATCGGCCAGGCGCTGCTGCTGATCGCCGGCCTCATCGCCACGGTCTATGCGGTCAAATCGGGTTTCAAGCCCGGCGCCTCGCCGGCGCTTGCCGTCGCAAGCGCGCTCATCGGCCTGACCCTTCTCGCCGCCTTCGCGCTGCAGCAGGTGCGCGCCAGCGCGCCGATGCTCGACCTCACGCTCTTTGCCCGGCCGGCAATCAGCATGGGCATGGTGATCGCGCTCGTCGTCTCGGGCGCGCTCGCCGGCGTCGAGCTCACCATCGCCCAGGAGCTGCAGTTCGTCGTCGGACGCTCGCCGCTCGAGGCCGGCATCTTCATGCTGCCCCTCGTCATCGCCTCGGCGATCGGCGGACCGCTCGCGGGCTACTCGGTCGGCCTCTTCGGGTTGCGCGCCGTCGCCGCAGGTTCGCTGGCGGCGGCGGCCGCGAGCCTTGCCGGATTGGGGCTGAGCGATTTCCACGATCCGGGCCTTGGTGTCGTGGCGCTGATGGTCCTGCTCGGCCTTGCGCTCAGCCTCGGCCTCACCGCCTCCTCGATCGCCATCATGGGCAGCGCCCCGGTCGAGAAGGCGGGCGCCGCCGGTGCGCTGGAATCGACCGGCTACGAGCTGGGTGCCGGTCTTGGCATCACCTTCTTCGGGGTCCTGCTCGCTTCGAGCTACGGGAGCGCGTTCCTCGTGCCCGAAAGCCTTGCCGGCAGCGTGCCGGAAAGCGCGGGGCACTCCATCGGCGAGGCCATGATCGCGGCCGACCGGATCGGCGGAGCGGGTGGAGAGGTGCTCGCCGAGGCGGCGCGGCTGGCGTTCTCCTCGGCCCACCAGACGGTGCTGCTGATCGCCGCCGGCCTCATCGCCATACTGGCGGTGGCCGTTCCCGTGGCGCTGCGCGGCTACCGGGAGACCGGCGCGTCCCCGGCGGTGCACTGAGCCGCCACGACGAGCGAAAAAATCCGCGCTCCGGGCCTTGAACGGCCCGGCCCGGCCCGGAGCGCCGAGGAGCGGGAATTCATGACCGTTGTCTGACAGTTAGGTGACGCAGCCATTCCCCCAAAATTAACCGGCGGCGGCATAGACCACCGGACGAACTCGTCCGGAAGTCGATTGCCCCATGCTGCTCTCCCGCCTCTCCATCGCCGCCCGCATCTATGCCGCCTTCGGCGCGCTGATCGTGCTGCTCGGCGTCCTCGTCGTCATCGCCGTCCTCGGCGTCCAGATCCTCTCGGCCGGTTTTGCCGGCTACCGTGACGCGGCCGCCGCCTCGGGCGCGGTGGCCGAGGCCAGCACAGCGCTGGCCGAGGCGCGCCTTGCGGTATCGCGCTACGAGCTTGCGCCGAACGAGGCCAACGCCACCCGCGTTGTGGCCAGTCTCTCCACCCTCTCGGCGGGTGCCGCGCAATCCGACCTCGTCGCGCGCTATGGCGAGAGCATCGACGCCATGATCGCGGTCGACGCCGAGATCGCCCGCCTCACGACGGCCAGCGACGAGGCCGGGATCGGAGCCACCGATACGCTCGCCAGCCTCATCACGCAGACAGCGCAGTCCTCGAGCCTCAACGCCAGGGCCGCGGCGACGTCCGGCCTTGCCATGCAACACCTGCTGCAGACGCGGCTCGCCGCCACTACGCTGCTCTCGGCGCCGGACGAGTTCCGCTATCTCACCACCGTCGCCCTCTCGGAGGCGACCCTGGCGCGGCTCGACGAACTGCGCTCGACCTTCTTCCGGGCCGAGGACCTCGCCCGCGTCGATGCGGTGAAGCAGGCCGTCGAGCTCTACGCGGCCAGCCTTGCCGAGGCCCATGCCCGGCTCGGCGAGCGGCAGGTCATCGGCGCGCAGATCGCCGGGATCGATGCCGAGCTCGTCAGCGCCTATGCGCGGCTCGCCGAGACCGCGGCCGGGGAACGCGGGCGCATCGATGCGGCCGCCGCCGGCAGCGCCGCGCAGGTGCAGACGAGCGCGCTCATTGCAGGCCTCGCCGCGCTCGCCGTCGGGCTTGCCTTCGCCATCGCCATCGCGCGCTGGCTCTCCCGCTCTATCCGGCAGATGGCGTCGGCCACCCAGCGCATGGCCGACGGCGACTTCGAGGTGACGCTGCCGGCCCGCAACGAGCGCAACGAGATCGGCCAGATCGCCCGGGCGCTGGAGGTGTTCGGCGCCCATGGCCGGGCCGTTGCCGCAAACGCGCGCGAGCGGGAAGCAGAGGCCGCCCTCTCCGCCCATCGGCAGGGGCTGCGCGAGGCCTTGCAGGCCGACATCGGCGAGATCGTCGCGGCCGCCCTCCATGGCGATTTCGACCGGCGGCTCACCCGCGACTACGAGATAGAGGATCTCAATACGCTCGCCGCCGGCGTCAACGCGCTGGTCGAGACCGTCTCGCGGGGCCTCACCGAATCGGGCGCCGTGCTTTCGGCCCTCGCCAATGCCGATCTCTCGCGCCGCGTCACCGGCGACTATCGCGGCGCCTTCGGGCAGTTGAAGGCCGACACCAACGCGCTGGCCGACGCCCTCGAGGCGACCCTCTTCCGCCTCGGCCACGCCTCGCATGCCCTGAAGCGCGCGACCGGCGAGATTCTCTCGGGCACCAACGACCTTTCCGAGCGCACCACCCGCCAGGCGGCGGCGATCGAGGAGACCGTCGGCGAGATCGAGACGCTGAGCGGCGAGATCCTCGAAAACGCGCAGGCGGCGCATGGCGCGGCCGAAAGCGCGCTCGATGCCTCGCGCGTCGCCCATGCCGGCGGCCTTGCCATGCACGCGGCGACGCAGGCGATGGAGCGCATCTCCTCGTCCTCGGCCAAGATTTCCTCGATCATCCGCCTGATCGACGACATCGCCTTCCAGACCAACCTCCTGGCTCTCAACGCCTCCGTCGAGGCGGCGAGGGCCGGTGAGGCCGGCAAGGGCTTTGCCGTGGTTGCCGTCGAAGTGCGCCGCCTCGCCCAGTCGGCAGCCAATGCCTCTTCGGACGTCAAGGCGCTCATCGAGCAATCGGCTGGCGAGGTCAGGGACGGCTCGCGGCTCGTTTCCGAGGCGGCCGGCAAGCTCGAGACCATCCTTGCCGCCATCGAGGCCAGCAGCGACAGGATGCAGGCGATCGCGACCTCGAGCCGCGGCCAAGCCGACGCCATCGGCCGCGTGACGCTGACCGTCAAGCAGATGGACGAGATCACCCAGCACAACGCGGCGCTCGTCGAGCAAACCAACGCGGCCATCGAGCAGACCGAGGCGCAGGCGCACGAGCTCGATATGATCGTGCGCGATTTCTCGGGCAGCACGGTTGTGACGGAACCGCAGAAACGAGCAGGTCGACGCGCTGCCTAACTGCTTGCAATTTGCAACTGGATTGATATCCTTCCGACTTGAACCACGGGAGGACTACCCATGCTCAAGCATGACGGCGTCATCTGGCACACCGCCATCAGCCTCGACGGCTATGCCGCCGATGTGAACGACAGCCTCGCGTTCATGGCGCGTTACGAGGCGCCCAACCCGCTGATCGACGAAGTCGAGGCCAATATCGGCTGCACCCTCGGCGGCCGGCGCGGCTATGACGTCTTCCGCGCCCGGGATGAGGAACCGCAAGCCTATGGCGACGCGGTCCAGGTGCCCGAATATGTGGTTACCCGCAGGCCCTTCCCGGACGATCCAAAGACGCTTTTCGCCGATGGCAACGACTTGCCCGCCGTCGTGGCCAAGGCAAAGGCGACGGCCAATGGCAGGATGGTCGTCATTCTCGGGCCGACGCTCGGCTCGGCGCTGCTGCGCGCCGGTCTCGTCGACCAGATCGTACTGCACGTAACACCGGTACTGATCGGCGCCGGCATCAAGATCTTCGCCGATACCGGAGAGCCGCCGGTCCACCTGGAACTGATTCACCTCAGCCAATCCGGGCAGACCACCAATCTGGTCTTCGAGCCGCGGCCGAATTAGCCCGCAGGGCTTGCCAACCCGGCGCTTTCCCCCTATAGACGCGCCTTCTCCGGACCGCCCGGCCAAAAGGCATGCCGTGGCGGTCTTTGAATGCGACAAGGCCCCATAAGGCCCAGTCACAAGAACAAGGACACGCAAAATGCCCAAGATGAAGACCAAATCGGGCGCCAAGAAGCGCTTCAGGTTCACCGCGACCGGCAAGGTCAAGGCCGGCGTCGCCGGCAAGCGCCACCGCCTGTCGTCCCACAACGCCAAGTACATCCGCAGCAACCGCGGCACCAAGATTCTCTTCAAAGGCGATGAGAACCTGGTCAAGTGGTACATGCCGTACAACCGCTAACGCCGGAAGGAACCTGACAGATGTCCCGCGTCAAGAGAGGCGTTACCGCCCACGCCCGTCACAAGAAGGTCTTGAAGGCCGCCGAGGGTTACTACGGCCGCCGCAAGTCCACGATCCGCGTCGCCAAGCAGGCCGTCGAAAAGGCCGGCCAGTACGCCTACCGCGACCGCCGCGTCAAGAAGCGCAACTTCCGCGCGCTCTGGATCCAGCGCATCAACGCCGCCGTGCGCGACCACGGCCTGACCTACGGCCGATTTATCGACGGCCTCGGCAAGGCTGAGATTGCCGTCGACCGCAAGGTGCTCTCGGATCTGGCGATCCACGAGCCCGCCGCGTTCGGCGTCCTGGTCGAAAAGGCCAAGGCGGCGCTGGGGTACCTGAAGGACGTGGAAGAAACCACCCACGCCCGGGTTACCGCCTAAGGAGCTTGCTCGGCAAAAGTGGACACTCACTTTTGCGGTTCGAGCGAGCGACCAGCAGAACCGTCTCTCAGCTTGCTGAGGCAAATTCGCGCCTTGCGCCGCCCGTCAGGGCTGGCGCAGGGCGTTTTTGTTTGCCATGAAGCTCACGCCCGCAACGGAAGTTCAGATGTCTCTCGAAACCCAGATCAGCGACCTTCGCGCAGAACTGTCTGCCGCCATCGCCGCCGCCGATACGGAACCGGCGCTCGAGGCCGTGCGCGTTTCCGCCCTCGGCAAGAAGGGCAGCGTTTCGGCGCTGCTCGCCACCCTCGGCTCCATGCCGCCCGAGGAGCGCAGGACTGCTGGCCCCGCCATCAACGGCCTCAAGGCCGAGGCCGCGAGCCTCATCGAGGCGCGCTCGGGCGAGCTCAAGGCCAAGGCGCTGGAAGCGCGCCTTGCCGCCGAGACCGTCGATGTGACGCTCCCCCTGCAGCCGGCACCGACGACGCGCGGGCGCATCCATCCGGTCAGTCAGGTGATCGACGAGATCACCGCCATCTTCTCGGACATGGGCTTTTCCATCGCCGAGGGGCCGGACATCGAGACGGATTATTTCAACTTCACCGCGCTCAATTTCCCGGAAGGGCACCCGGCGCGCGAAATGCACGACACGTTCTTTTTAAAACCCAATGCCGAGGGCGAGAGGAAGCTTTTGCGCACCCACACCTCGCCGGTGCAGGTGCGCGTCATGCAAAAGACCAACAATCCGCCCAAGGCCGGCTACATCACGCCCTCGATCGATCCGCCGATCCGCGTGGTCATGCCCGGCCGCACCTATCGCAACGACAGCGACCAGACTCACACGCCCATGTTCCACCAGGTCGAGGGGCTGGTGATCGACAAGTCGTCGCATATCGGGCAATTGCGCTGGGTGCTCGAGGAATTCCTCAAGGCCTATTTCGAGATCCCCAACGTCACCCTGCGCTTCCGTCCGTCGTTCTTCCCCTTCACCGAGCCTTCCATGGAGGTCGACGTCCAGTGCGACCGCTCCGGCGGCGAGGTCAAGATCGGCGAGGGCGAGGATTGGCTCGAAATCCTCGGCTGCGGCATGGTGCATCCCAACGTCATCGCTAATGCCGGGCTCGATCCGGACGTCTACCAGGGCTTCGCCTGGGGCATGGGGATCGACCGCATCGCCATGCTGAAATACGGCATGCCGGACCTTCGCGCCTTCTTCGATGCCGACCAGCGCTGGCTCGACCACTACGGGTTCCGCCCGTTCGATCTGCCGACATTGTTCGGGGGATTGAGCAGCTGATGTTATCGACAAGGCCCCCTCACCCGCCGCTGCGCGGTGACCTCTCCCCCAAAGGGAGAGGTGAGGCCGCGCCATCTCGGCTGCCCGCCACCTTTCCCTCGGGGGAGAGGTCGGCCGCAGGCCGGGTGAGGGGGCCTTTGCCGCACTGGAGCCCACAATGAGCCTCCTGCAATCCGTCGACGCCACTGCAAATCCCACCTTCGTCGTCACCGACATCGAGGCGGACGGGCCGACGCCGCTGCACAATTCGATGCTGAGCTTTGCGTCCGTCGCCATCGACGCCGACGGCAACCGCTATGGCGAGTTCGAGGCGGTGCTCATCCCCCGGCCCGACCGCAAGCAGAACGAGCAGACGATGGACTGGTGGCAGACCCAGCCGGAGGCTTGGGAGGCGGCAACGACCGGCGACGAGGCGCCGGAAGTCGTCATGCCGCGCTTTGCCGACTGGGTGGATAGCCTGCCCGGTCCCCACGTCTTCGTTGCCGCCCCGATGATCTTCGATGGCCTGTGGATGGACCACTATCTCGACGAGTACGCCGGCACCCGCGTGCTTGGCGGCCCGTTCAAGACCCGGCAGATCTTCAAGGGCGGGGGCGTCTGCCTCTATACCATGGCCGGAACGCTGCGCGGCGCGCCCTATCTTGACTGGGGCATGAGCAAGCTGCCGGCCGAGTTCTATGGGCATGTGCCTCATACCCACAAGGCCATCGACGACGCGCGCGGCTTTGCCAACGTGCTCGTCGAGCTCCTCAAGCTTTCCCGGGCGTTGCCGCCGATCACCGGCACCCCTTCCGACTTCCGCTAACGCAAAGACACGAACTCGATGAAATTCACCCTCGATTGGCTCAAGGAGCACCTCGACACCACGGCGAGCGCCGACGAGATCGGCGCGGCCCTTACCATGATCGGCCTCGAGCTTGAGGGGATGGAGGACGAGGGCAAGGTGCTGGGCGCGTTCGTCATCGCCCATGTCGTCTCGGCCGAGCAGCACCCCAACGCCGACAAGCTCAAGGTCTGCAAGGTCGATGCGGGCTCGGGCGAAATCCTCGACGTCGTCTGCGGGGCGCCGAACGCGCGCTCCGGCATGAAATCGGTCTTTGCCTTCCCCGGCACCTATATCCCGGGCAAGGACATCACCATCGGCAAGGGCGTCATTCGCGGACAGGTTTCGAACGGCATGCTCTGCTCGGCCATGGAACTGGGCCTCGGCAATGACCACGACGGCATCATCGAGCTGCCGCAGGACGCCCCGGTCGGCAAAAAATACGTCGACTATGCCGGCCTCAACGGCGTCGTCTACGACATCTCCATCACCCCCAACCGGGGCGATGCGACCGGCGTCTACGGCATCGCGCGCGACCTTGCCGCCTTCGGCCTCGGCACGTTGAAGACAACCGACATGTCGCCGGTGACCTCCAAGGGCAAGAGCCCGATCGGTCCGCTGCCGCACGAGTTCGGTCCGGACGAGATGAAGACCATCCGCAAGTTCGCCGGCCGCTACATCAAGGGCGTCAGGAACGGGCCCTCTCCGGCCTGGCTGCAGGCGCGCCTGCGGGCCGTGGGCCTCAGACCCATCAACGCCATCGTCGACATCACCAACCTCGTCTCGCTCGGCTGGGGCCGGCCGCTCCACGCCTATGACGCCGACAAGCTCGTCGGCCAGCCGGTGCTGCGCAACGCCCGGGCCGGCGAAGAGATCGACGCCCTAGACAACCGCGTCTATGCGCTCGACGAGACGATGACCGTCATCGCCGACGATGCGGGTCCCCTCTGCCTCGGCGGCATCATGGGCGGCATCCGCTCGGGCGTCGTCGACGAGACGGTCAACGTCTTCATGGAATGCGCCAGCTGGGATCCGCAGCTCGTCGCCCGCACCGGCCGCAAGACCGGCATCGTCTCGGACGCGCGCTACCGGCTCGAGCGCTCGGTCGATCCGGCGCTGACCGAGCCCGGCATGGAGCTCGCCACCCGCCTCGTCCTCGAGCTGTGCGGCGGCGAGCCGATGGAGCCGGTGATCTCGGGCGAGGACGTCTATCCCGATACCGTCGTCCAGTTCCCGCTGTCCGAGGTCAAGCGCCTCACTGGCCTTGACGTTTCGCACGACAAGGTCATCGACATCCTCTCGCGCCTCGGTTTTACGAGCGAAGGCAAGGGCGAGACGCTTTCCGTCAAGGTACCGAGCTGGCGCCCGGACGTGACGCAGAAGGCCGACCTCGTCGAGGAAGTGATGCGCATGGTTGGCGTCGACGCGGTGCCCGTCGAGCCGCTGCCGCGCCTCAGCCATGTGGCGCCCCGCATCCTCACCTCCATCCAGAACCGCCGCCGCATCGCCCGCCGGGCCCTCGCCGCGCGCGGTCTCGACGAGGCGGTCACCTGGTCGTTCATCCCGCACGAGGAGGCGGTGCGGTTCGGCGGCGGGGCGGAAAGCCTGCAGCTTGCCAACGCCATCGCCTCCGACATGACCGACATGCGCCCCTCGCTCCTGCCCGGCCTCATCGCCGCGGCACGCCGCAACGCCCATCGCGGCAATGCCGATATCGGGCTCTTCGAAGTCGGCCAGGTGTTCCTCTCCGACGAGCCGGAAGGCCAGCACACTTACGCAGCCGGCATCCGCACCGGCACGGCGCGGTTGACCGGCGCCGGCCGCCACTGGAGCGGGAAGGCTGCGGACGTGGGCGTCTTCGATGCCAAGGCGGACCTTGCCGCCGTGCTCGATGCCTTGGGAGTCGATATCGAAAAGCTCCAGCTCGTCGCCGAGCCGGCGCCCTGGAATCATCCGGGCCGTGGCGGGCGCCTGCAGCTGGGACCCAAGGTCATCCTCGGCTGGTTCGGCGAGCTGCACCCGGCCTGGGCGGAAGCCATGGACGTCGACTTCCCCGTCGCCGCCTTCGAGATCGACCTCGATGCCCTGCCGGAGCCCCGCCGCAAGGCGACGAAGTCCAAGGGCGCCCTCGACGTTTCGCCGCTGATGCCGGTCAAGCGCGACTTCGCCTTCCTCGTCGACCGCTCGGCCACTGCCGCGACCATCCTCAAGGCCGCGCGCGGCGCCGACAAGGCGCTGATCGAGGATGTGACGGTCTTCGACGTCTTCGAGGGCGCGCATGTGGGCGAGGGCAAGAAATCGGTCGCCATCGAGGTCACGCTGCAGCCGCGCGACAGGACGCTGACCGACGAGGAGATCGACAAGGTTTCGGGCGCGGTCGTCGCCGCCGTCGCCAAGGCGACGGGCGCGGTGCTGCGGAGCTAATCATGGCCGCCGAAATCCTCGACCTGCCGACCCTGCCCGGCTATCTGCTGCCGGGCGGGCTGCGGCGCGGCCTGCTGCGCCCCGAACTTCCGCGCGACCCGAAGTTCGTTGCGAGCTACGAGGACCGCATCCTCTTCTACGACGCCTTCTGGGACGTGACGGGGAGACAGATCATCGTCCACGGACCGCTGGCCATCGATCTCAAGCCGCACTACCGGCAGGCGCGCTATGTCGCCCGCCCGAGCGGCGCGGTGCTGAAGCCGAAGCC
This sequence comes from Devosia geojensis, assembly GCF_000969415.1. Lineage (GTDB taxonomy): Bacteria > Pseudomonadota > Alphaproteobacteria > Rhizobiales > Devosiaceae > Devosia > Devosia geojensis. The sequence goes on along the minus strand of NZ_JZEX01000115.1, from coordinate 15,477 downwards.
GCACCACTCGACACGCGTCGAGCTCTATGGGCTGAAGGCCCCGCCCGACACCACGCATCTCGAAGTGACCTTCGCCGGTCACGTGCTGACCCTGCCGGTCGGCGAGAGCTATGCGCGACATTTCGCCGGCGAGAACCTGCTCTTCACGCTCTCCAGGAACAACGATCTCGACTGGATCGCCGACTGGGCCCGCTTCCACGTGGTCAACCAGGGCGTGACGGCGGTCCTCCTCTTCGACAACGCTTCCGACCGCTACGGGCTCGATGACATCGCCGCGCGGCTCGCCGCCATCGAGGGTCTGAGGAAGATCAGCGTCATCCCCGTCCCGCATCGCTATACCGACCGGGACGAGGCGATGCGCAAGACACCGTTCTGGGCGCATTTCCTGCAGCCCTCGATGATGCTCAACATGTTCCGCCGCTACGGGCCCCTCGCCAACGGCATCCTCAATTGCGACATCGACGAGCTGGCGGTGCCGACAGGCGGCGAGACCGTCTTCGAAACCGCCCGCGCCTCGCGCTCGGGGACCGTCTATTTCCGCGGCCGCTGGATCGAGCCGGTGCCGGGCGAGGTGCACGCGGACGGCTACCGGCACGCGGATTTCCGCCTCATCAAGCCCGGTACCGATATCACGCGCGGCCGCACCACGCAGAAATGGGCGGTGGACCCGGACCGCAAGTGGCTACGGAACCTCTCGATCCACCCGCACACCCATCTCTTCGCCAACCGCCCGTGGTTCACCCGCCACAAGCCGACGACGGCCTATATCGCCCATTTCCGGGCGATCTCGACCAGTTGGGCCCGCGCCCGCCCGGTCACGCCCGAGCGGCCGCCGGGGCTGATCGAGGACACGCTGCTCTCGCGCGCGCTCGACCGGGCGTTTCCGGAGCTCGCCGCGCGCGGACGACCGGCCTCATAGCGCCCCGGGGCGCTCGGGGCGGGTGGTGATGTCGACGGCGCGGCCTTCGCGCGAGGCGGTCTCGAAGGCTTCCATGACTTCGAGGACGTGGAGCGCCAGGTCGCCGTTTGCCCGGTGCGGGCGATCGTCGAGGATTCCCTGCGCCATGTCGGCGACGCCGAGCGAGCGGTAGTTGCCGTCGGCATAGGGCTTTTCCACCGGCACCTCGACCCAGGGCTCGTTGCGCCCAGGCTTCTTGATCTCCAGCCCGCCGCCGAAATTGTTGGGATCGGGGACGATCAGGCTCGCCTCGGTTCCGTAGATCTCGAGCGGCACGTGCTTATGGCCGGCCACGTCGAAGCTCATGGCGATCTGCACCACCGCGCCGTTGACGAAGCCGAGCGAGCCGGTGATGTGCGTGGCGATCTTTACCGGCACGGTCTGGCCGCGCTTCGGCTCGCTGGTGATGGTGCGCTCGGTCCGCGCCGTCGAGCTGATGGCGACGACCCGCTCCACAGGCCCCAGGAGGTTGACGAGATCGGTGATGTAGTAGGGGCCCATGTCGAGCATCGGGCCGCCGCCGATATCGTAGTAGAAAGCCGGGTCCGGGTGCCAGCTCTCATGGCCGGGGATCATCATGAACGCGGTGCCGCCGACCGGCCGGCCGATGGCGCCGCTGTCGACGACCGCGCGCGCCTGCTGATGGGCGCCGCCGAGGAAGGTGTCGGGCGCCGAGCCGACGCGCAGCCCCCTGGCCTTGGCCGCTTCGACCAGGCGCTGGCCCTCGGCGAAGGCGACGCCGAGCGGCTTTTCAGAATAGACGTGCTTGCCGGCCTCGAGTGCGCGCAACCCCACCTCGACGTGGGCGCGCGGGATGGTGAGATTGACGATGAGCGCGATCTCGGGATCGGCGAGCATCGCCTCGATGCTCATGGCCTCGAGGCCGAACTCGGTCGCGCGGGCTGCCGCGACCTCGGGACGCATGTCGGCAAGGCCCTTGAGGTCGAGCACCGGAAAGCCCGGTAAACCGTCGCGCCCGAGCATGGCCTTGAGATAGGCCGATGAGATGTTGCCCGTGCCGATGATGCCGATGCCAAGCCGCCTGCCGTCCGTCATTTGTGGTGCCCTCCTCCCGAGGCTGTCTCTCGTCGCCGGGCGGCCGACTCGCCGCCATGACGTACGTACGTCAGCATAGAGGAGGAGGGCATTCCGCGCCAGCACCAGAAGCCGTTCACATGCCCTGCCCGGCCAGCCATTCCGGATCGAACGGGATGGGCGTGATGACGTCGACGAGGACGTCGTTGGGATCGGCGGCGATGAAGTGGCGCTGGCCGAACTTCTCGCTGCGCAGCGGCTGCAGCATGGTGACGCCCGCCGCCTGCATCCGTGCGTGCACGGCATCGACGTCCGAGACTTCCACGTTGACGATCAGCCCCTGCGTCGGCCTGCGGCCGGGCTCAGGGATGGTGTCGTGGTCGAAGCGCATGATCGCCATCTGGTGGGTCTTGCCGTCATCCTCGCGCGCCATGTGCACGTACCAATCGGCATCGAACTGGCGGGTGAAGCCGAAATGCGTCTCATAGAACGCGGCGGTTTCGCCGACGTTTTCCACCAGAAGCACGGGATAATGCGCGGTGATCTGCGATTGGGCCTTCATTTCCTCGCTCCGTTGACATACAGTCTGCATGTATCTTCTCTAACATACAGGCTGCATGTATGCAAGAAGCGAATCGCAGGAGCCAGTCGACGCGGCGGGAAGCCACGAAAGCCAGGCTCGTCAGCGCTGCGCGCCGGCTTTTTGCCGAGAAGGGATTTGCCGCGACCAGCACGCCCGAGGTCGCGGCGGCGGCAGGCGTGACGCGCGGGGCGCTCTACCATCACTTCGCCGACAAGACCGCCCTCTTCCGCACGGTCGTCGAGGAGGAGCATCTGATCCTTGCCATGAGCATCGAGGCGGCCGCCGGGACCGACGAGGAGCCGGGGCCGGTCAAGGCGCTGCTGCAGGGGGGAGACGCCTTCCTCACCGCCATGCAGGATCCCGGCCGGCGCCGCATCCTGCTCGTCGACGCCCCGGCGGTGCTCGGCCGCGACGAGCTCGACGCGATCGATGCGCGCCATAGCCTGCGCACGCTCATCGAGGGGCTCGGCGCGGCCATGGACGCCAAGGCCATCCGCGACCTGCCGCTCGAACCCCTGGCGCGCCTCGTCGGCGCGATGTTCGACCGCGCGGCCATGGCCGACGAAGCGACGATGCCCGATTATCGCAAAGCGATGCGCGCGCTGGTCCGGGGGTTGAAGACGTGAGGCCCTCTCCCCTTGCGGGAGAGGGCAGATTTGCGCGTTCAGCGGAAAATCAGGGTGAGGGGATCTGCGATGCCGCCGCAACACAAGAGCCTGCGGCGGCATCGCAGACCCCTCATCCGCCCTTCGGGCACCTTCTCCCTCAAGGGGAGAAGGGAACTCGTGCCACAGGCGATGACCCTGTCCTCCCACAGGGTCATTCCCGCGAAAGCGGGAACCTCCGTTAAGGATTGGCAAGGAAGAACAGAGGTCCCCGCTTTCGCGGGGATGACCCGGTTGTGGAATGGTGGATATGGGCCTTGGCCACCCGCTCGCGCTCTCAACCCCTGCCGCGCTCCAGCGCTTCCACCCGCCCGGCGAGTTCCTGCACGGCCGCGATCAGCGGCGCGATGAACTCGCCATAGCGCAGGCCCTCCTCGCTCTCGGGATCTTGCGGGTCGGCCTTCACGTAGCCGGCGAAATCGGTGACGCCCAATCGGTCGAGCGCAGTCTTCACCTGCTGGGCGAGAAGCCCGTAGTGCGGACGCGCGCCGTCCTTCCAGCGGTAGCGCACGGGCTCCAGCGCCATGACGAACCCGAGCCCCATGTCGCTGGGCGCGATGTCGGCCTTCTGCCGTACGTCGGAGGTCTGGATGGTGCCGGTCGCCGCCCACACCGCGCTCCAGCGCGCGCCGCTCGCCCCGAGGGTCGCCGCATTGTCCGCCGCCGGACGCAGCGTGCCGGCGACGGCGATGGCGCCGGTGGCGTTGTTGACGGAGAGCGCCTCGATCCACGCGCCGCCGTCGGGGCTGACCTTGAGACGCCAGTGGTTGTCGCCGGCAAGACCCATTTCGGCGTGCCCGCTCCAGTTGCTCTGGAAGAGGAGGCTCGCCGTGTCGCCGGCCGCCGCTTTGTTGAGCTTGAGCTGATGGCCGGCGCCGGCATGGTTGAGAAGCGTGGCCGGCGAGGAAACGGCAAGGCGGTTGGTGGCGTCGGCCGACGCGTTGACGCCGAGGCGCGGCACGCCGCCGGCGCCGTTCCCGGCAAGCGCCACCCAGGCGCCGGCCTGGAAGACGACGAGCTCGCGCGCGTCCTCCACATAGGCCTGCCAGCCGCCCGCCGGATCGTGGAACACCCAGGCGCCGGACCGCCAGACCGCGATCTCGCGGTCGTGCCCGGCCCAGGCGCCGCCGGCGCCGTCGGCCACGATATAGGCCTCGCCAAGAAGCGGGCTCGCCGGTGGCGACGCGACGCTGCGGCTCGCGACCACCGGCTGCACCAGCGCGTCGAGCGCCAGCAGCGCCTCGTTGTGGGTCACGTGCTTCTGGGCCTGGGCCGAGAGGATGAAGGGAAGATTGAGGCGGGCGGTCTGGTCCATGGACAGGATCCTTTCAAAGGGTCTTTGCCGGCCAGTCTAAGGACGCCCGCAAGCGCGGGGATAAGTTCGCGTTTCGACAGGGCGGGGCGCCTAGAGATATGAGGTGACCGCCGGCGCTTCCTCCTGCCTGTCCTCGCGCCCGTTCTCGTAGATGATCGGGGCGGCCGCCAGTTCCTCGTCGCTCGCATCGTCGAGGGTCGCGGTGTTGACCGCGTAGAACCAGCCGCCGAAATTCTCCAGATAGCCGCGCGAGAAGACCTGCACGCCGCAGCGCGTGCAAAAGCGGTGATGAATGTGGTCTTCAGGCCAGACCGAATCCGGGCCCCGATAATCGGCGAGCATCTCCTTTCCGGCGAGGATCGTCAGCTCGTCGTCGCCGGTGAACGCCTTGGCGTAGCGGGTCTTGGCGCAATAGCTGCAATTGCACCGCCGCACGCCTTCGGAAAGGTCGAGGGCGGCCGCATAGCGCACCGCCCCGCAATGGCAGGAGTCGTGATAGGTCGTCTTCATGCCTCAAGCCTCCCCGGCCAGCCGCTCGCCATAGGCGAGGCCCTTGTCGAGGCATTCGCTCCAGCCGTCATAGTGGCTGTCGCGGCTCTCGACATCGGGGAAGGGGGCCTGGCGGAAGCGCTGCACCGTCCTGCCGTCCTTCTCGGCGAAGGTGACGGTGATGGTGGTGTCGTGCGTTTCGCCAGAGCCTTCCTCCCAGGCAAAGCTCATCACGATCTTCTCGTTGGGCCGGATCTGCGCGAACGTGCCGCCGAACCAGGAATCGCCGTATTTGTCGGCGTGGATCATGGCGCGGTACGTTCCGCCCTCGCGGAAATCGAGCTCGAACACGGGGCAGGTGAAATCGGCCGGTCCGAACCAGCGCTTCAAGTGCTCGGGATCGCTCCAGATGCGCCAGACGAGGGCGACGGGCGCATCGAAGACGCGCTCGATGACGAGCTCGTCGTCAGCCATCTTCTCAGTTCTTGCGAGCATCGGGGTCTCCTTTCTGCAGTTGCGTGAGGTAAGCGTCCATCCTGGTGAAGCTCTCGTCCCACAGGCGCCGGTAGCGCTCGACCCAGGTCGAGACGTCCTTCAACGGCGCCGCCTCGATGCGGCAGGGCCGCCACTGGGCCGTGCGCGTGCGCGAGACGAGCCCGGCCGCCTCCAGGACCTTGAGGTGCCGCGAGATGGCCGGCAGGCTGATGTCGAAAGGCTCGGCCAGCTCGTTGACCGTCGCCTCACCCTCTGCCAACCGCGCCAGGATCGCGCGGCGGGTGGGGTCGGCAAGGGCCGAAAACGTCTGGGTCAGGGGGTCGGGCTGCATGTGATTAACATGATCGTTAATTAACATATTTGTTAAGTAGAGCGAATGCCGACCCGTGTCAACCGCGAGATTAGACTTGCTCCGGCCCTTGGGGCTGCCTCGATAAGGGCAGCGGTCACACAACAAACGAGGTGATTCGTGAGTTCCTCAGCCCAATTCCTCAACCCCGCCGAAGCGGCGCGGCGCCTCGGCGTCTCGCCTAAGGCATTACGTCTCTACGAAGAACGTGGCCTCGTCGCGCCGGTTCGCACGGCCGCCGGCTGGCGCACCTATGGACCTGCCGAAATGGCCCGCGCCGCCGAGATCGCTGCATTGCGCGCGCTCGGCCTCAGCCTCTCGCAGATCGCAAGCGTCATCGCAGGTGACGGCAGAAGTCTCGAGCCGGCATTGGCGGCGCATCAATCCATGCTCGAAGCCGAGGTGCGCCGGTTAGTAGAGACCGCCGAGAAGGTGCGGTCCGTGCGCGCGCAGCTTGCCGAGGGCGGGCCGACCATTGCGGGCGAGCTCGTCCCGCTGGTCCGCCCGGTGGGTGGGATCGATCTCTCCTTCGAGCTTCCCTGGCCCTGGGGCGGGGAACGGTTCGAGCTTTCTGGCCTGCCGCCGCTCACTTACATCATCGGTCCTCTCGGCAGCGGCAAGACCCGCCTCGCCAAGGCTATCGCGCAGAACCTCCCCAAGGCTGCCTTTGTCGGCCTCGATCGGCTCGAGAACGAAAGCGCCGGGGCTTATATCCGGCTCGACGCCGATACCGCCTTGAAGTCGCGCGTCGACGAGAGCCTTGCCTGGCTGGTCGAGGACGGCGCTACCGTCTCGCCGGCGCTCGTTGCTCTCCTTGCCAAGCTGGATGATGGCGGCACCAACGCCCTCGTCGTTGACATGGTCGAGCAGGGCCTCGACCGGGCGGCGCAGGAGGCGCTGATCGCGCGCCTGCGCCATCGCGGCGGCGGCGCGCGGCCCCTCTTCCTGATGACGCGCTCCTCGTCGATCCTCGACCTTGCCGCCGTCACGCGGAACGAAGCGATCATTCTCTGCCCGGCCAACCACAGCCCGCCGACCCGCGTCGCGCCCTATCCCGGCGCCCCGGGCTTCGAGGCCGTCGCCACGTGCCTTGCCACCCCGGAAGTACGCGCCCGCACCGTCGGCGTCATCACCGCCGCATCGCCGCAAGCGGCCGGAGCCTGACGAAGAAGGCGGCCGGCTCAGCCGGCCGTCACGACACCCCGTAGCCAGGCGTCCAGCACGTCCTTGTTGAAGGTGCCGGCTTCGAGATGATGGTAGATGAAGGCGATGACGTCATCGGGATCAGCGACGATTTCAAAGCCATTGAGTCCGAGAAAGACGTCCACGCTTTCGAAGGCGACCCGCTTGTTGCCGTCGACGAAGCCGTGGTTCATCGCCAGGCTTTCCCATAGGGCCGCAGCCTCTTCGATGAGATCGGCGTAGTAACCGGTCTGCGGACGCAGCAGGGCAGATTCGATCAATCCGAGATCGCGAACGCCAGATGCGCCGCCATAAAGCGCAATCTGCCGCCGGTGCAGCTCCAGCACATCCTCAAGGGTAAGATAGGTCGGTTCCAAGCCGGCCTACTTTGCCAGGGCCTTATAGACCTTGTCCCATTTGGCGACGCTGCGCTGGTGCAGGGCGTCTATGCGCGGATTGATCCTCGGCTGGGCACCGGCTCGCTGCAGGCGTTCGTACTCGGCCGCCGACAGCAGGACCGCGACGTCCCGTCCGTTCTTCTGGATGCGCACGGGCTCGCGCTGGGCCTCCTCGAGGACCTGGCCGAACTTGTTCTTGGCGTCGGTGGCGGTGATCGTGGACATCGGCAAAAACTCCAATTTGGCTAAAATAGCCAGATTTGGAGAGCAATTCAAGAGCGTCCTACTCCTCCGTCTTCTCCCGCACCCCGTCGTGGATCGCGCGGATTTCCGGGGTCATCGCCTCGCCGAAATCGTCCATCCCGAAGACGGGACGGATGTCGATGTCGCTTTCGGCCAGCATCGGGTTGGGGCAGCGTTTGACCCATTCCACGGCTTCGTCCATGTCCTTGACCTCCCAGATCCAGAAGCCGGCGACGAGTTCCTTGGTCTCGGTGAAGGGACCGTCCATCACCGTGCGGCGCGGGCCGCTGAAGTGGACGCGCTTGGCCTCCGAAGAGGGCTTCAGGCCGTCCCCGCCCTTCATGATGCCGGCCGCGACCAGCTCCTCGTTGTAGCGGCCCATGGCCTCGAGCATCTCGCTCGACGGCATGACGCCGGCCTCGCTGTCAGCGGTCGCCTTGACGAAAACCACGACGCGCATCGCGCTTCCTCCCGTTTGATTGATCACCCGGTCTACCTCCCGGCCGGGCATCCAGGCAAGGGCGCACCCTTGCCTGTTTTGCTGTCGCTCCTCCGCAACATCGCGCAAATCCCGCGAAAACCCCACATAAACCGGCCACAATTTGCCCCGACAAGCAGATCATGCGCATCGAGGCGAGGCCGCTTGAGGCGAGCTGATGGGCTGCGAGGCGCTCGCGCCGAGGCAAAAGTTTACCTTTACGTTACCAATCGAGGTGTTTCCTCTCCGGTGCCCCTTGGGCTATGGACGGGTGAACGCAACCGACCAGGGCTTTCCACATGGATTTCCGCATCTCCCCTGACGACCGCGTGGGCGGACAGCAGAACCAGCGCGCCGGCAAGGCCGCGCCTGGGCGCAAGGGCGAGCGGGTGGAACCAACGCTGGGCGCGGGCGTCGGCGTCTTCGTCGACGACGAGCGCTCGGGCGGCGCGCCCGGCCGGCCGGAAAAACCGGCGCCGGTCAAGCGCGGCCGCGCCAAGCCCGCGAAAGCGCAGAAGGCGGCAAAGCCCAAGAAGAAGCGGCGCAGCGGCGGCTTCCTGATGGGCCTCCTCTACTGGGGCTTCATCATCGGCCTCTGGGGCGGAATCGCGGCCATGGGCGTCGTCGTCTATTACGGCATGCAGCTGCCCTCGTCCGACACCTGGGCGGTGCCGGACCGGCCGCCCAACATCCGCGTGCTCGCCGCCGACGGCCGGCTGATCTCCAACCGCGGCCAGACAGGCGGCGAGGCCATCGGCTACAGCGAATTGCCCTGGTTCGTGCCCACGGCCTTCATCGCCGCCGAGGACCGGCGGTTCATGAGCCATTTCGGCGTCGACCCCATCGGGCTGGCGGCCGTGCTGATCGAGAGCGTGCAGGCGCGCGGCATCACCCGCGGCGCCTCGACCATCACCCAGCAGGTGGCCAAGAACCTCTTCCTGTCGCCCGACCAGACGCTCGGACGAAAGGTGCAGGAAGCGGTGCTCGCCGTGTGGCTCGAGCAGAACTTCACCAAGCAGGAGATCCTCGAGCTCTATATGAACCGGGTCTATTTCGGCGCCGGGGCGACGGGCATCGAGGCGGCCGCGCAGACCTATTTCGGCGTCTCGGCGCGCAATCTCTCGCTCGGCCAGGCGGCCATGCTCGCCGGCATCCTGCCGGCGCCCTCGGCCTACAACCCCAAGAACAACCCAGCGCGCGCCATCGAGCGGCAGCGCCTGGTGCTGCGCTCCATGGTCGAGGAGGGCTACATCACGCGCGAGGAGGCGGACGCGGCCGCCACCGATCCGGACCGGGCGATCCCCACGCGGGTGGCGGGCGCCGAGTACTACGTGGCCGACTGGGTCGAGAGCCTGATGAACGCCTATCTCGGCGAGATCACCGAGGACGTGGTGGTGCATACCACCATCGACTGGGACCTGCAGAAGCAGGCCGAGTTCATCGTCAAGGAGTACGTGGCCAAGGAGGGCCCCAATCGCGGCTTCACCCAGGGCGCGCTGGTGTCGATGGACACCCACGGCACCATCATGGCCATGGTCGGCGGCGTCGACTACACGCAGAGCCAGTACAACCGGGCCGTCACCGCCCGCCGCCAGCCGGGCTCGGCCTTCAAGCCGTTCGTCTACACGGCCGCCATGGAGAAGGGCTACACGCCCGAGACCGTGGCCGAGGACGAGCGCTTCGACTACAACGGCTGGAGCCCGCGCAACTCGACCAACAAATATGTCGGCCTCGTGACGCTGCGCCAGGGCCTTGCCTATTCGCTCAACACCATCGCCGGGCGGCTGGCCATCGACGTGACGCCGCAGGCGGTGATCGACGTGGCGACCCGCCTCGGCATCTCCTCGCAGATGCCCGCGGTGCCCTCGATCGCGCTCGGCACCGCCGAGGTGTCGCTGCTCGAGCTGACCGCCGCCTATGCGCCCTTCGCCAACGGCGGCGTCGGGGTCATCCCCAACGTCATCACCCGCATCGAGACCAAGGACGGACAGGTGCTCTACGAGGCCTCGGACGCGGGTCCCGGGCGCGTGCTCGCCCCCGAGGTCGTCGCCGAGATGAACGACATGCTGCGCACCGCCGTCGAAGTCGGCACCGGGCGCGGCGCCAACCTTGGCGGATGGCCGTTCGCAGGCAAGACCGGCACCAGCCAGGAATCGCGCGACGCGCTCTTCGTCGGCTACACGGCGCGCATGGTCACGGGCGTGTGGCTCGGCAACGACGACGACAAGGCCACGAGCCTTTCGGGCGGCAACGTGCCGGTCGCCATCTGGTCGGAATACATGACCAAGGCGCATGAGGGCCTGCAGGTGGCGGACCTGCCCGGCTACGATTCGATGAGTTCCACGCTCGTCGCCCAGCAGATCGTCGATCCCAACACCGGCCAGCCGGTGATCGACCCGATGACCGGCCAGCCCATGGTACAGTTCATCGATTCGGCGACCGGCCAGCCCGTGCCCATGCAGGTCGACCCGGCCACCGGCCAGATGATCCCGCAGACCGCGCAGGTCGATCCCTCGACCGGCCAAGTCATGCAGGCCCAGCAGCCCTTCGGCCAGGAGATCGACCCCGTCACCGGCTATCCCATCCAGCAGGCCCAGCCCGGCACGCCGCAGGTCGATCCCGTCACCGGACAGCAGATCGACCCCAACCAGCAGTTCACGCCGCTCGAATGGGACCCGAACGCCACCCAGCCGACGCCCCAGCAGAGCGACGGCTCGCAGCGCACGCTGATGGACCTGATCTTCGGGAACTGAGCAGACTGGAGCCGATAACCGCTCCGATTGAATCAGAACGGGAAGCTCCAGGTTCGTTTTGTCGCGTTTTCGAACCGGAAAAGTGGCGTTTTCCGAAAACGCTCTAACGGCTCGCCGCGGCGGAGAGGCCGACCAGGGCCTCGCTGTCGCGCCAGAGCGCATCGGCGACATCGTCGCGGCGGGCGAGTTCCGAGAGCGGCGGCCAGGTGATCGCGCCTTTGCGCACCGCGGCATAGACCTGTCCTTCGGGCGGGCGGATATCGCCGTCCACCAAACCGACCAGCGCTGCGGCGGCCTCTTGCGGTCTCGTCACGCCCATCAGGCGCGCGACGGACGGGCCGGTGCCCGCCAAAGCTCCGGCGAACCTCCAGGCCAGGCGCGGCACCATCGGATAGTCGCGCGTGAGGCGCGTGCCCGGCACTTCTCCCGGGCAGAAGGCGAACACCTTCCATCCGCGCCCCTCCTCGGCCGCAAGCCGCGCCAACCGGCGCGCCGTCAGCACGTTCGCCAGCTTGGAAGCAGCATAGAGGGCGCGGCTTGCCTTCAACGGCGACGATCGGTCGAAGCCGGGATCCCGTTCCGGATGGGCAAGGAGCGCGGCATCGGCATGGCGCGGCACCGGAAACGCCGTCTTTTCGGCCGGGTCGTGCGTGCCGCTGGTGGTGATGACCACCGCGGCTTCCCCGGCGAGCCGAGGAAGCAGCAGGCGCAGCAAGAGATAGTGGCCGAGGTGGTTGGTGGCGAAGGTCATCTCGAAGCCGTCGGGACTGCGCGCCTCGAGGTCAGTGCCGTGGAGCCCGGCATTGAGGATCAGGGCGTCGATCGGCGCACCGCCGATCTCGTTGCCCACCCGGTCCGCGAACGCGCGCACGCTTGCAAGGTGCGAAAGATCGAGCGGCAGGGTCGTCGCGCCCTCCGGACCCGTACCTCGGGCCCCGACGAGGATCCGCGACCCGTTTCGCGCGAGCTGCGACAGCGCCAGCCGGCCGAAGCCCGAGCTGCCTCCCGTCATCACCATGGTGCGCATCGATCCTCTCCCTATCGTCGAACCCCAGGGGCTGATGTCGCGACGATGTTGCGCGTCGGCAAGGGTCACGCTCGCGATTGCCACGGTTCCGACCCGCGCCTAAGCTCGCCCGTCGCCCGCAGCGGCGAGGCCGCTTCATGTCCTTTTCCCCGCAGACGCGCATCGCGCTCGTCTTCTTTGCTCAGGCGATCATCGCCGGGGCGCTGATCACGCGCATTCCCGATATCCAGGCGGCGCTTGCCATCAACGAGGAGGTGCTGGGGCTGGCGCTGCTCGGTCAGCCCGTCGGCAACCTCGTCACCATCTTCATCGCCAGCGCCGTGCTCGAGCAGCAGGGCACCCGCCGCATTCTCGTCACCGGCCTGCCGGTGTTGGCCGTATGCACGGCGCTCGCCGCCGTGGCGCCGGGTCCGGCCGCGCTCTTCGTGGTACTCGCCGTCTACGGCAGCGCCTTCGCGCTCACCAACCTTGCCATGAACATCGAAGTCGACCAGCAGGAGGCCCTGGACGGGCGGCGCTTCATGAACCGCTGCCATGGCATCGGCAGCGCCGGGCTGCTCGTCACCAGCCTGGTTGGAGCGGCGCTGCGCGGAGCAGGGGTGCCGGCAAGCGTCCATCTCCTCGTCATGGCTCCGCTCGCCGCCGCCGCGGCGCTCGCCCTTGTCCTGCCGTTGAAGCCGGCACCGCCGCGCCCGCAGGCGGGCGTGGCCAGGCGGGGTTCCGTGGCACTGCCGACGGCGATGACGTTCCTCCTCGTCGGCTTCGGCATTTCCGCCTTTCTCCTCGAGGGAGCGGCGCGCAGCTGGTCGATCATCTACATGCGCGACAGCTTCGTCTCGCCGGACTGGCTGGATTCGCTCTCGCTGACGGTCTTCATCGCCTTCATGGCCGGCGGGCGGCTCGTCGCCGACCGCTTCACCGAGCGCTTCGGCCCGCCCATGGTCGCCCGCGCCCTGATGGCGATCGCCGCGCTCGGCCTCACGCTCGTCGCGCTGGCACCGACGCCGCTCCTCGCCCTTTCCGGCTTCGCGCTCACCGGGCTCGGCACCTCGGCGATCTATCCCCTGACCCTCTCGTCCGCCGCGCGCCTGCCGGACCGGCCGTCGTCCGAGAACGTCGCCGCCGTCACCATGGTCGGCTCCATTGCCGTCCTCGCCGCGCCCGCCATCCTCGGCTCCGTCGCCACGCATTGGGGCATACGCGCCACCTTCGCCGTGCTGATCCCGGCGACGGTGCTGTCGTTCGCGCTGGCCTGGGTGCTGCGGGCGAGGAAGGAGGGGAATGAGGGACCTCGCTGACCTCAAGGGGAGGGAGGTGGCACCATTTTACCCACCCACCGGCTGTCATCCCGGCGAAAGCCGGTATCCAGTAAACGACGCCGCTTGGTTTTGCCCCCGAAAGCGGGAGTTCCGTTCGCAAGATCTGCGGACCCGACAGGTGGGATGGTGACGTGCAAAACCGCCCTGGCCAGTGTGTACTGGGTCCCGGCTTTCGCCGGGATGACAGGCGGTGGGGCGACGGGATACCGCCACAGACGCTCCTACTCCCCATACGCCTCCGCCTCGCCGCCGGCATTTGCCGTCGCGACCGGGGCCGCATCGAGCCCGGCGAGCGTCTCCTGCAGTTCGCGCATAATGGCGAGCTTTTCGGTGTCGGGCGCCGCTTGCAGGCGGTGGCTCAGCCTCAGGGTGAAATCGGCGAAGGCGTTGTGCCAGTCGGATTCGAGCTGGTTGACGTCGACGCGCGGGCGCTCGGGCCGGGCGACGGCCGCGATGCCTTCCGCCCGAAGTTCGAACCGGTCGTCGAGCATGGGCAGCACCACCTGGTCGCCCGCAAGACCCTCGGCCAGCAGCGCCTGGCGGAGCGCCGCGCGCTCGGCGTCCTCGCCGTGGGTGAGGAAGATCGCCCCGTGCGCGGGCAGGCGCGCCTTGATCCAGGCCATCAATTCGGAATGGTCGGCATGGGCCGAATAGTTGCCCATGGAGCGGATGGCGGCGCGTACCGGCACCTCGTGGCCGTGGATGCGCACGTCCCTGGCGCCCGAAAGCAGGATCTGCCCGAGCGTTCCCGGCGCCTGGTAGCCGACGAAGAGCACCGTGGCGTTGGCGCGGATGAGGTTGTTCCTCAGGTGATGCTTGATGCGCCCGGCATCGGCCATGCCCGAGGCCGAGATGATGATGGCGCCGCCGCGGATGGAGTTGATCGCCTTGCTCTCCTCGACCGACTCGACGATGCGGAAGCGCGGGTCGTTGAAGAGCTCGCCGGCGGTCAGTTCCATGTCCTCGAACATGGCCGCGTGCTCGCGGTAGACGCCGGTGACTTTGCTTGCGAGCGGAGAATCGAGGAAGACGCGGCGGGGATCGATCTCGCCGGCCTTGATCAGCGTGCCGATGTCGTGCAGCAGCTCCTGGCTGCGCTCGACGGCGAAGGCCGGGATGACGAGGTTGCCGCCGCGCCCAAGGGCCGTGACGATCTCGCTCTTCAAAGCCTGCCGGCGTTCATCGAGCGAATAGTCGTCGCGCTCGCGCCCGCCATAGGTGGATTCGCAGAGGATGTAGTCGAAGCCCGCTGGTCCCTCCGGTTCGTTGTAGAAAACCTTCTCGTCCGGGCCGATGTCGCCCGAGAACATCAGCCGGATGGTCTTGCCCTCGCCGTCGGCCACTTCGACCTCGATCGAAGCCGAGCCGATGATGTGGCCGGCGTTCCAGTAGCGGGCGCGAACGCCGGGGCCCGGCTCGATCCACTCGCCGTACGCAACGACCTTGCAGTGCTTCAAGGCCTCCTCGGCGTCTTCCATCGCATAGAGCGGCTGCGCCGGCGCCTCGCCCTTCCTCGCGCGCTTCTTGGTCTCCTGCTCGGCCTCGCTCTCCTGGATGCCGGCGCTGTCGGGCAGCAGGTATTCGAGGAGCCCCGCCGTCGGCTCGGTCATCCACATGGGGCCGCGCCAGCCCTCGCGGTAGAGCTTGGGCAGGAGCCCGGCGTGGTCGATATGGGCATGGGTCAGCAACAGGAAATCGATGGCCTTCGGGTCGAAGGGCGTCGGCTTCAGATTGAGGTCGCGCACGGTCCTGTTGCCCTGGAAGAGCCCGCAATCGACGAGGAATTGTCCCCCCGGATGCACGACGCGGTAGCATGAGCCGGTGACGGTGCCCGCCGCGCCGTGGAAGTGGAGGGTGACTGTCATCGGGGAGCTCCTGTTGAACGCGGATCGAAGCAAGGCGGATAAAGCCTAGTCGTGTCAGGATATTGAAGGCAACCCGGCTTGGCGGATCGCCTGTAAGGATACCAAGGGCATGCCGATACGCCGCCCGGACGCTCGATCCTGCGGTTTTCGTCCTTTCGGACACACGAATGCGGGGCGGCTTTCGCCTCCTTGATAATTTTAGATGGGAAGCGTCAGCCGCCCCACACGCCGGGATTTGTGAGCCGTACACGAAGCATGCGGACGCTGATGATCCGCCGGTCCGTAACAGACACCCTGCCCGCCGGCGACCCGGCTGCCCCAAC
>NZ_JZEX01000114.1 GCF_000969415.1 Devosia geojensis | reverse complement strand
AAGCCGGCACGCAGGCGGGCGACGGACCGGGGCGGAGCGGCAGTGCAGTAGCCCTTGGCGGACGCGGCGGGACGGGGCGGAAGGAGGA
Source organism: Devosia geojensis (assembly GCF_000969415.1). Classification (GTDB taxonomy): domain Bacteria; phylum Pseudomonadota; class Alphaproteobacteria; order Rhizobiales; family Devosiaceae; genus Devosia; species Devosia geojensis. Next base: position 359 of record NZ_JZEX01000114.1, on the reverse strand, counting down.
GGGGGAGGAGGGGGGGGAAAGGGGAGGGGAGGGAGAAGAGGACGGGGGGGAGGGAGAGGGAAAAAAGGGAGAGGACAAGAGGAGGGCGGGGGGAGGAGAGGGGAGAGGGAGGGAAGAGGAGGAAAGGAGGAGAGGGGGGGAAGGGAGGGGAGAAAGGAGAAGGGAGAAAAAGGAAGGAGAGGAAGAGAGGAGAGAAGAAAAGGGGAAAAGAAGAGGAAGGAATAAGAAGAGGAAGAGGAAGAAGAAAAAAGAAAGAAGGAAGGGAAGAAGGAAGAAAAAAGGTAGAAAAGAGAGAGGAAGAAAAAGAGGGAGACGGCATACGAGATAGCGTAAGAGAAGAAGAGGAGGGAGAGAAGGGG
>NZ_JZEX01000011.1 GCF_000969415.1 Devosia geojensis | reverse complement strand
GCAGCGTCAGAGGTGTATAAGAGACTGGAGCCTCTACCGCAACTTCCTCTCGGTCGGGGGTCTCACCCTCCTCTCGCGCATCGCCGGGTTCGTGCGCGATGCGCTGATGGCGGCTGTGCTGGGCACGGGGCCGGCGGCCGACGCGTTCGTCGCCGCCTTCCGCTTCCCCAACCTTTTCCGGCGGCTCTTTGCCGAGGGGGCGTTCAACACCGCGTTCGTGCCGATGTTCTCGGGTGCGCTCGAGGAGAGGGGCCGCGAGGAGGCGCGCGCCTTCGCCGCGCGCCTCATGGCCTGGCTCGTGGCGGTGCTCGTCGTCATCACGATCCTGGCGGAAATCTTCATGCCCTGGGTGCTGGTGCCGTTCGTGCCCGGGTTCGTCGGCGACCCGGAAAAATACGAGCTGACGGTGCTCCTCACCCGCATCCTCTTCCCCTATCTCGCCTTCATGTCGCTGATGGCCGCCTATGCGGCGATCCTCAACAGCCTCGGGCGGTTCTTTGCCGCCGCCTTCGCTCCGGTCATCCTCAACATCGCCAATATCGCCGCGCTCGTGCCGCTTTTCCTGCTGGCTGTCGAGGACTTGGCGGCAGCGGCGGTGTGGATGGCGGTCGCCACCATCGTCGGGGGTGTGGCGCAGGTGCTGACGGTCTGGTGGGCGCTGAAGCGCACCGGCATGGTGCCGCGCTTCACGCTTCCGCGTTTCGACCCGGAGGTGCGCCGCTTCTGGATGCTGGCCGTGCCGGCAGTGCTGACCGGCGGCATCACCCAGATCAACATCTTCATCGGCACCATCATCGCCTCGAACTCGGCGAGCGCCATGTCCTACCTCTATTATGCCGACCGGCTCTACCAGCTCCCGCTCGGCATCATCGGTATCGCCATCGGTACGGTGCTCCTGCCCGAGCTCGCCCGGCACCTGGCGGGGGGACGCGAGCGCCAGGCGCGCGACACGCAGGCCCAGTCGCTGCTCGTTTCCATGCTGCTCTCGATGCCGGCCGCGACCGCCCTTGCCGCCCTCTCGGTGCCGATCGTGCGCGTCCTCTTCGAGCGCGGCGAATTCGGCGCCGTCTCGACGCTCGAGACCGCCAACGCCCTCGTCGCCTTCGCCGTCGGCCTGCCGGCCTTCGTCCTCATCCGCGTGCTGCAGCCGGGGTTCTTCGCCCGGCAGGACACGCGCACGCCGACGGTCTTCGCCGCCATATCGGCGGCGATCAATATCGGCCTGTCGCTCGCGCTCTTTCCGGCCTTCCAGCATGTCGGCATCGCCGCGGCGACCTCGGCTTCCGCCTGGGCCAACGCGATCCTCCTCGCCGCCTTCCTCGCCCGGCGCGGGCACTTTTCCCTGACCCGCGCCGAATGGCTGCGCCACGCCGGCATCATCGCCATCAGCCTCGTCATGGCCGCCGCGTTGGCGATCCTCGGGCAGCGGGCGCAGGGGATTTTCGCCGCCGGCGCGCCGCTCCTGCGCCAGGTCGCCGCCCTCGGCGTCCTCGTCGCCTTCGGGCTCATCGTCTATTTCACCCTCGTCCACATCACCCGCGTACAGCCCCTGGGACTGCTGCTGCGGCGCCTGCGGCGGGGTGGGTGAGTCTCAGAGACTGTAGGGGACGCGGATGCCCGGCAGATCGGCGGGAAAATCCTTGCCGTCGCGAGTGACGAGCAGCAGCGAGCGCGTTTCCGCCGTCGCCCAGATCACCGCGTCAGGAAGCTTCACCCGATGCGCGCGGCGCAGCGCCACTGCATGTTCGGCGATTGCATCGTCCAGGGGCACGACCTCGAATCCAGCAAGAAAGGCGCGCGTGCCGGCTTCGACGGCCGGTGTTGCACCGACCAGTACCTCCATCCAGGTGACGATGCTGATCGCCTTGCCCGAATAGCGCTCGAGCTCGTCGCGCGCCTCCGGCACGGCGTTGAGGTAATCGACGAGGACGTTCGTATCGAAGAGCGCCTTCACCACTCCTCGCGCACCTTCTTCTGGTAGTCGAGCCCGTCGACCGTCCCCCTGCCCCAAAGGCCGAACGCATCCGGCGCCTCGCCGGCGCTCTTTTCCAGATAGTCGTCGATGGCTTGCCGGATGACGGCGGCGCGTGATTGCTTCGTCCGCTCGGCCAGCCGGTCGAGCTTGCGAAGTTGCGGTTCCTTGAGATCGATCAGAGTACGCATGGCATGTCCGATATATGATATCGATATCATATATCAACTCTCCCCGCTTGCCGGAAGGCCCTGCGCGATGCTAGGTGCGCGGGACCCGTATGTTTCTCCTGGGCTCCAGCGGAACTCTCATGGCTTTCACCAATCGCATCTTTTCGGGCATCCAGCCCTCGGGCGACCTGCACCTTGGCAACTATCTCGGCGCCATCCGCCGGTTCGTGCCGCTGCAGGACACGCACGAGTGCATCTACTGCGTCGTCGACATGCATGCGATCACCGTCTGGCAGGACCCCGAGGAGCTGCGCCGCGCCACCCGCGAGCTGACGGCCGCGTACCTCGCCGCCGGCATCGATCCCAAGCGCTCGATCATCTTCAACCAGAGCCGGGTGCATCAGCATGCCGAGCTGGCCTGGGTGTTCAACTGCGTGGCGCGCATCGGCTGGATGAACCGGATGACCCAGTTCAAGGACAAGGCCGGCAAGAACTCCGAGAACGTGTCCCTCGGGCTCCTCGCCTATCCCTCGCTGATGGCCGCCGACATCCTCGTCTACAAGGCGACCCACGTGCCGGTCGGCGACGACCAGAAGCAGCACCTGGAGCTGACGCGCGACATCGCCGCCAAGTTCAACAACGACTATGCGGCTTCCATCAGGGCAGAAGGCCTCGAGCCCGAGTTCTTCCCGCTGACGGAACCGCTGATCGCCGGGCCGGCAACCCGCATCATGAGCCTGCGCGACGGTTCCAAGAAAATGAGCAAGTCGGACCCGTCCGACCAGTCGCGCATCTCGCTGCTCGACGATGCCGATGCGATCTCCAAGAAGATCAAGCGGGCAACGACCGATCCCGAGCCGCTGCCTTCCGAGGTCGAGGGCCTCAAGGGCCGCGCCGAGGCGGATAACCTCGTCGGCATCTATGCGGCGCTCGCCGACAGGACGAAGGCAGAGGTTCTGGCCGAATATGGCGGTCAGGGCTGGGGCGTCTTCAAGCCGGCGCTGGCCGATCTCGCCGTCGCCGTCCTTGCCCCGATGGCCGACGAGATGCGCCGGCTCCTCGCCGATCCGGCGACTATCGACGGCATCCTCGCCGAAGGTGCCGAGCGCGCCCGTCCGATCGCGCAGGCGACGATGAAGGACGTGCGCCGCATCGTCGGCTTCATCGGCTAGCGCTTGATGTCGCGTTTTCCGAACCGCAAAAGTGGTGTCCACTTTTGCTGGAAACGCTCCGGCGCTTGTCGCTGGCCGTTCCGGATGGCAGCATGAGCCCTGCAACAGGGGAGGCGTTCGTGGTTTCCCAGACCGAATACAAGCGCAAGTTCCTCGTCGTCGTCGACGAGACCGAGGAATGCGACCGCGCCGTGACCTTCGCGGCTTGGCGCGTGCACCGCACCGGCGGCACGGTGGTGCTGATGAGCGTCATCGAGCCGCCCGAATTCCACGGGCTCGGCGTCGAGGAAGTTCTGCGTGCCGAGGCGATCGAGGCGGCCGAAAGCCTGCTCGACACGCGCCTCAAGCGCATCCGCGACATCGGCGACGTCAAGGTGGAATCGGTCATCCGCGAGGGACGCGGGCCCGAGCAGATCGAGGAGGTGATCTCGCGCGACCGCGATATCGCCATCCTCGTGCTGGCCGCCTCGACCTCCAGCGACGGGCCGGGCCCGCTCGTCACCCACTTTGCCGCGCGCTCCAACGCCATGCCGATCCCGCTCACCATCGTGCCCGGTCACATGAGCGACGAGGAAATCATCGCGATCTGTTGAAGGCGTGCTCGCCCGACGAGTGGCACGTCCTCCCCTTCTCCCCTCGTGGGAGAAGGTGGCGCGAAGCGCCGGATGAGGGGTCAGCGATGCCACCTTATGCACCTGTGTTGGCGGCGACATCGCACCCCCTCACCCTGCGTTTGCGCTGAACGCGCAAATGCTGTCCCACTCCCACAAGGGGAGAGGGGTGGGTGCCACACACTTGCCTACCTGGAAGGGGAGCCGGCTGCCTCGGCCTGCTTGCGCTTCAAAAACGGATCGTTGAGGAAGGTGCCGAACGGGAAAAACGCCGCGATCGTCGTGCGCGCCCAATCCTTGGCGCTGAACGCATAATCGCGCAGGCACACCCACATCGCCCCGATATAGGCGAGGAACGCTATCCCGTGGATCGCGCCGACCGGCGAAGTGAGGAACGGCATGCCCAAGAGATATTTCATCGGCATGGCGACGAGAAAGAGCGCGAGGGTGGTGACGCCTTCGACAAGGGCGACGATGCGGAAGATCTGGATCATGGGACGTTTGTAGCCGGCGCCGGCGGGCGCGTCAGCGCGGCGCTTCGTCGCTTGGAGCTTGCCCATGGACAGGCGGGCGAGCGCGAATTACCTTGCGCGAACGCGCGCGCATCCCTATTTTAGAAGCGTTCTAAAGCCATTTCCCCGACCGCCGAGGACTTTCGATGTTCATCCAGACCGAAGCCACGCCCAACCCGGCGACCCTGAAATTCCTGCCCGGTCGCGACGTGCTGCCCGGCGAACCGCGCGATTTCCGCTCGCCCGAAATGGCGACGGCCTCGCCGCTGGCCGCCTCGCTTTTCGAGGTCAACGGCGTCACGGGCGTGTTCCTCGGCTCCGATTTCATCTCGGTGACCAAGGACGACACCAACTGGGCCCATATCAAGCCGTCGATCCTCGGTGTCATCATGGACCATTTCCTGTCCGGCAAGCCGGTGATCGGCGAGGGCGGCCCGAGCGCGGCCGAACTTGCGGCGCAGACCGAGGAGTTCTTCGAAGAGGAGGACACCGAGACCGTCGAGGTGATCAAGGAGCTGCTCTCGACGCGCGTGCGCCCGGCCGTCGCCATGGACGGCGGCGACATCACCTTCAAGGGCTACAAGGACGGGACCGTCTTCCTCCACATGCAGGGCGCCTGCTCGGGCTGCCCGTCGTCCACCGCGACGCTGAAGAGCGGCATCGAGAACCTGCTGCGCCATTTCGTGCCCGGCGTCGAGCACGTCGAGCAGGTCTGACGCGGCGGCAGCATATGAATTTGAAAGCCCGGGTTTTCCGGGCTTTTTATTTGCCGCGCGGCCGCGGCAACCAGCGCTTCTCGATCTTGCAGATCATCGTATAGGCCGGATCATAGACATTGCCGACCTCGTAGCGCACCACCTGGCCCATCAGGTGGCTCGCGGCCGTGATGCTGAGGCCGTACTCGCCCGTCAGCCAGGAGAGCATCTCGCTCGTCGCATGCTGCAAAGCCTGGTCCAGGGGACGGGCGTTGCCGGCGGTGAAGATCGCGTCCTGCGTCTCGCCGCGCGGCCAGGCCATCGGCCGGGCTTTGTCGATGCTGAGGCGCACCTCCACTTCGAAGCAGGTTTCGACGCCCGTGCCGACGATCTCGCCGTCGCCCTGCACCGCGTGGCAATCGCCAAGGAAGAACAGCGCTCCGGGCACGAAGACCGGGAACCACACGCGGCAACCCGGCCCGAAGCCGCGATAGTCCATGTTGCCGCCGTTCTCGGCGCTGGTCGCGGTCGAAAAGGCTTGGCCCAGCCTGGGGGCAACGCCGAAGCACCCGATCATGGGCGCGAGCGGCAGCACGAGGTCTTCAAGGCCTTCGGGCGGAGCCTCGAGCCGGACCGTGCCCGCCTCCCGGTCGATCAGCCAGTTGGCGCTCGCGCGCGGGGGCAGCCCGCGCACCCGCTCGGGCTCGACCACATTGGCCGCCAGCACCGAGCCGGTATAGCCGGTGTCGCGGATGGGCGTCATGCGCACGATATCGACGCAGAGCGCATCGCCGGGTTCCGCGCCCTCGACGAGGATGGGGCCGTTCATCGGATTGGGGCCGTGCCAGCGCCTGACCCCGTCCTTGTCGGTGCCGCCCGAGTCGAGCGTCTGCGTGATGACGGTGTCCCCGTCCCCGACTGCAAGCACGGGCGGCACGCTGCCGAGGACGTTGTGCCAGACCGTCGGAACCAGCCGGTGAACCGCCATCCCTGCCCCCTCCGCACCGCGCCTACTCGGCCGCCGCGGCTTTCTCGTCGTTGCTGCGCTGGTCGGTGATCGCCAGCACCTCGGCCTGCTCGGGCTTCTTGCGGCGGATGCGGATGCGCTTGATGCGGCGGGTGTCGGAGGCGAGGATCTCGAAGTCGAAGTGGTCGAGGCGGGTCACCACCTCGCCGCGCCCCGGCACGTGGCCGGCAAGGTCGAAGACGAGCCCGCCGAGCGTATCGACATCGTCGGCATATTCGCCCGGATCGAAATCGGGACCCAGAACCGCCGCCACGTCCTCGAGCTCGGTGCGCGCGTCGGCGATATAGGTATCGGGGCCGACCTTGCGGATCAGCGAAACGGCGAGCTCGTCGTGCTCGTCCTCGATCTCGCCGACGACGGTTTCCAGAAGGTCCTCGATCGTCACCAGCCCGTCGGTGCCGCCATATTCGTCGACGACCACGGCCATGTGTACCCGGCTCGCCCGCATCTGCTGCAGCAGGTCTCCGACCGGCATCGAGGTCGGCACGAACATGGCCGTGCGCATGATGCCGAGCTTGTTGAGCTTTTGCCGCAGCGCCGGCGAGGTCAGCTTGACGGGGATGTCCTTGGCGGGATCGGTCACCTTCTCGGTGATGCGCTCGAGCGCATCCTTGACGTGGATGAAGCCGAGAACGTGGTCGAGGCTTTCCTCATAGACGGGCAGGCGCGAGTGGCCCACCTCGCGGAACTTGGCGACCAGTGCGCCGAGCGTTGAATCGATCTCGATCGCCTCGACGTCGGAGCGCTCGACCATGACGTCCTCGACGGTCACCTGCCGCAGTTTCAGGACGTTCTTGAGGATCACCCGCTCGCTTTCGGAGAAGTCGGCGGTCTCACCGGTCGCCTGGGTGTCGAGCGCCACCTCCAGGTCATCGCGCAGCGATGCCGTGCGCATCGCCCATATGGCCTTGATCCGGTGCAGGATCTTCTGCCCCCACGAAGCCGTGGAGGCGGTGCTAGAGGGAGGTTCGGATTGGGTGTCGGACGCGCGCGGCGTCCCGGCTATGTCGTTGTCGGTCATCATGTCGTGCCGCCCATGGGACGGCTATCTGTCCTCATCTGAAAAAGATATGGCCCGATGTTGGGGCCTAAGCACGCAAGGCGCAAGCGGCATTCATTCCGCATAAGGGTCTTCGACCCCGAGCCTCGCTAATATCTGGGTCTCGAGTCCCTCCATTTGAAGGGCCTCGGTCTCGTCTATGTGATCATAACCCAGAATATGCAGGAATCCATGCACGACGAGATGGGTGAAATGATGGTCGAAGGGCTTGCCGAGCTCCTCGGCCTCCCTGGCGACGGTCTCGCGGGCGAGCGTGATGTCGCCGAGCAGCCCCTCGACGCGCCCGAAGGGCTCGATCTGCGGGAACGAGAGGACGTTGGTCGAGGAGTCCTTGCCCCGCCACTCCCGGTTGAGCTCGTGCTGCTCGGCATCGTCGGTGAGGACGATGGAAAGCTCGGCGGGCCCCGCAAGCTTCGCGCCGCTTTGCTCGAGGGCCTGCATGACCGCGCGCTCGGCCAGCGTTTCCAGCCCCTCGGGCCAGGCCTCGTCGTTGCGGATGATGTCGATGTCGAGGGGGAATTCGGCGCTCAGTTGCCAGTCCCCTCGGCCTTCTGCACGGCGGCGAGGCGCGTATCGGCGTCGCCTTCGTAGGCCCGCACGATCCGCCCGACGAGCGCGTGGCGCACCACGTCCTTGTCGGAGAACCGCGCCATGTGGATGCCCTCGATCCCCTCGAGCAGCCGCACCGCCTCGACGAGCCCGGATCTTTCGCCGCGCGGCAGGTCGACCTGGGTCGGGTCGCCCGTGACGATCATCTTGGAGTTCTCGCCCAGCCGGGTGAGGAACATCTTCATCTGCATGGAGGTGGTGTTCTGCGCCTCGTCGAGGATGACGACGGCGTTGGCGAGCGTGCGCCCGCGCATGAAGGCCAGCGGCGCGACCTCGATGATGCCCGAGGCGATGCAGCGCTCGACGTGCTCGGGCTTCATCATGTCGTAGAGCGCGTCGTAGAGCGGGCGCAGGTACGGGTCGACCTTCTCCTTCATGTCGCCGGGCAGGAACCCGAGGCGCTCGCCCGCCTCGACGGCCGGGCGCGAGAGGATGATGCGGTTGATGTCGCCGCGCTCGAGAAGCGAAGCGGCGTGCGCAACGGCCAGATACGTCTTGCCGGTGCCTGCCGGCCCGATGCCGAAGATCAGCTCGGCCCGGTCCATGGCCCGGATATAGGCGTCCTGGGCGGGGGTGCGGGCGACGATCGTCGCCTTGCGGGTCGCGATCTGCGCCATCCGCACCTTTCCCTTGCGCTCCAGCGTCGGCAGGGTCAGCTGGCTGTCCTCGGTCTCGATCATGCGGATGACGCCGTCGACGTCGGAGACCTCGATCGCACGGCCTTCCTCGAGCATCGCATAGAGCGATTCGAGCACGCGCCGCGCCTGGTCCACCGCCGAGGCGGGGCCCTTGAGCATCACGTGATTGCCGCGGGGGGTGGCCGAAACCTTGAGGCGCTGCTCGATGAGCGCCAGGTTCTGGTCGAAATCGCCATAGAGCTGGGCGACCAGACGATTGTCTTCAAAAGCGAGTTCGAGTTGGGATGCGAGTGCGCTGTCGGCGGTCGGTGCCAAATGCCTGCTCAAGCTTGATGCGCTCCATGACGAAAAATCACGGGACGCGGGTTCACGCCACGCGAGTCTCAACAACGCTAATCGGATTTGCGTTGCATGTCTGTAGCAATATTGTGACGCCTCGGGCGACCGGCAAGGATTGTTGCGCCAATCGGGCAAAAGCGCCCTGCCAAGGCCGTTCAGGCCGCGGCGGCCACCTTCAGCCGCCCCGTCAGCGAGTTGGTGCCCGTCCCGACGATCTCCACCTGATGGATGGCGCCGATGAGATCCGCGCCGCCCTCCAGGTGCACGGCCTGCAGGTAGGGCGAGCGCCCGCCGACTTGGCCGGGATTGCGCCCCGGACGCTCGATCAGCACCGGCAGCGTCTTGCCGACGCAGGACTGGTGGAACGCGGCGGCCTGCGCGTTGACCAGCTCCTGCAGGCGATAGAGCCGTTCGGTCTTGACCTCTTCGGCGATCTGGTCGCCCATCTCCGCGCCCGGCGTTCCGGGACGGGTCGAATACTTGAACGAGAAGGCCGAGGCATAGCCGACCTCGCGGATGATCGAGAGCGTCGCCTCGAAGTCCGCGTCGGTTTCGCCGGGAAAGCCGACGATGAAGTCGCCCGAAAGCGCCATGTCCGGCCGCGCCGCCTTGATGCGCGTAATGAGCGCGAGATATTCGGCGCCCGTATGCCGCCGGTTCATCGCCTTGAGGATGCGGTCCGAGCCCGACTGCACCGGCAGGTGCAGGTACGGCATCAGCACGGCCAAGTCGCGGTGGGCGGCGATCAGAGCGTCATCCATGTCGCGGGGATGGCTGGTGGTGTAACGCAGGCGCTCGAGGCCCGGAATATCGGCGAGAAGGAAGGCGAGCTCGCCGAGCCCGACGGAGCGGCCCGTCTCGTCGAGCCCGTGATAGGCGTTGACGTTCTGGCCGAGGAGCGTGATCTCCTTGACCCCGGCCTCGACGAGGCCTCGCGCTTCGGCCAGCACCTGCCTGACCGGACGCGACACCTCGGCGCCGCGCGTATAGGGCACCACGCAGAACGAGCAGAACTTGTCGCACCCTTCCTGGACGGTCAGGAACGCGGTGAGGCCGCGCTTGATGGTGACCTCCTTTTTGGCCGCCGGCAGGTGCTCGAACTTGTCCTCTTGCGGGAAATCGGTGTCGACCACCTGCCCGCGCTCGGACCTGGCGATGAGGTCCGGCAGGCGGTGATAGGCCTGCGGCCCGAAGACGAGGTCGACGACCGGCGAGCGGGCGATGATCTCTTCGCCCTCGGCCTGCGCCACGCACCCGGCAACGCCGATCTTCATGTCGGCGCCGACGGCGCGGCGCGCATCGCGCAATTCCTTCAAACGCCCGAGTTCGGAAAAGACCTTTTCCGAGGCCTTCTCGCGGATATGGCAGGTGTTGAGCAGAACGAGGTCGGCTTCGGCGATGTCGCCCGTCGGCTGGTAGCCGTGCGGGGCCAGCGCGTCCGCCATGCGGTCGCTGTCGTAGACGTTCATCTGGCACCCGTAGGTCTTGATGAACAGCTTCTTGGAATGGGTCGGCATCTCGTTCATGGCCGCTCTCTAGCAGAAATCGGACGACGACTCCAAGCATCCCCCCCTTGCAACTGCCCTGCCCGCTCACGAGTTCTCAAGGAGAGAGATGTGAACGGAGGTCGCCGATGAGCAAGACCGCGAACAAACCCGCAAAAACGAAACCCGGCGAGCGCGCCGCCGCCCTGAAGGACGGCAAGAAGCCCGGGCCCAAGGATTCGCCGGTGCAGGTGCGCAACGCCGGCAAGGAGTCGCTTGCCGACAAATCGCCCGACTGGGACGAGCAGGACGAGGCCGTGGACGAAACCTTCCCGGCGAGCGACGCGACCGCCAAGTACTGAGCGCTTCGCGCCGTCAGGCGTTGGCGGCCGTCCAGGCGATGATCTGGCGCACCACTTCGTTGAGCGCGATGTCGAACGACTGCGCCGCGTTGACGCCGTCGAGCTTGGCGATCGGCACGCTGGCGGTGAAGGTGCGCGTGGCGATCACGCGCCGCTCGACGTCGTCGATGAGCCGGGCGGCGAGCGTCACCACCGCCTGCTGGCCTGCCGCGACGTCGACGTCGAAGGCGCGCACGTCCGTTGCGAGCACCACGTCGACGAGCAACTGGTCGGACGGGCGACCGACATTGGGTACGCCCGCATCCTCGAACGATTGCACCATGCGCGTCTGGATGAGGCTCGGCAGCCGGTCGGACCATTGCGAGTCCGGCAGGTAGCTGAGGACCCCGCCCACATCGCGCACGACCATGCGCTCGCTGTCGTAGGTCTGCACCGCATCGGGCTCGATGACGACCACGGTGCGGTTGCTGCGCCGGCGCACCGAGCCGGCAGCGCGCGCCGCGGTCAGGTCATAGGTGGTGAGCGGGCTCGCCCCGAAGCAACCGGCGAGCAGCAGGCTCATGCCCGCCGCCGCGCTGCCGAGGAAGGCCCTGCGAGGAAGGCCGGTCTTCGTCTTGTCCGTCATAACGCTACCTCTGGAAATCCCGGACCGTCTGCCCGCCGAAGATGAATACCTGCGGGTTGCGCTCGATGTTGGAGATCACCCGGTCGAGCCGCTCGAGCGTGCGCCGCGCCTCGGAGGCGAGGGTCACGTATTCGGCAAGCCCGCGGTTGCTGAAGTTCGAAAGGCCGGCGGTGATGTCGGCGGTGCGCATGTTGAGCTGGTCGGCGAGATCGCGCACGGACCGGGCCGCGTTGGCGACCTCGGTAAAGAGCGTGTCGCCGCCTTCCGTGTCGACCATGGAATCGATGCGCGCGACGATCGTGTCGATGCGCTGCGCCGCCTGTCCCAGCGATTCGGTGAGCGTGCGGGTATTGGTGATGATCTCGTCCACCCCCTCGGCGTTGTCGCCGAGCGCGGCCGAGAACTTGTCGACGTTCTCCATGGCGCGCGCCAGCACCTGCGGGTCGATGGCCTCCGAGGCCTCGTCGATCATGCGCAGCGTCGAGCCGAGACCCTCGGAAACCCCCGAGAGGTTCGAGGCAAGGCTCGTCGCGTCGGTGAAGAACTGGTCGATGTTGTTGCTGTTGCGCGCCAAGGCGTCGGTGAAGGTCACCGTGTCGCGGATGGCCTGCGTCACGTCCTCGGAGGGGATGGCGGCGAGGAGGCTGCGCGTCTCCTGGGTCAGCTCGCGCATTTCGGTGGCGAGCGGACCGATCTGGTCGCTGGTGTCGGAAATGGAGGCAAGGAACCGCTGGACGCCGTCGGCGTTCTGCGCCAGCGCGCCCGAGAAGGTCTCGATATTGGTCAGCGTCGTCGTCAGGCGCGGCTCGTTCTCGGTGACGAACCCCTCGAGGCGGCTGACCGTGGCGTTGGCCGAATCGACCGTGTCGCGGATGCCGCTCATGATGGCCGCGACGTCCGAATCCTCGCCCGCGCCGCCGGCGAAACTGGCAAGCGAGGCGGACAGCGATTCGATGTTGGCCATGGTCGAGGACATGCGCTCCTCGTTGTCGCCGAGGAAGCGGTCGAGGCGCTGGAAGGCCGAATCGGCGCTGGCGACGATGTCGCGCGCGCCCTCCATGATCGCCTGGAAGTCCGAGGGCTCGCCGGTCAGCGTCGGCGCCGCCTGGCCCGGCTGGGTCTCGAGGCGCCCCGCCGCCGTGGTGCCGCCGAGGAGCTGGATGTGCGCCGCCCCGGTCAGCCCCTGGATCTCGAGGAGCGCGCGCGTGTCGGCCATCACCGGCGCGTCGGCGGCGACGTCGATGCGCGCGATCACCCGGTTGGGATCCTCCGGGTCGATGCCGACATGGGTCACCGTGCCGACGCGCAGGCCGTTGAACAGCACGTCCGTGCCGGCAGCGAGCCCCGTGACGGCGCCGGTGAAGACGACGTTGTAGGGTGTGCGCTCGACGGCTCCCTGGTCGTTGGAGAACCAGTAGACGAAGGCGAGGAGCCCGGCGACGACCAGGGTGGCGAAGGCGCCGACCAGAGCGTAGTTGGCCTTGTTTTCCATCAGGTGTGAGCCTTTGTGAGGTGCCGCGCGCGCGGGCCGCCGAAATATTCCTTGAGCCAGGGGTCGTCGGCCCCGAGCATGTCGGAAAGCGTGCCGACCATCAACAGCTTGCCCTTGCCGAGCGCCGCGATGCGGTCGGTGACGGCCGCGAGGCTGTCGAGGTCGTGGGTGACCATGTAGACGGTCAAGCCCAGCGCGTCGCGCAGCGTCAGGATCAATTCATCGAACTTGGACGCGCCGATCGGGTCGAGCCCGGCCGTCGGCTCGTCGAGGAAGAGGATTTCCGGATCGAGCGCCAGGGCGCGCGCGAGCGCGGCGCGCTTGATCATGCCGCCGGACAGCTCCGACGGATAGAGGTTGTGCGATTCGGGGCCGAGGCCGACGAGCTCGATCTTCAGACGCGCGATCTCGCGCCGCAGCTTTGCGGGCAGCGACTGGTGCTCGCGCATCGGGAACTCGACGTTCTCCAGGACCGTCAGCGAGGAGAACAGCGCCCCCTGCTGGAAGAGCACGCCCCATCGCCGCTCGGTCTCCAGCCGCTCGCGCCGCCCGAGGCTCTGGTAGTCGCGCCCAAGGACTTTCACGGTGCCCGAGCGGTGCGGCAGCAGCCCGATGATGGCGCGCAGCGTCACCGACTTGCCCGAGCCGGACGGGCCGATGACCCCCAGCACCTCGCCGCGCTTAACGCTGAGGTCGAGCTCGTCGATGATGACGCGGTCCCCGAACCCGACGACGAGCTTTTCGGTCTCGATGACCGGCGTCTCGTCGGCTGGCGATTTGACGCTGGCGATCTCGTTCATGCTCAAAACCCGATCGCCGCGAAGAACACGGCAAAAAGGCCATCGGCCACGATGACCATGAAGATGGCCTTCACCACCGAGGCGGTGGTGTGGGCGCCGAGCGATTCGGCGCTCCCCTCGACCTTGAAGCCTTCGTTGACGGCGATGAGCCCGATGACGAAGCCCATGACCGGAGCCTTGACCATGCCGACCATCAGCGTCTGCAGGTTGAGCGTGTTCTGCAGCCGGTCGAGGAAGACGTCGAACGGTATGTCGCCATAGTATCGCGCAACGATCGCGGTTCCGATGAGCCCGGCGAGCGATCCGATGAAGGTGAGGAGCGGCAGCCCGAAGACGAGCGCCAGCATGCGCGGCAGCACCAGCGCCTGGTAGGGATCGATCCCCATGACGTTGAGGGCGTCGATCTCCTCGCGCATGCGCATGGAGCCGAGCTCGGCGGTGATCGCCGAACCGGAGCGGCCGGCGATCATGATGGCGGCGAGCAGCAGCCCCACTTCGCGGAACATGAGGATGGCGCCGAGGTCGACCACGTAGATCTGCGCGCCGAAATTGCGCAGCTGCAGGATCGACTGCTGCGTGATGATGGCGCCGACCACCACCGAGATGAGCACGACGATCGGCACGGCGCGTAGGACGATCAGGTCGAACTGGTTGACGAAGGCCGGCGGGCGCAGGCGTCCGCGCATCATCAGGGCCGAGCCGAACGCGGAGAGGATGCGCCCCTGCATGGCCTGGCTGTCGACGAGGTCGGTCCAGGTGCTGACGATGGTGCGCCCGAACGCTTCGAAGGGCGCGAGGTAAAAGGGCGTGCGCCTGGGGTTCGCAGCTGCACGCGGCGGCGTCGCGCCGATCTGGGCGATGAGCCGGGCGTGCGGTTCGCTCGCTCCGGCGAATTCGGCCGGCCGTCCCTCGGCCTCGATGTCGCGCGCCGCCTTGACGAGGAGCCAGGCGCCGACGGTGTCGAGTTCGCGGACGGCGGAAAGATCGAAGCGTGCGCCCCGCCCGGATCGCTCGCGCAGCGCCGCATCGACCCCGGCCGCGAGCCTGCGCGCATTGTCGGCGCGCCAGTCGCCCTCGAGCGCAACGACCAGCGTCTCGCCTTCCACGCGCGCATGCGCCGATGCCTGCGATGGATTTGCCGCTATCCGGGTATCCGCCACGCCCTACGCCGTTCCATGCCGATGCCTCCCAGTGCGGCAGACATAACCCAACTGTTCACAAAACTTAAGTGTCTGTCGGTAAATGGCGAAGAGCCGCCCCACCGAATACCGGCGGGGCGGCGTGCGATCTCGACGAGAGCGTGGGATTATTGCCACAGCGCGCAGGCGTCGGGGCACATCGCCTCAGGCGCGCAGGCCAAGGGCATCGATGGCGGTCAGTTGTTCGGCCGTGAGCGGCCCCGCCGCCTCGGCGGCGAGCGCCTCGCGCAGCTCGGCGGTGTTCTTGACCCCGAGCACCACCGTGTCGACGCCCTCCATCGAGAGCGCGTAGCGATGGGCGATGACGGCCGGTGATTCGCCCCATTTGCGGCAAAGCTCGCGGAAGGGCGCGGCGCGCTCGAAATCGGGCAGGTCCGGATTGTCCGGCTCCATCGGCCGGTCGAACTTTTCGGTGAGCGCTCCGGCCTGCACCGCGCGGATGCCCATGACGCCGACGCCGTTCGCGACGGCCGTCGCGATGATCTCGCGCGAGCGCTGGCTGGGCAGCATGCCGGGGCGCATCAGGCCGCCGGGGCTGTCGAGGAGGTTGGCGACCGCCTGCACCGCCGCGGGCTTGGGCGCCTGCCCGAGCGCCCGGATGATCGCCTCGGGCACGCTGACGCCGGTGATGCCCCAGGCGCCGATGAGGCCCTCCGAAACCAGCCGCTCGAAGGCGGGGATGATCGCCTCGCGGTAGAGCGGCCAAGGGCTGGAGAACGTCCCCCGCTTCTCGTTGCCTTCCGGATAGACGAAGTCGTCGGGGGTGATCTCGTTGTGGAGGAACATGAGATCGACCCGTTCGAGCCGCATGTCCTTGAGGCTCTTTTCGAGCGAGGCGCGCAGCTTGTCGTAGACCTCGCCCGCCGGCGCGCCGACGACGCCGCATTTGGTGGTGATGCGCACCCCCGCCGGCAGCTTGCCGCCGAAAGCTTGGCCGATCAGTTCCTCGCACACCTTGTAGCCGGGCGCGGCGTCGATGAGGTCGATGCCTTCGTCCGTCGCGAGGCGGAGGGTGGCGATCGCTTCCTCGCGCGAGACATCGCCCCACACCTGTCCGATGCCGCCGCCGCCGAGGGTGAGGCGGCTGACGCGGCCGAGGGGTCCGAAAGTGGTGGTCTGCATGGATCGTACTCCTCTCATGCGGCTTCGACGTTGGCGCCGAGAACCGCGTCGATCTCGGCCATGACGGCGGCCGGCAGCGGGCCCTTCTCCAGGGCGCCGAGATTGTCGCGCACCTGCGCCTCGTTCTTGAAGCCGGGAATGGGCAGGGTCGCCGGCGAGCGGGCGAGAATCCAGCCGAGCGCGCCTTGGGCGAGCGTGCGCCCGCCGGTGGTCAGGAGCTCGCGCAGGGCATCGATCTGCGCCAGCACTTCGGGCCTCGGCTTGCCGTTCTCGAAATTGCGCACCCAGACATGGCCTGCCCCGCGCACGTCCGAGGCGGGCAGCTGGCTCTCGCGCGTGAACTTGCCCGAAAGCACGCCCATGGCGAGGGGCGCGCGGTTGAGGCTGGCAAGGTTCTCGGCCTCGCAGAGCTCCAGCATCTGCGGTCCGTCGCGCAGCACGCTCAATTCCTGCTGCACAGCGACGAAGTGCGGGTATTTCAGCATCCGCCGCGCGGCGCGGGCGTCGTCCGTGCTCCAGCCCCAGAAGCGGATGGCCCCGCTTTCGGCCAGCCCCTCCAGCGCCTCGGCCGCCCTGTCGGCGGCATCGTCGTCGAGCTCGCCGGGATGGATCTGGTAGAGGTCGATATGGTCGGTGGCAAGGCGCTCGAGCGAGGCGGCGCAGGCGGCGCGGATATGCTGCGGGCCGACGTCGATGCCGGTGAGCGCGCGCGCCTGCCGGTCGTGAGTGAAGCCGAATTTGGTGGCGATGATCGCATCGCCCCGCCGTCCGGCGAGCGCCCGGCCGATCACCTCCTCGCTGTGGCCGGTGCCGTAGGCGTCGGCGGTGTCGATGAGGTTGGCGCCGAGCTCCAGCGCCAGGTGAATCGAGCGGATCGACTGGTCGTCGTCGACCTCGCCCCAGCCGTCCTGGCGGCCGTCCATGATGAACGGCCCGCCGATGGCCCAACAGCCGAGGCCGACGGGAGCGGCGGAAAACCCGGAGCGTCCGAGCGGGCGTTTGGGTGTGGTCATTGTCTTCTCCTTATGAATGGGTAGACGCCGGCATCAGCACGGCGTCGATCTCGGCCATCACGGCCGCCGGCAGCGGACCCTTCTCGAGCGCGCCGAGATTGTCGCGGACCTGCTCGGGCCGGGTGAAGCCGGGCACCGGCAATGCTGCCGGCGACCTGGCGAGGATCCAGCCGAGCGCGCCCTGCGCCAGCGTGCGCCCGCCGCTGGTCAGGAGCTCGCGCACGGCCTCGAGGCGTTTGGTGAACTCGGGGTTGGCGGCGCCGTCCTTGAAGAACTTCATCCAAGGCTGGTCGCTCGCCCGCACGTCGTCGGCGCCGACCCTTCGGCCGGAGCTGTACTTGCCGGTGAGCAGCCCCATGGCGAGCGGCAGGCGGCTCAAGGAAACGAGTCCGTTGGCCTCGGCGATCGCCATCACCTTCTCGGCGCGGTCGAAGAGGTTGTAATCGTTCTCGACGGCAACGAACCCCGTCCGCCCGACGAAGGCCGATAGGCGCTCGGGATGGTCTGTCGACCAGCCGAAGGCGCCGATCTTGCCCTCGTTGCGCAGGTGCCCGAGCGTGTCGAACACGGCGCCGGCCCTCTCGAGCGGATATTCGTTGATGTGGAGAAGCATCAGGTCGATGCGGTCGCGCTGGAGGCGCTTGCGCGATTGCTCGACGCAGTGGCGGATGCCGGCGGGCGAGGCGTCCTCGGGCGCGATCCGGCGCGTCGCCGGATCGCCATAGTAGCCGCACTTCGATACGATGACCGCATCGTCCTTGCCGGCGAGCACCTGCCCGAGGAGGATTTCGGCGTTGCCCGCCCCATAGGCGGCGGCCGTGTCGAAGACGCGGCAGCCCATCTCGTAGGCAAGCGCGATGGCTTCCTTCGAGCGCTGGTCGTCGACTTCGCCATAGACGGTCGGCGTGGCCGAGCCGTCCCAGATCACGCCGCCGCCGGCCGCCCAGGTGCCGACGCCGATGCGCGGCACCGTGTGGCCGCTCCAGAGCGTCATGGTGGTTTTTGCGGTCATGGGCGCCTCCCTTCCTCGTCGTTCAGCAGCGGGTGCGGCGGCGGACGAACTCGCGGATGGTCCCGCGGCTCGTGCCCATGTCGATCAGGATGTGGTCGTCCATGAGCTCGAGCTTGCGAATGGCAATGCGTTCCTGGCGCCAGGCCTGAAGCCGGCGGGCGAATGTCCCGAACATTTCAAGTCTCCTCGAACTAAAGCCCGAACCGCGCGCTCAAGGGATCGAGCGCTGCTTTTCATCCGTGGCGGTCTGGCTTGACTGCCGGCGGATCGTTCCCGCCGACACTCGCCATACTTGCGGCAAGACCGGGTTTCGATCTACAGACAAGATCGCAATGAGCATTGCAGAAATGAAAAATGGATATCAGCTGGGATGACCTGAGGCTCTTCCTCTCCGTCGCGCGCCTGGGGGGCCTCAGCGCGGCGACGGCGACGACACATCTGAGCGCGGCAACCCTCGGACGCCGCGTTACCGCGCTCGAGAACCAGGTGGGCGAACCGCTCTTTACCCGCTCGCAGACCGGCTACCGCCTGACCCAGGCCGGCGAGGAACTGCTGAAGCGCGCCGAGGACGTCGAGGCGGCGATGCTTTCCCTCACCCGCTGGAAGGAAGGCGCGCTCGGCGAGCGGCTGGTGCGCGTCTCGGCGGGGCCCTGGACCTCCTGGTTCCTGTCGCGCAACATCGGCAAGCTCTGGCAGGCGGGCGAAGGCATCGGCATCGAGCTCGTCACCGCCGCGCAGCGCGTCGATATCGGCCGGCGCAACGCCGATATCGGCATCCGCAACGCCAGGCCCACCGAGCAGTGGCTCGCCGGCCGGCAGATCGGCAAGGTCGCCTACGGGCTCTATTCGGGCCGCCAGCTCATCAACGGCATCGCCGCCGGCCTCTTCGTCGGCGTCGTCGGCGAAAGCGCCGATACGCCCTCGGCCCGCTGGCTCCAGGCCCACCACGGCGACCGCATCGGCGTGCGCGGGAACGACGCGATGAGCGTGCGCGAGCTGGTGGCCTCGGGCGCGGGCCTCAGCGTCTTCCCCTGCTTTGCCGCCGACAGCGACCCGCGGTTGAGCCGCGTCGCCCCGATCATCACCGAGCTGACCAGCGAGCAATGGCTCGTCACCCACCACGAAGGGCGGCATACCCGGGAGGTGCGGATCGTCGCCGACCGCATCGCCGCGCTGATGCGCGAGAGCGCCGCGCTCTTCCGTGGGGATATGCGCATTGCGTGACGGCTGAGGCCGGTGTGTTCTTGAAGGCCCCCTCACCCGGCGCTACGCGCCGACCTCTCCCCCGGAGGGAGAGGTGAAGAGGGCACCTCGCAGCACCGCGCATCCACCTCTCCCTTTGGGGGAGAGGTCGACCCCCATGGGGGTCGGGTGAGGGGGCCTTTTGAATACTTAGCCTGATGAGCCTGTAAGCGGCCTCAAACCACGAGGGCGTGGCACGAAGGACGTCCGGTTAAATCGATTTCATTCCCGTTCCAAATCTATTGCAACGTTCTTTTCGCCGCCTGCGATTTCCTCTAGCCTCGCCCGGCTTGCTTTCTTTGAGTCGATTCAATCATGAAGTTCGGTCTCGACCTGCCGCCCCAGTTCCGGGTCTATGCGGCGTTCTTCATCTATGCCTTCTGCATGGGCAATCTCTTCCCGCGCCTGCCCGACATCCAGCACGGCATGGGGGTGGGCGAGGGGGCGCTGGGGCTGGCGCTCATCGGCTCGGCGGTCGGCACGCTGATTTCGCTCACCTTCGCAACCCCCATCATCGAGAAGATCGGTTATAGGCGCACCATCCTCGTCGCGCTGCCGGTGCTTTCGCTCCTCTACGCCATCGCCGTCACCGCACCAGGGCCGGCGGCGTTCTTTGCCCTGCTGCTGCCGGTGGGGCTCGCCATCGGCGCCATCGAGATCATCGTCAACATCGAGGCCGACCGCACCGAACATGCCCTTGGCCGGCGCATCATGAACCGGGCGCACGCCTTCTGGAGCTTCGGGTTCTTCTTTGCCGGGCTCGTGGGCGCCGCCATCGCCCAACTGGGGATTTCCCCGCAGGTGCATCTTTTTGCCATGGTGCCGGTGGTGGTGGTCGCGACCATCCTGCTGCTCGGCAAGTTCCATCCGGCCGCGCACCGCACCGGCGGCAACACCGACAAGGCGCCGCTCCTGGCACGGCCGAGCCTTGCCATCCTCACCCTCGTCGCCGTCACCCTTTCGGCCATGATCCTCGAAGGGGCGGGCGGCGACTGGTCGGCCATCTACATGCGCGACGTCTTTGCCGTGGAGCCGTTCCTTGCCGGCTTCGCCGTGGCGCTCGGCGCCGGCACGCAGGCGGTGACGCGGTTCTTTGCCGACGGGTTCGTCGAGCGCTACAGCCCCGTTGCCGTCGCGCGCACGCTTCTGACCATCCTCGGGATCGGTGCGCTCTGCGTTTTCTTTGCGGTGAGCGCGCCGATGGCGCTCCTGGGTTTTGCCCTCATGGGCGTCGGCACCAGCGCCATCTTTCCCTTGGCGATGTCGGCGGCCGCCCAGCGTACCGACCGGCCGGCGGCGATCAATGTCGCTGCGCTTGCCCAGATTTCGTTCGTCGCGTTCCTGCTCGGCCCGCCGCTGTTGGGGCTTATCGCCGAAACCTTCGGCATCCGCTGGTCGTTCGGCGTCGGGCTGCCGCTGGTGGCCCTGAGCCTCATTGCCGCGGGCGCGCTCGGGCGCAAGCCCATCTCTCACGAGGTTGACTGAAATGATCGGCCCGCATCACCGCATCTATGCCTGCTTCTTCCTCTTCGCCCTTTCGCTCGGCGCGCTGCTGTCGCGCCTGCCCGACCTGCAGACGAGCCTCGGCCTCGGCGAGAGCCAGCTGGGGCTGACCCTCATCGGCATGTCGATCGGTTCGCTGATCTCGCTGACGCTCTCGAGCCCGCTGATCGCCCGCCTGGGCGCGCGCGTCACTGCGTTCCTGACGGTCTTCGGCACGGCGGCGATCTATGCGCTGATCCCCTGGCTCGGCAGCGCCGAGGCGGTGTTCGCGGCCCTGTTCTTTGCCGGCCTCCTCGCCGGCGCGCTCGAGATCAACCTCAACGTCGAGGCCGACCGCACCGAAGCCCAGCTCGGCAAGCGGATCATGAACCGCGCCCACGGCTTCTGGAGCCTCGGCTTCTTCATCACGGCCCTCGTCGGCGCGAGCGTGCGCCAGCTCGGCATCTCCATCCAGCTGCACACCGGGCTGATGCTGGCGGTGGTCATCGCCATCGGGCTCGTCATGATCTTTGGCATGCGCAACGCCCCGGCCCGCGCGGGCGAGCACGGGGGCGAGGCCGGTCATTTCGCCTTCCCCAATCTCGGGCTCCTGCCGCTCTGCCTCATCGGCATCGCCGCCTTCCTCGTCGAGGGCGCCGGCATCGACTGGTCGGCGATCTACATGCGCGACGTATTCGAGGTCGAGCCGTTCATCGGCGGCATGGGGCTGACGCTCTTTGCCTTCTTCATGGCCGCGGCGCGCCTGCTCATCGATCCCGTCGTCGAGCGCTTCGGGCCGCGCACCGTCGCCGTCACCCTCCTCGGGCTCGCCGCCATCGGCATCGTCGCGGTCGGCCTCTCGCCTCATCCGGCCCTGGCGCTCGCCGGCTTCTCGCTGATGGGCATCGGCTGCTCGGCGGTCTATCCGCTCGCCGTCTCGGCCGCCGCCCAGCGCACCGACCGGCCGGCGGCGGTCAACGTGGCGGCATTGGGCCAGGTGACGTTCATCGTCTTCTTCCTTGCCCCGCCGCTCCTCGGCTTCGTTGCGGAATATCTGGGAATCCGCAATTCTTACCTCGTCTGCCTGCCGGTGGTGGCGCTGGGCCTTCTCGCGACGCGCGCGCTCGGAACGAAGAAGCAGCCCGAGCCGCCCGCCGGCACGGCGCCGGAGCCCGCAACCCCGCTTGGATAGCCTCGTGAGCGAACTGCCGCCGATCGTTGACCTCAGGCAATCGCAGACCGCTCTCAAGGTCCAGCGCGGCGTGATGCGGCTCCTGCGGCAGACCTACGACATGTGCTGCTTTGCCGAGGTGCCGCTGGCCAACGGCCGGCGCGCCGACGTGCTGGGGGTGGGCCCCAAGGGCGAGATCTGGATCGTCGAGATCAAGTCGAGCCTCGTCGACTTCCAGGTCGACCGCAAATGGCCCAACTACAAGGATTTCTGCGACCGCTTCTTCTTCGCCAAGCCGCCCGAGCTCGATCCGGACATCTTTCCGGCCGAGGAGGGCCTGATCGTCGCCGACGGCCACGACGGGGCGGTGCTGCGCCACGCCCCCGAAACCCCTCTCGCCCCGGCCCGGCGCAAGGCCCTGATGCTGAAGCTCGTGCGCCTGGGGGCGGACCGGATCCATACCCTGATGGATCCGGGGCCGAAGTAGATTTGCACCCTCCCTTCTCCCACAAGGGGAGAAGGGAGGGCGGCACATCTCAGGCCCCCAGCGTCATCAGCTCGCGCCCATGGGCCTTGAGCCACGCCTTGCCGCGCTCCATGTCCGGCAGCGTGCGCTTGACGCACGCCCAGAAGGCCGGGGAGTGGTTCATCTCGACGAGGTGCGCCACTTCGTGGGCGGCGACATAGTCGAGCACGTGTCCGGGCGCGCCGATGAGGCGCCAGTTGTAGTTGAGGTTGCCGGTCGAGGAGCACGAGCCCCAGCGGGTCGATTGGCTCCGCAGCTTCACCGAGCGCACGGTGACGTCGAGCCGGCCGGCGTGATGGTGCGTCTGCCGGGTGAGGTCGGCGAGCGCTTGCGTCTTCAGCCAGTCGGTGACGCGGCGCTTCAAATGCATGGGCTCGCCCGGCACCAGGAGGATCGGCTCGCCATTGTCCTCGTCCGGTTCCACATGCCCGCGCACCCGGCCCGTCGGCACGATCCGGTGCGGGACGCCGCGTACCGGCACCAGCGCGCCCTCGGCGAGCGCGATCGGCCGGGCGGCGCGCGAGATGCGCGCGGCAAGCCAGTTGCGATGCCGCTCGAGAAACGCTTCCGCCTCCTTCCAGCGCCCGTTGGGCGGGAGCGTCAGCACCGGCTCGCCGGTATGGGGGATGGAAAGGCGGTAGTTGCGCGCCCGCGCATGGGTGCGCACGGCGATGCGCAACGGCCGTCCGTCGACTTCGATCACGGTTTCGGTCGGAATGGTGCGGGCAAACAGCAGTGCCATGGTGGCCGTATCAAGCCGCGATTCGTTCGGACTGCAAACGAAAAACGGCGCCCAAGAAAAATGGCGCCCATGAGGGCGCCAGTTTCAGGAAACCCCGGTCAGGGAGAGCCGGGAAGGGAGCGTTTTCAGGAAAAGTGGGAACCGCTTTTCCGGTTCGAAAACGCGATTGGTGGAACGTAGGGGTCAGGAATTCTGACCCCAATTGCTGCCGCCATTGTTCGGGTCCTCGCCATAGTAACCCTGGCGGTTGCCGCGGCGGTCGCCCATGAACCGGTCGAATTCCTCGCGGTCCTTGGCCTTGCGCAGGTTGTCCATGTATTCATGGAACGCCTCGATCTCTTCATCGAGCCGGCGGCGCTCTTCCTCGAGGCGCTTCAGCTGCTCCTCGCGGTATTCATCGAACGCGGCATTGCCGCTCGAGCGCACGGACCCGTGCCGATGATGGTGCTTGCCCGATGTGCACCAGGACTTGCCCTGGTTCCAGTAGGCCTGCGCCTTCTCGGCCGAGCCGCCGAACTTCTCGCCCCAGAGGATGTAGGCGAGCATCGCCAGTCCCAGGGGCCAGAAGACGATGAAGCCCAGGACCATCAGGCCGATGGTGATGGGCGACCATTGTGGTTTGATGATTGCTGTGCTCATGGTGTCTTATCTCCCGGTCACGAACGAACCTGATTTGGGCGGCCCGCGCATAGGATCAAGCATGTGCCTGTCGATTTTTACTCTTGAAATGATCCCTTCCAATGCCCATACGGCCCGCAATTGCAGGCCGGCGGACCGATGAGCGCCATCGCTGCCGGCCCCAACGGCGCCTCCGAGGTCTGGCGTCCGCTGCGTCTCGAGACGCTGGTGCGCATCCGCTGGATCGCCATCGTCGGCCAGCTGGTGGGCGTGCTGTTCGTCGCCTTCGGCCTGGGCTTTCCGCTGCCGCTCCTGCCGTGCCTCGGGCTCATCGCCCTTTCGGCGCTGGCCAATGTGTGGCTGCCGGCCCGGTTCGGCGCGGCCAACCGCCCCTCGCCGCGCTTTGCCGCCATCCAGATCGCCTATGACTGCGTGCAGCTCGGCGGGCTTCTGGCGCTGACCGGCGGCCTGCAGAACCCCTTCGCGTTGCTGCTGCTGGCCCCGGTCGCCGTCTCGGCGACATCGCTTCCCCGCCGCGCCACCTTCCTCATCGCCGCGCTCGCCATCCTCATCGCCTCGGTGATCTCGGTCTGGCACCTGCCGCTGCCCTGGGATCCGGCCGAGCGCATCGTCTTCAACCGCGTCTACGTCATCGGCATCTGGGTGGCGATCATCTGCGGGGTGGTGTTCATATCGGCCTATACCATGCGCGTCTCGCGCGACGCCCGGCAGATCGCCAACGCGCTGGCCGCGACCGAGCTCGCGCTCTCGCGCCGCGAGCAGCTCTCGGCGCTCGACGGGCTGGCCGCCGCCGCCGCCCACGAGCTCGGCACGCCCCTTTCCACCATCGCGCTCGCCGCCAAGGAGATGCGGGCCGAGGCGGAGCCGGGCACGCCGCTCGCCGAGGACGTGGAGCTGATCATCGCGCAGGCCGCCCGCTGCCGGGCGATCCTCGCCAAGCTGCGCAACCTCGGTTCCGACGGCGGCGACCCGTTCGCGCAGGTGCCGCTGACCGACCTCCTCGCCGAGGTCGCGCGCCCGCACGAGGGGCGCGGCAAAGCGATCCTCTTCTACCACGAGAACGCCGCCGGCCCGCCGCCGGTGTTCCGGCGCAATGTCGGCCTGCTCTACGGGCTCGGCAACCTCATCGAGAACGCCGCCGAGTTCGCCCGCGAGACGGTCAACATCGAGACCGCCTGGGATGGCGAGGAGGTGGCTGTGACCATCACCGACGACGGCCCCGGCTTTCCGGTGGAGCTGATCGCGCGGCTCGGCGAGCCCTACCTCACCACCCGCGTGCGCGAGGCGCAGATCGCCGGCACGCAGCCTTCGGGCGGGCTCGGGCTGGGCATCTTCATCGCCAAGACCCTGCTCGAGCGGACCGGTGCCAGGCTCTCCTTCACCAACATCGCCGCGAACGGCCATGCGCAGGTGCGCATCGTGTGGCCGCGCGCCGCGCTGACAAGCTGAGAAATGGGCAGTAAGACTTAACTTTAGGCGCAAGAACCATTATTTGAGTGGGCATGAGTACAGTCGATGATCTTCTAGCAACCGATCCGAGCCTCCTGCTCGTCGACGACGACGCGGCGTTCCTCGGTCGACTTGAACGGGCGATGGCCCGGCGCGGGTTCGACGTGCGCACCGCCGCGAGCGTCGCCGAGGGCCTGGCGGCCGTCGCCGAAAAGCCCCCCGCCTACGCGGTGGTGGACCTGCGGCTCGAGGACGGCAACGGGCTCGACGTGGTCTCGGCCCTGCACCAGAAGCGCCCGGACGCCCGGGCCGTGGTGCTGACCGGCTACGGCAACATCGCCACCGCCGTAACCGCGGTAAAGCTCGGCGCCACCGATTATCTCTCGAAGCCCGCCGACGCCGACGACGTCATCAACGCGCTCTTGACGACCGGCGAGGACAAGCCCGAGCCGCCCGAGAACCCGATGTCGGCCGACCGGGTGCGCTGGGAGCACATCCAGCGCGTCTATGAGCTGTGCGACCGCAACGTCTCGGAAACCGCCCGCCGCCTCAACATGCACCGGCGCACCCTGCAGCGCATCCTCGCCAAGCGCGCGCCGCGTTAGCGCATTTGCTTACGAGTGCCGCAGCTCCTGCACCGCCACGTCCACCCCTCCAATGTCACCCCGGCGCATGCCGGGGCCCATCCTGAGATGGTTCGCCAGCCGCAAGGTGTGTGGATGGGGCAGGGAGTACGCAGCCGCTCCCGCCGTGCTGAGGATAGCGTCAGGGCTGGATCCCGGCCTGCGCCGGGATGACAGCCGGTGGGGTAGGGCACCATGCTGCCACAGGCACAATGCGTGCCCCTCCCCCCTTGAGGGGAGGGGATAGGGG
>NZ_JZEX01000113.1 GCF_000969415.1 Devosia geojensis | reverse complement strand
CCCCTATCCCCTCCCCTCAAGGGGGAGGGGCACGCATTGTGCCACGCCCTCGTGGTTCGAGGGTCGCTGCGCTCCCGCCTCACCATGAGGGCTGATGTTGATCCAGTGCCAGTCCAGTAGCCCTCATGGTGAGGTGCCGCGAAGCGGCCTCGAACCACGAGGGCGTGGCACTATCTCCCCGTCGTCGCCGGACGGTGGAAGTCCCTTCGCGCCGCCACGCGGCGCTGCGTCATCGCCCGCATGAAGCGGGCGATGACGACTCGAGGGGTTGGTGGAGGTGCAGAAGCCGCGAGATCGTCTGGGTATGAACAGGGGACGCGGACATGTGCATTCCCCACGCCCGGCTCGCTCCTACGACGCCCTGCGCGCGCTCCGGCGCGGGCGGTTGGGCACGACCGCGCGGGGATTGAGCGGACGCAGGTGCGGCTGATGGTTGGCCATCACACGCTCGATGACGCGGATCGCCTTGTCGGTGCCGTCCTCGGCGTTGATCTCCTCGGCGACGGCTGCCGCGCGATGACGGTAGGAGACGTTGCTCGAAAGGTCCTTCAGCGCCTCGGCGAGAAGCTCGGGGGTGAGCTTGCGCAGGCGCACGGGCTTCGGCCCGCAGCCGAGCTCGTAGACGCGCCGTCCCCAATAGGGCTGGTCGACCGCCTGCGGCACGATGAAGGTTGGGCGCCCGAGATAGAGTCCCGCCGCGGTTGTGCCCGCTCCACCGTGGTGGACGACGGCGCTGACGTAGCGGAAGAGCCGGTCGTGCGGCGCCTTCTCGATGGCGAAGATGTTCTCGGGCAGGTCCGACGGATCGATGCCGCCCCAGCCGCGCGCGACGACCGCCCGGCCACCCCAGGCGCGCACGGCTTCCTTGAGGATCTGCGTATTGCGCTGCGCGCCGAACGGCATGGAGCCGAAACCGATATAGACGGGGGCCTCGCCGGCGGCGAGGAACTTGCGGAAGGCGTCAGAGGGTTGCCAGTTGCTGCGGTCGTGCAGGGGCCAGTAACCGGTGACGATCGCAGTCTTGGGCCAGTCGCGCGGGCGCGGCGAAACGATCGGGGAATAGGCGTAGAGGGTCGTCAGCGGCGAGCCGTCGGTGTTGCGGAAGAGCCCGCCCATCAGCCGCGCGTCGAGCCCCATCAGCTCGCGCCGCAGCTTGTTGCGCGGCAGGTTGTAGTACATCTGCTGCACGGTCATGGCCGTGTAGGTCAGCCGGTTGAAGGCTTTGCCGAAATCCGAGCCCACATAGTACATGCAGAGCGGGAACTCGCTGGTCGAGTTCAGCGGCTGCAACGCCGACATGATCGCCGGGATGCGCAACGCCTCGGCGATGTCGATGCCGAAGCTCGTATTCATGTTGAGGATGATGGCATCCGCGCCCTGGCACATTACCCAGGCGTGCCGCGCGGCGACATCGACGATCTGCTGGCCCTGGCGCAGCAGCGAAGGGCCGTTGATGAGCATCGACTGGCTCATCGCGTTCTCGAAGCGGGACTGCTGCAGGAAATTCTGGATCGAGGCGCCGAGGGAGTGGAACTCGACCCCATAGCCCTCGATCATGTCCTTGAAGTCCTCGGACGCGCCGAGGACGACCGAGTAGCCTCTCTGCTTGAGAGCCACCGCAAGGGCCAGATATGGCTGGACGTCGCCTTGCGTGCCTATGGTGCACAAGGCAATGCGCTTACCCATTCGATCCTCACCACACGCCGTTCGGACCGGAAGCGGGAGCTGCCGGACCATTTACATTGCATCCGGGTGCAATTAAGAACGGCCTCTCACTAGCTGGTTTCATTACAAAAATCGCTGTCGAAGGGCAAGAGAGATGCCATCCCCCGCCGTTTCCGTTCTGGTTGGAGCAACGCTCGCCGGTAACCGGATGTCGGCTGCCTTCGCAGCGTTTTCAAGGGGTTGGTGGGCGGCAAACGCTCGCTAGCTCTTCCCGCAGGGCCACAGCGTGGCCGGGAAGAGCCGAACATGACGAACCGGCGACAGGCATTCTTGGAGCCGCTCTCGATCCGTTCAAATGACGCCGCGAGACCGTCCGCGCCCTGCCGCTTAACCCCCTGACAACCACAATTCCGCGATAATCGGGTTCTCTCTTGGACGAGACGCCCTTCCTTATAAGGAAATCGCGAGAGCCTGGGTCGTTCCGACCCGCCGAGGAAATCATGAGCGAAGACTTCCACCGCATCCGCCGCCTTCCGCCCTACGTGTTCGAGCACATCAACCCGATCAAGGCGAAGGCCCGGGCCGAAGGCGTCGATATCATCGATCTGGGCATGGGCAACCCCGACCTGCCGACCCCCGACCATATCGTTGCCAAGCTCCAGGAGACGGTGCTCAACCCCAAGACGCACCGCTATTCGACCTCGAAAGGCATCCCGGGCCTGCGCAAGGCCCAGGCGAGCTATTACGGCCGCCGGTTCGGCGTGAAGCTCAATCCGGACACCCAGATCGTCGCGACCCTCGGCTCCAAGGAAGGCTTCGCCAACATGGCGCAGGCGATCACCGCGCCGGGCGACGTGGTGCTGGTGCCGAACCCGACCTATCCGATCCACTCCTTCGGCTTCATCATGTCGGGCGGCGTCGTGCGCTCGATGCCGGCCGAGCCCAACGAGGATTTCCTGCGCTCGCTCGACCGGGCGGTGCGCCACTCGATCCCCAAGCCCATCGCGCTGATCCTCAACTATCCAGCCAACCCCACGGCCTATACCGCCGACCTCGATTTCTATGCCGAGGTCGTGCGCTACTGCCGCGAGCAGGGCATCTTCATCCTCTCGGACCTCGCCTATGCCGAGATCTATTTCGACGAGACCGAACCGCCCCCCTCGATCCTGCAGATACCGGGCGCCATCGATATCGCCGTCGAATTCACCTCGATGTCGAAGACTTATTCCATGCCGGGCTGGCGCGTCGGCTTCGCCGTGGGCAACGAACGGCTGATCGCGGCGCTTGCACGGGTGAAATCCTACCTCGACTACGGCGCGTTCACGCCGATCCAGGTGGCGGCGGCGACCGCCCTCAACGGTTCGGACGAGGTGATCGAGGAAGTGCGCCGCATCTACAAGCACCGCCGCGACGTGATGGTCGAGAGCTTCGGGCGCTCCGGCTGGAATATCCCCACTCCCAAGGCCACGATGTTCGCCTGGGCGCCGATCCCGGACCAGTACGCGCACCTGGGCTCGCTCGAGTTCGCCAAGCTGCTGGTCAAGGAGACGGGCGTGGCCGTGGCGCCAGGCGTGGGCTTCGGCGAATACGGCGACCAGTATATCCGCCTTGCCTTCGTCGAGAACGAGCAGCGCATCCGCCAGGCGGCGCGCAACATCAAGAAACTGCTGGGCTCGAAGGCCGGGCAGGGCAACGTCGTGCCCCTCGCCGTCAACAAGTAGCCGGGGCCGAAGACATATCAGCCGCCGTCCCCTGGGACGGCGGCTTTTCGCTGGCTGCGCGCGGATTATACATGACAACATAACTCCGCTTTTGTATGGGATCGGACGATCCAGCGGAGTGTGTCCATGCCTCTCGTTCGCCGCGCAGTGCTTGCTCTTGGCGCCTATGTTCTCGGTGCCCTTGCAGCTTCCGCCCAGTCCGTTTTCCCCGTGACGATCGAGCATGTCTACGGACAAACGACCATCGAGGCCGAGCCGCAGCGCATCGGCACCTGGGGCTGGGGCAACGAGGACGCGGCGATCGCGCTCGGCGTGGTTCCGGTCGGCATCCCCTTCCAGTCCTACGGCGGAGGCGATGACGGCATCCAGCCCTGGATCGAGGAGGCACTGGACGCCGCAGGCGCACCGGCGCCGACCATGCTCGACAATACAGGCGAGCCACCGGTCGAGCAGATCGCGGCGCTGCAGCCGGATCTCATTCTCGCCGTCTTCTCCGGGATCACCGAGGAGCAGTACGCGCTGCTCTCGGCCATCGCACCGACCGTCGCCTATACCGGTGAAGCCTGGTCGACGCCCTGGCAGGAGGTGACGCGCATCGTCGGCAATGCCATCGGCAAGCCGGAGGAGGGCGAGGCCCTCGTGGCGCAAACGGAGCAGTGGCTGGCGGACGAGGTGGCAAAGCACCCGGCGCTCGAGGAAATCACCTTCGCCAGCGCCAACGACTATGACGGCGCCATCGCCGTCTACGCGCCGTTCGATGCGCGCATGAAGTTCCTGACCGACCTCGGCCTCGAACTCGACCCGAGCGTTGCCGAACTGGCGCCGGCGGGCGGCGAGTTCTTCTATTCGCTGAGCTACGAGCTCTTCGATGAACTGAAGGGCGACATCTTCGTCACCTACTACGAGGAGCAGTCGGCGCTCGACGAATTCCTCGCCAAGGCCTATGCCCAGACCTATCCGCCGATCCGCAACGGCGGGCTCGCCGCTCTCGTCGGCACCGAGAACGTCGCCGCCGTCTCCCCGCCCTCGGCGCTGTCGCTGCGCTGGGGCTTCCCCACCTATCTCGGCGTGCTCGCAGAAGCCGCCGAAAACGTCACCAACTGATCCTTACAGGCCCCCTCATGCGCAAGCTCGCATCCCTCACGCTCGCTCTTCTCGCCTCGATCTCCGGTGCGATGGCGCAGGATACATTCCCCGTCACCGTCACCACGGCGCTCGGCGAGGCTCTGATCCCCGAAAAGCCGGAACGGGTGGTCACCTGGGGCTGGTCTGCGCAGGACGTTGTGCTCGATCTCGGCATCGTACCCGTCGGCATGCCGTTCTTCCCTTATGGCGGCGGGGACGACGGCGTGCTGCCGTGGACCGAGGCGAAGCTCGCCGAAATGGGGGCGGAGATGCCCGTGATCCTTCCCAATACGACCGAGCCGCCCGTCGAGGCCATCGCCGCGCTCGAACCCGACGTGATCCTCGCGCCCTATTCGGGGCTGACGCAGGAGGAGTTCGATCTCCTCAGCAATATCGCGCCGGTCGTCGCCTATCCCGAGACGTCCTGGTTCGCGAGCTGGCAGCAGGTTGTGGAGCTCACCGGCGCCGCCCTCGGGCTTTCGGCGGAGGCGGATACGCTCGTCGCCGAGACCGAGGCGTTCATGCGCGAGGAAGCGGCCGCATATCCCGAGATCCAGGGGGCGGTTTTTGCCAACGTCCTCAACCGCAACGATGGTCAGGTCGCCGTGCGCATGGAGAAGGATCCGCGCGTGCAGCTCCTCGTCGATCTCGGCATGGTCGCCGCGCCCAAGGCGCCCGATGGAGCGATGGTGCCCACCGGTATTTCCTATCTCCTCAGCTACGAGAATTTCGACCAGATCGAAGCCGATATGCTGGTCACCCTCTTCGACAGCGACCAGATCGCCGACGAGTTCTTCGCGCTTTCCTATATCCAGCTTGCTCCTCTGGTCGAGAAGGGCGCCTATGCGCGGCTGACGGGTATCGAGAAGACCATGGCCGTAGCGGGCGCCGTCACTCCGCTCTCGCTCCGCTGGGGTTTTCCCGAATACATCAAGGTCGTAGGCGAGGCAGCGAAGGTGGCGCGGCAATAGCGCGCGTCCCGTAAACTCCTATTGACGGCTAGGCGATTTCCTATTCATGTGTCGCGCCATGAGCGACATACAATCCTTCCGCCAGACCGTCGAAGCCTTCATCTCCGCCCGCGGATGGACGCCCACCCGTTTCGGGCGGACGATCGCGGGCGATCCGCTCTTCGTCTTCGACCTGCGCGAGGGCCGCGAGCCGCGTTCGGATACGCGCATGCGCATCCTCAAGGCCATGCAGGAGTTCGCCGATGCCGGCAGCGATACGCCGCTGCGCATCGGCGTCGCCGGCCTCGGCAATGTCGGCGCGACCTTGGTGCGCATCCTGCAGAAGGACGGCGTGGAGCTGACCCGCAAGCTCGGCCGCCAGATCGTGGTGACCGCCGTCGCCGCCCGCTCGCGCTCGCGCGACAGGGGTGTCGACATCTCCGGGCTCGAATGGTTCGACGATCCGGTGGCGCTCGCCAAATCCGACCGCATCGACCTTTTCGTCGAGCTCATCGGCGGCGAGGACGGACCTGCCTATGCCGCGGTGAAAGCGGCGCTCGAGATCGGCCGCCCGGTGGTGACGGCCAACAAGGCGCTGCTCGCCAAACATGGCGTTGCACTCGCCAAGGTCGCCGAGGAGGCCGGCACGCAGCTCGGCTTCGAGGCGGCGGTCGCCGGCGGCATCCCGGTCATCAAGACGCTGCGCGAGGGGCTGGGCTCGGCCTCCATCGAGCGCGTCTACGGCATCATGAACGGCACCTGCAACTACATCCTCACCCGCATGGGCGAGGAGGGGATCTCCTTTGCCGAGTGCCTCAAGGATGCGCAGGAGCTGGGCTACGCCGAGGCCGACCCGACCTTCGACGTCGAGGGCTTCGACACCGCCCACAAGCTCGCGATCCTTGCCACGCTCTGCTTCGGCTACGAGATCGCCCCGGACCGCATCCATGTCGAGGGCATCACCCGCATCTCGCAGGCCGACATCAAGGTGGCGGCGGACCTCGGCTACAAGATCAAGCTCCTCGGCATTGCCCAGCGCTCGGACGGCGGCATCGAGCAGCGCGTGCATCCGACGCTGGTGCCCAAGGGCAGCGCCATCGCCGGCGTCGACGGCGTGATGAACGCCGTCGCGCTCGAAACCGACCATGTGCACGAACTGCTGCTGGCCGGCCCCGGCGCCGGCGGTCCGCCGACGGCATCCTCGGTGCTCTCGGACATCCTCGACATCGCCCGCGGCACCAAGGTCCCGCCGCTCGGCGTCTCCAGCGCCGAGCTCCTGCCCTATAAACAGGCGCCCATGCGTGCCCATGAGGGCGGCTACTACATCCGCCTCAACGCCAAGGACGTGCCCGGCGCGCTCGCCGCCATCGCCACCCGCATGGCAGAGCGCTCGATCTCCATCGAAAGCGTCATACAGCGCCCGGACCTGCACGTTACCGACCCCGCCGGCGAAGGCATGCGCACCCGGACGGTCGTCCTCCTCACTCAGGATACCCTCGAGGCGGATGTGCGCGAATCGCTTGCGCTGATCGCTGACGACGGGTTCATAGTGGGGGAGCCGCAGCTGATCCGCATAGAGACTCTCTAGGGCTTGGCGCCCGCCATAACGGCGCCGTAATGCCGGACAAGGAGAGCGGGCGCAAAACGGGTGGGGGAGACGGCCATGAAACTGACCAAGGCGGACAGCAACAGGACGCCCGCCCACATCGACCGCGCCCTGACGCTCGAGATCGTGCGCGTCACCGAGCACGGCGCCATCGCCGCCGCCTACTGGCGCGGCAAGGGCGATGAGAAGGCCGCCGACGAGGCCGCAGTCGAAGCCATGGGCGGCGAGCTCGCCAAGGTACAGATCAACGGACGTATCGTCATCGGCGAGGGCGAGCGGGACGAGGTGGACAGCCTCTATATCGGCGAGGAAGTCGGTGCCGGCACCGGCGCCGAGGTCGACATCGCGGTCGACCCGCTCGAGGGCGTTACCCTTTGCGCCAAGAACCAGCCCGATTCGATCTGCGTGCTGGCGCTCGCCGAGCGCGGCGGGCTGCTGAACGTCGCGCGCAACGTCTACATGCACAAGATCGCCATCGGCCCCGGCTATCCCGAGGGTCTGGTGCATATCGAGCGCAGCCCGACAGAGAACGTCACGGCGCTCGCCGAAGCCAAGGGCGTGCCGCTCTCCGAGATCACTGCGTGCGTCCTTGACCGGCCACGTCACGCCGCCCTCATCGACGAGTTGCGCGCCTGTGGGGTGGCAGTCAAGCTCATCAGCGACGGCGACATCGCCGGCGTCATCCACGCGGCGCAGACCGAGGACACCGGCATCGACATCTATCTCGGCTCCGGCGGCGCGCCGGAGGGCGTTCTGGCCGCCGCGGCGCTGCGCTGCACCGGCGGGCAGATGCAGGGAAAGCTGATCCTCGATACGCCCGAGAAGCGCGATCGCGCCCAGCGGATGGGAATTGCCGACCCCAACCGCATCTATGAAGTGACCGATCTGGCGTCCGGCGACGTGCTCTTTGCTGCCACCGGCGTCACCGACGGCAACATGCTCACCGGCGTCAAGTTGCGCCGCGACAGCGTCGAGACCTCCACCATCGTCATGCGCTCCTGGTCGCAGACCATCCGCTGGGTGAATGCCCGCCACGCGCGCTGAGGATTTGCACAGCCTGCATCACCCCGGGGACTAGCCCCATGGCCCCGCTTGTGGCTTAGCTTTGCCCATGCTCGACGCCCCGCGCACATTCCTCGACGTCAAGAGCTCGATCACCGGGCGAACATGGATCGATCGGCTCGACGCCAACGCTGTGCGGAACGCCGGCGCCATCGGCCAGCGCACGGGACTTTCCGAAATCCTCGCCCGCATCGTTGCGGCGCGCGGCGTCGGCATTGACGATGCCGAACGCTTCCTCGAGCCGACCATCCGCGAGCTGATGCCGGACCCGTCGACCCTGACCGACATAGATGCGCTCGCCGAGCGGCTGGTCAGGGCCATCACCGACAATGAGCCGGTGGCGCTCTTCGGCGACTACGACGTCGACGGGGCCTGCGCCTGCGCGCTGATGAGCCGGTATCTCGCTCATTTCGGCGTCGTGCCGAGCGTCCATATTCCAGATCGCATCTTCGAGGGTTATGGCCCGAACGTCGCGGCGATGGACAAGCTCATCGACGCCGGCGCCTCGCTCATCGTCACCCTCGACTGCGGCACGACGAGCGACCACCCCATCGCCCACGCCCGCGAACGCGGCGCCGACGTGCTGGTCGTCGACCATCACCTGTCCGACCATGAACTGCCCCCCGCCAACGCCTTGGTCAACCCGAACCGGCCCGACGACATCTCCGGTCTTGGCTATCTCTGCGCCACCGGGGTGACGTTCATGGTGCTGGTCGCCGTCAACCGGCTGCTGCGCCAGCGCGGCGACACCAACCTGCCGGATCTGATGGGCTTTCTCGATCTCGTGGCGCTCGCGACGGTCTGCGACGTGGTGCCGTTGACCGGGCTCAACCGCGCCTTCGTCCTGCGCGGTCTCGAGGTTGCGCGCTCCGGCCGCAACCGGGGCGTTTCGGCTCTGGCTCTCGCCGCCCGCATCAATGGTCCGCTCAATCCCTATCACCTCGGCTTTCTCATCGGCCCGCGCATCAATGCCGGCGGGCGCATCGGCGATGCGGCGCTCGGTGCGCGTCTGCTGAGCCTTGACGACGAGCACCAGGCGCTGGCCATCGCCGCCCGGCTCGACGAGCTCAATGTCGAGCGCCAGCGCATCGAGGTCGAGGCGGTCGAGGAAGCTGCGGCCGCCGCCGAGGCCGAGATCGGAGGCGGGGAGGGGCCGCCGGTCCTCGTTTTGGCCTCCGCCAACTGGCATGCCGGCGTGGTCGGCCTTGTCGCCTCGCGCCTGCGCGAACGCTTCGAGCGGCCGGTCGTCGCCGTCGCCCTCAATCCGGATGGCACCGGCACCGGCTCGGGCCGCTCCATGCCGGGGGTCGATCTCGGCCGGGCGATCATCGACGCGGTCGAGACCGGCCTCATCGCCAAGGGCGGCGGGCACGCGATGGCTGCGGGCGTGACGCTGCGCAACGGGGAGCTCGCGGCTCTGCGCGCCCATCTCAATGCGGCTCTCGCCGAGGCCGTCGCCGCCGCTCGCGCCGCCACGGCCCTGAAGATCGACGCGGCGCTGACGGCTCGTGGCGCGACGCCCGAGCTCGTGCACGAGATCGAGCGGGCAGGGCCTTATGGCGCCGGCAATCCGACGCCGGTCTTTGCTTTTCCCGCCCATTGGATCCGTTTCCCGCAGGTCGTCGGCAAGGGCGGGCACGTCAGCTTCTCGCTCGGCAGCGACGACGGCGCCAGGCTCAAGGCCATCGCCTTCCGCGCCGCCAACAACGCCATCGGCGATGCCCTGATGCGCGGCCCCGACGGCGGCCCCCTCCACGTCGCCGGCACGCTCTCGCTCGACCACTGGCAGGGCCGCGAGCAGGTCCAGGTGCGGGTCGTCGACCTCGCGAAGCCGTGAAAGAGCGTCTTGCATATCCGTTTTCGGGAGCTAAACTATTGGAAGGCATGACACCGGCAGCGTCCGCGGGGCGCGGGCCATGGTGCCTTTCGCCGCCCCTGTAACTCCAGCGGCTGCCACATTGAAGGCGGCGCCGCGCAAGTTCGGACCCGTCAGCAGTATGACCAAGACAGCCGTAGACCAGTCTCGCAGCGGCACCTCGCTTTGGACGCACCTCTTCTCGCGATTCGTGGAATGGGCGGGCCTGCGCCTCATCGGTAACCCGAAATACGGCGCAGTGACCGTCATTCTGCCCAACGGACGCACCCGCACGCTGGGCAACCCGGCCACCGGGCAGCATGCGGTCCTGCGTCTCAAGAACTTCCGCGTGCTCTCCGAAGCCATGAAGCGCGGTACGGTCGGTTTTTCCGCCGCCTACATGAACGGCGATATCGAAGTCGACGACCTGACCGCGCTGTTCCGGTTCTTCCTGCAGAACCGCGACATGTTCGACAACGCCAATCCCGGCTTCTTCCGCAAGGCCGCCCAGGACCTGCACTACCACATCTCGCGTCGCAACACACTCGAAGGGTCCAAGAAGAACATCGCCGAGCACTACGACCTCGGCAACGACTTCTACGGCCAGTGGCTCGACCCTTCGA
This sequence comes from Devosia geojensis, assembly GCF_000969415.1. Classification (GTDB taxonomy): domain Bacteria; phylum Pseudomonadota; class Alphaproteobacteria; order Rhizobiales; family Devosiaceae; genus Devosia; species Devosia geojensis. The sequence continues at coordinate 55,882 of NZ_JZEX01000113.1, read as the reverse complement.
TGACCTATTCGTCGGCCGTCTTCACCTCCGGCGACCAGAGCCTCGAGGAAGCCCAACTCGTCAAATACCGGCGCGTGGCCGACATGGCCGGCGTGACCGAGGGCTCGACGGTGCTCGAGATCGGCTGCGGCTGGGGCGGGTTCGCCGAAACGGTGGCGCGCCACTACAAGGCGAAGCTGCGCGGCATCACCCTTTCGGCCGAACAGCTCAAGTTCGGCCTCGAACGCCTAAAGAGCCAGGGCCTCGACAAGTTCGCCGAGCTGGTGTTCGAGGACTACCGGCATACAGAGGGCCAGTTCGACCACATCGCTTCCATCGAGATGATCGAGGCGGTGGGCGAGGATAACTGGCCGAGCTACTTCCAGACGCTCCATGACCGTCTGAAGCCCGGCGGCACCGCCGCCATCCAGGCCATCACCATCAACGAGGCCGATTTCGAGCACTACCGCAGCGGTCCCGACTTCATCCAACGTTATATCTTCCCGGGCGGCATGCTGCTGACCAAGACGGTGATGAAGGAGTTCGGCGAGAAGGTGGGGCTGGTGCTGGAGAATGCCGAGAACTTCCGGCTCTCCTATGCGCGCACGCTGGCCCTCTGGCGCGAGCGGTTCCTGGAGCGCTGGCCGATGATCGCCCCGCTCGGATACGACGAGCACTTCAAGCGCAAGTGGGTCTACTATCTCAGCTACTGCGAGGCGGGCTTCACCGAAGGGTCGATCGACGTCGGCATCTACCAGTACCGCAAGCCGGCCTGATCAGGCCGGTCGCGCGAGTGAATGAGGGCGGTCCCCCGTGGACCGCCCTTTGCTTTATGGTGCGGGAACGCCGTAGGCGCGCGCGATGTCGTCGAGCAGCAGGTGCGCGCAATAGATGCCGATGCCTGCGTTCCAGATCAGGTTGTCCGCCGCATGCGCCTTGCCGGCCTCGACAGCTGCGAGCGATTGCCAGAGCGGCTCACCGGTCCAGTCGGCGAGATAGGCGACCGAATCCGCATCGGCGTCCGAGAAATAGAAGATCCGGTCGCCCGCCATGTCGGAGATGCGCTCCTTGCCGATCTCCTCGCCGACGCCCGGCTTGTCCTGCGCCGCCGGGCGCGTGAATCCGATCTCGGCAAGGATCACGCCGGGGAAGTTGTCGCGGAAATAGAGCCGCGTGCGGCCGGGCGAGAACCGCACCAGCGAAATCTCCTCCTCGACCGCCGGCCCGAGTTCTTCGCGCAGGCGCTCCACCCGCGCATCGAACGCGGCGAGGTCCGCCGTCCCCTTCTCGGCAAGACCCAGCGCATCGGCATAGAGCTCGTAGTTCTCCCGCCAGACGCCGCCTATGGTCTGCGAGAAGACCGTGGGCGCGATGGCCGAGAGCTGGTCGTAAAGCTTTTCCTGCCGGACCTTGGAGCCGATGATGAGATCGGGCTCGAGCGCGGCGAGCCGCTCGAGATCGACGGCGGTTTCCGTGCCGAGCGGGACGGTCTCGGCCAGGCCGGCGGCGATATGCTCGTACCAGGGGTCGGCGTACCAGGATTGCACCGCACCGACCGGCGCCACACCCAGATGCACCACAGCCTCGGTGCCTTCATTCGTCAACACCACGACGCGTTGCGGATTGTCCGGCACGTCCGTGACCCCCATGGCATGGGTGATCTCGCGCGCCTCTGCGGATGCGGTGAAGGTGGCGGCAATCATCAGCGTCGCCAGCGTCGTGCGGGTCGTGGGCATTGCATTCTCTTTCCGGTCTGGGCGGCAAACACAGCCAAAGTTAATATGACTGTCAACATCCGCTTATTGAAGCGTCGTCGGACCGCAGGCGGCTTGACAGGTCCGGTGCGGACCGGAATAGGTGCGAGGAATTCTTGTGCTCGACAATCAGGTTTGACAATGCAGCATCGGACCCTCCTCGCCGCCGCCATGGCCGCCGCCGTCGCGCTTTCATCGGCTGCCCATGCGCAGTCCTGGAGCTATACGGACGACTCGGGTCAGACCGTCACCCTCGACGAGGTGCCGACGCGGATCGTCGCCAGCGCCGACGCGGCCGCGGGGCTCATTCCGCTCGGCATCCGCCCGGTCGGCATCTATGCGGACAGCGCGGTCGCCGACAGCAAGCCGCTGCAGGGGCTTGACCTCGCCGGCATCGAGATCGTGGGGCAGGCCTGGGGCGAGATCGACATCGAGAAGGTCGCGGCGCTGGAGCCGGACATCGTCATCGCCGAATACTGGCCGCTCGACGACGCCTGGAGCGGCGGACCGGGCGTGACCGGGGCCGAGAGTCCGTTGCGCGCCCTGGCGCCAATCACCGGCCCGACGGTCGGCGATTCGATCCTTGCCCTCGTCGAAGACTACGAGGACCTCGCCACGAGCCTCGGCGCCGACCTCAGCGAACCGCAGGTCGCCGCCGACAAGGCGGCGTTCGAAGAGGCCCGTGCCGCTTTCGAGGAGGCCGTCGCCGCAAAGCCGGGCCTAACCGTGCTCGCCGTGTGGGCCGGCGCCGACGCACTCTATGTTGCCGCGCCTGCCGGCGCCTCCGAACTGGTGGATTTCGAGCGCTGGGGACTCGACATCATCACGCCCGAGGTGGCCGACGACCGCGGTTACTTTGAAACGCTGAGCTGGGAGCAGGCCGACAAATACCAGCCGGATCTGATCCTCGTCGACAACCGCTCCGCCACCACGCTCGAGACTGCCCTCGCACAGCCGACCTGGACGACGATCAAGGCGGCGCAAGCCGGCGCGGTCGCCGAATGGCCCGCCTACTGGCTGCGCAATTACGGCGCCTATGCCGGCGAACTGGAAAAGCTCACCGCCGCGATCAGCGCCGCCGACGAGAACCTGACCGACTAGGAGCACGACGCCTGTAACATGACTTGACTATTCATGTTTGGGCTCGATAGGTGAGGCGATCGCCCAGCCATGGAGGGCTCGATGGCCTCTCGTCGCTACCTCGTTCCGCTCATTGCCACCCTGCACCTCGCGCTGGCGGCTTCCGTGCAGGCCCAGCAATGGAGCTATATCGACGGGTCGGGCGCGACCATCACGCTCGATGACGTTCCTCAGCGCCTCATCACCAGCGCCGTTGCCGCCGCCGCGCTGATCCCGCTCGGCATCCGTCCGGTCGGCATCTTCGCCGATAGCCCCGCCGAAGAGAACAAGCCGCTGCAGGGGCTCGATCTCACCGGCATCGAGATGGTCGGCACCGCTTTCAACGAGATCGATATCGAGAAGGTCGCCGCGCTCGATCCGGACCTCGTCGTCGCCGAGTTCTACCCGATCAACAGGACCTGGGCCGGCGGCAAGTCCGTGACCGGGGAGGGCAGCCCCCTGCGCGACCTGGCTCCCGTGACCGGCCCGGCGCAGGCCGACAGCATCGTCACCCTCATCGAGGATTACGAGGAGCTGGCCGAAAGCCTCGGCGCCGATCTCTCGGCGCCGCAGATCGCCGCCGACAAGGCTGAGTTCGAGCGCGCGCGTGACGCCTTCCAGGCGGCCGTGGCGGCGAAGCCTGGCCTCACGGCGCTGGCGGTCTGGGCCGGTACCGACGCGTTGCACGTCGCCGCGCCTGAAGGCGCTGCCGAGCTCATGGACATGCGCGACTGGGGACTCGACCTCATCACGCCCGAGACCGCCAACGACCGCGGTTATTGGGAAACGGTGAGCTGGGAGAACGCCGACAAGTACCAGCCGGACCTCGTCCTCATCGACAACCGTGTCGCCAGCAACCGCGACGACGCCTTCGCCCAGCCGATGTTCACCGCCATCAAGGCGGCGGAAGCCGGCGCAGTGGGCGAGTGGCCCGCGTTCTGGCTGCGCAATTATCGCTCCTACGCCGAGCAGCTCGACAATCTCACGGCCGCGATCGAGGCCGCCGACGAGAACCTGGTCGCGCAGTGATGGAGGCGTCCGTCCGTCCCACGGTGATGCGCTACCAGGCGACGCTCGCTCTCGGCCTTCTGGGGCTGGCGGTGATCGTTGCCATGGTGGCCTTCCTGTCGATGACGGTCGGCGCGCGCGCCATTCCGCTCGACATGGTGTGGACGGCACTCACCGCTTTCGATCCGGATTCCACCGACCACCGCATCATCTGGGACCTGCGCCTGCCGCGCACGCTGATCGGCCTGCTGGTCGGCGCCGCCCTCGGCCTCTCGGGCGCCGTGCTGCAGGGCGCGACGCGCAACCCCCTCGCCGACACCTCGATTCTCGGCATCCACGCCGGCGCGGCCGTCTTCGTGGTCATGGGCATCACGCTCTTCGGCATCACTCAACTCAGCATCTACGTCTGGCTGGCCTTTGCCGGGGCGGGGGTGGCGATGTTCGTCGTCTACGGCATCGCCTCCATCGGACGCGAGGGTGCGACCCCGGTGAAGCTCGCCCTCGTCGGCGCCGCCATGACCGCGGCGCTCACCTCCGTCGTCAGCGCCGTGCTGCTGATGAGCCCGACGACCTTTGATCAGTTGCGCTTCTGGCAGGTCGGCTCGCTCGCCGGTCGCGACATGGCCGTGCTCATGCAGGTGCTGCCGTTCCTCCTCGCCGGCATCGTGCTGGCGCTCGCTACCGCCCGTATGCTCGATGGCCTGTCGCTCGGCGAGGACGTCGCCCGCTCCCTCGGGCAGAACGTCAAAATCTCGCGCGCCATCGCCGGACTTGCCGCTGTGATCCTCGCCGGCTCGGCGACTGCGGCGGCCGGTCCGATAGCCTTCGTCGGCCTCACCGTGCCGCATGTCGCGCGCGCTGTCACCGGGCCCAACTACCGCTGGATCCTGCCTTATTCCATGCTGCTGGCGCCGATCCTGCTGCTGGGTGCCGACATCATCGGGCGCGTCGTGGCGCCGCCCGGCGAGGTGCAGGTCGGCATCGTCACCGCCGCCATCGGCGCGCCGTTCTTCATCGCGCTGGTGCGGCGCCGGAAACTGGCGACCCTGTGATGACGACACTTGTAGAAGCCAGCGGCATCTCCGCCATCCGCCAGTCCCTCGCGGCGCGCCGCCGGCGTGTCACGACACTGCTGGTCGTCGCGCTGCTCGCCGCCATCGCCGCCTCGCTCTATCTCGGTGACTATCCCGTCGCCCCGGATGCGATCGTGCGCTCGCTGCTCTCGCCGCTGACCGGCGAGGTCAACCGCGGCGTTGATTTCATCGTCCTCAACGTGCGCCTGCCGCGCACGACGCTCGCCATCCTCACCGGCGTCGCCTTCGGCCTTTCCGGCGCCATCTTCCAGACGCTGCTGCGCAATCCGCTGGCGAGCCCCGACATCATCGGCATCTCGCACGGGGCGAGCGCGGCGGCGGTGATCTGCATGCTGGTCTTCGGCATAACCGGCGTCGGCGTCTCCCTGGGCGCGCTCGCCGGCGCCATGCTCACCGCCTTCGCCATCTACGCGCTTGCCTGGCGCGGCGGCGTCACACCCTACCGCGTCGTGCTCGTCGGCATCGCCATCGCTGCGATCATGGGCGCCATCATCAGCTATCTCTTCACCCGCGCCCGCCTGCAGGAAGCCCAGGAGGCGCTCGCCTGGCTGGTCGGCAGCCTCAATGCCGCCAACCTCAACGATATCCTGCCGCTCGCCGGGGCGCTGGTGCTGCTGATCCCGGCGACCGTCTATCTCGTGCGCTCGCTCGATGTCCTCCAGCTCGGCGACGACGCGGCCACGGCCCTCGGCAACCGGGTGGAACCCACCAAGCTTGCCCTCATCGTCGTCGCCGTCGCCCATGCCGCCTTCGCCACCGCCGCGGCGGGACCCGTCGGCTTCGTCGCGTTCGTCGCCGGCCCCATCGCGCGCGCACTCCTCGCCGGGGCCGGCGGCGGCTTCCTGCAATCGGCGCTTGTCGGCGCCATCGTCATGCTGGGGTCCGACATGGTCGCCCAGCACGCGCTGCCGGCAACGCAACTGCCCGTCGGCGTCGTCACCGGCATTTTCGGGGCCGGATTCCTGCTGTGGTTCCTGGCGGCCGCCAACCGGCAGGGACGGGGAGGGTAGAAGAAATGACCGGAGCCAAGCCCATGACCACCCGCCACACCCTCGCGGCCACCGGCATGCACCTCGCCTATGGCACGCGCGAGGTCGTCAGCAACCTCGATATCGCCATCCCGCCCGGCAAGCTGACAGTGATCGTCGGCGCCAACGCCTGCGGCAAGTCGACCATGCTGCGCGGGCTTGCGCGTCTGCTGGCGCCGACCCACGGCACTGTGCTCCTCGACGGCAAGTCGATCCACGCGATGTCGACGCGCGAGGTCGCGACCATTCTCGGCGTGCTGCCGCAGTCGCCGACCGCGCCCGAAAGCATCGTCGTCGCCGACCTCGTCGGGCGCGGCCGCTATCCCCACCAGGGATGGTTCCGCCGCTGGACCGCCGAGGACGATGCCGCCGTCGCCGAGGCGCTTGCCGCGACCGACACCCTCGAGCTCGCCGACCGCCCGGTGGACGAACTCTCCGGCGGCCAGCGCCAGCGCGTCTGGATCGCCATGGCTCTCGCCCAGAAAACGGACCTGCTGCTGCTCGACGAGCCGACGACTTTCCTCGACATCAACCATCAGGTCGAGGTGCTGGATCTCCTCACCGACCTCGTGCGCGGCGGGCGCACTGTCGTCGTCGTGCTGCACGACCTCAATCTCGCCTGCCGCTACGCCGACCATATCGTCGCGATGAAGGCCGGCCGGCTTGTTGCCGAAGGGCGGCCGGTGGAGGTGGTGACCGAAGAACTGGTGCGCGACGTCTTCTCGATGGACTCGCGCGTGGTCGTCGATCCCATCTCGCAGACGCCCATGATCGTGCCGATCGGGCGGCATCATGCGCAGGCGCGGGAGAACGCGTAGGGTTCGTTGAAGGCCCCCTCACCCGGCGGCTACGCGCCGACCTCTCCCCCGAGGGAGAGGTGGTGGACGCCCAGGCGAAGTGCCCTCTTCACCTCTCCCTTTGGGGGAGAGGTCGCCCGAAGGGCGGGTGAGGGGCCTTTCATTCACTAAAGCTGATCAACCTGATCATCTTTCAAGCTGACCTTGCGGAACGATGGTGCTAGGGGGTAGGGCAATTGCATTGCCCTGACGCGCGCCTGTTGCAGAAAAAATGATCCGCCAGTTCTTCGCTTACTATGCGCCCTACAAGGGGCTGTTCTTTCTCGATTTCGGCTGCGCCATCGTCGTCGGCCTGCTTGAGCTCGGCTTTCCCATGGCCGTGCAGGTCTTCATCGACCGGCTGCTGCCAAGCGGGGATTGGGCGTTGATCCTGCTGGCGGCCGGCGCGCTGCTCGCGATTTACGCCGTCAGCGCAGGATTGCAGGCGATCGTCACCTATTGGGGCCATGCGCTCGGCATCGGCATCGAAACGGACATGCGCCGCAAGGCCTTCGATCATTTGCAGAAGCTCTCGTTCAGCTTCTTCGACAATCACAAGACCGGCCACCTCATCACCCACGTCACCAAGGACCTGGAGGAGGTGGGCGAGGTCGCCCATCACGGGCCCGAAGATCTCTTCATCGCGATCATGACCTTCATCGGTGCCCTGGCGCTGATGATCTCGATCAACTGGCAGCTGGCGCTCATCACCGCAACGGTCGTGCCGTTCATGACGTGGCTCGCCAGCCGCTATGGCGCGCGCATGACCTCGGTCTGGCGGCAGGTGTTCGGGCGCGTCGGCGATTTCAACACCCGCATCGAAGAGAGCATCGGCGGCATCCGCGTGGTCAAGGCCTTCGCCAACGAGGACCACGAGCGGGTGATGTTCGAGGCCGACAACCAGAGCTACAGGCGCACCAAGCTCGAGGGCTACCGCGCCATGGCCGCCTCGACCACCATGACGTACCTGGCGACCCGCCTCATCTATGTCGTGGTGATGGTCGCCGGCACCTGGTTCGTCATGGACGGCAGCCTCTCCTATGGCGGGTTCGTGAGCTTCCTCCTCTTGATCAACGTCTTCTTCCGGCCGATCGACAAGATCACCAGCGTGCTCGAAACCTACCCCAAGGGTGTCGCCGGGTTCCGGCGCTACCTCAACCTGCTGGCGACCGAGCCGGACATTGCCGACCGCAAGGGCGCGCGGGCGGTCGATCACCTCGACGGCGACATCGTCTACGACAATGTGAGCTTCGGCTATACCGGCGAGCGCAAGGTATTCAGCGGGCTCAACCTCTCGGTCAAGGCCGGCGAGACGCTGGCTTTCGTCGGCCCGTCGGGCGCCGGCAAGACGACGATCTGCTCGCTGCTGCCGCGCTTCTATGAGATCGACGAGGGCGCGATCACCGTCGACGGCATCGATATCCGCGACATGACGCAGATGTCGCTGCGCAGCCAGATCGGCATCGTCCAGCAGGACGTGTTCCTCTTCGGCGGCACGCTGCGCGAGAACATCGCCTACGGCCGCCTGGGGGCGAGTGACGAGGAAATCATGGATGCCGCCCGCCGCGCGCGGCTGGAGCCGGTCATCGCCATGCTTCCGGAGGGCCTCGACACGATCGTCGGCGAGCGCGGCGTCAAGCTCTCGGGCGGACAGAAGCAGCGCGTCGCCATAGCCCGCATGTTCCTGAAGAACCCGCCGATCCTCATCCTCGACGAGGCGACCTCCGCGCTTGATACCGCCACCGAACAGGCCATCCAGAAGTCTCTCGGCGAGCTGGCCGAGGGCCGCACGACGCTGGTCATCGCCCACCGGCTGGCGACCATCCAGAACGCCGATCGCATCGTCGTCGTCGACGAGACCGGTATCGTCGAGCAGGGCACGCACGAGGAGCTGCTGGCCCGGGGCGGCGCCTATGCGCACCTCTACCGCGCCCAGTTCGGCTCGCTGGTGGCGTGAGGAGAAACCGAGTGGAACCCGACTATATCCGCCGCATCCTCTCCGCCTCGGTCTATGACGTCGCCGTCGAAACGCCGCTCGAGCGCATGAAGCGCCTCTCCGAACGTCTGGGCGTCGATGTGCTCCTGAAACGAGAGGACCTGCAGCCGGTCTTCTCGTTCAAGATCCGCGGCGCCCACAACCGCATCGCCATGCTCACGGAAGATGAGAAGGCGCGCGGCGTCATTTGCGCCTCGGCCGGCAATCATGCCCAGGGCGTAGCGCTCTCGGCCGGCCGGCTAGGTGTGCGCGCTGTGATCGTCATGCCCAAGACGACGCCTTCCATCAAGGTCGAGGCGGTGCGCGCCATGGGCGGCGAGGTCGTGCTCTTCGGCGACAATTTCGATGCGGCCCGTGATCACGCGAACGGGATTGCCGAGCGCGAGGGACTGGTCTTCATCCACCCCTTCGACGATCCGGACGTCATCGCCGGCCAGGCGACCATCGGCGTCGAGCTCCTGCGCCAGCACTCGGGCCCGCTCGGCGCCATCTACGTGCCCGTCGGTGGGGGCGGGCTCGCGGCGGGAATCGCCGCCTACGTGAAGTTCCTGCGTCCGGACATCAGCGTCATCGGCGTCGAGCCGGAGGATGCGGCCAGCATGAAAGCGGCCATCGCCGCCGGGCATCCGGTGGAGCTTGAGCGCGTCGGCATCTTCGCCGACGGCGTCGCCGTGCGCAAAGTCGGCGAGGAGACGCTGCGCCTCTGCAGGGAGCTTCTCGACGGCATCGTGACCGTGACGACCGACGAAATCTGTGCGGCGATCAAGGATATCTTCGACGATACCCGCGCCATCGCTGAGCCGGCCGGCGCGCTGGCGCTCGCGGGCCTGCGCAAGCACGTGGCCGAAGGTGCGGCCCCACAGGGCCCGCTCGTTGCCATCAACTCCGGCGCCAACGTCAATTTCGACCGGCTGCGGCATGTCGCGGAACGCGCCGAGATCGGCGAGCGCGCAGAGGCGCTGCTTGCCGTCACCATTCCCGAGCGGCCTGGCAGCTACAAGGCGTTCATCCGGCTCCTGGGCGACCGCGCCATCACCGAGTTCAACTACCGCTACGCCACCGGCAGCGCCGCGCAGATATTCGTCGGCGTCAAGCTCAAGGCCGGAGACCGCGAGAAGCAGCAAATCCTCGACTTGCTGGCGGCCGAGGATCTGCCCGTCGTCGACATGACCGACAACGAGCTCGCCAAGCTCCACGTGCGCTACATGGTCGGCGGCCGGGCCGCCGATGCTGGCGATGAGGTGCTCTACCGCTTCCAGTTCCCAGAGCGCCCCGGCGCGTTGCTCGACTTCCTCGAGGGCCTGCAGCCGGACTGGAACATCTCGCTTTTCCACTACCGCAACCACGGCTCGGACTACGGCCGCGTGCTCGCCGGCATCCAGGTGCCGGTGGCGGAACGGCCTGCGTTCCTCGCTGCGCTTGACAAGCTCGGCTACGACTATTCGGACGAGACCGCCAATCCGGCGTATCGGCTTTTCCTGGATAGTCGCAGTTGAAGGCCTATTCCCGCTCATCCACCGGGTCATTCCCGCGAAAGCGGGAACCTCTGTTTTAAGCTTCCGGATCGCAAACGGAGGTCCCCGCTTTCGCGGGAATGACTCGGGTGAGTGTGAAGCAATTGCTTTCCGGCAAGATCGTGAATTGGCAGAATCTTCGTCGCAAAATCGCCGTCCAACCCCTTGCGCTGAAACGACTTTCATGACCGCATGGGCATAGCCGACAGGGGGAGATTCCAATGCCGATTTCTTATGACGTCGTGCTCGCCGATATGGTTGCAGCCGCGCGCGAGGCGGGTGCGCTGACGCAGAGCTATTTCGCCCGCTTCCGCGAGCTCGAGATCGGCGTCAAAGGACCGGCCGACTTCGTCTCGGATGCCGACAAGGAGTCCGAGCTCCTCATCCGCAAGCGTCTGATCGGCAAATATCCGGACTGGAGCTTTACAGGCGAGGAGTTCGACCCCGTAACGGTCGCCGATGCCGAGCACCGCTGGCTGGTCGATCCCATCGACGGCACGACCAACTTCATCAACGGCATGCACTACACCATCTCGATTGCGCTGCGGCGCGGCAGCGAGACGGTGTGCGGCGCGCTCTACAACCCCGTCGCCGACGAGATGTTCACCGTCATCAAGGGCGAGGGCGCCTATCTCAACGGCGAACGGCTCTGGGTGAGCAAGCAGGCGGACCCGAAGTTCTTCGCCGTCGGCACCGGCCTGCCGACCAGCAACCTCTTCCTCTATCCCGGCGCCTACGATCGGCTCGACCGCATCCGCGACCCTATCGGGGCGGTGCGCATCGTCGGCTCGAGCGCCAACAGCTGCGCCTATGTCGCCTGCGGCCGGCTTACCGGCTACTTCGAGGAATCGGGCCTCGTCGACTGGGCCGTCGGCGTGCTGCTGGTCGAGGAAGCCGGCGGTGTCGTCACCGACTGGTGGGGGCGTGGCCCGGAATTCTACGAGAGGTCCGGCGCCGTGATCGTCGCCAACCGCGAGTGCCACGCGTACCTCTTGGAAAAGCTCAAGGACGCGCCGAGGAAGGATACTGGCAAGGGGATCCGGTAAGGGCGTGGCTACGCCGTTTCCGTCTCTCGCGCCAACGCCGCTCCCAATCCCTCCGGATCGTCCGTGGTGATCTGGTCGACCTTCAGCGCCAGCAAGCGCTCGGCGACCGCAACGCCGCCGTCGTCGGCGCGCTGGATGGTATAGGCGTCGATCCGTCGGCCGGCGGCGTGGAAAGCCGCGATGAGGTCGAAGCCGCGCGCCTCGGCTTCCAGCACGGCCGGGTAGGCGAGATAGATGAGATCGGCGCGCGGCGAGGCGGCGACGGCTTCGGCGACGAACCCGGCGAAGTCGCCGGTGGCGCTGAGGCGTGCCAGGGCATCGCCGTGGCACGGGTCATAGCCGATGTTGAGATCGGGCAGGTTGGCCGAGAGTAGGTCCACAGCCTCCGCATCGCCCGACGAGAGGATGAAGTTCTGCCCGACCGGCGCCAGCGCCGTCGTGAAGCTCGCGATCGTCTCTGGATCGAGCGCGCCCGCGTCCTCCTTGTAGTCGAGCTGCAGCAGCGCATCCGGGTGCGACCCGTCGCGCGCGAGGAGCGCGGCGAGGTCTTCGAGCAGCATCACCTTGTCGGGAAGCGGCGCGCCATCGTTGCCGCGCAGGTTGAGCGACCGCAGCACTTCGGCTGATGTCTCGCGCACCAGACCAGCGCCCGTTGTCTCGCGCTCCAGCGTCAGGTCGTGCAGCACGGCCATGCCCTTGTCGGCATGAACGACGAGGTCGACTTCGACGCTGGCGCCGGCCGCCATCCCCTCGAGGATGCGCCGGCCGGTGAATACGGGATCGCTGCCGCGGCGGCGCGCGCGATGCCACTTGAGCCACGTCCGGTGGCCGTTCCGCTCGATATAGATGTCGCTATGCATGGACTGTACTGCGGGTCTTTCGTGCGGGTTTGGCCAGTGCGAGAGCGGCATCGGCGCGATAGATGACGCCGTTGTCGCGATAGAGCGCGAAGGCGCCCGGCACGAGGTCGACCTTCTGCATGGGCGTCCATTGATCCGCCGTCGGCATCATGGATTTCAGCCGCTCGCCGTCCGGCAGCTCGACGTCGATCATGGCGTGCGTGCCGTAGTCGGTGACCCGGTGAACATGGGCCATGCCGGCGCCGGAAGCCGGCGCTATGGCGAGCGCTTCCGGTCGGACCGCGAGCGTTGCCGGCCCGTCAGCGACGGCGGCCGGCACATTGAAGGCCGAGTGCCCGAAGCGGCCGTCAGCAACGACGCCCGAGACGAGGTTCATCTGTCCGATGAAGCCGGCAACGAACGGGGTCGCCGGCTCGCGATAGACTTCGGCCGGCCGGGCGATCTGTTCGGTGCGCCCGTCGCGCAGCACGACGATCCGGTCGGCGACCGAAAGCGCCTCGTCCTGCGCGTGGGTGACGAAGAGGGTCGTGATCTTCAGGCGCTGCTGGATGTCGCGCACTTCCTCGCGCAGCCGCTCGCGCAGGTGCTGGTCTAGGCTGGCGAAGGGCTCGTCGAGCAGCAGGATCTTGGGCTCGAGCACCAGCGAGCGGGCGAGCGCGACGCGCTGCTGCTGGCCGCCCGAGAGCTGGTGCGTCAGGCGCTGCCCATAGCCGGAGAGCCCCACGAGCTCGAGCACCGCCTCCACCCGACGCTCGATCTCGGCCTTGGGCAGGCGACGCAGCTTGAGGCCAAAGGCGATGTTTTTGAAGACGTTCATGTGGCTCCAGAGCGCATGGCTCTGGAACACCATGCCCGTCGGGCGCTTCTCTGGGGGCAGGTGGATCACCTCCTCGCCGTCGATGGTCATCGAGCCGTAGGTCGGCTTCTCGAAGCCGCCGATCATGCGCAGAAGTGTCGATTTGCCCGACCCTGAAGGCCCCAGAAGGCAGACGAGCTCGCCGTCCTCGACGGTGATGGAAAAGTCGTCGACAGCCTTGGTGCTGCCGAAGAGCTTGGAGACGTTGGCGATGTCCAAACGAGCCATGGCCGGGACCTTTCTATTCTAGCCGCCGAAGCCGCGCGCGAACGCGCCGCCGCCGATGACCCGGCGTGCGAACATCAGCGCGATGAAGGAGGGCACCCAGAGCAGCACCGAGAGCACGGCCCCGTACTGGATGACCATCTGATTGTTGATGAAGGTGATCATCAGCACCGGCATGGTGCGGATGCCCGGCGCGCCGATAAGCCAGGCGCCCTCGGTCTCATAGAACGTGCCGACGAACGAGAGCAGCACCGCCGCCGCAATCGTCGGCCCCGCCTGCGGCAGGGTGATCGACCAGAAGACGCGGAGCGGCGAGGCGCCGACGTCGCGCGCCGCTTCTTCCATCCGCCGGTCGACCGACTGGAACGCGGCGACCGGGATCCAGATCATGAAGAGGAGGGTGCCCACGAGTTGGATCAGCACCACGCCCCAGAACGTGCCGATGAGGTTCAATTGCAGGAAGATCGCGGCGATGGCGACGAGGAGCCCGAACTTGGGGAACGCGTGGCCGGCAAGGAACGAGAAGAAGAGCACATTCCGCCCGGGAAAGGTCATGCGCGCGAAGGCATAGGCCGCCGGCAGGCAGATCGCCGCCGAGAGCAGGGTGACGACTGTCGACAGTTGTAGGCTGAGCGTCAGCGCCGACCATACGTCCGCCCGGGAAAGGGTCTGGTTCCAGAACCGCAGCCCGAACTGCTGCGGCACGATGTTGGGATAGCGCCAGACTTCGGTGAATGCCCAGGTGCCGACGACGATCAGCGGAAAGATGATGGCGACGGAGAGGGCGATCGCAAAGCCGATGCCGACGAAATCGATCCGGCCGCGTGGAGCGGGAAGGGTCGCGGCCATGCTCATTTCCCCTGGTTGCGCGCGACCGAGCGCACGTAGAAGAGGCCGAAGACAATGCAGAAGCCGAAGGTGATGACCGCCTGGGTGATGGCCATCTGCGGATCGTTCACGTCGCGGAAGGTACGCTGCATGAAGGGGCCCATCATCTCGGGCGCCGCCGGCCCCAGCACATAGGGCAGGGTGAAGGACGAGAAGATGCCGAGCACCGAGAAGGAGAGCGCCACGAGGATCGAGTTGCCGATCCGCGGCAGGATGATGTGCCAGAGCACCTGGCCCCAGCGCGCGCCGACATCCCGCGCGGCTTCGATCGCCTGGTTGGAAACGTTCCCCAGGCCCGAAAGCAGGATCAGCACAGTCAGCGGAATATTGTCCCAGACGAGGCCGATGACCGGCCCCCAGGGCGTGAGATAAGGCGTCCTGATCTTGGGCAGGCCCACCGCATTCAGCAGGATGTCGACCATGCCGTTCGGCCCCAGCACGCGGATGAACGCGTAGGAGAGGATGATCGAGGGCACGAACATCGGGAAGATCGCGAGGCTCTGCACATAGGCAGGCAGGCGCCCGGCCGAAAAGCGCAGGTAGAGCGCGATCGGCAGGCAGATGACGAAAAGCAGGAGCGCGCACATGCCCGTCGTCCACAGCGTCACCGTCAGGTTGTCGAGGCTGTAGCGGTCGGAAAAGAAGAAGAGGTAGGTGTCGAGCGTGAACTCGATCGCACCCTCATCGCTGCGTTGGAAGAGGGTGCGGCCGACGGCCGAGACGATCGGCCAGATGACGAGCCACGCGACCAGCAGTACCGGCGCGGCGACGAGCAGGAGGCCATATGGCCTCCTGCGGTTTTCGCCCTGGTCGAGCGGCCGGGCGCTGGCCTGCGAAACGGCGGTCACGCGTTGCGATCGACGTTGGGAGCCACGTTCCGGTACCACCCGTCGCTGATGGCCGTGTCCCACTGGCCGCTGGGGAAGGTCGGGATGGTGTTCGGAACGATATCGGCGAAGCGCTCGCGCAGCTCGGCCGAAACGTGGTCCCAGGAAACGCCGGGGAAGCCGCCGAGCTCGGTCAGGATCGCCGACTGTATCTCCTCGGACAGGATGAAGTCGGCAAGCTTGAGCGCTGCGTCGCGGTTGACGCCGTTGTCGAGCACGATCGAGCGGGTGAAGCCGCCGCAGAGCGCCAGGTCCTGGAGCTGGACGAGGCCGGTTTCGGCGGGCAGCACGCCCTGGTCGATGGCCTGCAGCACCTGGTCGGACCAGACGGGCACCATGGTGACCACACCCTGCGCCAGAAGCTGGATCGACTGGGTGTTGCCCGAGGAATAGGCGCCGTTGTCGTAGAGCGAGGGGGCGATGTCGGAGAGGATCGCCCACGCCTTGCCCAGGGCTTCGTCGCCGAACTCCTGCGTGTAGTTGTCGACGGTGAAGAGCGACGGATCGAGGCCGTTCGCCTGGTGGATGGCGCGGCGCACGAAATTGCCGCCCGAGCCGCCCTTGTCCGGACGGTTGTAGATGAACTGGCCGGGGTTGGCCTTGATCCAGGTGATGAGATCGTCCCAGTTCTTGGGCGCGTCGGCGGCGGAGAGCTTGGTGCTGTCATAGGCCAGCAAAACCTGCGAGCCGCGATAGGGAAGGCTGTAGTCGCTCTCGATGGCGAGCGGGTTCACCTTGCTGTAGTTGGAAAGCCCCGCTTCCTTCATGTTCACGTAGATGCCCGCATCGATGGCCCCCGACGGGAGCTTCGCATCGGCGGATTCGAAGAAATCGGCCTGCGGATCGGTATTGGTCTGCTTGGCTGCGATCGCCCGCTCGGCAATGGCCAGAACCCCGGCGCCGTCGCCCGCGTCGACCAGATTGATGGTGACGCCCGGATTGGCGGCCTCGAAGGCGGGCTTAACGGTATTGGCCCAGAAGTCGAGGATGTTGGAGTCCGAGCTCGTGTACCAGTCGATACGGCCGGCTTCGGCGAATGCGAGGCGGGGCAGCATCGTGGCGCCGGCGACCGCACCGGCCGCAAGCATGAATTCACGCCGTTTCATTGTAGTTCTCCCTTGTTCCTTCGAACATTTGTTCCAAATGGCGGACCATTCCGCCACCTGATCTCGACCGATCTTCCGCCGGTCTTCACTCGTTAGAGTATGGACCGGTGAACGCCGGCTGCAAGCTGAAAATGCAGGATTCTGCCGGCAGCGGTGGACGCGGACAAAACACAAATCCAAGACACTATTGTTACACCACCTCATCTTTCGTTCGCTTGCCGCCCGGAAATGCGGTTTCCTGAGCTAAAGGTTCGGATTTCTGCTTCAACCAATTGTGATTGATGCTGTTTCCTTGTTTAGAACATATGTTCCAGTTTTAGCGGAGGTTCCACCGATCAATCGTCGATATAGATCGGGTTGGCCAGTGCGCGCCGTAGCGGTCGGGTTTCGAGGTCGGCCTGCGAAATTCCCCAGGGCAGCGGCTTCTCGCCGAGCGCGGCGGCAAACTCCGCCATCAGCCGCGGCCTGCTGGCCTCGGCGATGATCTCGGCACGAAGGAAGCGCGAGGGCGTGCCGGTGAACTCGGCTTTCCGGAAATCGCCTTCGATCGTCTCCTCGCCGACGACCCCGGTAGCGTCGATCCATACCAGCCTGTCGCCGGCCGCGCCGTTGACCTCCGCTTCGGCGGTCACCGTCCTGCCCGGCACCGCAGACCCCATCGGGTGCCCGGCGATGGTGACGGCGAGGTGCGGACCCGTCGGACTCTCGGTCACATAGCCGCGTCCGGCCTTCATCGCCGCAAGCACCGCGTCCTCGGAAAGCTCGGGCAGCCAGAGGACCGTCGTCGGCCGCGCCAGCACGAACGGACCTTCCGGCAGCAGCCGGTCGGGCTGATGGTAGTCGGAACTGCCGATGGCGCTGATCCGCAGCCCCGAGGCCAGGCGCTGCTGGTACGTCTCGAGCGAGACCCAGTTCCAGTTGAACCAGTTGGCCTGCCAGACCTCCATGCAGTCGATGGCCGGCAGCTCGTAGCTCCAGGGGATCGGCGGCTTGTCGTGGTTGATCGAGAGCAGCCCGCCGCGCTCGTGCACCAGCCGGGCGAGGGTGTGCGCGTCGGTCGGCCGCGTCATGCGGAAATCGATCCAGTCGTCGACGCCGAAGACGTTGGCGTGTCCCTCGGCGGTCGTCACCTCCATGCCGCGCACGAAGACGAGGTCCGGCGAGGAGTGCGGATGGAAATAGCGCCGCTGCGTGATGGTGTTGTGATCGGCGACGGCGAGGAAATCGAGACCGGCCTGCTTTGCCGCCGCATGCAGCAGCTCGGGCGAGCCTTTGGCGTCCGAGTGCCAGGTATGGCAATGCAGGTCCCCGCGATACCAGCCAGCACCCTTGCGCACCGGGTGCGTCCGCACCGGCTGCGGGGCGAGGGCGCGCGGCGCGTTGTCGAGCGAGACTGTCAGCGTCACCGTCGCGCCCCGCGCCGGTATCTTGTAGAGCCCCAGCACCACCTGCCAGCGGCCGGGCGGGATCTCGCCATGCACATAGCCGGGCGTCGCATCGTCGAGCGCGATGAAGAACCGGTCGCGCGCGCCCCCGCTCCAACCGCGGAAACCCTGCTGGGAGGGGTAGTCCGTCACGCGCGGGTCGAATGCGCCGAGATCGATCACGCAGTTCTCGGCCTTGGGATAGTCCATCACCACGTCGATGCGCGTCGTGCCCGCCGGCACCTCGAACGGCACATAGTAGTAGGGGTTGGCCGCCTGGTCGGCCAGCGTGATGGTGGCGGTGAACATGGCGGGCGCGGTGGGCATTCGGGCGATCATTCCTTGACGCCGCCGAGCGTCAGCCCCCGCACGAGATACCGCTGCATGAAAGGATAGAAAATCAGCAGCGGAATGAGGGCGAGAACGATGGCGGCCATCGTGACGTTGGGAGCGATGAAGTCGTTGGTCGACGTCGAGCTCTCCCCGAGGATCACGGACTGCAACGCGATCTGCAGCGTCACCTTCTGGGGATCGCGGATGAAGAGCAGCGGCTCGATGAAGAGGTTGTACTTATGGACGATCTGGAACGCCGCGACGGTCACGACGCCAGGCAGGGCCAGGGGGAAATAGAAGTCCTTCAACAGCTTGAAGTGACCCGCCCCATCCATGCGCGCCGACTCGATCATGGTCTTGGGCACCTGCTCGAAATAGGTCTTCATCAAGAGGATCGAGAAAGCCGAGACGAGTTCCGAGACGATGAGCGACAGCAGCGTGTTGAGCAGTTGGAACTGCTTGAACACCACGAACAGCGGCACCAGGATCACCTGTGAAGGGATCGTCAGCGTCAGGAGGATGATGCCCGCGATGATGCGCCGGCCGGGCAGTTCCTCATGCACCAGCACATAACCGCCGAGCGCTGAGAGCAGGACGTGCGCGATCGTGCCCACCACGGTCACATAGAACGTGTTGGCGAAGGGCAGGAGGAAGTTGAGCCGCCGGAAAAGCGTATCGAAGCCTTCCAGCGACCAGGGGTTCGGCCAGAGGATCACGCCCGGCTGCAGCGAGCCGAACTTGGTGGAAAAGGCGGTGGCCGCGACCGACCAGAGCGGCACGACCATGGTCGCCGCGAGCGCGATCAGCACCACGAAGGACAGGATGGTGATCGGGCGGCTTCTCAGCATCTCAGGCCTCCCGCTCGCGCAGGATCAGCCGGGCGATGCCGGCGATGATGAGTGAAACGGCGAGCAGCACGACGCCCGCGGCGCTCGCCACCCCGAGGTCGAAATTGAGGATGCCGCGCTCATAGGTGAAGATCGCCAGCGTGCGGATCTGGTCGGCGGTGCGTCCGTTGAGCATCAGGAAGGCGGAGTCGAAAGTGCGCAGCGACCCGAGCAGCGTGATGAGGAACACCACCTTGATCATCGGCATCAGGTGCGGGATGACGATGTCCTTGATCTTCTGCCAGCCGTTCGCCCCGTCGATGTCGGCCGCCTCCAGCACATCCGGATTGAGCGACAGGAGCGCGGCCAGGTAGATCAGCGCATGGAAACCGATGTCCTTCCACACCGTCAGCCCGATGACCATCGGGCGCGCCCAGACCGGACTGGCGAAGAACGTGATCGGCTGCTCGATGAGCCCCGACTGCACCAGCAGCGAATTGACCAGGCCGATGGGCGAGAGCGTGTTCGACCAGATGCCGATGATGATGACCCAGGAGAAGAGATAGGGCGTGTAGATGATCGTTTGCAGCCCGCGCTTCACCCAGTCCGGAAAGACCTCGGCGAGCGCGATGGCGGGCACGATGGGCAGCAGCACGCCGAAGAACGTGATGCCGGCCGAAAGGATCAGCGTGTTCCAGATCGTCTGCCACACCATCGGGGTCGAAAAGACCTTCTGGTAGTTTTCCCAGCCGATGAAACCGACCGGCCCCAGCAGCCCCGCCTTCTGGAACGACAGGAAGACGCCCTGGCCCATGGGGTAGAACAGGAACGCGCAGAAATACGCGATGATCGGCGCGATCAGCACGTAGAGGAACCAGTGGCGCTGGATTTGAGCGAGCATGGGCATTCGCGGCGCGGGTCGCCGCTCCCGCGCGCCTTGGCGGCGGGAGCGGTACGGTTGAGGAGGGTTTATTCGTCGATGAGGCCCGCTGCCAGCAGCTCGTCGCGCATGGCGGCGACGGCTTCGGCGCCGGTCGTCTCACCCAGCATGGCCGGGAAGGCATGCTTGTGGACGATCGCTTCGGCTTCGGCCCATGACGAGGGCAGGTACTCGGTCGTCGCGTGCTCCATGATGATCGCCTGCGCGTCCTCGACGCCCGGCAGGGGCGGGAAGGGCGGCTCCCAGGTGGTCGAGGCGACGCGCGGCGAGCCGTGGTCCATGCCGTGGGCCTGGCCCTGCTCGGTCAGCTCGTACCCGCCGTCCGCGGTGACGGTGTAGTCCACGTCCTTCACGCCGAGCGTACCCATGATGTAACCGGGCTCGGAGTGCCAGAACTCCAGGAACTTGATGGCGTTCTCGGGATGCTCGGCATTGGCGGGAATCATCCAGAGCGAGGCATCGCCACGGCGCAGGATAATGTCGCCGTCGGGTCCCGGCACGCCCGCCACACCCTTGGCCTCGAAGGGCGAATCGGGGTGGTCCGTCGCCATGATGTTGTTGAAGAGGCCCACCCATGCATCCCAATAGGTCACGGCCGCGACGCGATCGGTCATGAAGAGGTTACGGAACTCGGCCGACCCGTTGGTGGTGAAGTTCGGGTCGAGCAGGCCCTCCTCGGAGAGCATGCCGAACCAGTCGTAGATCTCGGCGGCTTCGTCCGAGGCATAGGGGATGGTCCGCTTGCCGTCGACCAGCACATAGCCGGCCTTGACGCCCGCCGCCGACATGAAGCCCTGGATGTCGTAGAGCTTGGAGAGCGACAGGCCGTAGGCGCCTTTTTCTTCCTTGGCACGGCGGAAGAATTCAGTCCAATCGTCGAGGGTCACCGGCGCTTCCATGCCGAATTCCTCGAGCCAGTCCTGGCGGACGGTCGGCAGCGTGCCGCCCTCGAACTTGTTGGGCACGCCCCATTTGCGGCCTTCGATGTCGAAGAGGTCCCACTCGGCTTGCGGAATGACGGCGACGTCCGCCAGCACCGCCGAGCCGGCGACGAGGTCGGTCACGTCCGTGACGGCGCCCTGCTCGACGAGCTGGGGCAGCATCTTGGAGTCGCCGTAGATGAGGTCGTAGCGCTCGCCGCTGGCCAGCGAGGTGAACAGGACATTGTTGTAGTCCGCCGCCGGCTTGACCATCTCGATGTCGAGGCCGAGGTGCTGCTCGAGCTCCTGGACGAAGAGCTCGTGCTCGGCGGCGTCCTTGCCGCCGGTGACGGCGGTCAGGATGCGCAGGTCGGCGCCAAGCGTGGTGCCGGCCATCAGCGCCGTGGCGAGGGCTGCCAGGCTGACGGAATATACCGATTTCATGATGTTTTTCCTCTCCCGCAGGAATGAAATGCCGCGCGGGCCTCGACGGGTCCGTCGCAGCGGCGGCGCCTCCCATACGCCGCTCGCATGACAGTAAAATGAACACGTGTTCATTCGTCAACCCGTATCGTGACAATGAACATGTCATGGAATATTCATGAAAACTGCGTCATATCATCAGGCCGGTAACGCCTGCATGACGTGCGCCAAACCGATCGCAGGCCGGCGATTTCCGATTTTTGTACACGCTTGCATTGAGTGCCGTGATGACTGATCCAAAGCCGGACACGCCGGAGCGGCCTCAGCGCGCCACCGCGGAAATGGTGGCGAGGATCGCCAAGGTGTCGCGCGTCGCCGTATCGCGCGCGTTCAATCCCGATGCGTCCATCAAGCCGGAAAAGCGCGCCCATATCCTCGATGTGGCGCAGACCCTCGGCTACG
The DNA here is from genome assembly GCF_000969415.1 of Devosia geojensis. Lineage (GTDB taxonomy): Bacteria > Pseudomonadota > Alphaproteobacteria > Rhizobiales > Devosiaceae > Devosia > Devosia geojensis. Next base: position 34,357 of record NZ_JZEX01000113.1, on the reverse strand, counting down.
CGCCCGACCGGGCGGCGCGCGCCCTCGTCACCCGCCGCTCGCACCTGGTCGGCGTTATCGTGCCGGACGTCTGGAGTCCCTGGGAGAGCCAGGAGATCGACGTGCTGACCGCCGCTCTCCAGAACGAAGGATTCGCTACGCTCCTCTTCAAGACCCGCACCGACTACAGCATCGATCCGACGCTCCTGACCTACATGCGCGGGTTCAACCCCGATTCGGTCATCGCCTTTACCGAGAACGTGCGGCCGCGGACCCTGACCAAGGTGCTCGACCGCGCCGTGCCGATCTATATCGACTATCCGCAGACCGCGGGGGACGGGTACTGGGATCGCGAGGACGAAGGTCTGCTCTTCGACAGGCTCAACATCCTGACCCGCGGCGGGATCGAGCAGGCCGTCGCCATGATGCAGGGATACGGTGCGCGCCGCATCGCCTATCTTTCCGGTCTGTCGCGATCGCTGGCGAGCGTCGCGCGCGAGGAGACGCTGCGCTCGATCATGCGCGAGAGGGGCTTGCCCGATCCCGTGCTCTTTCCCGGCGATTTCACCTACGACACCGCCTATTCGGCCACCCTCGACCTCTTTCGCCTCGGCGACGGAGCCGACGCGATCTTTGCCGCCAACGACGTGGGCGCTTTCGGCATCATCGACGCCTTGCGTCACGAATTGAACCTGCGCGTGCCCGAGGACGTGATGGTCGTCGGTTTCGACGACATCCAGCAGGCGCACTGGAAAAGCTACAACCTGACCACCGTCAAGGTGGATATCGATCAGCGCGTGCAAGCCCTCGTCCGCCTCATCCTCAGAAGGCTGAAGAACCCGCACGTGCCCCCCATGGAAGAGACCATAGCCACGCGCCTCGTCGTGCGCGGCACGGTCGGCAAGCGCGGGTAACATATTGAGCGACAGAACCATCCACCTCGTCTTCAAGACCCATCTCGACATCGGCTTCACCGACCATGCCGCCAAGGTCCGCCGGCAGTACCACGAGCAGTTCATTCCGCAGGCGCTGACGACTGGCGAGCACTTTTACGCCGAGGATCCGGACAACCCGCGCTTCATCTGGACGACGGGCGCCTGGCTGATCTGGGACCATTTGCAGACCCAGGACGCCGAGAAGGTAAAGCGCCTCGAGCGCGCCATCGAACGCGGCCTCATCCGCTGGCACGCGCTGCCCTTCACCACTCATACCGAGCTGATGTCGCCGGCGCTCTTCCGGGCGGGCCTGTCGATCGCCCGCGAGCTCGACGAACGCTTCGGCCGGGAGACCATCGCCGCCAAGATGACCGACGTGCCCGGCCACACGCTGGGCATGGTGCCGTTGCTGGCCGAGGCCGGCGTGCGCTTCCTCCACCTCGGCGTCAATACCGCCAGTCCTGTCCCCGACGTGCCGGACCTCTTCCGCTGGCGCGCGCCCACGGGCGAGGAGGTGGTCGTCATGTACCAGAACTCCTATGGCGCGACGCAATTCGCCCCCGGCGGCGAAGTCGGTCTCAGCTTCGCGCACACCAACGACAACATGGGTCCGCAGAGCGTGCCGCAGACCGTGGACGTGCACCGGCACATGGCCCACGAATATCCGGACGTCGCGGTGCGGGCCTCGACCCTCGACGCCTTCGGCCGGCTGATGTGGGAGCGGCGCGAGGAGTTCCCGGTCGTCGACATCGAGATCGGCGACAGCTGGATCCATGGGGCAGGGAGCGACCCCATCAAGCTGGCCCGCTTCAGGCAGCTGCAGCGGCTCTACGACGGATTCGACGTGGAAGGGCTCACGCCCGCGCGCCGCGCCTTCGGGCGAGGCCTCGCGCTCGTTGCCGAGCACACCTGGGGCGTCGACATCAAGTCGTACCTGCGCGACGAGGAGGCCTGGGACCGGCCCGCCTTCGAGGCGGCGCGGGCGAACGACTACCGGTTTGCCTATGCCGAAGCGTCATGGGCCGAGCAGCGCGCGTATCTCGACGCCGCGATTGCCGAGCTCCCCGCATCGGACCGCCGCCTCGCCGAAGACCATCTCGCCGAACTGGAGCCGCCCGTGGCGCCGGATCTTCTCGATGAGCAGATGCAGGTTATGAAGGTGGGCGGCTGGCGGCTCGATCTCGATCCGCAGACGGGCGACGTAATGTCGATCGCATCGCCCACCGGCGCCCGTCTTGCTGGCCGCGACGGACCGCTCATCGCCTATCGCTACGAGAGCTACGACAGCGCCGCGTTGCAGGCGCATCTCGACAGCTATCTCCAGCACCGGGCGGAGTGGGCGATTCTCGACCATGACAAGCCCGGCCTCCATCGCGCCCGCACGGCCCGGCATGCCGCTTTCGCCCCGCGCCGCGTCGGCGGCGGCTGGATCGACGGCCAGCCCGTTGTCGTGCTCGCCATGCCGCAAGAAGCCCACCGGACCCTCGGCGCGCCCGAACGAATCGAGTTGGCTGTCGAGGCGCTCGGCGACACGCACCTGGCTCTGCGCCTGACGCTGCGCAACAAGCCCGCCAACCGCATGCCCGAGGCGAGCTTCGTTTCCCTGACACCGGAAGGCGCTTCCGGCTGGCGCTACCGCAAGATGGGCCTCTGGCAGCCGGGCGAGCGCATCGCGCGCCGCGGCGGTGGTCAGCTCCAGGCGGTCGAGGCGGTTGCAGCAGAACTTGGAACCGGCTCGCTGACCGTCGAGCCTCTCGATTCGCCGCTCGTCACGCCAGCCGGCTCGCCTTTCATGCCGTTCGCGCCCGAGCTGCCGAACCTTTCAGGCGGCATCCGCTTCAACCTCCACAACAACAAATGGGGCACCAACTTCCCTATGTGGTGGGAAGGCGACCTGACGGTCAGATTCGTGCTGGCGGTTGAGGAGTAAGCTGCCTGCAGGAGTCGTGGTGGGTTTCGCCTGCAGCCTGTTTTTCTCAGTTCTGCAACCACCACCGGGTCATCCCCGCGAAAGCGGGGACCTCCGTTTGCAGCGCTGGGAGGGAAACAGAGTTTCCCGCTTTTGCGGGAACGACCCGGTGGTTGTGGATACTTCCAGCACCTAACTGTCTGCACCACCTAGCCGGCCTTCTTCTTGCCGCCGCGCATCTCGTCGGTCTTGAAGAGGCACCAGGCGAGGGCGAGTTGCGCCGCAAGGCCGCCTGCGATCAGCACGCCATCGCTAAGCGGGTTGCCGATCGTGCCGGATTTGACCGCCTGCAGCACCATGCTGAGCACCGAGCCGGTGGCGAAGACCGGCAGTCCGTAGCGGCCGAGCAGGATCAGCGGCTGCGCATAGGCGGTGCCGGCGAACGCCCGTACGCTGGCGAGCGATGCCAGCACGTAGGCGAGCGCCAGGACATGTGAGAGCCGCGGAAGCGAGAGGAACGTCTTGTCGAACCCGACGAGATAGAAAGGCGCGCCGAGATCGCGCAGCCCATTGAGCGCTGCCCAGCCGATCTGGCCGACCGGTGGCGTGCGCGCCCAGATCAGCACCAGAACGAGGTAGCCGACCGCCGCCCAGAACAGCGTCGGATTGAAGGTGAAGAACGTGCGTCCCTGCTTCATCGCCATGCCGGCGAGCAGCCCCGTGACGAAGAGGATCTGCCAGGAGAACGGATTGAAGAACCAGCCGCCTGGATTCGGGAAATTGGGGAAATTGAGGCGGAAGTGGCCGGCAACCGCCCAGAGCAGTACCGAAAGCCCCAGCAGCAGCCAGGGCTTCTTCGCGCCGAGAAGGATGAGGGCAGGGGTGACCAGCAGCAGCGTGATATAGAGCGGCAGGATGTTGAAATAGCCGAGCTGGTGCGTCATCGCCGGAATGCCGATGATCACCGAGAGCGGCTTTTCGAAGAGCGCCGCCACGTTGTTCTTGGCCAGCATCTCCGCCCGGTCGAACCACAAGGCGGCCGCCGCGAAGACGGCGAGCGCCATCACAGTGATGACGATCTGCACCAGATAGAGCTGGCGCGCCCGCGCCCAGACTTTCGCTACCGCCGGCCAGTTGAAGCCGTTGGCGAACCCGCGCGAATAGGCGAGGCCCGCCGCGATCCCCGACATCAGCACGAACGCCTCGGCGGCGTCGGAAAAGCCGAAATTGCGGCTGGTCAACCGCTCGTAGACGGTGCCCGGCACGTGGTTGACGAAGATCATCACCAGCGCCAGGCCCCGGAACATGTCGATGCGCAGGTCCCGGCCGACCGCCAGCGTCGTCGGCACGGCCGGAGGACCGGCGGCTTCCTTGATCGCGGCGTCCGGGATCGGCGCGGCGCCCGCCCTCATGACCGGAGCGAGGGCCGCGGGGATGTCGCGGGACTCCTGCGTCACGAACGTGCCCCCTGCTCGAGGTACGCGGTCCGCCAGTCGTTGCGCACCTTGTCGCGCGCATCGATCGCCGGGGCGACGGAATATTCCTCGGCGGTCATCAGCAGCAGGCCATCGCGGCCGTCCGAGACCATGGAGCTGTAGGCGATGAGGAGCGGCGACAGCCCCATCGGGATGATCACCGGCAGCAGCCAGACCATGAGGTAGGGCGCGAGCGCCATGGCCGTCGCCAGCACCAGGGCGCCGGCCATCACGATCCACGAGCTCGCCTCCCAGGACTGCCGCAGGGTGAGGCTGCGCTCGTCCCGGCTCGTCGCCGGCCAGCCGCCGTCGATGCCGAACAGCACCTGGAACACCGAGCGCGACTGCATGAGAAGCGTGATCGGCGCGATGAGGCTCGAGAACACGATCTCGGTGATGGCCGAGAAGAACACGGCCTTCGTGCCGCCGAACTTGCGGTTCTCGCCGCTCGCCGCACCCCAGGCGATGATGAGGAGCTTGGGCATCACCAGGAGCGAGGTGATGAGCCCGACGAGGCACCAGGCGGCGATGCTCGAGGTCAGCTGCTGGCTGAAGGTGATATAACTCGTGCGCGGCATCGCCTCGGAGATGATGCTGCCGACGAGGAACGCGAGCCACACCGGCGAGCCGAGATAGGCCATGATGCCCTGCAGGAACGTGAACCGGTTCCACCAGTGCAGCCCCGGCGCCCCGAGCAACCGCCCGTGCTGCAGGTTGCCCTGGCACCAACGCCGGTCGCGCTTGGCATATTCGATGATGTTCTCGGGCCCTTCCTCGAAGGAGCCCTCGATCTCGGGGTCGACCTGAACCTTCCAGCCCGCGCGGGCGAGAAGGGCGGCTTCCACGTAGTCGTGGCTGAGGATCAATCCACCGAACGGCGGCTTACCGGAAAGCTTGGGCAGGCCGCAATTGCCCGCGAACGCGGCCATCCGCACGATGGCGTTGTGGCCCCAGAACGGGCCTTGCTCGCCCTGCACCAGAGTAATGCCGCGTGCAAAGATCGAGGAATAGTAGCTGGCGCTGAACTGGATCGCCCGTCCGAAAAACGTGCGCGCGCCGATGATCTTGGGCACCGTCTGCAATAGGCCCAGCCGCGGGTCCGCATCCATGCGCCTGGCGAGCAGCACCAGCGTTTCGGGACTCATCAGGCTGTCGGCGTCGAGGATGACGGCATAGGTGTAAGCCGCGCCCGACCGGCGGATGAAATCCTCGATATTGCCGGATTTGCGCCCGGCATTGTTCTCACGCCGCCGATAGAAGAAATGCCCCTGGGCCTTCGCCTGGCTTGCCAGGCGGTCGAACCAGACGACCTCCTCGGCCGCCACGTCCATGGAATTGGTGTCGGAGAGCACGACGAAATCGAACTGCTCGTGCAGCCCGAGCCGGCTGAGCCCCGCGCTCATCGCCGCGATGCGCGAGAAGGTGGCGACCGGATCCTCATTGTAGATCGGCACGACGACCGCGCAGCGCCCGAGCGGCGGCGTCAGCGGCACGCGCCCAGTGCCTTGGGGGCGATAGAAGAGGCCGGCGACGCCGAGCAGCGCGCCCCAGCTCAGCCAGAATGCGCTGACCGCGACCAGAATCACGCGCAGCCCGTCGACGGCGTTGAAGCCGCCGGGCGTGCTGAACTGGATGAAGAGCCAGGTTGCGAGCAGCGAGATGCCCGCCGATGCGCCGAGCAGTTTGGCCCTGTTGGCTGCGGCGGTATTCATCCTGCCACCTTTCTTCTATCGGGCGGCCGCGTCAGTCGCGGACCGCCAGCAACACCCACAGGGATCGAAGGTGTCCAAACCATGACCTGCGATGCGCCTGCTCGAGAACTTGCGTCGGCATGGGCAAAGGAGCGTCCGGCAACTGATATTCCGGCCTCACGGTCAGATCGCCGAGATCACGCCTCATGCCGCGCCCTCCACTGATAGAGCCAGGTTTCGGTCAATTTGCGACCGGTGTCGTCACGAACGAACGCGAGAAGCTCGACGAGGTCGCTGCCTTCCACGTCCACATCGAGAACCGCGCGCCAGATACCGTTGGCGTCGATCCGCGAAACGGTCGAATGCAGGAGCGTGGCGCCCGAGATCTGGGCGACCAGCTCCGGTTCGGCTTCCGCATCGAGGTCGGCGAGCGGACCGCCGGCGAAGTCCACGACGAACTTGCGCAGGCTCGTCGCGTTCTCCACGCCCGATACGCCGCCCTGGCCGGCGCGGGTCTCCACCACATGCCCCCAGTCGGGGGAATCGGGAAGGATGTCGCCCCAGCGCAACAGGTAGGAGAACTCGCGAGAGCTGCCTGCGGTTGCAGGCTCGGCCGGAACCCAGAACGCCACGATGTTGTCCTCGGCCTCCAGATCGGCCGGAACCTCGATGAGACGGACGGAGCCTTCGCCCCATTCGCCGATCGGCTCGACCCGCAGCGACGGACGTCGCTCGTAGTGCGCGCCGGCGTCCTGGTACTCCTCGAACGAGCGGCCGCGCTGTTCGAGCCCGAAGGCGAGGGGGTTGGTGTCGCCGAAATAGGAGTTTCCGAGCGAGGGCGGGTTGTTGAGCGCCCGCCACATCGGCTCGCCGTTGGCGCGGCGCAGGAACAGCCCATTGCTGTCATGCACCTGCGGCCGGTAGTCGTCGAAGTCCGAGCGGTTGGCCTCGGCATAGAGGAACATCGAGGTCAGCGGCGCGATGCCGAGTTCGGGGATGTCGGCGCGAAAGAACAGTCGCGCGGTCACTTCCACCAGCGTCTCCTGCACCTCCTCGCTCGGCGGCGTGATGACGAAACGGTAGGCGCCCGTCACGCTCTGGCTGTCGAGCGCGGCGTAGATGGTCATCGGCTGGCCGGGCACCGGGCGCTCGACGTAGAAGTCAGTGAAGCGGGGGAATTCCTCGGGGCCTTCGCGCCAGGAATTGATCAGCAGCCCGCGGGCGCTCAGCCCGTAGGAGTTGCCGCGCCCTAGAGCGCGGAAATAGCTGGCGCCGAGGAACGAGATCAGCTCGTCGAACGTCTCGGGCGTGTTGAGCGGATAGTTGAGGCGGAAGCCCGCGACGCCCGGCAGGACCACGCCTGCGGCGGTAGCGGCCACGTCGTCGTCGTAGAACTCGAAATCATCGGCGGTGAAAACGAAGGCGCCTGCCATGCCGTCATGCACCTCGTAGAGATGCACCGGCTCCTTGAAGAGCCATCCCAGGTGATAGGCCTGCAGGTGGTAGGGGCTGTCGCTGTCGGCCCACTTGCCGCGCTCCGCCCGGTAGTTGATGCGCCGATAGGAGTCGTAGTCGAGCTCCTCGACATAGGCCGGAAGGTCCTCGATCAGGGGACGGTACTCGCGCTGGGCGCGCTCGCGGGCCATCTCGGTCAGAATGTCGAACGAGAACTCGAACGGCTCGGCCGCGGCCGGCCCCTCCTGGGCGAAACCCGGACGGGTGAGGGCCGTTGACGCGAGAAGGGCGACGCCGACGCCGAAGGCTTGAAGAAGGCTGCGGCGTGAAAAGGTAGGGGATAGGGTGGTCTGCACGTGACGCTCTTTTTATGTGGCAGGCAGCTTATGCCAGCAGATATCGACTAACTCCGGGATTTATGAAGCGGTTGTTGCATGGCTGATATGCGCTATCTGCATCCGTCGTTCTTTCCCCGTTATCAGTGCGTTAGCCACGTCGGCTGATAAACAGCACAAGCTTCGGCTCGCGCATGGCCGGCGCATTCGCCGACATATGTGTCCGATTTGTGTCAAGGCCTTGGTGTGGCCCGATTTCCGCACACAACGCGCCGCGGCGCTCCCGGTTCCTGGAACGCCTGCGGCGTATTGGCCTACCCGGCGGGCTCTTCATAAGTCCCTAGTGGATATCGGAAACCCAGCGCATTGCCTGGTCCTTCTCGTCTTTCTGGAAGACGCGGGCCTCGACCTGCGGGAAAACCTTGTCGGCAATCTCCGTGGCCGCCTTGATCCATTGCTTGTCGGAGATCACTGCCGCGCGCTTGAAGCGATGCATCTCGCCGAGCTTGCCGAGGCCGTACTGGAAATCGCGCGCCAGCGCGCCGCCGGTCATGTCCTCGAGCCCGGTGAGATCGGCGAGGATGCCGATGTCCTCATGGTTCTGCAGCTTCTCTTCGACCTCGGGGATGATCTTGTCGTAGTCGTCGGCAGTGACCGTGCCGGCCAGATGGAATGCGGCGACGTGCTCGGGTGCTGAAATGACCTGGATCATGTCTCTCTCCGTCCTTGAGAATCACACTGTGGTTGCAAGGGACGCAACGCCTCCCGGGCACTGTCGTTCCCGCATGCGGACCATCGGAGGAGGAAGGCACGACAAAACCGCCGTCCGGTTCCCCGGACAGCTATTCAGGTCGCTACTTCAGGATAATCGAGTGCTTGGCACGCCCAAGGGGAATCGAACCCCTGTCCCCACCGTGAGAGGGTGGTGTCCTGACCGCTAGACGATGGGCGCCTGTGGCAAGCACGGTCTTATATAAGGCCGACGCTCACGGCCGCAAGTAGTAGTTTAGAATGGCACGCCCTAGGGGAATCGAACCCCTCTCTCCACCGTGAAAGGGTGGCGTCCTGACCGATAGACGAAGGGCGCCTGAGCGCTGCGTCCGTATAGTGAGGTTGCCCCTGATGCGCAACCCCATTTGCGGACCGCTTGTGGAGAAAGTTCAGCAGCCACTGAAGGTCACCGGACGCGTGTAGCCGCGCGGCCGATCGCGCACGTCGATGTGGATGAACTGCCGTCCGGGATAGCATCCGAGCCCGCCCACATAGCCGTTGCGCATGGCGAACGCGATGAGCTGTTCCTTGGGTACGCCCGGGATGTGGAAGTCCGCCGCCATGCATTTGGTGTGAAAGGAATCGCTGGCGCCGCCCGCCCTCGAATTGTGGTGGTCGTCCCGGTAGCCCGAGCTCATCACCACCTTCTTGCCGAAGTGCCCCTCGAAGTCCCAGATCGCCAGCCGCAGCTTCGGCGATAGGCAGAGCGCGTTGACTTCGCGGCTGGACACGTAGGTGCCCCAGTCGGAGCGCAGCCCCCGATAGGCCGAGCCGGAACTGTCGGCGAACATGGCGAGCGGCACGCAGCCGGCGAGCGCCAGGACGAGGGCAAGGGCGGAGATGAGGATTCGCATGAGCGTCTTCCCAGTACCGGGTGTGGCCGCGGCGCAACAAAGGCCGGCCGGTCTGTCGAGAACGCTAAAATACGATGAGTTTCGCTAACCAGCGGCTAATCCTGCTGGTTAGCGAATGGTTTACACCATTTACCAGGCGCCGGTGTTGGGCATCGAAGCCCAGGGTTCCTGCGGGGGCAGGTGCCCGTCCTGGATGAGTTCGACCGAGATGCCGTCCGGCGAGCGCACGAACGCCATGTGGCCGTCGCGCGGCGGCCGGTTGATGGTCACGCCCATGTCCATCAGGTGCTGGCAGAGCCCGTAGATGTCCTTCACCCGGTAGGCGAGATGCCCGAAATTGCGCCCGCCGGTATAGGTCTCCGGGTCCCAGTTGTAGGTGAGCTCCACCTCGCCGCCGGTATCGCCGGGCGCGCGAAGGAAGATGAGGGTGTAGCGGCCCTTCTCGTTCTCGGTGCGCCGGACTTCCTCGAGCCCGAGGCCCTCGCAATAGAAACGCAGGCTCTCCTCGATATCGGTGACGCGCACCATAGTGTGCAGGTACTGCATGACGTGCTCCTTGCTTGCGGGCTGACGTGGCCGAACCTCTAGCAACCGCAGCCGGGCCGGGCAACCGAGGCCGTCGTCGGGGAGCCCCAAACAAATTGTCAACACCTCCTTAACTTTTGCCGCTGAATCGGACAAAGTGACATGTGGTCGTGTGGAGTACCCCGCCATGGCGGGGCGAGTTCGGAAAAGGCATTGGGGACGATGGGGGGCAAGCAGACGGACAGCGGCGAACGGCCGGAATTCCGGACCGATACCGCCGATGGCAAGGGAGCGGCGACGTCCGCCGGGGGCGCCGAGCATACCCAGGACGCCATCGAGATTTCCGGCACCATCAAGTGGTTCGATGCCGGCAAGGGCTTCGGCTTCATCGTGCCCGACAACGGCATGCCCGATGTCCTGCTGCACGTTACGTGCCTGCGCCGTGACGGCTACCACACCGCCTATGAGGGCGCGCGTATCGTCGTCGAGGCGCTGAACCGCCCCGGCGGGCTGCAGGCCTTCCGCATCCTTTCCATGGATGAAACGACCGCGCGCCATCCCTCGCAGATGCCCGCCCCGCGCACCCACGTCACCGTCGAGCCGACCTCCGGCATGGTGCGGCTCGAGGTCAAGTGGTTCAACCGCATCCGCGGCTTCGGCTTCCTCTCGGCCGGGGAGGGTACGCCCGACGTCTTCGTCCATATGGAAACTCTGCGCCGCTTCGGCATCACCGAGCTCCGCCCGGGCCAGCACGTGCTGGTGCGCTACGGACAGGGCCCCAAGGGCCTGATGGTCGCCGAGATCCGGCCCGACGGCTGGGGCGACGCGCCGTCCTCGCACTGAGGCCCTCCGGTCACATCCGCTCAAATCCGGCCGAATCGGATTGAACCGACGCTGCGTCGCGGGCATTGTCGCGCCGTCCGGCCACGCCGGCACTGCAATGACTTGACGGGAATCTCACCATGAATGTCGGTAACTGGCGACTAGCGATCGCGGGGCGGACGGCGCGGGCAGGGATGATGGCGGGCGTCGTCCTCGCCATGCTGCCGCTTGCCGCCTGCAGCGACGAGGGACGGCTGGTGCTCAATACCGCGACCGGCGCTCATACCTTCAATGTCGAGGTGGTCGACACCCCCGAAACCCGCGCCCGCGGCCTGATGTTCCGCGAGGAACTGGCGGACGATGCCGGCATGCTCTTCGATTTCGAGACGGAGAACACGGTCTCCTTCTGGATGATGAACACCCTCATTCCGCTGGATATGATCTTCATCGGGGCGGACGGCGTGGTCAAAACCATCCACGTCAATGCCCGCCCGCAGGATCCCACTTCCATTCCCTCGCGCGTGCCCGTGCGGTTCGTCCTCGAAATCCCTGGCGGCCGCTCGCGTGAGATCGGCCTCGAGCCCGGCGACACGGTTGAGCACCCGCGGATCGGCGCGGGGCAGTAGCTCCCGCTGTTCCCGTTCTGCACATGAGCCACAACACACCCGGACGTCACCCCGGCGAAAGCCGGGGGCACCCTGAAATGCCGTGCTAGCCGCAAGGTGTATGACCGAGCAACAACGCTCCGGGCGCATGGATGAGTTCAGCGCTGGATCCCGGCTTCCGCCGGGATGACACCTGTTGAGGCGACTGAAATCGCCCCTACAACCGGTTGATCACCATGCAGTCGATCACTGCCCAGAGGTGGAGGCTCGCGCCGAGGACCACGAACGTATGCCAGAGCGCGTTCTGGTATTTGAGCCTCTCCCAGAGATGGAAGACGATGCCGAGCGAGTAGACGATGCCGCCGGCCAGCAGCAGCCAGAGCGTCGTGGCGGGCAGGGCGGTCGCCAGCGACTGGAACACCAGCACGCCGCTCCACCCGATCCCGAGATAGAGGATGATCGCCAGCCGGCCGAACCGCTCCGGCACGATGAGCTTCAGCGCCACCCCGACGAGCGAGGCGCCCCAGACGAGGCTCGCGAGGACGACGCCCGCGGGTGTCGTTCCGATGACGGCGAGGAACGGCGTATAGGTGCCGGCGATAAAGAGGAAGATCGCCGCCTGATCGAGCCGCGCCAGCAGGCGCTTGGCCGGCGAGACCGGCCAGAGGTTGTAGGCGAGCGAAACGCCGAGCACCGCGATCAGCGTGCCGACGTAGACGATGAGGGCAGGAACCTCCTCCTGCGCCGTATGGCGGATGGCGTAGAACAGCAGGAACGCCCCCGCGATCGTCGCGAGCAACAGCCCGACCGCGTGGACAATGCCGTCCGCGACCAGTTCGCCCAATGTGAAAGGACGCTGTTCCCGGCTCCACCAGGAGTAGCGCCGTGCTGCCTGTCGCCGGTATGCCATTCGTGCTTCCTCTCACATCAAGTTGGCGAAACTTGGTTACGGGACAAGGCTACGCGCACAGATTTCGCGAAATGTCGTGAAATGTCGGCAAATCGTTACGGTTTACGGGCCGTTTGCTCCGCTAGCCTAGGCAGGCGCGAACGGCGTCGGTTTCATCGGAAAACCCGTTCGCACGCTTGCCGCGGCGGCTCGCGCCCGCTAACAGGCGGCAGATCAACCGTAACCCGTACGTTACCTCACATGTCCCTGCATGCTCTGCAGTTCGCCGCTCTGGGCGACCCGACCCGCTGCCGCATCGTCGAGCTCCTGGCCGGCGAGGCCATGCCCGTCCATGCGCTCGCCGGCCGCTTCGACATCAGCCGCCCGGCCATCTCCCGGCATTTGCGGGTGCTGCGCGAGGCGGGGATCGTCCGCGAGGAGAAGATGGGGCGCGAGAACCTCTATGCCCTGCGCCGCGAACAGCTCGGCCCGGCACGGGACTGGATCGCCGGAGTCTTTCCTTCCGGAACCGCCAAGCGCGTGACCAGAGAACCCGCAGCCTCCCGGACCGTCCCGAAGACCATTCCGGCCAAGAAGGCTTCCAAGGCCGCTTCGCCCAAAGTCCGCGCCGCTCCCGCTCCACCCTCCGAAAGCGCGGGGGAGAAGCAAATGGAGTTCGATCTTTGATCGAACTCGATTAAATTCCGATTATGACAGATATTGACCATAGTTGAGGTGCATTTACGCGCTGGCAGGGGTGCCGAATATTTCTGAAGTGATCTCGCCTTCGGGCCACGTGGACAACCATGGGGAGACTCCGATTGGTCTATCGGATGAACCGGCTGGAGCGGACGGCCTGATGCATCGGACCCTGCTGGAGTGGCTGAGCGCAACTGCCGATTTCTTCGTGCAGCGCCGGCTGCTGGTCATCGCGGCATTGGCAGGGTTGTCCTGGGCCTTCTTCTGGTCTCTGTTCTGGCTCGCCTCCCTCGTCGGCTGAACGCCGCGGCCCACCGGCTCACCATCACGTAAACGTCAGCATATCCGCCGGTTTTTTGCCGCGAACTGGCCGGCAACCTCCGGCTGGCGGTCCGCGACGGGCGCCATGGTTTCCGATTCGATGAGGCTCAAATGGTCACACGCCGCAGCTTCACCGCCCTGCTTGCAGGCGGTCTGGCAGTCCCCTTCGTTCACCGCGCCCACGCCCAGGCGGTCGATGATCTGAGCAGCACCATCGACGGCATGACGCAGTTGCACTCGCTGCAGGTGCAGCGCGGCGACGAGGTGCTGTTCGCCCAGGCTCCGCGCGGAGCGGGACTGGATGGCCCGGCCAACATCAAGTCCTGCGCGAAGAGCGTCGTGGCGCTGCTGCTCGGGGTCGCCATTGACCGAGGCGAGATCACCGGCGTCGATGCGCGTCTCGGCGACGTGGCGCCCGGAATCATCCCATCCGATGCCACGCTCGGTGCCGCCGATATCACCATGGCGGATCTGGCCAGCCTGCAGGCGGGGCTCGAGCCGACCTCAGGGCCGAACTACGGCAGCTGGATCAGTTCGAGCAACTGGCTGGCGGATGCCCTGCGCCGTCCCATGGTCGCAGCTCCTGGCAGCCGCATGCTCTATTCAACCGGCACCACCCACATCCTCGGCGCCGCGCTCGTCGAGGCGACAGGGGAGAGCCTGCTCGCCCAGGCCCGCAGCCGGCTCGGCGCCGTCATGGATTTCGAGGTTTCGCCCTGGACCCGCGACCCGCAGGGCTACTATCTCGGCGGCAACGAGATGGCGCTGACCCCGAGGGCGATGCTCAAGCTCGCCGTCATGCTGCGCGACGAGGGCCGTTACGAGGGGGAGCAGGTGGTCTCCGCCAACTGGATGACCGCTTCGCTCGCGCCCCGGGTCCGCTCGCCCTTTTCCGGGATGCAGTACGGGTATGGCTGGTTCCTCTCGGACACCGGCTTTGCCCTGGCGCGCGGCTATGGCGGGCAGATCATCGCGGCGCATCCGGAGCGCGCACTGGCCGTCGCCATCACCTCCGACCCGACGCTGCCCGCCCGCTCGGAGGGCTACTTCGGCGAGCTGATGCAGCTCCTCGACGGCCCGATCCTCGCCATGGCTGGGTAGGGGGCTGCGGGTCGTTCACCCCACGATGTCACCCCGGCGAAGGCCGGGGCCCATCCTGAGACGGCTCGCCAGCCGCAAGGTGTGTGAATGGGGCACGGAAGCCTTAAGCAGCTCTCTCAGTGAGCGTGGATGACATCAGGGCTGGATCCCGGTCTTCGCCGGGATGACAGCCGGTGGGTGGAGCCACTATTCCTGAAAGCCCCCTAGAGACGCACGGCAAGGCCCGTCCGCACGCTCTCGTCGGCCGCGAGGCAAATCCGCAGCGACGTCACGGCGTCGTCCATGTGGCGGGTGAGGTCCATGTCCTCCGTCACCGCGCGGTAGACGAAATCCTGCTCGCGGTCGCACAGCGCCTGGTGCCCCGGCTCGCCGGCCATGTCCAGCCACTGGTCGGGCTGCCGGAACGCGCCGGCGGCATCGGTTTCGGCGCGGTGCACCAGCAGGCGCGAGGTCTGGGTATGCGCGTCGAGGCTCGCCGAGTCGGCGCCTTCCGACATCACGATGGAAACGGCCCCGCGCGGCGAGATCACGTCCTTTACGAAGAACGCCGTCTCCGACATCATCGGGCCCCAGCCCGCCTCGTACCAGCCGACGCTCCCGTCCTCGAACAGCACCTGGAAGTGGCCGTAGTTGTACATGCCGGCCGGCAGGCCGCTGGCGAGGGGAACGCCCATGCCGCGCACCTCGACGGGCCGGGAATCGGTGATCTGGCACATGACGTCGACATAGTGGACGCCGCAATCGACGATCGGCGACGTCGTCTGCATGATCGACTTATGGATGCTCCAGGCATTCCCGTGCGACTGCTGGTTGAGGTTCATGCGGAAGACATAGGGCCCGCCGAGATCGCGCGCCTCCTCGATCAGCCGCATCCATGAAGGGTGATGCCGCAGGATGTAGCCGATGACGAGCTTGCGCCCGTTGGCCTTGGCCGCCGCCACCACCCGCTCGGCATCGCGCACATTGGCCGCCAGGGGTTTTTCGACGAAGACGTGGGCGCCCCGCTCGAGCGCGGCCACCGCGTAGTCGGCATGCACGTCGGTATGCGTCGCGATCGACACGACGTCGGGGGAGAACTCGGCGAGCGCCTCCAGATACTGATTGCGCAGCGGATATCCCGCCAGCTCGTCCGGCAGCGCCGGCGTCGACCGGTTGACGAGCCCGGCGATCTCGAAGCCGGGGTGGGTGTGATAGGCCAGCGCATGGCTGCGACCCATCTGGCCGAGCCCGACGACCAGCACCGACAATCGCTTTTCTGGCATAGAATTCATTCCGTTCGTATCGAGGGCTCAGGCGGCCTGGCGCTGGCGCCCTTCGCGGGCGACCTGGCGCGCGCCGAAGGTGGCGAGGGCAACCGAATACAGCGTCGGATTGGTGGCGGTCACGGTGGGGATGACGCCATTGCCCGCGACATAGAGATTATCGAACCCCCAGACGCGGCTATTGCGGTCGCAGACGCTGGTGCCGTCATCCCTCTCGCCCATCCGGACCGTGCCCTGATAGTGCAGGGAACTGCCGACGGGCTGCACGAAGGTAGCAAAGCCAGGGGCGGGCCGGCCAATGATTTCGGCGACCTTGAGGGCTGTTTGCTTGGCCCATTCGAGGCGCTCCCTATCGCCCTCGGACTGGGTCCAGCGGATGGAAATGGCGGGCAGGCCGCGCCAGTCGAGTTTGGCATCGTCGAAAGCAACGTGGTTTTTCTCGTCGATATCGGCCGGGCAGAAGACGCCCATGCCGATGGGCTGGCCGCCCAGCTCGGAAGATTTCGGCATGGTGTGGAGGCTCGCTGGCGCAATGGTGACCGAGAAAGGCAGTTCATTGGTGGCTGGAATCCAGCTCATCGCCCGCATCGGCACATCGGTGTCGAGTTCGGCGATCTGCGAGACGATGTAATGATCGTTGATATAGCGCCCCAGCGCGGCCGGGCGGATGCCCGAGGCGTGCAGCAATTGCGGGGTGTGGAGAGCATCGCAGGCGACGATGACGGTGCCGGCGGAAAGGGTCCAGGTCGCGTCTTCGCCGGTGCGGGCCAGAACCACGCCTGTGGCGCGGCCGTTGTCATGATTGATCCTGCGGCAGGTGGTTTCGGCCAGAATGCGGAAGCTCGTGTCCGGCTCTTTCACGAGGTCGCCGAGGATGACGTCGGTGCCGTGCCAGCGGGGGCCGTTGGGGCCGGGCGTGGCGGCCATGGGCATGGGCTGGACGAAGCGGTCGGGCGAGCGGCCGGGGTTGAATGCGGCGCCAAGGCGCTCGCGCATGGCGGCGGCAATGGGGTCGGGGCCGCGCGGGTCCTTGTGGGTGCCGAGCAGGCCTTCGGCGACGCGCAGGGCTGCGTCAAGTTCGTCCGCGGCGATGAAGGGGACACGCTCGGCCTGGGACGGGGTCGGCGTGCCGGTCGACCATTTGGTGCCCATGCCGCCGACATTGGCGGCGGAAAAGCCGGCAAAGAGCCCATCGCCGTCGTCGCCTTCATTGGCAATGAAAAGGCCGGAGCGGCGGAGTAGAGACGCGTCAAAACCGCCGGCGCGGCGGGCTTCCCATTCTTCCTTGCTGATCGAGAGGCGCGGACTGCGGTCGCCGCCCTGGGCGAGGATTTCGAGTTCGGCGCGCTTGTCGAGATCGAGCACATTGTCCAGGTGCCCGCCGATTTCGGGCAAGATCTGCGGACCGGCCTCGACCATCAGGATACGGGCTTCGGGCCAATCGCGGCGGATGATCCGCGCGTATGCGGAACCCGTCGGACCGCTGCCCACGATCACGACATCGGCGTTCTGGTCGATCATTTCAGGAAGGCCTGCTGCTGACTACCAATCTAATACCAGATGGGAAAACACGTTGCCTCTCTTGTCAATAGCAACTTCCATCCGCCCCTCGTTGACAGTTCGGACCGGCCTCTCCGATGATGCCGCGACCGCTGATCAGGAGGCCCCATGCAGCTCGGACTGAGTTCCTACAGTTTCTTTCCGCTCCTCAAGGATGGTTCGCTGAGCATCGAGGACATGTTCCGCTGGGTGAAGGCCCAGGAAGGCGAGCACGTCGAGATCGCCGCCTTCACGCTCGCGCCTGCCGGCGCCGACGCCAATCACGAGCTCGGCAAGGATGTCGAAACCGTCGAGCGCATCGAAGCCGCGGTGCGCGAAACCGGCATCGTCGTCTCGGGCCTTTGCATCGGCGCGAACTTCATCGACATCGGCCCGGACGAACGGCGCGAGCAGATCGAGCGCGTCAAGCGCTACATCGAGCTTTGCGACCGGCTGGGCGCGCGCTTCCTGAGGCACGACGTGGTGACCTGGTCCCGCCGGCTCAACGACATCGCCGAACTCGAGCGCGAGTTTGCCGGCATTGCCGAAGCGTGCCACGAGATCGCGACCTTCGCCGGCCGCTACGGCGTGACGACGAGCGTTGAAGACCACGGGTTCTTCATGAACTCCAGCGAGCGGATCCGCCGCCTGTTGCACGCGGTCGACCTGCCCAATTTCCGTCTGACCGTGGACGTCGGCAATTTCCTCTGCGTCGACGAGGATCCCCTGATCGCCACCCGCGCCTGCCTGCCGCATGCCAGCGTCGTGCACCTCAAGGACTTTTACGTCCGCCATCACCGTCCAGGTCCCGGGTGGCTGGAAACCGTGGGCGGCCAGTACATCCTCGGCTCGATCTTCGGCTTCGGGGACCTCGATGCCCCGGCACTCGTCAAGAGCGTCGTCGATTCGGGATTCGACGGCTTCGTCTCGCTCGAATTCGAGGGCAACGAGCCGTCGCTGTTCGCCTGCGAGACCGGCCTCTCCAATATCCGCCGGCTGTTCGCCGAAGTGGCCGGCTAGAGCTCAGGCCGCGGCGATCTTTGCCATCCGCTCCCGGATCGCGGCCAAGCGGTCGCGGTCCCCTCCCGGCACCTCAGCGGACACCCAGCCGGAATAGCCGATACCGGCGAGCGCCCTGTTGACGGCCGGCCAGTCGCAATCCCCGTCGCCCAGCTCCACCTCGAACCCCTTCCACGGGCCTTCGGCGTTCATCCTGGCAAGGCTGAACTCCTTGACGTCGACCTTGAGGATTCGATGGCCCAGCGCCTCGATCCAGTGGGCGGGCCGTCCGTAGCGCAGCACATTGCCGACGTCGAAATACCAGCCGATCAGCGGATGGTCGAACGCATCGACGAAGCGGGCGGCTTCCAGAGGGCTCAGCAGGAAATCGTTCCACACGTTCTCCAGGGCGATCGCGACACCCGTCTCCTCGGCGTGGGGAACGAGCTTGCTGATCTCCTCGATCGCGCGGTCGTAGGCCTGGGCATAGCTCGTGGTGGCGTTGACGACCCCCGGCACCAGAAGGACGGTGCTGGCGCCACAGCGCTTCGCATCATGGAGGGCGGTGACCATCGACTCGACGCACGCCGCGCGCACCGCCGGATCGGGATCGGTCAACGGAACCTTCCAGTGCCTGGAGTTGACGACGCCGGGAATGGCAAGCCCCGTCCTGTCGCGCGCCTCGATCACCTCGTCGAGCGGCAGATCGTTGGGGGAATCCAGCTCCACTCCGTCGAATCCCAGGTCCTTCAGGAGTTGGAATTTCTCGAGGATCGAGAGCGGGCCGGCTTCGACCATGCCCCACTTGAGGCTGACCCTGGCCATCGGACGGGCCGATGCGCTCGCATGCGACGCCACGGGTGTGCTGGATGGCTGGTCGTTCACGTTCTTTCCCTCGAGGCCGCCGGCGCGGCGAAACGCGATGGATGGCGATCCCGGCAGGACTCGAACCTGCGACCAACAGCTTAGAAGGCTGCTGCTCTATCCAGCTGAGCTACGGGACCATAGCGGAGCGCTGCGCTTCCTTTACCGCAAGCGCGGGCGCAACCCAACCCTTGTGATGCAGCCGCGTCAGCGGCGCAGGCGCGGGGCAGGGGCCTCCGCCGCGCCGGGAAGGGGGGCCGTGCTCGACCGCACCACCAGGTCGCAGCGCAGGATGATTCGCACCGGTTTTGCCGGATCGCGCATGCCCTCGACGATGTCGAGCAACGCCGCCGTGCTGATGGCGCCGAGCTCGGCGCGCTTCTGGCGCATGGTGGTCAGCGGTGGCGAGACGTACTGGGCCATGTCGGTATCGTCGAACCCGATCACCGAAACGTCCTGAGGGCAGCGCAGCCCGGCCTGCTGCACGCGCGAAATGAAGCCGATGGCCATCTCGTCGTTCGCGCAGACCATCGCCGTCGGCCGCTCGGCAAGCGTGAGGAATGCCGAACCGGCGCGGTAGCCGCTGTCCATCCGGTGATCGCCGGGAATGATCCAGTCCTCGCGCAGCGGCAGCCCGTTGCGGCCCATCGCCTGGCGGAATCCCAGCAGGCGCTCGTTGGGGTAGTCGTGCATGGTCGGGCCGGTCACGAACCCGATGTTGCGATGCCCCAAACCGACGAGGTGCTCGACGGCCCGGCCGGTCGCCTCGCGGTTGTCGCTCGTCACCAGGTTGATCCCTGGCTCGACCATCTCGTCGCCGACGACGACGATGGGCAGGTTCCCGTGCTCGGTCATGAAGCGGCGCATGCTGGCGATGTCGAGCGTCAGGTCGAAGAGCAGCAGCCCGTCGGCGCGGCTCGACTGGAAGTAGTCGCGCAGCCACACCGTCGGATCGCCCTGGACGCGGTTGGAGACCAGCACGCCGTAGCCGCGCGAGCTGGCCTCGGCCAGCACCGAGTCGAGGATGGACGAATAGTAGGGGTTCCCCGCGTTCGGTATGGCCATGACGATGGTGCCCGCGCGCTGACGGCGCAGCGAGCGGGCGGCCTGGTTGAGCGTGTAACCGGTGGCCGCGATCGCCGCCTCGATGCGCTCGCGGGTGGCCTGCGAAACGCGATCGGGCGTCGACAGCGCACGGCTCACCGTTGCCGTGGAAACTCCGGCTTCACGCGCAACATCTTGAATTGTCGGTGATTTTCTGGTCACCGTCATGGCTGCCAGCGCCCCTCTCGCTGTCAGGAAACTGGAATTGAATAAATCGATCTTGACAGAAGCGCAACAACTGGCTGAAACTCATGAAATCGATTGCAGAGGGTATTGGACGGATAAATGCAATCGATTACATGCGGCCGGCACAAACGCATCCTGAAGGATGGCTGGCGGCTTCGCGGGAGCGCTTGGCTCCAAGTGAACGTTGGGAGGACTACTTATGAAAAGATTTGCGGTGGTCGCCGCCATGGCGACCGCTTTCCTTGGCTCAACCGCCATCCACGCGGCCGAGCTTGAAGTCACCCACTGGTGGACCTCCGCGGGCGAGGCGGCGGCTGTGGCCGAATTCGCCCGCGTCTTCGAGGAAGAGACCGGGCACACCTGGGTGGATAGCGCTCTCGGCGGCTCGGGCACCGGCGCCAACCCGGTGATCATCAGCCGTATCATCGGCGGCGACCCGATGGGCGCCACCCAGATGAACACCGGCCGCGACGCCGAGGAGCTCATCCAGGCCGGCCTGATGCGCGATCTCACCGACATCGCCGAAGAGATGAACATCAGCGAGTTCTACGTTGATCAGTCGCTCCTCGAGCCGTGCACCTACGAGGGCCGCATCTACTGCTTCCCGATCAACATCCACTCCTGGGACTGGCTGTGGCTCTCCACCGCCGCCTATGAGACGATCGGCCAGCCCGTCCCGACCACCTGGGACGAATATGTGGCCTCCTGGCCGGCGCTCCAGGAAGCGGGCATCCTGCCGTTCGGCCTTGCCACTGGCTGGCCGTTCGCGGGCATTCCGGGCGTGCTGCTCGCCGGCATCGGCGGCAGCGACCTCATCATCGCCATCAACCGCGACAAGGATGTCGAGGCTGTCCGCAGCCCCGAGTTCCGCGAAGTGGCCGAGGCCCTGGACGGCATCCGCCAGGTCGTCTCTCCGGAGACGATGGTCCCCGCCTTCGCCGACGTCGGCAACCAGCTCCTCGAGGGCGAGGCGGCCGGCAACATCCACGGCGACTGGCTGCAGGGCGACCTGCAGATCGCCGGCGGCGTGCCGGGCGAGGACTACGAGTGCCTGCCGGCCCTCGGCCTCAACGACCAGCTCACCGGCGGCGGCGACGCCTTCTACTTCCCGGTCCTGCCTGAAGGCACGGATCCGGCGGTGATCGAGGCCCAGACCGAGCTCGCCAGGATCCTGATCTCGCCCGAAGCCCAGCTCGCCTTCAACCTGAAGAAGGGCTCGATGCCGATCCGCACCGACATCGATCTGTCGCAGGCCAACGCCTGCATGCAGAAGGCTCTGGTCCTGCTCGAGAACGGCCTGCTGCCTTCGGGTGACTTCGCCCTGTCGAGCGACACCCAGCAGCAGCTCCAGGACCTCAACATCGAGTTCCTGGGCGACGACAGCATCACGGTCGACGCCTACATCGAGCGCTACGCCTCGATCATCGAGTCGGCCGACTGAGCGGTCCGACCTGATGGCTTTTGATCTCGAGTGACATCGCAGCGGCCGGCCTGGACCTCCAAGCCGGCCGCTCACTATGGAGACGCATCATGGCGGACTATGCGGTCCAGGCGCGAAAGAGCGCCGGCGGCGGACTGACACGCTTCCTCTACAATACCTTCATCCGCAATCTCTCGGCCAAGATCGCGGCGACGCCGATGATGGCCACGGTGCTGGTCGTCTTCGTCGGCTGCACCTTGTGGACAGTCTGGTATTCCTTCACCAATTCCCGGCTCCTGCCGACGGGCGAGTTCGTCGGCTTCGACCAATACCGGCGCCTCTTTGCCACCTCGCGCTGGAACACCTCGGTCAACAACCTGGTGATCTACGGCTCGTTTTCGCTGGTGTTCACCCTGGTGTTCGGCTTCATCCTCGCCGTGCTGATGGACCAGAAGATCCGCTTCGAGAGCGCCTTCCGCACCATCATGCTCTATCCTTTCGCCCTCTCGTTCATCGTCACCGGCCTCGTCTGGCAGTGGATCATGAACCCGACGCTGGGCCTGCAGGGCACGATGCGCAACATGGGCTGGGCGAACTTCACCTTCGACTGGCTCAACAACCCGCGCATGGTGCTCTACGCGCTGCTGATCGCCGGCCTCTGGCAGGGCGTCGGCTTCGTGATGGTGCTGATGCTGGCGGGCCTGCGCAGCGTCGATGATGAGATCTGGAAGGCGGCGCGCGTCGACGGCATTCCCACATGGCGCACCTACGTATCGATCGTCCTGCCGATGATGCGCGGCGTTTTCGTCACCGCCGTGGTGCTGGTCGGTTCGGGCATCGTGCGCCTTTACGACCTCGTCGTCGCCATGACCGACGGCGGCCCGGGCATCTCCTCGGAAGTGCCGGCCAAGTACGTCTACAACTACATGTTCGGCGCCGGCAACATCGCCCAGGGCCTTGCCGCTTCCACGATGATGCTCATCACCGTGCTCATCATCATCGTGCCGTGGGCCTATCTCGAATTCGGCGGAAAGGGCCGTCGCTCATGACCACGACCGCAACCGTTTCTTCCTCCGCACAGACCGAGGCGACCGACGTTAAGAGCCGCGTGGACCCGCGCGGCCCGCGCCCGAAGCCGTTCTTCACGCCGCGCAAGATCATCATCTACTCGATCCTGTTCTTTGCGTGCCTCTATTTCCTCTTCCCGCTCTACGTGATGATCGTCACCTCGTTCAAGACGATGCCCGAGATCCGCTGGGGCAACATCTTCGCCCCGCCGATCGAATGGACGGGCGAGGCCTGGACCAAGGCCTGGACCAGCGCCTGTACGGGCCTGACCTGCCAGGGCCTCAGCCCCGGCTTCTGGAATTCGGTCAAGATCACCGTTCCCTCGACCATCGTCTCAATCTTCATCGCCGCCATCAACGGCTATGCGCTGATCAACTGGCGGTTCAAGGGGTCGGAGATCTTCTTCTCGATCCTCATCTTCGGCTCGTTCATCCCTTATCAGGTGATGCTCTATCCGCTGGTGATGCTGACCCGGGAGATGGGCATCTTCGGTAGCCTCTGGGCCGTCATCCTCATCCACACCATCTTCGGCATGCCGATCCTGACGCTCCTTTTCCGCAACTATTTCGCGGCGCTTCCGGTCGAGCTCTTCAAGGCCGCGCGTGTCGACGGGGCAGGGTTCTGGCGCATCTTCTTCGAGATCATGCTGCCCATGTCGCTGCCGATCTTCGTGGTGGCGCTGATCCTGCAGATCACCGGCATCTGGAACGACTTCCTGTTCGGCGTCGTGTTCGCGGGCACGCAGAACTATCCGATGACCGTGCAGCTCAACAACATCGTCAACTCGGCGCAGGGCAGCCCCGAATACAACGTCAACATGGCCGCCACGATCCTCACCGGCCTCGTGCCGCTGATCGTCTACTTCGTGTCCGGACGCCTGTTCGTCCGCGGCATCGCCGCCGGCGCGGTCAAGGGATAGTCATATGCAACACAGCGTTTCCATTCGCGACCTGTCGCTCAACTTCGGGCACGTCAAGGTGCTCGAGCACCTCAACCTCGACATCGCGGAGGGCGAGTTCATCGTCCTCCTCGGGCCCTCGGGCTGCGGCAAGTCCACCTTGCTCAACTGCATCGCGGGCCTCCTCGACGTCAGCGACGGCCAGATCTTCATCAACGGCAAGAACGTCACCTGGGAGGAGCCCAAGGACCGCGGCATCGGCATGGTGTTCCAGTCCTACGCGCTCTATCCGCAGATGACCGTCGAGCGGAACCTGTCCTTCGGCCTGCGCGTCGCCAGGCTCCCGAAGGACGAGGTCGAGCGGCGCGTGAAGCGCGCCGCCGAGATCCTGCAGATCGAGCCGCTCCTGAAGCGCAAGCCCGTCGAGCTCTCGGGCGGCCAGCGCCAGCGCGTCGCCATCGGGCGCGCCCTGGTGCGCGACGTCGACGTCTTCCTCTTCGACGAGCCCTTGTCCAACCTTGACGCCAAGCTGCGCTCGGACCTGCGCGTCGAGATCAAGCGGCTGCATCAGCGCCTGAAGAACACCATGATCTACGTCACCCACGACCAGATCGAGGCCCTGACGCTCGCCGACCGCATCGCCATCATGAAGAACGGCGTCATCCAGCAGCTCGCCGACCCGCACACCATCTACAACAAGCCGGTCAACCTCTACGTCGCCGGCTTCATCGGCTCGCCCACCATGAACTTCCTCGAAGGGGAGGTGGTCGGGGGTGCCGAACCGGTCTTCAAGGCGAACGACGGCACCGTCATCCCGGTCAAGACCTACGAGTTCTCGCAGGCGCCCAACGGGTCGGCGGTCAAGGGCGTGCTCGGGGTGCGTCCCGAGCACATCGCCATCGGCGAGGCGGCCAAGACCATGCCGTTCGCGACCGAAGTCGAGATCGAGATCGTCGAGCCCATGGGCTCGGACACGCTCGCCTATACAAAGGTCGCCGGCCAGGCGATCGCCTTCCGCGCCGACAGCGACGTCCATCTCGCCAGCGGCCAGACGGTGCTGATCGGCTTCGATCCGGCGCGCGGGTCGATCTTCGACGCCGCATCGAGCAACCGCATCTAGGCTCTGCTCACCACGCTTCGTGCCGGCGCCACGGCGCCGGCATCGCTCGCCACGCCGGACGGTTCAGCGTCGATATTACTTTTGCGCAAGTCGACCTGTCCCCGAGGCGCGACGGCTCCCCGAATTCACGCTACGTCCTGCTGCTCGCAGGCAGAACCCCAAGCCGCGATACGACATAGAGGCACCAATGGACCTTTCATTCCAGCTTTACAGCGCCCGCAACTTTCCCCCGCTCGACGATTTCCTCGGCAAGCTCGCTGCCCTCGGCTACACGCAGGTCGAAGGCTTCGGCGGCCTCTATTCGGACCCAGCCGCTTTCGCCGAACTGCTGCGCAAGCACGGCCTGACCATGCCGACCGGCCACTTCGGCCCGGATCTCCTGAAGGACAAGGCCGCAACGCTCAAGATCGCCGAGACCATCGGCGTCAAGACCATCTTCGCGCCCCACATCAACCGCGAGCTCTTCGGCAATTCCGACGCCAAGTGGACCGAGTTCGCCGAGACGCTGGCCGGGTTTGCGCAGACCTACAAGGCCGAGGGCTACGGCTTCGGCTGGCACAACCACCACTTCGAGTTCTGGAAGACCGAGGACGGCTCCACCCCGATGGAGATCATCCTCAACACCGGCGCCGACCTCGAATGGGAAATGGATGTCGCCTGGGTGGCAAAGGGCGGCGAGGACCCGCGCTCCTGGATGGACCGGTATGGCGATCGCATCACCGCCGTCCACGTCAAGGACATTGCCCCCGAAGGCGAGAACGCTGACGAGGACGGCTGGGCCGACGTCGGCTACGGCATCATGGACTGGAACAACCTCATCAACGACGTGAAGGCCAAGACGAAGGCGAAGTACTTCGTTGCCGAGCACGATAACCCCTCCGACGCCGAGCGCTTCGCGCGGCGTTCCATCGAGACGGCCAAAGCCTGGAAGTAAGCGAAAATGACCAAGACCTATGGCGTCGGCATCATGGGTGCCGGCAATATCTCGGCGGCTTATCTCAAGCTCGCTCCGCTCTTTAAAGGGCTGGACGTGCGCGCCGTCGCCGATATTCTCCCGGAAGCGGCCAAGAAGCGCGCCGAGGAATACGGCGTCGCCGCCCAGACCCCGGATGAGCTGCTGAAGAACAGCGAGGTCGACGTCATCGTCAACCTCACCATCCCCGCCACCCACTACAAGGTGTCGATGGATGCGATCTCGGCCGGCAAGCACGTCTACTCGGAAAAGCCGTTCGTGCTGACCCTCGAAGAGGGCCTGGCGCTCCGCAAGGCGTCGAGTGAAAAAGGCCTCGCCGTCGGCAGCGCGCCCGACACCTTCCTCGGCGGCGCCCACCAGCAGGCCCGCGAGATCATCGACAGCGGCAAGCTCGGCAAGATCACCTCGGGCACCACCCACGTGATGAGCCGCGGCATGGAGCACTGGCACCCGAACCCGGATTTCTTCTTCCAGGTCGGGGCAGGGCCCATCCTCGATATCGGGCCCTATTACGTCACCGACCTCATCCATCTCATCGGCCCGGTCAAGCGCGTCACGGCCTTCGCCAACATGGCGCGCGCCGAGCGTGAAGTGACCGCCGCCGGACCCTACCAGGGCACCAAGATCAAGGTCGGTACGCCGACCACGGTCCACGGCATCCTCGAGTTCCACAACGGGGCCATCGTCACCATCGGCGCCAGCTGGGACGTGGCGAGCCACGGCCACCACAACATCGAGCTCTACGGCACCGAAGGCACCATCTACGTGCCGGACCCGAACTTCTTCGGCGGCGACCTCGTCATCACCGACCCGGGCGGCGAGAAGCAGCCGGTCGAGCCGTGGAACCACCCGTTCGGCATCTTCAACCAGGACCTCGACAAGCCCAATCCGCGCGCCAACTACCGCACGGCCGGCCTTGCCGACATGATGGCATCGCTCGAGAACGGCCGCGCCGCCCGCTGCGGGCTCGACGTCGCGCTCCATGCCGTCGACGTCATGACCTCGCTGCTGAAGGCGGCCGAATCCGGTCAGGTGCAGACCTTGCAGACCACCTGCGAGCGCCCGCTGGCGTTGGGGCCCGATGAAGCCAAGGCGCTGCTCAAGGCCTGAGGGTATTTGGGTTTTAGTTGAAGCACATCGGGCGTTTGGGTTGCGATGGAACATCGGCTTCTTCGCCTCCCTCCCCCTTGAGGGGAGGGAATGAGGGTGGGGGTCGTTGTGTGGACCACCGATGGACCCCCACCCCCGACCCCTCCCCTCAAGGGGGAGGGGGCGACTGAACCGAAGGCCTATGTGCAGTTCAGTCCGAAAACCTGAAACGTTTAGAGCATCGGCTTGACAGGGCAGGCCGCTCCAATAAGGTCTCGCCCATACTGATAAACGCGATGGCGGGCCGCTGGGCCCGCCACAGCCGTTTCAACCGGGACTGCCCCCGCGAAGCCGCCTTGAGGTACGTACGCCAGGCCTGCGGCAAGGGCAGCACAAAGAGGAGGTCATCATGCGCACCATCAAGGGGCCGGCTATTTTCCTGGCCCAGTTCGCCGGCGACGCGGCGCCGTTCAATTCCTTTGCATCCATCTGCAAATGGGCAGCCGATCTCGGCTACAAGGGAGTGCAGGTGCCGACCTGGGTCGAAAGCTTCATCGACCTCGAAAA
Source organism: Devosia geojensis (assembly GCF_000969415.1). Classification (GTDB taxonomy): domain Bacteria; phylum Pseudomonadota; class Alphaproteobacteria; order Rhizobiales; family Devosiaceae; genus Devosia; species Devosia geojensis. The sequence continues at coordinate 6,902 of NZ_JZEX01000113.1, read as the reverse complement.
GGCCGCCAACTCAAAGGATTATTGCGACGAGCTCAAGGGCGTTGCCAAAGAGAGCGGCGTCGAGATCACCGAACTGTCGACCCACCTGCAAGGCCAGCTCGTCGCCGTCCACCCGGCGTACGACACCGCCTTCGACGGCTTTGCTCCGGCCTCCGTCCACGGCAACCCAAAAGCCCGCCAGGAATGGGCGGTTGCGACCATGCTCAAGGCCGCCAAGGCGAGCAGGAATCTCGGCCTCAGCGAGCATGCGACCTTCTCGGGCGCGCTCGCCTGGCCCTATCTCTACCCATGGCCGCAGCGTCCCGCCGGCCTCGTCGAGGAAGCCTTCGACGAGTTGGCCCGCCGCTGGACCCCGATCCTCAACGCCTTCGATGAAGCCGGCGTCGACGTCTGCTACGAGATTCACCCCGGCGAGGACCTCCATGACGGCGTGACCTATGAGATGTTCCTGGAGCGCGTGAACAACCACCCGCGCGCCAACCTTCTCTACGATCCCAGCCACTTCGTGCTGCAGCAGCTCGATTATCTCGACTATATCGACATCTACCACGAGCGCATCCGCATGTTCCACGTCAAGGATGCCGAGTTCAATCCGACGGGCCGGCAGGGCGTCTATGGCGGCTTTCAGAGCTGGGTGAACCGGGCAGGGCGCTTCCGCTCGCTGGGCGACGGCCAGGTCGATTTCGCCTCGATCTTCTCCAAAATGGCCCAGTACGATTTCGCCGGCTGGGCGGTGCTCGAGTGGGAGTGCGCCTTGAAGCATCCGGAAGACGGCGCGCGCGAAGGGGCGCAGTTCATCACCAGCCACATCATCCGCGTCACCGAAAAGGCCTTTGACGATTTCGCCGCCTCGGGTACCGATACCGCGGCAAACCGCAAGATGCTCGGTCTGTCATAAGCGAGGGAGAAGAAAATGGCTGAAAACGGCGCAAGGCCCATTCGTTTAGGCATGGTCGGCGGCGGCACCGGGGCCTTCATCGGCTACGTGCACCGCATCGCGGCGCGGCTGGACGGAGACTTTCAGCTCGTCGCCGGCGCGCTCTCCTCGCGGCCGGAGGTCGCAAAGGAATCGGGCAAGAACCTCGGCCTCGCCGAGGACCGCATCTATACCTCCTACGAGGAGATGGCCCGCGCCGAGGCCGCGCGGCCCGACGGCATCGAGGCGGTCGCTATCGTCACCCCCAACCACATGCATGTGGGCCCCGCCAAGGCGTTCCTGGAAGCCGGCATCCACGTCATCTGCGACAAGCCGCTCTCCAACACCCTGGAAGACGCGCGCGCCCTCGCGTCGGTCAAGCCCGCCAAGGGGGCAAAGTTCCTCCTCACCCATAACTACACCGGCTATCCGCTGATGCGGCAGGCCCGTGAGCTGGTGAAGTCCGGCGCGCTCGGCACCATCCGCGTGGTGCAGGCCGAGTATCCGCAGGACTGGCTGGCCGAAGAGGCCGGTGAAGACAACAAGCAGGCCGCCTGGCGCACCGATCCGGCCCGCTCCGGCGCCGGCGGCGCCATCGGCGATATCGGCACCCACGCCTATAACCTCGCCCGGTTTGTGACTGGCCTCAAGACCGAGGCGGTCTCCGCCGACCTCACCGCGTTCGTGCCCGGCCGGCGCGTCGACGACAACGTCCACATCATGCTGCGCTTCGAGGGCGGCGCGCGCGGCATGCTTTGGGCGAGCCAGGTTGCCGTCGGCAACGAGAACGGCCTGCAGCTGCGCGTCTATGGCGACAAGGGTGGCATCGAGTGGCGGCAGGACAACCCGAACCAGATGTGGTTCACCGAGTTCGGCAAGCCCAAGCAGCTCCTCACCCGCGGCGGCGCCATCTCGGGCTCTGCCGCCTCGGCCATGAACGTGCGCATCCCCTCAGGCCACCCGGAAGGATACCTCGAAGCCTTCGCCACCCTCTACAGCCAGTTCGCCGCCGTGATCCGCGGGGAGGGGGCCGACTACGAGGCCCTGCTGCCCACCATGGCCGACGGCGTCGAAGGCATGCAGTTCATCGCCGCGTCGATCAAGTCGAGCGAGGCCGACAGTAAGTGGGTGAAGCTCTCGGACGTGTGAGTTCGCGGCGATCCGCACACATGTGACGAATGGCGGCTCCGGCCGCCATTTGCTTTTCGGCATCCACCAGCCCCGGTCGTCATCGCCCATTTCATGTGAGCGACCCAACGGCCGGCGTCTGCCGGACGAGGGACTCCTCTCGCGCCGCCGACGCGGCGCGGCTAGTTTTGCCCGGACAAGCCGGGCAATGACGACGGAGGCATACGCCATGGCCGATGATCCGCTACCCACCCTGCAAGGCCGCTGCCTCTGCGGCGCCTGCACCTTCGAGCTCACCGGCCCGCCCAACTGGGTCGGCCACTGCCATTGCCAAAGCTGCCGCCGCGCGACGGCATCGCCCTTCACCACCTGGATCGGGCAGGAGAACGGAAGCTGGCGGTTCACCGGAACCGCGCCCGTCGTCTATCAGAGCAGCCCGGGAGCAACGCGCGGCTTTTGCGGAAACTGCGGCTCGCCGATGTTCTACCAGTCGGAGCGCTACCCCAACGAGCGGCACTTCTATGCAGCTCTCCTCGACCATCCGGAACGCGTGGAGCCAACAAAGCATTTCCACGCCGACGAGAAGTTGCCGTGGGTACACCTGTCCGGGGTGTGAGGCCTGTCGTAGGCCGCTCCATCACTCCCACTGCCTGTCATCCCGGCGAGAGCCTCTGAGCCAGCGCCTTAACCCTCCATTAACCGCCAGCCTTTCCCCGCTATCCACACCCCTCGACAGGAACAAACCAGCAACTTATAAGAACAAAACATAAACACAACGGAGGCAACCATGCTCAGCTTCATCAAGGACCTCGCCGCGTTCGTCACCCTCGGAGCCTTCAGCATCGGCTCGCTGACCTGGATGGATGTGATCACCCGACTCGTGTGACATCTGGGGATAGCGGTCGCACGGCGGTTCACGCCGCGACCTTCCCCTGTCACAAGGAACCGTCAGGCAAAAGAGCTTCATGAGCGGTCCAGGTTTCATCCATCTGCATGTCCATTCCGCCTTCTCGCTGTTGGAAGGCGCGCTGCAGCTCGGCACGATTCTGGACCTGGCCAAAGCCGACAAGCAGCCGGCGCTCGGCATCGCCGACACCGGCAATCTGTTCGGCGCCCTCGAATTCTCCGAAAAGGCGGTGAAGAAAGGCATCCAGCCGCTGATCGGGTGCGAACTGCCCATCGATTTCGCCGCCGCCGAGGAGCAGGTCAACGAGCGCGGCTACCGCGGCTGGCAGGGCAAGTCCTCGATCGTGCTGATGGCAGCCAACGAGGTCGGCTTTTCCAACCTGTCGAGCCTTGTCAGCCGCGCCTATCTCGAAGGCGAGAACGGCCTGGCCCGCGCCCGGCTGGACTGGCTCTCCCGCGATACGCTCGATGGCATCCTCTGCCTCACCGGCGGGCCGGAAGGCGCCATCGACATGGCCTTCGCCTTGGGGCAGGAGGCCAACGCCATCCGCCGGCTCGATCGTCTGCGCGAGCTCTTCGGCGACCGGTTCTATATCGAGCTGCAACGCCACGGCCGTCCGCAGGAGGCCCAGGTCGAGCCGCGCCTCGTCGATTACGCCTATCGCCACGACGTACCGCTGGTCGCCACCAACGAACCCTTCTTCCAGTCCGCCGACGATTTCGAGGCCCACGACGCGCTTCTGGCCATCGCCGGCAGCACCGTGCTCGCCCAGACCGAACGCCGCAAGCTCAACGACCAGTACTATTTCAAGACCCGCGGCGAGATGATCGAGCTGTTCGCCGATCTGCCCGAGGCGCTCGAGATGAGCGTCGAGATCGCCCGGCGCATGAGCTACCGGCCGCGCACCCGCGGGCCGATCCTGCCCAAGTTCGCCGCGGCGTCCGACGTCAGCGAGGAAGAAGCCGTCGCCGCGGAAGCCACGGCGCTACGCGAGATGGCGCAGGACGGCCTGTCCAAGCGCCTCGCCGCCGGCATCGCGCCTGGCAAGACCGAGGAGGAATACCGGCAACGCCTGGACTTCGAGCTGGAGATTATCCAGAAGATGAAGTTCCCTGGCTATTTCCTTATCGTTGCTGACTTTATTCGCTGGGCCAAGGCGCACGGTATCCCTGTCGGCCCCGGCCGCGGTTCGGGCGCGGGCTCGCTGGTCGCTTACGCCACCACCATCACCGACCTCGATCCGCTGCGCTATAACCTCCTCTTCGAGCGCTTCCTCAATCCCGAGCGAATCTCGATGCCGGACTTCGACATCGACTTCTGCCAGGACCGGCGCGAAGAGGTCATCCGCTACGTGCAGGAGAAGTACGGCTCCGAGCAGGTGGCCCAGATCATCACCTTCGGTACGCTCCAGGCCCGCGCGGTGCTGCGCGACGTCGGCCGCGTGCTGCAGATGCCCTACGGGCAGGTGGATCGCATCTGCAAGCTGGTGCCCGCCAATCCCGCCGACCCCTGGTCCATCGAGCGCACCCTGAACGAGGTGCCGCAGTTCCGCATGATGGCCGAGGAGGACGAGACTGTCGGCGACCTCGTCGCCATCGCGCGCAAGCTCGAGGGCCTCTACCGCCACGCCTCGACCCATGCCGCCGGCATCGTCATCGGCGACCGGCCGCTCGAGGAGCTGGTGCCGCTCTACCGCGACCCGCGCTCGGACATGCCGGTCACCCAGTACAATCTCAAATGGGTCGAGCCGGCGGGCCTGGTGAAGTTCGACTTCCTCGGCCTCAAGACCCTGACCATGATCCAGTACGCGGTCGAGATGGTGAACCGGGCAGGGGGCAGCCTCGTCATCGACGACATCCCCCTCGACGACGAGGCGACCTACAAGCTCTACGCGCAGGGCGACACCTACGGCATCTTCCAGTTTGAAAGCGCCGGCATGCGCCGGGCGCTGATGGATTTGAAGCCTGACCGCATCGAAGACCTCATCGCCATGAACGCGCTCTATCGGCCGGGTCCGATGGACAACATCCCAAGCTTCATCGACCGCAAGCACGGGCGCGAGCCGGTCGACTACCCGCACCCCAAGCTCAGCGAGGTGCTGGACGAAACCTACGGCATCATCGTCTACCAGGAGCAGGTGATGCAGATCGCCCAGCTCCTCTCCGGCTATTCGCTGGGCGAGGCCGACATGCTGCGCCGCGCCATGGGCAAGAAGATCAAGGCTGAGATGGATTCCCAGCGCATCCGCTTCCGCGAGGGCTCCAGCCCCAACGGGGTGAGCGAGGCGCTCGCCGACCAGATCTTCGACCTTCTCGCCAAGTTCGCCAACTACGGCTTCAACAAGAGTCACGCCGCCGCCTACGCCTGGGTGTCCTACCAGACGGCGTATCTCAAGCGCCACCATCCGCACGAGTTCTTCGCCGCCGCCATGACCCTCGACATGGGCGCGACCGACAAGCTCGCCGATTATCGCCGTGAGGCGGGCAAGAAGGGCATCGAGGTGGTGCCGCCCTGCGTCAACCGGTCGGATGCGCTGTTCTCGGTCAAGGATGGCAAGATCTATTACGCGCTCTGCGCGGTGAAGGGCGTCGGCCGGCAGGTCGGCGAGCATATCGCCGAGGTGCGCGGCAACCGCCCCTTCGCCGACCTCGCCGATTTCGCCACGCGCATCGATCCGCGCGTCGTCAACAAGCGCACGCTCGAAACCCTCATCAACGCCGGCGCCTTCGACGAGCTCGTGCCGCGCCGCGAGCAGGCGTTCGCCGCGATCGACGCCATTGTCGGCACCGCCCAGCGCGCCGCCGCCGACAAGAGCGACGGCATCGTCGACATGTTCGCCGCCGATACGCCCGAGCCGATCAAGCTGCCGGCGGGCGTTGCCGCCTGGTCGGTCGCCGAGCGCGCCGACCGCGAGTTCTCGGCCATCGGCTTCCATCTCTCCGCCCACCCCCTCGACGCCTATTCCGACGTTTTCGAGCGCCTGCGCGTGCAGCGCTGGAGCGATTTCGAGCGCGCGGTCAGGGATGCGGGCGCTTCGGCCGGGCGTCTCGCCGGCACGGTCTCCGCCCGGCAGGACCGGCGCACCCGCAAGGGCACGCCGATGATGATCCTGACCCTCTCCGACCAGTCCGGCAGCTACGAGTGCATCGCCTTTTCCGAGCAGATCAACGAGTTCGGCGGCCTGCTGCAGGTCGGCAACTCGGTCCTGCTGCAGGTCGGCGCCGACGAGCGCGCCGAGGGCGTCAGCCTGCGCCTCCTCGATGCGCAACCCCTCGCACAGGTCGCCGAGAAGGTCGGCCGCCGGCTGACCGTCTTCGCCGCCGACAGCAAATGCCTGTCCCCCATCCGCGCCCAGCTGAAATCCGGCGGGGAAGGGCAGGTGAGCTTCATCGTCATCCGCGACGGCGGCGCGCGCGAATACGAGATCGAACTCCCCGGCAGCTTCCGCATCACCGCCGAGATCGCCGGCGGCATCAAGGCGCTGGAAGGCGTGACGGACGTGCGGCTGCACTAGCGACATCGCGTCAATCCACCTGCACGTATCGGCGTTTCCAGCCCACCCGCTGTATTCCGGGTCCTCGGGGTCGAACGCGGAGATGGGATGATGCGGGCATTATCTCCCCAACCCACCGGCTGTCACCCCGGCGCAGGCCGGGGCCCATCCTGAGATGCTGCACCAGCCGCAAGGAGTGTGAACGGGGCAACGTTTGCGGCACTCCAGTTGTACTGGAAAGTTCCATCTCCCACCGGCTGTCATCCCGGCGAAAGCCGGGACCCAGTAACGGCGCCGCCGATGCCTTGCCGTGAAGCTGATGAGCACTCCTGCGCACGAGCTCTGACCTCGGTGTGTACTGGGTCCCGGCTTTCGCCGGGATGACAGCGGTGGGTGGGGGCACGACGGTGCCGCAAGCACGATGCGTCCCCCTCCCCCTTGAGGGGAGGGGATAGGGG